>JAGCJX010000015.1 GCA_017647795.1 Bacteroidales bacterium | reverse complement strand
CGTCCATTTGTTGGAGTGAAATTGGGTATGGCATTTTTTAATCCGGAATTCAAGTTTGTGAGTCCTTCTTTTGGCGTCGATTTTGGTAGAGTATCTGCTTCGCTCTCGTATGTGCAGTGGGATGCGGATTTGAAATCGACAGATGGACTTATGGCTCACGTGTCATTTCACTACTTCCTGGCGGGCATCAGTTTCTGGTTCTAGCCGAAAATCAATCTAAATTTTCAGGTTCGTTTTAAGTTTGGTACGGGAATTGTAAAAGAATAAGACAAACTCTGAAGTGAATGAGTTAGATTGATTGGTTTTTCATAATAAATGATTTTGGTTAATAATTGTTTGATCCGTAAGGGGAGTGGCTGTGAAGTCCCTCCCCTTATTTTTTGGGGAAATGGGTCTTGGTCTAACCAGGAAGCGACTCCATTAGGGGCAAAACAAAAAAAGAGGAAAGATTGACTTTCCTCTTTTCGTACCCAGAGCCGGGGTCGAACCGGCACAGGTGTTACCCCACTGGTGTTTGAGACCAGCGCGTCTACCGATTCCGCCATCTGGGCAATTGGCAGTGTTCTGGTAAACATTGCGGTTGCAAAGGTAGTGTTTTTTTCCTATGTTCCAAAAAAAGATTTATTAAATTTGCAAGATGCTTGATTTTTCTACCATAATTCCGCACGAACGGCGTCCCATCTTCCTGGTGGATGCCCAAATCTACCGTTTGTACCCCGAATTGTTTTCGGATAATCCTTGTATTCGGATTTCGGCTGAGGAGAACCGGAAAAGCTGGGATACGGCGGGAGGTATCATTGCTGACTTGGTCGAGATTGGAGCTGACCGCGATGCGTTTTTGATTGGAGTGGGAGGGGGGATGGTTACCGATCTTTGTGGTTTTGTGGCTTCGGTTTTCAAACGCGGTGTGGAATTTGCCTTTGTTCCAACGACCTTGCTGGCCATGGTGGATGCCTCGGTCGGGGGAAAGAATGGAGTGAACTGGGGTATCTACAAGAATGTGGTCGGAACGTTTACACAGCCTACCAAGATTGTTCGGGATCTGGAATTTTTGAGGACCTTGCCCGAAAGGGAGTTTTACAGCGGTTTGGCTGAGATGTTGAAGGTGTTTATGCTGTTTGACGAGGCGTCCTATCATCGGACTGTCCGGATGTTTGCCGGTCGTCCGGATCCCCAGTTGGTGTTGGAACGGGAGTGGACGGCTTTTGCCGAGTTGGTGGAGCGTGCAGTGGCCCTTAAAGAGAAAGTGGTTCGTGAAGATGAGCGGGAAAAGGACATGCGTCGGTTGCTGAATTTTGGGCATACGGTTGGGCATGCGCTCGAGATGCTGGAGGCTCGGGGGACGTGGTCGCACGGAGAGGCTGTGGCTTGTGGGATAGCTGTGATCTTGAAACTTTCGACCCGCTATGGTTTGTCAGAGGGTGTGTTGGAAGGCTTGTTGTCCGATCTTCGATCCTTGGGTTATGCGACGGAGTTCAGGACCCGGGTGGACCGTTTGATGGTTGCCATTCGGCACGATAAGAAGAAGTTTGCCATGGACCAGGTCCGGGTGGTGTTCTTGAGGGACTTGGGATGGCCTTGTATAGAAGAAATTTCACTCAAGCAAATGGAGGAAATGTTATATGATTTGCATTAGTCTGGGTAATAAGGGTGTCGATGCGATTAAGTCGGCATTGGTCCGTTGTGAGGAGTTTGTAGACGAGGCGCGCAGCCGATATGGGGTGGGCCTTGCTGTAGAGATCCGCATAGATTTGTCTGAATTGGAGGAAGAGGATGTGACCGAGGTCTTCCACTCTACCACGCTGCCGTTGGTGGCGACGTGTCGGACGACTTCGCGCTACGACGAGCAGGCAAAGCGACGTTTGTTGATGCGAGCAATGGACGCTGGGGCGGCATACATTGATATGGATATGGAGGCTGCACAGCACATCTTCTCGGAGGTGCGCCGTTATGCTCAGAAGTTGGGGGTCAAAGTCATTGCATCCTACCACAATTTCCGCGAGACACCGACGCGCGAGCTCTTGTTACAGGAAATCAAGAAGGCGATTAAGTTGAAGGCCGATATAGTCAAGATTGTGGCCAAAGAGGAGAGTGTGGACGATTGTGAACGCATACTTTCCTTGTACGAGGAGAATGAGTACCTGGAGAAAGGAAAGATCAAACTGATGGCCTTTGCCATTGGTCGTACGGGGACCTACACCCGGCTGGAGTCCCATCGCTTCGGAGCTCCGATGATGTATTTTACCCTGGATGATACCTCCAAGACAGCCGAGGGACAGGTGCATTTTCCCCAATTCCGTACCTTGACGCCTTCGAAACACGTCGCCGGCAGTGTGCAGATTCCTTCGTCCAAGAGTGTGGCCCAACGGACCATCCTGGCGGCATCGATGGCCAAGGGCAAGAGTGTGTTTGAGAATTTCTGTACTTGCGACGATGTGGATGCTGCGTTGGGGATTGCCAAGCAGTTGGGCGCGAAGGTGACCTTGGGCGGTAGCCGCCTGGAGATTCAGGGCATTCGTTTCCCGAAAGAAGTGCATCAGAAAATTCCTTTCTTTGGAGAGATGACGACCAGCATGTTGGCTCCGGAGACGTTGCATTTGTTCGTCGGAGAATCGGGCTTGTTGTCCCGGATTACGATACCGATTGCCGCTCAAATTGGTGAGGGTGTTACCATCACCGGAGAGGGCAGTCTTTTGCGACGGGAGATGTATGGTTGCAAGGAAGCCTTGGAGATTTTTGGGGCAAGTTGTCTATTGTCGGACAAAGAGACTTTGCCGGCTTTGGTCAATGGCCCCTTGACCGGAGGAGAATACAAACTTTCGGGCAAGAAAGGGTCGCAGCTGATCTCAGGTTTGCTGATGGCCCTGCCGTTGAGCAAGAAGGACAGTGTACTGGAGGTGGAAGAGGCGACGAGTGTGCCCTACATCCTGTTGACCCTGCATACGATCCGGAAGTTCGGCATTGACATCAGTTTCAAGCGCAAGGAGGATAACCTCATTTTCAAGATTCCTGGCAAACAGCAGTACAAGGCGGCCGATTTGACGTTGGAGGGCGACTGGAGTTCAGCGTCCAATTTCTTTGTGGCGGCGGCTATTTTTGGAGATATTCTGGTCAAGGGCCTGGATACAAAATCCTACCAGGCGGACCGCGTGATTTTGGATATTTTGAAGGAATGCGGCGCCCGGGTGAGCAAAACCCGTTTTGGAATTCGGGTTCGTTTCGGCCGTTTGAGGGCGTTTGAATACGATGCTACCCATTCGCCGGACTTGTTCCCCATCTTGACTGTTCTGGCAGCGTTTTGTGAGGGAAAAAGTGTGTTGTATGGGGTAAATCGCTTGATTAACAAGGAAAGCAATCGGGCCGATGCTATCTACCACGAGTTCCGGAAGATGGGCATGGAAGTGACCATCGATGGGGACCGGATGGAGGTGGAAGGAATGTCGCTGGTGCGTCGGATTTTCTCCGGAAACCTGCTGCAAGGTGGTGAATTCTCCAGCCGTTCGGATCACCGGATTGCCATGGCTTTGCGCGTGGCATCCTTGGGTTGCCATGGGGAGGTGATCCTGGACGATACCAAGTGCATTGGTAAGTCCTTTCCTTGTTTTGAGTCTTTGTTTGAACCTTTAATCGGTTATCCGGGAGAGAAATAATGAATCAGTTTGGACGCTATTTTCGCATTACTTGTTTCGGTGCGTCGCATGGACCTTGTATCGGTGTTGTGATGGATGCTCCGAAGGCGGGCATTCCGTTGTCGCCGGAGGATTTTGAAGCGGCTTTGGCCCGTCGTCGTGGGGGGCGTTTGGGAACGACTCCGCGGGTAGAGGCGGATGTGCCTGTATTCTTGTCGGGAGTGGCCAATGGCTATACGACCGGTGCCCCGTTGACGGTGATTTTTGAAAACAGGAACCAGCGTTCCCGCGATTACGATGGTCTGAAGCAGGTGCCTCGTCCGGGTCATGCCGATTGGGTTGCCGGGGTTCGGTACCAGGGCTATCAAGAGACTGCTGGAGGAGGGGTTTTTTCCGGTCGAATGACCTTGGCGCTTGTCGCTGCTGGAGTCGTTGCCCAGAAAATGTTGCCGGCATCCCTTTCCATTGGTGCCAAGGTGGTGGAATTGGGAGGTCTTCCGGTACAGGACGAGTCTGCACCTGCGGTCGAGACATTGTTGGAAACCTGCCGGTGTGAGGGAGACTCTTTGGGGGCTGTGGTGGAGTGTTCGTGTGAGGGGGTTCCGGTTGGCCTGGGTGAGCCGTTCTTTGATTCGGTGGAGTCGCTCTTGGCCCACGGCATTTTCTCAATTCCTGGGGTTCGGGGTATTGAGTTTGGAGATGGTTTTCAGGCGGCTCGAATGCGAGGTTCTGAACACAACGATCCTTATACAGGGCCGGGTGGTCGTACCGCTAAGAATGGAGCCGGCGGAATCAACGGAGGATTGACGAACGGCAACCCCGTGGTTTTTCGAGTGGCTTTCAAGCCAACAAGCAGCATTGCCAAGGAACAAAAAACCTGGGATGAAGCATCCCAGGCTGTGGTCGGTTTGGCAATCCAAGGCCGTCACGATGTGTGTTTCGCTTTGCGAACACCGGTTGTGGTAGAAAGCGTTGCTGCCTTGGTGTTGCTGGATTGTTTGTTAGCGGGTTCGGACGCACATGTAGTCCGTTAAGTTCAAGAGGGCCGTTTTGTACGGCGAATCTACCAGTACATCCAATGCTTTTTTAGCCTTCTGAATGCATACATTCAGGGCCTGATCGGCGTAAGCGATTCCGTCGTATCGAAGAACAAAGGCCTGTGTCTGTTGTTGGATGGCTTCGTACTCCGGTTTGTTTTCTGTCGGGTCAATTTGTTCGATAGCGGCCAGCAGGGCTGCTTTTTCCTGTTGTCCTTCGGGGGTCTCATCTGCTTTGTGGAAGGCACCCAGGAGGGGTAAGGTGATTTTGCGTTCCAGGATGTCGCTACCGCCTGCTTTTCCGGTTTCCAATTGAGGGCTGTAGTCAAAAATGTCGTCCCGAATCTGGAAGGATAGGCCGAGTTGCTCAGCAAATTCGCAGATGCTTTCACAGACTTCCGGTGATGCTCCCATCTCGATGGCGGTACTTCTGAGGGTTGCCACAAAGAGGCTGGAGGTCTTGCAGGAGATGATTTGGTAATAGTCTGATTCTGTAGTTCTCAGGTCGTCTGCACATTCCATTTGCAACATTTCTCCGCTGGAGAGTTGGTCCAGGGCCAGGGCAAAGCTTTGGAGGACGGCATAGTCGCAACGATTGTCGATGAGGATTTTCAATCCACGGGACAACCAGAAATCTCCGACGAGGACGGAGGCCGCTGCGGAAAATTTGGCTTTGACGGTCGGTTTCCCCCGACGCACATCGCTGTCATCCGCGACGTCGTCGTGAAGCAAGGTGGCAGTATGAATCAGTTCGGCTACGGCAGCGCAGCCCAGGGCGCGGTTGAAATCGATGGGATGATCGCTTCCGGCCAGGATGGCGCGGGCGGTCAACAACGACAGCATGGGGCGGATTTGTTTACCCCCATTTTGCCCCAGGTAAGCATTGATTTGATTCAGGAGCCGGTTCTCTGTGGATAGCACAGAGAAGAAGACCTCGCGGTACGCTTGCCAGTCCTTGTCCAGCAAATTCAAAATGGATTCGACGGGAGATTTCATAGTGAAAAAGAATAGAGGGTGACTTCTACTGTGCGTATCAGTACACCCTCTGTTGTTTTTTGTTCAGTCTAAAATTAGAAGAAAAGAGCCAATGATACTTCGACTCCGCTCATTTTGGATTCTTCTTTCATGGCACTAATCGCTTCTCCAGCGATGTCGCCAGCACTTTGTCCATCGAATTGAACAATGTTACCCAAATCCCATTTGTAACGGCAAGAGAGTTGCAATTTCCATACGTCCAAACCGAAGCCGACGCCAACACCACCGTTAACTTTGCTCCAAAGATCGTCGTTGTTTTCCAACTTCAAGGTTTCGGAGTTCACTTTCATGGTGTGCGCCAAGGGAATGGTCAAGTAGGGAACACATTGTACAAAGGGGCGGACGGGGCCCAAGGTAATACCCCATTGGAGTGCTACCGGAATTTCCAAACTGCCCACGTTCAAATCAACGGTTTGTTTGCCGAGGATGGGAACATCAAATTCCAGTTGGGATCCGGTTTGGATGTAGGCAATTTCTGGTTGGATGGCAAAACCGAGAGGAAGATCAATGTTCAAAGCTGCTCCGAAATTGTAACCGGTTTTGCTGTCAACCATATCATTCCATGTGGCTTCTTTCAGGTTGAGAGAGGTGTAGGTAAAAGCACCTTTAATACCAAATTTGATTTGTGCCTCAGCGGTGATTGCCGTCAGACCAAGCAACAAGGCAGCAGTAACAATGAATCTTCTCATGGTTGGTTCCTCCTAATTAAGACGTTAATCAATTACAAAGATTCCATTTTGGCAATGATGGCTGCCTTGGTGGTGCTACCTACCAATTTTTCAACCATTTCACCGTTTTTGAAGAACAACAAGGTGGGGATGTTGCGGATACCGTATTTCATCGGAACTTGGCTTGCATCGTCAACGTTGCATTTGGCGATCATCCATTTGCCTTCAAATTCAGCAGCCAACTCTTCTACGATGGGAGTCAACATTTTGCAGGGACCGCACCAGGGAGCCCAGAAGTCCAACAAGACAGGTACATCGGATTTCAATACCAATTCTTCGAAATTTGTGTCAGTAATGTTTGTCATAATGCTTGATATTTTAAAGTTTGTATTTCGGGTTAAAAGAAGTAGGCCACAGAGACTTGGGTTCCTCGCAGGAGCTTGTCTTCGGAGAGGTTGTATTGGACCTGAAGTTGCAGACGCCAGATATCAAGACCTCCCCCTAGTCCAACGCCATAACCGAACTTCGTCGGAGATCCGCCAACATAATTGTGGTGAAGCAGGATGTTCGCAAAAGGGCTGACAGACAAGTAAGGGCGAAGAAAGATGAGATCCAGACCCCATTGGACATGTACGGGGACCTGCAGGAAGCCAATGTTCGGGCTATAGCTGTACAGGAGCTCCGGTTGAACTTTCAGACCAATGAGCGGGAGACCGACTTGGAGGGCCACACCACCTTGGTACTCAGTATAGGAACGTTCACTGCTGATCAAGCCAGCTTTGGCTCCCAAACGGATTTGAGAGAAGGCTTCGGTGCTTACGAAAAGCAAGGAAACAAAAGCCAAAAGCAGTAGTTTTTTCATCGTCGTTTCTATCGTTTGTTCAAAAAGCGAAGTTACACATTATTTTTTACCTAGCAAAACTGCCAACCCGCCGGCCGCCGTTTCTTTGTACAGGGACGGAAGGTCGTGGCCAGTCTGCTTCATGGCTTCCACTACGGTGTCAAAGGATACAATGTGCGTGCCGTCCGACATCAGGGCGTATTGGGTTGCATCCACAGATCGGGCAACGGCAAAGGCATTGCGTTCGATACAAGGAACCTGCACCAGACCACAGATCGGGTCACAGGTCAGCCCCAGGAAGTGTTCCATTGCGATGGAGGCAGCGTACTCAATTTGGGCAATGGATCCCCCGAAGAGTTGAGTCGCTCCGGCAGAGGCCATGGAGCAGGCCGTACCGATTTCCCCCTGGCAACCAACCTCCGCTCCGGAAATGGATGCGTTGGTTTTGATCAGGGTGCCAATCAATCCGGCAGTAGCCAGGGCCTTGAAGATCTTCTTGTCGGAGAAGTCATAGCTTTGTTTCAGGTGGTAAAGCGTGCCGGGGAGCACACCGCAGGACCCACAAGTGGGGGCCGTGACAATCATGCCGCCACTGGCATTTTCTTCAGCAACGGCCAGGGCGTAGGCAAATTTGAATCCGCGGCGTTGCATGGATCCGTGGTAGCTGCGGGAGTGTTGGTAGTAGGCAGAAGCCCTGCGGATGACTTTTAGTCCGCCGGGCAGCACGCCCTCGTTGTCCAGACCCCGTAGAACCGCTTCTTGCATCACACGCCAGACTTCCGCTAGGTAGTCTTCCAGGTCGCTGTCTTCGTGTGCATACACATATTCCCAGAAGGAGTAACCGTGGTTTTTGCAGTAGGCCATGATTTCTTCCATGGTGGATTCTCGGTACAAGTCCTCGGCTTTTTCCCGTTTGCCGGTGAGGCTGATGTCTCCGCCACCGACGCTGAAGATGGTTTGCTCGCCCATCAGATTTCTGTTCTCGTCGTAGGCCTGGAAACGCATGCCGTTCGGGTGTTCCGGCAAGAAGGTTTCGGGTTCCCAGAGGATGGTGACCCGGTCCTTGTTTTCGGAATAGCCGTCTGTCAGTACATCCATCAAAGCGATATCAGTCATGTGGCCTTTGCCGGTGGCTGCCAGGCTTCCGTACAGCGTAACAACAAACGAAGATGCTTCGGGATAGTTGTCCCGAAACATCTTCGCAGCTTTTTGAGGACCCATGGTATGGCTACTGGATGGGCCTCGTCCTATTTTGTAAATCGTTTTGATACTTTCCATGCATCAAAGTTACACGGTTTGCTCGATATTCCAAACAAAAGCGCGAACACCGACTTCTTTGTTACGGTTGTCCAACTTCTTGATGGTTTGGAGCAAGTCGTGTACCTGATCGTCTTGGACCACGGTGATGACCGCAGAGTTCATTTCCGGCCAAGTGTGGGTACCACGACGGGGTTCGCCCCCGTTGGTACCGCGACCTTGGACGTCTTCGAAGAAGGTGAATCCACGGATGCTCAGTTGGTCCAACAAATATTCAACACGTTCCGTATTGGCTTGGTTAAATACAATAAATACAGCTTTCATGGTTGACGTAGGTTATTGTTGGTTATTAGCTTCTGCATCGTCTGCAGCCAATTGCATAAAGATGAATGCCTTGCGGTTTTGCGCTTCTTTGTCGCGTTCGCCGTGGCGGGACATGATGGCGTAGAAGATCGGAACAATGATCAAGGTTACGATGGTGGAAACCAACAGACCGCCGATTACGACGATACCGAGGGGTTGCCACATTTCAGAACCTTCCCCTTGACTCAATGCCATCGGTACCATACCGAGGACGGTGGTGAAGGCTGTCATCAATACCGGGCGCAGACGGGATGCACCGGAGAGGGCAATTGCTTCGCTCAGTTCATAGCCCCGGTCGCGCATCAAGTTGATGTAGTCCACCAAGACGATACCGTTTTTCACCACAATACCCACGAGCATCACCAAACCAAGGGCACCGATCATATCGAGTGAAGTACCGGTGATCCACAAGGCCAAAATCGTACCGGACAAGGCGAAGGGTACGGACATCATGATGATGGCCGGTTTGGAGAAGGATTCGAATTGGGAAGCCATCACAACGTATACCAACAACACGATCAAAGCCAGGAGCAGACCCATGTTGCCGAAGGTTTCTTGTTGGTCTTCGTAGTTACCCGAGATGCGGTAGGTAACCCCTGTCGGGAAACCGATTTGGGCCAATTCTGCTTCAATTTGTTGGGCCATTTCACCCAAGGATACTTCGTAGGGGGTTACTTTGACGGTCAAGACACGTTGACGGGATTTCCGTTCGATGGTCGGGGGAGCCCAGTATTCTTCCACTTGAGCCACTTCGGTCAATTTGATCAGACCGCCCATCGGAGAAGGAATGGTCATGTCCTCGATGTCGGTGATGGAGTTGCGGTTTTCTTCGATCAGACGAACCACGATGTCGTATTCATCACCGTCTTCTTTCAAGTAACCTGCAACAGAACCGTTGATCCGGTTACGGACGTAGGTGGAAATGGTTGCTGAGGTCAAACCGTGCAAAGCAGCTTTCTCTTTGTCAATGGTGAGTTTGAGTTCGGCGCGGTCTTCGTCACGGCTGATCTTGATGTCACGGGCACCTTTGATCTTTGAACGGACCATTTGGCTGACTTCTTGAGCCACAATGTTCGTTTGGTCAAAGTTGTGTCCGTAGATTTCGATGTCAACGGTGGAAGCACCACCACCAAAGCCACTCGACGCATTACATTGGAAGTTGATAACTTCCGGGTAGGTAGCCAATTCTTGACGGATCACTTCCGCAATCTCAAAGATGGTGCGTTCGCGTTGGCCTTTCTTGGTACAAACCACGGTCATGGAAATCTTGTTGTTTGTCGTAGAAGAGAACATGGCTCCGACACCGGCATCATCGTTGCTACCGGCAGAGGTGGAGAGCATGCGTACTTCCGGCACCAGGGTGCGGATACGTTCTTCCAGGTAACGGGCTGTCTTCAAAGTTTCTTCGATACGGGTACCGCGTTGCAGTTCGACGTTGACACTCAAACGGCCGTTGTCGGTTTGTTGCATGAAGTCTGTACCGATCTTGCCCATGATCATCGGGAGCAACGAAAGTACGAACAGCACCATGGATACGAACAAGGTGGTCTTCTTGTTACGCAAGCATATACGCAGAATTTTTGCATACCAGTTGTCCACTTTGTTGAGGAAGCCCACAATGTATTTGTCGTACCAGCCCACGCGCTCTTGGACGTTGACCAAGTGACCGTGTTCGTCGATTTCCACTTTTTGAGCCTTCAACAATTTCGAGCAGAGCATCGGGGTCAAGGTAATCGCGCAGACTGTTGAGGTACATACTACGATGGTGACAATCCATCCCAATTCTTTGAACATGATACCGGCCATACCTTTCAACATGGTCAAGGGAACGAATACCACGACAATTACCAAAGTGGTGGCGATTACGGATACCCAAACCTCGTTGGTTGCATAGATGGACGCTTCGCGCGGGTTGGAACCACGTTCAATGTGTTTGGTGATGTTTTCCAAGACCACAATCGCGTCGTCCACAACCATACCGATGGCGACGGTCAACGAACAGAGGGAGATGATGTTGATGGAACTACCGGTCAAGAACAAGTACACGAAAGCAACAATCAAAGCAATCGGAATCGTGATGCCGATGATGAAGGTTGCCCGCCAGCGGCCCAGGAACAGGAGCACCACCAGGACCACGAACAACAATGCGTAGAAGATGGACTCTTTCAAGGAGTCGATGGAGTTCTTGATTTCGTCGGAAGAATCGTAGATGACTTCGAAATTGATATCGGAAGGCAAGCGTTTTTCAATCTTTGCCAATTCCTCAGTCAATTCTTTACAAATCTTAACGGTGTTACCGCCGGTTTGTTTGGTGATCATCATGCGGACACCTTCCTGGCTGTTGATCTTTTCGTCCAAGGAAAGGTCCTTCAAGGTGTCTCGGATGATGGCAACGTCTCTGACAAAGACTTTCTTGCCGGTCGGAGTGGCTGAAATGACGATGTCGTTGATTTCATCACTTTCGAGGTATTCGCTGCGTACTTGCATGGAATACTGTTCCTTGTTGATTTTGATGGTACCGGATGAAAGGTTGAGGTTGTTGGCCGCTACTGCATTGGACACTTGTTCCACGCTCAATCCGAAGGCATCCAGTTTGGCTTGGTCCAATTCAACGTAAACGTAACGTTCGGGGCTACCGGACAACGAAATGTTACCGATACCGTCCACCATGTTCAATTGGGGAATCACGTCGTCGTTGAGGATCTTGTCCAACCCAGGGTAGCTTTCGCCGGCAGTAATGGCATACTGAGCAATCGGCATGGAGCTGGAACTGAACTTGAAGATGAGCGGGTTGGAGCAACCATCCGGCAAGTTGTCCCGAACCATGTCGAGGAACGAGCGGATGTCGTTGATGACTTCATCCAAGTTTTGCCCCCACTCCATTTCCAAGGCGACCATGGACATGTTGTCGCGGGAGTTGGAGGTCATTTCTTTGAGTCCGTCCACAGAACTCAAGGTATTTTCAATCATTTTGGTGACGTTCGTCTCAATCTCAGACGCGTTGGCGCCCGGATAGGTCGTCATCACGGTAACGTACGGAGGTTCCATCTCCGGGAATTGGTCGATCGGCAGTTGGGCCAGGGAGAACAACCCCAGGATGGCCACCGCAACGAAGACCAGGATCGTCGTTACCGGCTTGTTAATCGCGGTTTTGTAAATACTCATTATTCAACTACGTTTACAATGTTCAATTTAACACCATCTACCAAACGGGCTTGGCCGGTAGTAATCATACGGTCGCCCGGTACGAGTTCTTCGCTGATGATCTCGATACGGTCATCGTAGCGTTCGCCCAACTCGACAAAGATGCGTTTGGCAACGCCGTTTCTTTCGATGTAGATATAGCGTTCGTTAGAGCCCAACAGTTTCAGGACACCTTGGTAAGGAACCACCAATGCGGTGGATTTTCCGATGGCCATTGAGGTACGCACAAACATACCCGGACGCAAGAGGTTGTCGCTGTTGTTCAATACAATACGAACTTGGAAGGTGTGGGTGTTGGCATCTACAGTCGGGAAGACGGTTTCGACTTTGGCATCAAAAGTCTTGTTCGGATAGATGTCCGAAGTCAAGGTCAAGGTCATGCCTTCTTTGATCATCGGGAAGTAGGTTTCCGGAACGCTGAGGATGGCTTTGAGTTTTGCGATGTCGATCAAGGTCAAGATCGGTTGGCCACCGTACAACTCACCGTCTTCGTAGTTTTTGGAAGCAATCACACCTGCAAAGGGAGCTTTTACGAAGGTGTTGGTTTCCAAGAAGTTCAGTGATTTCTTGGTTTGCTCGTAGTTCAAGCATACTTGGTCGTAGGTTTGTTGTGAGAGCGCACCGCTTTCGTACAATGCTTTGCTGCGTTGCATTTCGGTTTCCAAGTTGGCAAAGGCCAATTGGGTAGTGGTGTATTGGTTTTGGTCCATGCGCACCAACATATCCCCTTTCTTTACTTTTGCACCTTCTTCCACATAGATGTGTTCGATCAGTCCGGTGAGGGACGGTGCCACATTCAAGGTTTCATAGGCATTCAAAGTGGTGGACAATTCCAATTGACGGGCAATTTCAGTTTCTTTCAACACGGTTGCTTCTACGCGTTCCACCCGTTCAGTGGTCGCTGCAACGGTTTCGGTTTGTTGCGGTTGGCCTTTGCAACCGGAGGTCAGAACCACGGCGGTGGCGAGACCGAGCATTACAATCTTATTCATTATGTTATCGCTTTATAAATTCAACAATTTTTCCAACTCAATGGTTGCTTTTACATATTCGAGCAAGCTTTGTACGTAGCTGCTTTGGGCTGAAATAAGGTTGGTGCTTGACGTGGTCAAGTCCATGCTGGATGCGTGGCCGTGTTCGTATTTCTTCGCCATGTTGTCGAAGACGCGTTGGGTCACTTCTACGTTGTTTGCTTGGTTTTGGAAATCTTCTTGGGCCGAAACCAGGTTGTAGCAAAGTTGGCGGTGTTGGATTTCCATGGCATCTTGGGTATCCGCCAAGGTGTTGAGTTGTTTTTCGTAACTGCGTTTGGCAGATTGTACGGCGCTGTAGCGGGAACCGCTTGAGAAAATCGGAACAGACAAGGAGATACCCAACAAGTTGGGAGGAGTCATGTTCATGGTTTTTTCATCGCTGAAGTACTTGCGGGTGCTGTATTGGTGGAACACACTGATGGTCGGAGCATAGGCCCATTGTGCCATGCGTACTTGTTTTTTGCTCATCTCGGTGCTCTCTTCGAGCAATTGCAGGGTGAAGTTCTTTTCCGGGAGGAAGTCCGCAGCCAACAGACGGGTTGATTCTTCTGCATTGAGCAGGTCGTTCAAGCCTTGGGTCAGCACGATTTCGGTATCCACCGGCAAACAGAGTTGCAGGCGCATTGCGTTGTAAACCATTTCCAAACTTCTTTTAGCTGCGTTCAGTCCGCTTTCCATGGTTGCTACTTGTACGAGCAACTGGTCTGCGTCCACTTGTTCTGCAGCTCCTACTTCTACGGCTTTTTGTGAGTAACTGTGGAGTTGTCGCAGGTTGTTCAAGTTTTCAGAGAGCAGTTTGATGGTCTCTTCGGTCACCAGGGTAGAGAAGTAGAGGACCTTCACTTGGCTGGTGATGTCTTGTTCGGTAATTTGTTGGTTGATTTCCGACATGCGGGTAGAAATCTCGGTCAGTTGGAGGCCGATGATTTGGGATGCGCTCAAAGCCATTGAGGTGGTCAGACCCAACGAACCGTAGGCGGGCATTGCAATCGAGAAACCTCCCAGGTCCATTTTGTAACCGAAGAAGTTTTGGTAGTCCAGGCTGGCATTCACTTGGGGAAGGAAGGAGGCGATGGTTTTCCAGCGCTCCGCTTCCGCGATGCGAATGTCCAAAGCTGCATTCTGCAAGGAACGGTTGTGTTCCAAGGCGTGGTTTTGTGCTTCCGTCAACGACAGATGAATCGTTGAGGCTCCTTCTTGAGCTTGGGTGGTTGCTCCCACTCCCAACAAGGCCAAAAGGCTAAGAACGATTAATTTTTTCATATAGTATGTCATTAATTTAAGCTGATTTTAGGGCCTATTTTACACTCAATTATTATGCCAACAACCCTCGGGGTTGGCATTAACTTGCAAATGTAATCACAATAAAGAAATTTTACGAAAACAAATAGAAATCCATATCTTTGTACAAATATTTTAACGACTATGTACAACAATTTTCAAGCTTTTTTGCAAAACGAACTCCAAGAGATCGAAAATGCAGGTCTGTATAAAAACGAACGGATCATCACTTCTCCCCAACGTGCTGCGATCAAAGTAAATACTGGTGCAGACGTATTGAACTTCTGTGCAAACAACTACCTCGGCTTGTCCGACAACAAAGAGTTGATCGACGCTGCGAAGGAAGCTTTGGATACCCACGGATACGGTATGTCCAGCGTACGTTTCATCTGCGGTACCCAAGATCTCCACAAACAATTGGAAGCCAAGATTGCTGAGTTCTTCGGAACCGAAGACACCATCTTGTATGCAGCTTGCTTCGATGCCAACGGTGGTGTGTTTGAACCCCTCTTCGGCGAAGAAGATGCCATCATTTCTGATGCTTTGAACCACGCTTCCATCATCGACGGTGTACGTCTTTGCAAAGCAAAAAGATACCGTTATGCCAACGCCAACATGGAAGAGCTGGAAAACTGCTTGAAACTGGCTCAAGCCCAACGTCACCGCATCATCGTTACCGACGGTGTGTTCTCTATGGACGGTAACGTTGCTCCCCTCGACCAAATCTACGCTTTGGCAGAAAAATACGATGCCATGGTTATGGTGGACGAATCACACTCTGCAGGTGTGGTAGGTCGTACCGGTCGTGGTACTACCGAAGAATTCGACCTTCGTGGCAAAATTGAAATCATCACCGGTACCCTCGGTAAGGCCTTCGGTGGTGCTATCGGTGGTTTCACCACAGGTAAGAAAGAAATCATCGCAATGTTGCGCCAACGTTCACGTCCGTATTTGTTCTCAAACTCCATCCCTCCGATGGTGGCTGCTGCCGGTATCCGCATGTTCGATATGATGGCTCGCACCAACGAGTTGCAAGACAAATTGCACGAAAATACCGCTTACTTCGTTGAAAAGATGAAAGAAGCTGGTTTCGATATCAAACCGACTCAATCGGCTATCTGCGCTGTGATGTTGTACGATGCTAAATTGTCCCAAGTGATGGCACAACGCATGTTGGAAGAAGGTATCTACGTTGTAGGTTTCTACTATCCGGTTGTTCCCAAGGATCAAGCACGTATCCGTGTACAAATCTCTGCAGGTCACGAACGCGAACACCTCGACAAATGTATCGCTGCCTTTACCAAGATCGGTAAAGAACTCGGCGTTATCAAATAGTCCGTGCTACCAGCACAAACATATTGGAGGCAGCCCAACGGCTGTCTCTTTTTTTTGCCGTCAGGGGATAAAAAAAGAAGAGGTTGACCGGGTGGGTCAACCTCTTGCTATGGGATTTGAATGGAATTAGTCGTTCAAAGAGAAACGGAAGAAGCCAGTGATTTTCACTTCAGCGTCAACAGTTTTCAAGTACTCAGCCACAGAGATCTTGCCATCTTTAACGAAGGTTTGATCTTCGAGGGTTTGTTCTTTGAAGAATTTGTTCAATTTACCCAAGGCGATTTTTTCAACCATGTTTTCAGGTTTGCCTTCCAAACGGATTTGTTCGCGGTAAATTTCCATTTCTTTGTCAATCACTTCTTGCGGGCAATCGTTTTTGCTTACAGATACCGGGTTCATAGCGGTAACTTGCATAGCGATTTCGCGACCTACTTGAGCGTCAATAGCTTTGCTGAAACCAACGATGGTTGCTACTTTGCCATTGGTGTGGATGTATTCAGCCACGTAGGGAGCTTCCAATTTTGCATAGAAGGGAATTGCGTGTTTTTCACCGCTCTTACCAGTTTGTTGGGTAATTGCGTCTTCAATGGTCATACCGTTTACAGATACAGCCATCAAAGCTTCCATGTCAGCAGGCATGTTTGCCAATGCTGCATCAGCGATAGCGTTAGCCAACGCTTGGAATTCTTCGTTTTTAGCTACGAAGTCAGTTTCGCAACCCAAGCAAGTCAAGATAGCTTGACCACCGTTTACTTTAGCGATTACTGCACCTTCGGTAGTTTCACGGTCAGCGCGTTTAGCGGCAACCAATTTACCTTTTTCGCGGATGATTTCTTGTGCTCTTTCAAAATCGCCGTCAGCTTCCACCAACGCTTTTTTGCAGTCCATCATACCGGCACCGGTCATTTTGCGGAGTTTCGCAACGTCTGCTGCTTTAATTTCCATAGTAGTAATCCTCCTAAAATTAAGCTTCTTTAACTTCTTCTGCTACAGCGGGAGCTTCTTCAGCTGCGGGAGCTTCTTTGGCAGCACCTTTGCGGGGGCGCAATTTTTTGCCTGCAGGAGCTTGTTCAGCTTGTTCAGCAGCCACTTTGGCTTCTTTTTCTTTTTCGAGTCTACGTTCTTCAGAACCTTCGCGGATAGCTTCGCACAACACATCCATGATCAATGAAATGGATTTTGCAGCGTCGTCGTTAGCCGGAATCACGTAATCAATCGGGGTGGGATCGCAACAAGTATCAACCATCGCGATAACCGGAATATTCAAACGGTTTGCTTCTTTCACCGCGTTCATTTCTTTTTGAACGTCTACTACGAACAACGCAGCAGGAAGGCGGTTGAGGTCAGCGATAGAACCGAGGTTCTTTTGAAGTTTGGCTCTTTGACGGGTAACTTGCAAACGTTCGCGTTTAGCGAGGGTTTCGAAGGTACCGTCTTCGATCATTTTGTCGATCGTATTCATTTTCTTTACGGCTTTGCGGATGGTCGGGAAGTTGGTCAACATACCACCGGGCCATCTTTCAGTCACGTAAGGCATATTTACAGCAGCTGCACGTTCAGCAACGATGTCTTTAGCCTGTTTTTTCGTTGCTACGAAGAGGACTTTGCGGCCAGCCAAAGCCAATTGTTTCAAAGTATTTGCAGCCTCTTCAACTTTAACAACTGTCTTATGCAGGTCGATAATGTGAATACCGTTTTTCTCCATGAAGATATAGGGAGCCATTTTCGGATTCCATTTACGCTTCATGTGTCCAAAGTGTACACCTGCATCGAGTAAGTCTTGGAAATTTGTTCTAGGCATTGTTTTGTCTTTTTAATGTTTTGTACTCTCGTTGAGTTCTCTTTTTTTCAATTCCGGAATAGCGTCACGGTTCCCGGAATTTTCCGCAGCAGGACAAACTTCTGGGTAGCCAGTAGGGTCCCGAGGTTTTGTATCCTGACTGTGCTAATTTGTAAATCAGTGTTAAAATAATATTAACGTTTGCTGAATTGGAAGCGTCTGCGAGCGCCGGGACGACCGGGTTTCTTACGTTCAACCTCACGAGCATCGCGGGTCAAGAAACCGTTGGTCTTCAGGGTTGAGCGGTAAGCTTCTTTGTCGATTTCGCACAAAGCGCGAGAGATCGCCAAACGAAGTGCTTCAGCCTGTCCTTTGATTCCACCACCGTCCAAGTTCGCTTTGATGTCGAATTGGCCTGCAGTTTCAGTCACGTTGAGGGGTTGCATTACGATGTAACGGAGAGAATCTTCTTTGAAGTAATCTTCCAAAGTACGACCGTTGATGGTAATGTTACCCTTTCCGGCTTTGTTCACATAAACGCGAGCAACAGCTGATTTACGTCTTCCAAGGGCGTTAATTAATTCCATGCTCTGTTTAATTTTCTAATTATAAGTTAATGATTTTGGGTTGTTGTGCCTCGTGGGGATGTTCTGAACCTGCGTAAACGTGCAAGTTGCGGAACAATTGTGCTCCGAGACGATTTTTAGGAAGCATACCACGAACGGCTTCCATTACAACTGCGGTCGGTTTTCTTGAGAGGAGTTCTTTCGGGGTTGCGAAACGTTGTCCTCCAGGATAGCCGGTGTGGCGGACGTAAACTTTGTCCGTCAATTTCTTTCCGGTCAAGCGAACTTTTTCGGCGTTGATAATGATCACATTATCTCCGCAGTCAACGTGGGGAGTGTAGTCCGGTCTGTGTTTGCCGCGCAACATGATTGCAACGCGAGCAGCCAAACGACCGAGCACCATGTTAGTAGCGTCGATAACGACCCACTCCTTGGTTACTGTAGCTGAATTCGCCGACACTGTTTTGTAGCTTAAAGTGTCCACTGTCTTGATTTTTAAGTTAATACTAAAATTTTTTGTTGCGTCCCTCTAATTAAGGGGGTGCAAAGATAGACAAAATACTTTAAGTTACAAAAAATCACCCCCAGATTTGGGAGATACTGTCAAGAATCCTAATGACTTCCGCGGGATCGTTCTCGGTGACGAGGCGGGATCGGGTCTCTTTGAAATTGGGCAAACCTTTGAAGTAAGTTGCCAGGTGGCGGCGCATTTCCAGCAGGCCGACACGGTCCCCTTTTACTTCAATGGATTTGTGAAAATGGGCCTTCGCCAATTCGACCAGGTCGTTTACGGACATGGGAGGAAGTTCTTCGCCTGTGTTCAAAAAATGGCGGATTTCCCGGAAAATGGACGGGTGGCCGAAGGTGGCACGTCCAATCATCACGCCATCCACACCGTAACGGTTGAAGGCATCAGCGGCTTGTTGCGGGGTGCAGATGTCTCCGTTTCCGATGATGGGAATTTTCATACGGGGGTTGTTTTTCACGGCGCCGATCAATGTCCAGTCGGCTTCCCCTTTGTACATCTGGCAGCGGGTTCGGCCGTGGATGGTCAGGGCGGCAATGCCGACATCTTGCAGGCGTTCCGCCAGTTCTACGATGATTTTGGAATCTTCGTCCCAACCCAAGCGGGTTTTGACGGTTACGGGCAATTTGACGGCTTGTACGACCCGACGGGTGATTTCAACCAATTTGTCGGGCTCGCGCATCATGCCGGAACCCGCACCCCGGCGGGCAATCTTGTTTACAGGACAGCCAAAGTTGATGTCAATGAGGTCCGGTTGGGCGGCCTCCACGCGGATTGCAGCGTCCACCATCGCCTCCGGAATGTGGCCGTAGATCTGAATACCGATGGGACGTTCGTAGTCGTGAATGATGAGTTTCTCCAGCGACTTGTGGGCATCGCGAATCAATCCGTCGGAGGAAACGAACTCGGTGTACATCATATCGGCACCGTATTGTTTGCAGATGTAGCGGAACGAGGCGTCCGTTACGTCTTCCATCGGGGCCAGGAACAAAGGTTTTTCAGGGAGTTCAATGTGTGCGATGCGCATGGTTGTCGGGTTGGTTTTGGGGTTATCGGGCCAATTTGGACAAGGGTGCTGTGTAGCAGCGTCTTCTCATGTACGGTTGGGCGTCAAAGCGGGAGAACAGGTTCAGGGAGGGGTGGTTGGTTTCCAGTTGCGGGTTGGTAACCATCCATTCCACGTTCTGTCTGATGAAGTTGGTGTGCAGGTGCTCAAAAATCAATGCGTTCAGTCCCTTGTTTTGGTAGCGGGGATCAATACCGATCATCAGGAGTTCTGCCAATTTTCGTTGTCTCAGTCCTTTCAAGAGATGGATGAATCCGAAAGGGAAGAGTTTGCCTTTGGCTTTCTGCATGGCTTTGGACAGGGACGGGATGGTCAGAGCAAAGCCGACTACTTCGTCTTCGTGGTTCAGGACAATGGCCACAAAGTCTTTGTTCATAAACGGCATGTATTGGTTGATGTAGGCCTGAATCTGTTCGTCGTTGAGCAAGGAGTATTCGTAAAGAACCTGAAAACTGCGGTTCAGCAAATCGAAAACGCCTTTGCCGTATTTTTTCACTTCGCGGGTGGAGTTCGGTTTCAGCATGCGGACTTGGGCCAGTTCGCCAATGGTCTTTGCGAATCTTTGGGTCCGTTCCGAGACGGTGTCCGGAACTTTCATGATGCGTTGGGTCCAGTCCACATCTTTGCAGAATCCGAGTTGTTCCAGGTGGGTTCCGTAGTAGGGATAGTTGTACAGGGTGGTAATGGAAGGTAGGTTCTCAAATCCTTCAACCAGCAATCCTTCTTTGTCCATGTCGGAAAAACCCAAGGGGCCTTTGATGACCGTCATTCCTTGTGCGCTTCCCCAGTCGGCAACGGCTTGAATCAGGGCTTTGCTGACTGCGAGGTCGTCCGTGACGTCGTACCAGCCAAAACGGACGGTGTTTTCTCCCCAACTGGCGTTGGCTTTGTCGTTGATGATGCCGGCAATGCGTCCCACAATTTTCTGTCCTTTGTATGCTAGGAAATAGATGGCGCGGCAATGTTGGAAGGCCGCGTTTTTCTTGGGATCCAGGGTGGCCAACTCGTCGATTGTCATCGCGGGCACCCAGTTCTCGCAACCTTTGTAGAGCTGGTTCGGGAAGTTGATAAACTTTTTCAGCTCCCGTCGTCGGCTGACCTGGTGAATGGTAATGGACATAATTCGTTTAGGTTTTAGTGCGGGCAAAGATAGTGAATCTTCACAAAATTATTACCTTTGTTGCTTGTTATGACCCCACTGACTGATATTCTGTTATTGTTTCCGTACTACCTTTCTTTGAAGGTGCGTCACCTCTTTTATAATAAGGGAATCTGGAAGAGCAAGTCTTATCCTGTCCCTATGATTTCGGTGGGGAACATTACCGTTGGGGGGACCGGCAAGACTCCGCACATCGAATGGCTGATCCGAAAATATGGAGTGGACCATCGTTTGGCGGTGATTTCTCGGGGATATGGACGCAAGACCAAGGGATATCGCGAAGTTCTGGTGGAGGACGAGGCTCGTTCGGTTGGGGATGAACCTTTGCAAATCAAACGGAAATTTCCGCACATCCGGGTGGTGGTGGATGCCGACCGTCGTCGGGCCATCGAGACCCTGCTTGCTGAACCGGAGTCTGTCCGTCCGCAGTTGATTCTCCTGGACGATGCTTTTCAACACCGGGCGGTGCTTCCACAATGTTCGGTGGTGCTGGTGAATTATAGCCGTCCGTTGCATCGGGATCACCTCTTGCCTTTGGGTCGTTTGCGAGACCTGCCCGGAGAGATCCGTCGGGCCGATGTGGTTGTCGTTACCAAATATCCGGGCTCGGAAGTTCCTCCGGAAGAAATCGAACAATGGCGCAAGGATTTGCGCCTGACCGAGGACCAGCCGTTGTTCTTCTCCCGGTTCACCTACGGAAAACCCCAGCCGGGAACCGCCAATGCGGACCTTCGTTATGTTTATTCGCCCCGGGCCTACTTGTTTACCGGCATTGCCGACGATCGTCCGTTGGTGACGCACGTGCGTTCCCATTACCAGTTGGTGGGACACCGTCAGTTTTCGGATCACCATGACTTTACCCCGTCGCAGTGGCGGAGTCTGGAACGCTGGGTGGCAAAGTCGCCGACTGCGGTTGTATTGACAACAGAAAAAGACGCCCGACGCATTCGCTGGTCGGACGTCCCCAAATCGTTGCAGGAGCGTCTGTTTTATATTCCGATTGAAGCGGAAATCATTGCTCCTTTTAGCGAGGCGGATTTTATTCGTGTCGCATCGCCTCTTCTACAGCTTCCGGAGTGTTAGGCAATCGTTCGCTTCCCAACAGGCGGCAGCCGTCTTCGGTCAACAGAATGTCGTCTTCGATGCGGATGCCTCCGAAATCGTAATAGGCTTCCAAACGGTCAAAGTTGATGAATTCTGCGTTGGTGCCTTCTTCTTTCCATTGCTCGATGAGGGCAGGGATGAAGTAGATACCCGGTTCTACGGTTACCACATGTCCCTTTTCCAGCATCTTACCCATGCGCAAGGAGGCGAGGCCAAATTGGGTTGAGCGTTTGTAGGTGTCGTCGTAACCCACATAGTTTTCACCCAAATCCTCCATGTCGTGTACGTCCAGACCCATGTGGTGACCCAAGCCGTGCGGCATGAACAGGGCGTGTGCACCAGCGGCTACGGCTTCGTCCACGTCACCTTTCATCAAGCCCAGATTCTTGAGACCTTCGGTGAGCAAGCGGGCTACGCTCAAGTGAACTTGGGTGTAGGTAATGCCCGGTTTTGACAAGGCGATACCCAAGTCGTTGGCTTTGGAAACAATTTCGTAGATCTCGCGTTGGCGTTGGTTGAATTTTCCGGAAGAAGGAAGGGTTCGGGTAAAGTCGGATGCGTAGCAGGAGTTGATTTCAGCACCGGCATCGATGACCAGCAGGCGACCGTCGGTGAGGACTTGGTGGTGCATGTGGTTGTGCAGGGTTTCTCCGTTTTGGGAGAGGATGATCGGGAAGGAGGGGAAGTGTCCTTCGGCTGCACAGATGCCTTCCATCATGCCGACCAATTGTTGTTCAATCATGCCCAAGCGGGCCATTTTCATGGCGGTCATGTGCATGGCATATCCCAGGTTACAAGCTTGTTCGATTTCTTGAATTTCACAATCTTCCTTGATCAGACGCAGTTTGACAACGGCTTTGATGAATGCTTCGGATGCATTTTGTTTCAAGGCATCAAAGGGGATGTTCAACCAGCGGTTCAATTGGATTTTGTTGTGGTTGCGGTAGGGCGGCAAATAGTGGATCTTACGTCCTTGTTGCAGTGCTTTTGCCAAGTAGTTGTCCAGTTCTTTCAAGGGAGCACTCTTGCTGACACCGACCGAAGCGGCTTTTTCGTTGACGAAGGGTTGGGGACCCATCCAGATGATGTCGTCCATGTCCACGTCGTTGCCGAAGAGGATTTCTTCACCACTTTCCACGTCGATGATGGCGGCAAAATCAGGATCCTGCAAACCGAAGAAGTACAGGAAGGAGCTGTCTTGGCGGAATTTATAGCAGTTGCTTACGTAGTTGAGGGGGGCTTCGCTGTTTCCGAGGAAGAGTAGAATGCCTTTATCCATTTGTTCAACCAACCGGGCGCGCCGGTTCTGATAAATTTCTTTTGCAAACATAATATCGTAGGGTTTTGGGCAAAAATAGAAAAAAAACCCGAACAATGCTTACCTTTGTATAAGCTTAAACACAAACTTTTATGGATGTCTTGATTGATGTGGTTGCCCTGCTGATGGGGGTGATCGGACTTTTGGGTTGTTTTCTTCCGGTGTTGCCCGGTCCTCCGTTGAGTTATGTCGGACTGGTTCTCTTGTATTTTTGGGGCAATGATCCTACAATGATGTCGGCAACCGGGATGTGGATCTGGTTGTTCGTCGTGGTAGCGGCGACCATCTTGGATTATGTGATTCCGGCATATTACACCCGCAAGACCGGAGGATCCAAATCGGCGGCCCGTGCTTCGTTGGTGGGCATGCTTGTGGGGATTCCATTTTTCCCTCCATTGGGGATGATTGTGGGTTCTTTTTTGGGGGCTTATCTGGCGGAATTGTGGATTGAACGCAAGACCTCAGAAGACTCTTTCCGTGCAGCCTGGGGCACATTTGTTGGTTTTTTGTTAGGTACAGGAATGAAATTGATAATTTCAATCTTCTTGTTGTATTATATTCTTCGCGGATTTTGATATTCAGAAAAATATTTTGCAAATTTGCATTCCGTGTAAACGTGGATATTATTCGGTTCAAAAACCAAAGTAATACGTTTTTTTATAAACCTAAAATCTTATTTATGTTCACTTCAGAAAGAATGAGAAAGTCATTGCGCAGCGCAATGCTTGTTCTCTGTTCCCTGCTGTTAGCAGTTGGAACCATCTCAGCACAGAACATTACCGTTAAGGGTACCGTTATTGACGGTGCAGGAGAGCCGGTTGTCGGTGCCTATGTTCTGGTGGAAGGAACCCAAGTCGGTACAATGGCCGATGAAAATGGTTCTTATTCCATTTCTGCTCCTGCAAATGGACGTTTGGTCTTCTCTTTCATGGGATTTAGAGATCAAATCGTCGAAATCAACGGCCGTGCCGTTGTTGATGTAATTTTGGTGGAAGATGCTACGATGTTGGCAGATGCTGTTGTCGTAGGTTTCGGTACCCAAAAGAAAGAAAACCTTTCCGGTGCAGTTACTTCCGTTAACGTGGAAGAAGCTTTGGTTGCACGTCCGATCGCTGACGTTGGTCGTGGTTTGCAAGGTACTGCTCCCGGTTTGAGCGTTGTTGTTCCGACTGCGGAAGTTGGTTCTGACCCTGTGATGCGTATCCGTGGTACCATCGGTTCCATCGAAGGTTCATCCTCTCCCCTGATCTTGTTGGACAACGTGGAAATTCCTTCCATCAACTTGGTGAACCCGAACGACATTGAGTCTGTTACCGTTTTGAAAGATGCTGCTTCTGCTTCTATCTACGGTGCTAAGGCTGCTTTCGGTGTTATCTTGTTGACCTCTAAGAAAGGTGCTAATGTTGACCGCGTAGACGTACAATACTCAGGAAACGTTGCTTTCCAAAACATGGCTAAAGAATACGAAATGGGTGATGTTGATGCATTGCGTTACACTGTTGAAGCAGCGGAACGTGTTGGTACCATGACTCCCGTTGGTGCATTCTGGTTGATCGACCGTGACGGTTACAACGCAGCTGTTGCATGGAAAGAAAAATACGGTGAAACCTTGGATCCTTACGCTCCGATGGTGTATGGCCGTGACTGGTATGCTCACCCGGGTAACCAAAACCAAAAGATTGGTGTTCGTACCTACAACCCGTATGACTATGTAGTTCGTGAATGGGCTCCCACCCAAACTCACAATATTTCAGTGAACGGACGCGCAGGTAACACTACTTATAATATGTCTGTTGGTTACTTGGATCAAAGTGGTATGATGAAGACTGCTGAACACGATGACTATCGTCGTTGGAATGCATCTGCTCGTATCAACAGCAAAATCAACCAATACTTGGATTTGCACGCTGGTTTGATTTATTCAAGAAGCCAAAAACGTTATGCTTACGCTACGAGCTCAACTTCTGCCGATATTTGGTACTACCTCTATCGTTGGGGACCTACCTTCCCGTTGACTACTACTGACGAAAACGGCAACCCGTTGCGTAACTTTACTTGCGAATCTGCTGCAGCTAACACTGCTACCCGCACTACCAACTACACCAGTGCAAACGCAGGTTTGACCATCACTCCGTTGAAAGACTGGACCATTGATTTGGACTACACCTTCTCTAACAACGAATTTGTATCCTTTACTCCGGGTACCCGTTTCACCGGTGGTGACACTTGGGGAGCACCTGTAGCAAAATACAATGCTGATGGATCACGCGCTCAAGCAACCAACGAATGGTCTCAATACAACGGTATGCCTGCAACCGTAGACGCATTCATGTTGAACTGCTACCAATATACTTCTAACGGTTCTAACCCGGACCACGTATACCGCAGTGCAAGTGATGCAGCTCGTTCAACTTTGAACTTGACTTCAAACTACGATTTGAACATTCAAGATACCCACCACCTCCACTTCTTGGTTGGTATGAATGCTGTGAAATATGACTATGCTTACAGCTGGTCACAAATCACCAACTTGATTGACATCAACAATCCTCAATTCACCTTGGCTAACGGTACCCAAACTTCAGGTGGTAGCGAGTCTTGGGAATCTCAACTCGGTTTCTTCGGTCGTGTTAACTACAGCTTGAAAGACCGTTATTTGCTCGAAGCTAACATCCGTTACGACGGTTCATCTAAGTTCCCGACCAACTTGCAATGGCGTTGGTATCCTTCCTTCTCAGCTGCTTGGCGTGTAATGGAAGAACCTTGGATGGAATTTGCTAAACAAGCTGTTAGCGCATTGAAACTCCGCGCTAGCTGGGGTTCTATCGGTGACCAAACCGTTCCTTCAAACTTGTACGTTCCGACCATGAGCCGCAGCGAATTGGCTTGGGTTATGAGCGGTGCGAAACTCGTTTACTACGGTACCCCTGCAGCTGTATCTGATGCAATTACTTGGCAAGATATCGTAACCCTCGACTTTGGTGTTGACGCAAGCTTCTTCGCTGACGGTGCGTTGTCAGTTACTTTTGACTGGTTCCAACGCGACACCGACAACATGTTGGTTCCGATGGAAGGTATCTCTTACACCTTCGGTACTTCTGCTCCGAAAGGTAACTATGGTTCATTCCGTACCCGTGGTTGGGAATTGGCTGTTAACTACGGTCACCAATTCAGCAACGGTTTGACTTTGACCGTTGACGCAGCTTTGGCTGACGCGTTGACCAAAGTAACTGCTTACGGTTCAACCAACTCTATCACTAGCTACTACGTAGGTAAGACCATCGGTGAAATTTGGGGTTATGAAACTGACCGCCTCTACACCAAAGATGACTTCGTATACGACGAAAACGGTAACTACAAAGTGATTAAATCTTCAGACGGTTACGACGTTTATGAAACCAAAGACGGTGTGACCCAAGGTTTCTTGCAAAACTCATCATCATTCAAATTCGGTGCTGGTGACGTGAAGTTCAAAGACTTGAACGGTGACGGCAAGATCGACAATGGTAAACAAACCATTGATAATCACGGTGACTTGAAGGTGATTGGTAACACTACTCCTCGTTACGAATACAGCCTCCGCCTTGCTTTGGCATGGAAAGGTTTCGACTTCTCCGTATTCTTCCAAGGTGTTGGTAAACGTGAAATGTGGGGTCAATCTCCGATGAACCAAGCAGGTTGGAACTCTTCTGACGGTGCTATGCCGCAAGCTATCGCTGGTGACTTCTGGATTGAAGGTGTGAACGAGGATGCATTCTGGCCTCGCGCATACAACAACGGTGCTTCTGCAGACATCAACAACATGCAAGTTCAATCTCGTTACTTGTTGGATATGTCTTACTTGCGTCTGAAAAACTTAACTTTCGGTTATACTTTGCCGGAAAAATTGACCAAGAAAGTCTTGTTGAACAAAGTACGCGTGTATGTTGCTTTGGAAAACTTCTTGACCTTCGACAAACTCAACGGTCTTCCTATCGATCCTGAAGCAATCGCTGGTTACTCTATGTTGAACACTTCTAACTACAACTCAGGTCGTGTCGGTGTAGGTACTCCCGCCTTCAAAACTGCTTCCTTCGGTCTCCAAATTAACTTCTAACGGATAACACGGATATGAAAAAATACTTTTTAACAATTGCATCACTGGCCGTATTGATGTTGGCTGGTTCTTGCACCGGTTTCTTGGATCGTCCGCAAAAATCAGCGATGGACAACACCAACTACTGGACAAATGAATCAAATGTTCGTTTGTTCGTGAACGGTGCATACGCAAACTATTTCAATGGCTACAACACATCTTGGGGTACAGCCTTCACTCCTTACCGTGGAGCTAACTTCAATGATGACATGACTCAAGCCAACAAACAAACCTCCTTCCAGGCATCAGTTCCGGCTGATAACTGGTACCGTGCCGAAGGTGTGTACTGGTTGACTCAAACCGGTGCAGCTCCCTGGAACTTTGCATGGGTTCGTAAATGGAACACCTTGATCGACCGTTTGGACCAAATGAAAGCGAACGGTTACTTGGCTGACGAAGCATACAACCACTGGATGGGTATTGCCCGTTTCTTCCGTGGTTTCGAATATGCTAGCCTCGTTCAATCTTTCGGTGACGTTCCTTACTATGACAAAGTGGTTTCTGATACCGACATCGAAGGCCAATACAAACCTCGTGATCCCCGTACTTTGGTCATGGATAAAGTATACGAAGACTTCGAGTTCGCTTTGAATAACATCCGTTTGAACGACGGTGCTAGCTACGTAAACCGTTACATGGCTGCTGCGATGATTTCTCGCGCAATGTTGTTCGAAGGTAGCTGGTATACTTACCACAATGTAGGTGATGCTGAACGTGCTGCTAAATACTTGGCACAAGCAGAAGCTGCTGCTAAATTAGTTATGGATTCAGGTAACTACAGCTTTACTGTTGACTTCCGTTCATTGTTCGGATCATTCTCTAACCCGGGTGGTGAGGTGATTATGTACCGTGAGTACAGCGACGCTTTGGCAGTTCGCCACTGTATTGCTTCTTACTCAAACTTGACTGAAAGCCAAGGTCCCGCAGCTAACCTCGCGTTGATCAAATCTTTCATCTCTAACAACGGTAAAACTTGGAACGAAAACGGTGACGAAAACTTCGATTTGTCTCACTTGGTAGTTGAC
This sequence comes from Bacteroidales bacterium, assembly GCA_017647795.1. Classification (GTDB taxonomy): domain Bacteria; phylum Bacteroidota; class Bacteroidia; order Bacteroidales; family UBA932; genus JAGCJX01. The sequence goes on along the minus strand of JAGCJX010000015.1, from coordinate 153,220 downwards.
CGCGACCCTCGTTTCGAAGCCTCTTTCTGGCACGAAGCAAATGCTTCTTCAGCAACCTTGTTGTACACTTGCAAATTCATCGACCGCGTAGGTGTAACTTACTACGGTGGCGCTTACCCCGCACAATATGGTAGCAACACCAACACCAACGGTTATCCTTGCTTGCGTCTTGCTGAAGTTGTGTTGAACTGGGTCGAAGCAAAAGCTATCTTGGCAGAAAACTATGGTGGAGCTGCTGTTTCACAAGCTGACCTCGATGCTTCTATCAACGCAATCCGCAACCGTCCCTTGGACGAAACTGCAATTGCAAAAGGCGTTCAAAAAACCGCTGCTTTGAACATTAACGCATTGCCGAATGACCCTGCACGTGATGCTGACGTTTCTGCTTTGATGTGGGAAATCCGTCGTGAACGTCGTATGGAATTCGTATTCGAAAACTACCGTCTCCTCGACTTGCGTCGTTGGCATAAATTGAACTACATGGATGGTTCAGAGAATGCTGACTTGTTGTTGGGTGCCTGGGTTGACTTGACCAAGACCAACTTGGACGGCATTACCACCAAATTTGACAAACTTACTGAAGCTAACATTGGCAAAGTATCTGTTCAAAAATTGGATGGTACTGTAGTAACCTTCGACGGTACTAACCACGCTGACATGGTAGGTTTCTACTTGCCCACCAACGTTGCTAACCGTGACGTAGTCGCTGCTGAAAAACACTACTTGGCTCCGATTTGTACAGACGTAATCAATACTTATATTGATAAAAACGAATCTAACCCGAACATTGCTGTCATCGAGCAAAACCCGGGTTGGGAAGCTGCCGAATAGTCTCAGACTGAATGCGTAAATAAGAGGGGGCTGGTCCAATGGATCAGCCTCTTTTATTTTCAGAGCTCTGGTTGATTCTGGAATACATTTTGCGTATCTTTGTGAGAATTAATAACGTATAGACCGATGAGAAATCCTCTAGTATTATTGACTGTATTTATGATGACCATGGCCTGCAACCGAGGCGAAGAGGTAACCGTACACACGGAACCACCGATTAACAAACCCAATATTCAAGTCGTAGACGGGCAGTTTACTCCTGAAATTATGCACCAATTGGGGAAAGTGTCCGATCCCCAACTTTCTCCCGATGGTACCAAGATCTTGTACGGAGTTGCCTACACCGATATCAAGGCAAACAAGAGCCAACGCCATTTGTTTGTGATGGATGTCGATGGACAAAACAACAAGAAGATTACTGCGCAAAACACCAGCCTGAGCAATGCCCGTTGGTACAAGGATGGTGAGTACATTCTTTTCCTGATGAAGGGTCAGTTGTATTCTATGAAGGCAAATGCATCCGGTATCATTCACCAAGTCAGCAATGTTCCCAATGGAATTTCTGGTTTTGAATTGTCTCCGGACCACAGCAAAATTTATTACATCAGCCAAATCCGTTCGGCCGCCAAACCGACGGATGTGTACCCCGATCTTCCGAAATCTTCCGGTCGAATCATTACTGATCTGATGTACCGTCACTGGGATTGCTTCGTGGAAAACATCCCGAGAACTTTTGTGGCAGATTTGGATAACCGCCACCTCCTTCACGGAGGCAATGCTTTGAAAAATGCATTCGATTTGTTGGGCGAAGAACCGTACGAGCTCCCGACCCTGCCTTTCGGAGGTACCGAGCAACTGAGTTGGTCTGCTGATGGTAAGATGATTGCTTATGCTTGCCGTAAGGTGACGGGTAAGGACTATGCTTTCTCAACCAATACCGACATTTACCTGTACAATCTGGAGAATGGTCAGGTGGAGAACATCACCGAAGGCAACATGGGTTATGATACCGATCCCCGTTTCTCGCCCGATGGCCGTTACATCGCGTGGGTAAGTATGGAGCGTGGCGGTTTTGAGGCCGACAAACAACGTTTGTTTGTGATGGATCTCCAGACCCGTACCAAGACTGAACTTTCAAAGGATTACGGATACAATGTCCAAAGCCCGGTGTGGATGGATAACAGCCAAGGTTTGTACTTCACTTCTTTGGTAAATGCTTTGCAAGGTGTGTTTGAAACGGATTTGACTGGCAACATCCGTCGCATTACCTCTGACAAGGTGTGGAATGATTTTGGGGGAGTTGCTATGGCTGCAAACGGTCGTTTGATCACGACCTACACCTCGATGTGTGCACCGGCAGAGATTGTTTCCATTGATCCGGTATCTGGTGAATTTGTGGCTTTGACACACGAAAACGATGCCGTGTTGGCACAGCTCAAAGAAACCCCGATGGAAGAACGTTGGATTACAACGACCGACAACAAGAAGATGCATACTTGGGTGGTATATCCGACAGATTTTGATCCCAACAAGAAGTATCCGGCCCTGTTGTTCTGTACCGGAGGTCCGCAAGGAACCATCAGCCAAGGTTGGTCAACCCGTTGGAATCCGCGCCTGATGGCTGCGCAAGGTTACATCGTGATCCTGCCCAACCGCCGTGGTACAACTGCTTTTGGTCAAGAATGGTGTGATCAGATTTCTGGTGATTACATGGGCCAAAACATGCAAGATTATTTGTCCGCGGTGAAGGATCTGAAGAAAGAGAAATTTGTGGGCAAGGTGGGTGCTGCAGGTGCTAGTTACGGAGGATTCTCCATCTATTACTTGGCAGGTATTCATGACGGAATGTTCTCGGCTTTCTTGTCGCACGCCGGTATTTTCAACCAGGAGCAAATGTACTTGATGACGGAAGAATTGTGGTTCCCGACTTGGGACAACGGTGGTGCTCCGTGGGACAACAACCCCATCGCCCGTCGTCACTACGCAAATTCAGCGCACAAGTTGATCAAAAACTGGGATACTCCGATTATGGTAACGCACGGCGAAATGGACTACCGTGTTCCGGTGGAACAAGGTATGGCAGCCTTCAATGCGGCGCAAATGATGGGTGTTCCGTCAGAAATGTTGCTCTTCCCCGAAGAAAATCACTGGATCCTGAAACCTCAGAATTCCATTCACTGGCACCGTTCTTTCTTCGCTTGGTTTGACAAGTGGTTGAAGACGGAGTAATTGAGGAGGGCATAAAGACCACAGATCAGCATCATCAGGGCTTGGCTTTCGTGCGAAATGGTGGCGAAGATGACGCCCGAAGTTTGCGGAATGCTGTACAGCGTTGTCAAGGCCAAGCTGATGATGAAGTGGTAAGCACCGATACCCCCTTGAACGGGGATGATCCATCCGAGGCTGCCGACGACCATCAAGAACAGGGCGTCAACGCCGTTGAGGTGGTGAATGGCCGGGAAGGCCTGAATGGTGCAGTAACTCATCAGCCAATAACCGGCCCAAATGAGGAAAGTGTAGGCAAAAAAGCGGCCTTTTTGGGGCATCTTGAAACCGGCAATCAGCCCGTCTAACAAGCCTTTTCCAAGGGAGTACAACTTGTTGAAGACTTTGTATTGGGAGAGGTAGTTGCGGTAGCGGATGATGCACCAGAGGCCAGCGAGGCCCAACAAGATGAGGCCTCCCAACAGCCACAGCATATTGAACGGTAGGCAATCCTTGAGGGGGTTGCCTATTTGTTCCATAACGAAGGCTCCGAATTCGTGCCAGCGTAACAGGAGTACGCCCAAAAGGATGACGGCATAGCAGAGCAAGTCGAAACTACGTTCCAGGACAACGGTTCCAAGCACCGATTCATACGGTGCTTTTTTGTTGGCAGAAATGACACCGCAGCGGGCAAATTCACCAGCACGGGGCAGGGCAAAGTTTGCGAGGTAGCCGATGGCAATGCCGTTGAAACTTTCCTTGCGGGTGATGGTCGGGTTGAGTTGAAGCATGAGGATGCGCCAACGCAGGGCGCGCAAGAGGATGGGTAGGGCGCTGAGTAGTGTGGTGATCAGGACCCAGCGGAAGTCGCAGGTGCGGATCCCCGCAACCAGATCTTCCCATTTGACGCCACGGAAGGCAAAGTATAACAAAATGCCGGCCAAGGCCAGCATTGCAATCCACATCAGTGCGGAACGTAGGGGGGATTTTGACGTACCGGTTCCCATTGGATTACGGGATCAGCCGGTTGGTCTTGGAGTCAGGAAATACCAGCGAGGGTTTGAAGGTTTTGGCTTCTTCGGGTGTCATCCAAGCAAAGGCCATGATGATGACCAGGTCACCTTCGTTGAACAGGTGGGCAGCCGCACCGTTGATGCCGATTTTGCCGCTTTGGCGTTCGCCGGGGATGACGTAGGTTTCGATGCGGTTGCCGTTGGTGATGTTTACAACCGCTACTTTTTCTCCTTCAAAGAGGTTCGCTGCTTCCATCAGGTCACGGTCAATGGTGATGCTACCAATGTAGTTGAGATTGGCTTCGGTAACGGTTACCCGATGGATTTTTGATTTTACTATTTCGAGATACATGGTGTTTCGTGGGTTTGGTTTTACTTCAATTTGATGTTATCAATCAGTCTGACCGGATGGGCAAAGATAGCACATCCCAATTGAATTTCCGCGGCATCGTCCCAATTCTCAACAGGTTCGAGGGTACGGGCGTTGAAGATCTCGATGTATTCGGTCTCCAATTCCGGGTTGGTATGGATGGCATCGGTGATGCGTTGGATGGTTTCCGCGGGGGTACATTCGTGCATCCAAGTACGGGCTTGGCAGATGCAGCGGTAGATGTGGGGAGCTGCTTCGCGTTGGCTAGGAGTCAGCAGGGTGTTGCGGGAACTCAAGGCCAAGCCATCTTCGGCGCGAGCAATCGGGCAGCCGATGATCTCAACCGGCAATTGGAGGTCTTCGGTGACAAAGCGCAGGATGGCCAGTTGTTGGAAGTCCTTTTCACCGAAGTAGGAGCGGGTGGGACGTACCAGGTTAAACAGGCGGGTAACCACTTGGGCAACGCCGTTGAAGTGGCCGGGACGGCGGGGTCCTTCTCCAAAACGGTCTAGACCGCCCAGGTTGAAGATCCGTTGGTCCGGTTCCGGATAAATGTCATGAACCTGGGGAGCAAATACGATGTCCACGCCCACGGGTTCTACCAACGCACAATCGGCCTCCAGGGTTCTCGGATAGGTCGCCAAATCGTTGGGGTTGTTGAACTGCGTCGGGTTGACAAAAATTGAAATGATGGTCGATGTATTTTCTGCCACAGAACGGCGGATCAATGACAAGTGTCCTTCGTGCAATGCACCCATTGTGGGGACAAAGCCGATGTCGCTCTTGTTGGGGAGCGCTTCGTAGGCTGCTTGGAATTCAGCCAGAGATTTTGCAACAATCATACTAGTAAATAATGTCGCAAACTTACAACTTTTGTTCTATATTCGCACGATTTTCAAACAATTTATCAAAGAATTCCAAAGCGTATGAAATCTATTTTGGGAATTGGCAATGCCCTGACGGATATTTTGGCGGTATTGCCCGATGACACTTGGTTGGACCGTTTTCATTTGCCCAAGGGCAGTATGCAACACGTCGATGAAGAGACAGGTGATAAAATCTGGCAAGAACTCAAGCCGATGGGCGTTCAGTACGTGGCGGGCGGTTCTGCAGCCAATGCGATTACGGGAGCGGCTGTATTCGGGATGCGTGCCGGTTTCATCGGCAAAATTGGGGATGACGAGCTGGGTGCGTTGTACAAAACGGACTTGGAGCGGAACGGGATTGTGACGCGGATGTTGCGTGGCAAGGCTGCTTCGGGTCGGGCCATGGTGTTCATTACCCCGCCGAATGGGGAACGGACTTTCGCGGTGTACTTGGGTGCTGCCGTGGAGATGGGGCCGGAGGATCTGAAACGGGAATTCTTTGAAGGTTATGATTATTTCCACATTGAAGGATTTTTGGTCCAAAACCAGCAGTTGCTGCGTCGGGCGGTGGAATTGGCCAAGGAAGTGGGTCTGTTCATCTCGTTGGACCTGGCTTCGTACAATGTGGTGGAATCGAACAAGGCTTTCTTGCACGACATTGTGGCCAATTACGTGGACTTGGTGTTTGCCAACGAGACCGAAGCGGAGGCGTTTACCGGTTTGGCTCCGCGTGAGGCCCTTGACGAGATCGCGAAGTTGTGTCAGGTAGCGGTGGTGAAGATCGGCAAGGAAGGCTCGATGGTCCGCAGTGGGGAAGAATTCCACTGCATCCCGGCTTGGCCGGCCCAAACCCAGGACGCTACGGGGGCGGGGGACTTGTATGCGGCCGGTTTCTTGTATGCACACGCCGAAGGCATGCCCTTGCGGGTCTGTGGAGAGGTGGGTTCCATCATTGCGGCAAAGGTCGTGGAAGTTGTGGGACCGAAAATTGATATCCCGCGTTGGAAGGCTGCCAAACAAGAAATCCGCGAACTGATGTCGCGGAGTGTGGGCAGTGAGTCCATCTAATAATTACCGGAACAAACCGAAGAGTTGGGCATCAATGCGGTCGATGACGTGGCTCAAGTCTTCGGGACGGTTTTCGAACTTGATTTCGTCTGCATTGATGATGAGCAACTCGCCGTCGTAGGTCTGAATCCACGACTCGTAGCGTTCGTTCAGCCCTTGTAGGTAGTCGATGCGGATGCTGCTTTCGTATTCGCGGCCCCGTTTTTGAATCTGTGCTACGAGGTTGGGAATGGAAGAGCGCAGGTAGATCAACAAGTCCGGTTTTTTGACCAAAGAGATCATCAGGTTGAACAGATCGTTGTAGTTTTCAAAGTCACGATCGTCCATTTGGCCCATGCTGTGCAGGTTGGGGGCAAAGATGCGTGCATCTTCGTAGATGGTCCGGTCTTGGATGACGGGATGGTCCTTTTGGTGGATCTTGACAATGTCCTCAAAGCGTTTGTTGAGGAAGTAGATCTGGGTATTGAAGGACCAGCGTTTCATATCTTGATAGAAATCGGACAAATACGGGTTGTGATCCACGGATTCGTAGTGGGGTTCCCAGCCGTAGTGTGCGGCCAAAAGGCGGGTGAGCGTGGTCTTTCCGCTTCCGATGTTTCCTGCGATGGCGATGTGCATAATGGTAGTTTTTGAACGGTGTTTTCCGGAGGACAAAATTAGAAATTTATTTCGATCCTTCGTATATTTGCCTTATGATACAGATTAAGACTTTTTATTTCAACGACCTTCGTACCTGCTGCTATTTGTTGTGGGACGAGACGAAGGAATGTGTAATCGTGGATCCGGGATGTTTCTCGGAAAGTGAAAAAAATAGATTGGTGAAGTTTGTGAACGAAAACGAACTCAAACCGGTGAAACTGGTCAACACACACGGCCATTTTGACCACGTGATGGGCAATGTTTTTGTGAGTGGTCAGTGGAACCTGGAGACGTGGATGAACCGCAACGATATTCCGCAGTTGGCCCGTACTTCGACCTATGGCAATTACTTTGGCTATGAGATTCCGCAACCCAGCGAGGAGGTTCACTCCTTGGAAGACGGCGACCGTTTGACCTTTGGTGATTCGTACCTCGAAGTCCGTCATACGCCCGGTCACTCCCGGGGCGGAATTGTGTTGTACAGTCCGGAGGGGGAATTTGTGCTGGTGGGTGACTCGTTGTTTGCCGGTAGTATCGGACGAACCGATTTGCCGGGTGGAGACTTTGACGAGTTGATGGAAAGTTTGCGGACCAAGGTGCTGGTATTGCCTCCGGATACCACTGTTTATCCGGGTCATGGTCCGGCAACGACGATTGCTGCAGAATTGTCCACCAACCCGTTCCTGACGGATGCCAAACCCCAAATCTGGCAACAATAATTTTTTACGATGCAAGACGAAAACGCATACATTGAGATAGTCAAGGCCAGTGTCCACAACTTGAAGGACATCAGTTTGCGCATTCCCCGCAACCAACTCATCGTCGTGACCGGTTTGAGTGGGAGTGGGAAATCGTCCTTGGCCTTTGACACCATCTTTGCAGAGGCCCAGCGCCGGTATGTGGATACGTTGTCGGCTTATGCCAAGCAGTTCATCGGGGTCTTGGAGCGGCCGAAGATCGAGCGCATCAGCGGTTTGAGCCCGACCATTGCCATTGAACAGAAGAGTACCAACCGGAACCCGCGCTCAACGGTGGGGACCATTACCGAGATTTCGGACTTTCTACGCCTTTTGTATGCGCGTGCTGCGGATGCTTATTCACCGGTGACGGGCAAAAAGATGGAGCGATACACCGACCAGCAGATCCAGCAACTGGTGTTGGACCGCTTTGAGGGTCGCAAGTGCATCGTGTTGGCTCCGTTGGTGGTGGGCCGGAAGGGTCATTACCGGGAGTTGTTTGCCTCGTTCATCAAGAAGGGGTTTTCCCAAGTCCGTGTGGATGGAGAACTGCGTTACCTGGAAGAACTTTCGGCCGGGGTGGACCGGTACAAGACGCACTTCATTGAGTTGGTTATCGACAAGTTGGTGCCCCGTCGTGAGGATGAAAACCGCATCCGGATGGCGATCCGTTCTGCCTTGGGTTATGGTAAGGGGTCCTTGGCTTTGTGGGAGCCCGACCAGCAGGGACTGCATCATTTCAGCAAGTATTTCATTTGTCCGGAGAGCGGCATATCCTTGCCGGAACCGGCACCCCATACGTTTTCATTCAACTCTCCGCAAGGAGCCTGCCCGCATTGCAAGGGGCTGGGAGTCGTGGCGAGTGTGGACCGGGACAAGATCATTCCGGATCCGTCCATGTCCATTGCCGAAGGCGGTATTCTGCCTTTTGGGCAGCGACGGGATAACCTGACGTTCCGCCTGCTGGAGAGTGTAGCCCGGAAATACAAGTTTTCTTTGAACGACCCGATTGATTCTTTGTCCGAGGAGGTGATGAACCTCTTGTTTTACGGATCGGACGAGTTGTTCCGCATCGAATCCATGAGCGGAGTGATGGACATGGTGACGTTCAAAGGCCTTGTGGCCCGTCTGGAGCAGGCTGAAGGAGACAGCGAGGAGTTGACGGAGAAAAAGATCCAGTTTGTAGAAGAGCAGGTTTGTCCGGAGTGTCACGGAACACGCTTGTCCAAGGAGTCGCTGTATTTCAAGGTGGATGGCAAGAACATCGCCGAGGTCTCCGACCTGGACATTGTTGAGCTTCAGAAATGGGTGAAAACATTGCCGGACCGTTTGAACGAACGGCAGTTGATGATTGCCGGGGATATTCTGAAAGAGCTTAACGACCGCATCGGCTTTTTGATCGATGTAGGTTTGGGATATTTGTCTTTGAGCCGTTCAACCCGCTCTTTGAGTGGGGGTGAGAGCCAGCGGATCCGTTTGGCAACTCAGATTGGCTCGAAGTTAGTCAATGTCTTGTACATCCTTGATGAGCCGAGTATTGGTTTGCACCAGTCGGACAACCGGAAGTTGATCCATTCGCTGCAGCAGTTGCGCGATGAGGGCAACACCGTGATGGTGGTGGAACACGACGAGGAGATGATGATGAGTGCAGATTGGCTCGTAGACCTGGGCCCGGGTGCCGGAGCACACGGGGGAGAGGTCTTGTTCAATGGCAAGCCGACACCTGAATTTCTTGCCTCCCTGGCCAAGATTCCGGTGCCACAGTTGCGTCGGCCGGGCAACGGGCAGTGGTTGGAGTTGTTGGGTGCCAGCGGTAACAACCTGCGCAACGTGGACCTGCGCCTGCCTTTGGGTTGCATGGTCGGCATCAGTGGGGTGAGTGGCAGTGGAAAGTCCAGCCTGATCAACGAGACCCTGATGCCCATTTTGAGTAACCATTTTTATCGATCGAAATACACACCGCTGCCTTACCGGGAGCTGGTGAACATCGAGGCCATCGATAAGTTGGTTCAGATCGACCAGTCGCCTATTGGCCGTTCTCCCCGGAGCAATCCGGCAACGTATACGAATGTGTTTACCGATATCCGGAAGTTGTTTGAAGAGACTCCGGACGCAAAGGTGCGCGGATTCAAGGCGAACCGTTTTTCCTTCAATGTGAAGGGTGGCCGGTGCGAAGCTTGCAAGGGTGCAGGGGAGGAGGTCATTGAAATGAACTTCTTGCCTTCGGTGCACGTGACCTGCAAGTCCTGCAACGGCAAACGTTACAAGCGGGATACGCTGGCCGTCCGTTACAAAGGAAAGACCATCAGTGATGTATTGGAAATGACGATTTCCGAGGCAGTGGCCTTCTTTGCTGCGGTTCCGTCCATTGTGCAGCGGCTCCAGACCCTGGAAGATGTGGGCTTGGGGTATGTGCGTTTGGGCCAGTCTTCGTTGACGCTCAGTGGTGGGGAGAACCAGCGGGTCAAACTCGCGGCAGAACTCTCCAAGCGGAGTACCGGGAAGTCCCTCTTCCTGTTGGATGAACCGACGACGGGCTTGCACACCCGCGATATTGCTGTGTTGTTGAAGGTGTTGCAACGCATCGTGGATCAAGGAAATACGGTGGTAATCATCGAACACAACCTGGATGTATTGAAGACGGTGGATTATTTGATTGATATGGGCCCGGGCGGTGGTCGCAGTGGCGGCAGGATTTTGGCGCAAGGAACGCCGGAAGCCGTAGCCTACCATCCGGATTCGGTTACCGGTCAGTATTTGAAAGAGAAATTGTTTGAAACACAAGAATGACAATCATGAAAGAAAGTTTTGCGGTGTATTGTGAAAATACCGGTCGCATGCACGAGTGTAAGCCCGGTACTACCTTGTTGGAACTGATGCACGAGCTGGCGCCTCAAATGCGCTATCCTGTTGTTGCTGCATTGGTGGACAACCAATTGAAGGAATTGGGTTATGCTTTGTACAATGCCTGTGCACTCCGTTTCTTGGACATGGGGCATCCGGACGGTCGTCGTACCTATTGCCGTACCCTTTCTTTCGTGTTGCAGAAGGCTGTGGCAGATCTGTTTCCCCACCTGCAGTTGGTGATGGAATACAACTTGCCCAACGGTACTTATGGGGAGGTGCGTCGGGATGCCCAGTCTCGGGAACCCTATGTTTTCACCCAGGACGAATTTGCGGCGTTGGAGGCACGAATGCGTGAAATCATTGCCGAGGATGTGGTCATTCGCAAGACCAAGGTGCCGGCCCAGGAGGCGGCCGATCTGTTCTGCAAGCAGGGGAAACCCCAGAAAGCCGATCTGGTAAAGAACCTGGACCGTCATTTTGTATCCATGTATTACATCGGGGACTATGCCGATACGTTTTATGGGCCTTTGTTGTACTCAACGGGGGCTCTCTATTATTTCGAGTTGATTCCCTTCAGCACCGGTTTCTGCCTGCAGTCTCCCAATTATGCGACGCCGGACCAGCGGGTGCAGGAGATCTACCAGGACAAATTGTCGGATGCGTTTGCCGAGAGTGCGGAGTGGTATTCCATTTTGGGGGCAGACAGCATTGCGCAGGTCAATGAGATCATTCGTCGGGGCCGGGCCAAGGAGCTGATCCAGATGATGGAGACCTTGCACGAACGAAAATATGCGTCCATCGCCAATCAGATTTGTGCCAAACGGGATCGCATCAAGCTGGTATTGATTTCGGGGCCTTCCAGCAGTGGTAAGACCACTACGTCCAAACGCATTGCCTTGCAGTGTCGGGTCCTCGGGTTGAACCCGGTGGTCGTGGCCATGGATGATTATTTTGTAGATCGGGAGCAGACGCCCCTGGATGAAAATGGAGAATACGATTTTGAGTCCTTGTATGCGTTGGATCTGCCCTTCTTGAACCAGCAGTTGAACCAACTTTTTGCTGGGGAAGAGGTGGAAATCCCGACGTTCGACTTCAAACAGGGTCGCCGGACCTTCCAGGGACACCGGATCCGGATGCAGGAGGGGGATGTGCTGATTATGGAAGGAATCCACGCCTTGAATCCGAATCTGTTGCAGGAAGTGGAGCAAGACCGGATCTTCCGGGTGTATGCCTCGGCTTTGACCCCTTTGTCCATGGACGAGAACAACTTGATTTCAACGTCGGACAACCGAATGTTGCGGCGCATGGTGCGTGACAATGCAACCCGTGGGGTTGTGCCAGCAGATACCATTTTGCGTTGGCCCAGTGTCCGCAGGGGGGAAGAGAAGAACATCTTTCCGTTCCAGGAGAACGCGGATGTGTTCTTCAATTCATCCTCGGTATTTGAGCTGCCTTTGTTGCGCTATTATGCAGAACCCTTGCTGATGCGCATTCCACCTTCGTCACCGGCGTATGCGGAAAGTGTGCGGTTGCGCAAGTTCCTTTCGATGATTCTGCCGTTGACACCGCAGGAAATTGCATACATTCCTCCGACCTCCATTTTGCGGGAGTTCATCGGTGGAAGTTCCTTTGATTATTAGACAAGGTGGGGCGTTAGTCGTTGAGTTCGAGCCAACGGAGTTCCTTTTCGTCGAGCAGTTCCAAGATTTCTCCAATGCGAATGGAGGCCTGGTTCAGCGCATCGCCAGCCAAAGATCCTTCAGAGAGCCGGGTTTCCAACTCGGCTTTTTCTTGTTCCAGGGCTGCCAGGTCTTTTTCCAATTGTTCCAATTCCTTTTGCTCTTTGTAGGAGAGCTTCTTCTTTTTCGGAGGCAGTTGGGTGGCCGTTTCTTGTGCAGAAGCTTTTTCTGCTTTGGCTTTCTTTTCTGCTGCAAGGCGTTCGGCATTGCGTTGTTCGGCTTGTCGGTCCAGGACATATTGGCGGTACCCCGAGTAGGTACCCACAAAGTCTTTGATGCGGCCCTTGCCTTCGAAGATGAAGAGGTGATCGGCCAGCTTGTCCAGGAAGAACCGGTCGTGGGATACGATGAGCAGGGAGCCCGGGAAGTCCTTGAGGTACTCTTCCAAGACGTTGAGGGTCATGATGTCCAAGTCGTTGGTCGGCTCGTCAAGGATGAGGAAGTTGGGGCTCTTCATCAGGATGGTCAGGAGGTAGAGCCGGCGTTTTTCACCGCCACTGAGCTTTTCTACCTTTGTATAATGGGAAGAGGGGGGGAAGAGGAAGCGGTTGAGGAAGGCCGAGGCAGTGAGGGTTTTTCCATCGCCCAAGGAAACGGTTTCGGCGATGTCCCGGACCACATCGATGACGGTCTGGTCGGGGTTGAACTGAATCCCCTCTTGACGGTAGTAGCCGATGTTGAGGGTGGTACCCCGGTCGATTTCTCCGGAGGTGGGTTCGAGACTGCCGACAAGCAGGTTGAGGAAGGTGCTTTTGCCCACACCGTTACGGCCAACGAGGCCGATTTTTTCTCCGGGTGCAAAGTTGTAGGTAAAGTCTTCCAGTCCGATGAAGTCTTCCCATTGGTAATGCAAGTGACGGCAGTTGATGATTTTTTTACCCAGGCGGGTCATGCCGGCCTGGATTTCCAAGGTTTGTTCGTGGATGCGTTGGGAGGCCCGTTCTTGCAGGTCGTAAAACGCATCAATACGGTATTTGGCTTTGGTTCCGCGGGCGCAGGGCATGCGGCGCATCCAATCCAGTTCCGTCCGGAGCAGGTTGCGGGCCTTGTCGGTCTCCGCTTTGAAGTTCTGGATGCGTTCTTCGCGTTTTTCCAGGAAGTAGGAGTAGTTGCCGGGGTAGCGATGCAGCGTGCCTTCGGACAGTTCCAGGATCTGGTTGCAGATCCGGTCCAGGAAGTAGCGGTCGTGGGTGACCATCAGCAGGGTGCAGCGGGAACGCGACAGGTAGTCTTCCAGGAATTCGATGCTTTCCAGGTCCAGGTGGTTGGTCGGTTCATCCATGACCAGGAATTCGGCCTTGCGGATGAGCATGGCGGCAATCGCAACGCGTTTGCGTTCCCCGCCGCTGAGGGTGTTGGCCGGTTGTTCGAGGTTCCGGATCTTCAGTGTGGACAGAATCTCCCGAATCTCGTGTTCGTAGTTCCAGGCGTCAGCCCGGTCCATGGCCGTCATCGCTTTTTCGAGGCGGGCCGTATCCTGGGAGGTCAGGGCCTCTTCGTATTCCCGGATGATGGCGGCTTTTTCGTTGCAGCCTTCAAAAACGACGTCGTACACCGTCTGGTCAGCGGCATAGGTTTGGTCCTGTTCCAGGAAGGCGACCGTGATATCCCGTAGGAAACGTACGGATCCTTCGCCATCGGAGGAGTCGATGCCTGCCAAAATTTTCAGCAGGGAGGTTTTTCCGGTGCCGTTGGGGGCAATCAAGGCGATCTTGTCTCCTTCGTTGATGTGGAAGGAGAGGTTTTCAAACAGGACGCGGGGTCCGTAGGATTTGGAAAGGTTGTTGACCTCGAGGTAGCTGGCCATGGTTGAGATTAGGAAGGCTATTCCCGGCAACCCGAAGGTTGGTCCGAAAATAGCCTTGATTCCACTATTAACAAGTTGTTAGATTACAATTCAATCTTGGTCGGTTTGATCATGTTTTTGGGATCCATGATCTTGTCCAATTGTTCTTTTGACAAGAGACCTTTGTCCAATACCAATTGGTAAACGCTGCCACCGGTTTCCAATGCTTCTTTGGCTACTTCGGTGCTGTTTGCGTAACCGATGAAGGGTTTCAAAGCTGTTACGATACCGATGCTGTGTTCTACCATGTGGCGGCAGTGTTGTGCATTGGCAGTAATGCCTTCGATGCATTCAACGCGGAGGGTGTCGAAACCTGCGGTCAACCATTGGATGGATTCTACCAAAGATTCAATCAACACGGGTTCCATTACGTTCAATTCCAATTGAGCAGCTTCAGAAGCGAAGGCGATGGTGGTGTCGTTACCAAATACTTTGAAGCAGATTTGGTTCATGACTTCCGGAATGACCGGGTTTACTTTACCAGGCATGATGGAAGAACCGGGTTGTTTCGGAGGCAAGTTGATTTCTTGCAAACCGGTGCGGGGACCAGAAGACATCAAGCGCAAGTCGTTGCAGATTTTGGATACGCGGATTGCGAGGCTCTTCAAGGCAGCCGAGTAACCTACCATGCAAGAAGTGTCGTTGGTAGCTTCAACCAAGTCTTCAGCCAAGGTGATGTCCCAGCCACTGATTTCTTTGATGAATTGGGTGCAAGATTCAGCATAGCCAGGTTCTGCGGTAATACCGGTACCGATGGCGGTAGCACCCATGTTGATGGTCAGGAATTCGTGGGAAGCGCGGTCCAATTTTTTGGCTTCGCTCTTCAAGGCAGTCGCGAAAGCGTCAAAGGATTGACCCAAGGTCATCGGAACTGCATCTTGCAATTGGGTACGACCCATTTTGATGATGTCTGCAAATTCTTTTCCTTTGGCTTCGAAGGCAGCAATCAAACGATCCAATGCTTCGCGGATTTGGAAGTGCATCATGTACAGCCCCAAGTGCATAGCTACCGGATAAGCATCGTTGGTAGATTGGGCCATGTTCACGTGGTCATTCGGGTGAACGAATTCGTAAGCGCCGTGTTCTTTACCCATGATTTCCAAGGCACGGTTGGCGATTACTTCGTTTGCATTCATGTTGCAGCTGGTACCTGCACCTCCTTGGATCATGTCGATGGGGAAGTGTTCGGTATGTTTGCCTTCCATCAATTCGTCGCAAGCTTGGCAGATGGCGTCTTTCACTTCGTCAGACATCAGACCGAGACCGTGGTTGGCCAAGGCTGCACCTTTCTTTACGATACCGAATGCTTTTGTAAACTCAACGAAGTCACCGAGGCGGTGGCAACTGATTTGGAAGTTTTCGATCGCGCGGAGGGTTTGGATGCCGAACAAGGCTTCTTCCGGCACTTCTTTGTAACCCAACAAGTCGTGTTCAGTGCGGGTTTTTCCGGAGGTTTTGAATGAATATTGAATCATAGTGATTGTTATTGATAAAATTAATGATTGTCAACTTAATGCATAATTCCGCAAATGTAAGAATTTTAACTCCGAAACCAACAAAAAATCATTAAAGAAGCAGTTTTTGCAGGAGTTCGGGTTCGTCCGTCGTGATGTAATCCACCTTCCATTCAATGCATTTTCGTAAATTTTCTTCTTTGTTTACGGTCCAAACGTTGACTTTCAGGCCCAGTTCGTGGGCTTCTTTGATCCACTCGGGGTGTTTTTGCAGTGTCTTGAACGAGTAGTCGATTCCGTCGAGGCCCAGCTTGTGTACTTCCTGCGGGGTAAGGTCTCCATTCAGGTATTGGATGTGGGTCTGCGGCAGGAGTTTTCGGAAGGCCAGACAGGCATTTAAGGAGAAGGCGATGATGTCGGTGCGTTCCAGCAGTCCATGTGCTTGGAGTAGGGCTGCAACCTTTTCGGCGGCCAGGTTTTCCCGAGCGGGGTCGTTGTGGGATTTCAATTCCAGAATCAGCCGGGTGTTCGGGTGTTTTTTGGCCAGTTGCAGGTAGGCTTCGAGGGTGGGGATGGTTTCCCCGTTGGAGAGTTTCAGGTTGCAGATGGTTTCTGCTTTGGATTGGGTCATGTATATGCCTCTGTACAGGCGGTCGTGGTTGACGATGAGCTGGTCGTCGGCGGTCAGCCATACATCGAATTCGGAACCGTAGCAGCCAATCGAGTCGGCTTTGATCCAGGATGCGAGTGAATTTTGAGCCGAGTTGGGGGCTTTCCAGTAACCACGGTGGGCAATCACTTTGGGTTGGGCAGTTGCCGTCAGGCAGCAGAGTGCTGCCGCAAGTGTCAGTAGGCTTGTTTTGAGGAAGGTTTTCATGGGTAATTGCTTCTTTATTAGGAAGGAAGGATTTTTCTATAGGGAGCGAAGTTAGCAAGAAAAATTCGATAAACTATTGTAAATTAAAAAAATAGTCCTATCTTTGCAGCCCGCAAAAAGTGTGCGGGATATAGTAAATTATTGATTAACACTTATTTAAATTAAACCAATGCCTGGATTAATTGGAAAAAAAATCGGAATGACTTCCGTTTTCGATGCTGATGGAAAAAATATTCCATGCACCGTTATTGAGGCTGGTCCGTGTGTTGTTACGCAAATTCGTACAGTAGAAAAAGATGGTTATGCCGCTGTACAACTTGCCTATGACGAAATGAAAGAAACGCGTGTCAGCAAGCCCCTGAAAGGGCACTTTGAAAAGGCAGGAACCACTCCCAAGTACAAACTTGTTGAATTCCATGGATTCGAACAAGAATTGAAATTGGGTGACACTCTCACCGTTGCTGACGTCTTCACCGAAGATGTAGAATGGGTAGATGTAACCGGTATTTCTAAAGGTAAAGGCTTCCAAGGCGTTGTGAAACGTCACGGATTTGCTGGAGTTGGCGGACAAACTCACGGTCAACACAACCGTCTCCGCGCTCCCGGATCTTTGGGTGCTTCATCTTGGCCTTCCCGGGTATTCAAGGGTATGAGAATGGCTGGCCGCATGGGCGGTGACCGCGTTAAGATTCAAAACTTGAAAGTGATTAAAGTGATTCCCGAAAACAATTTGGTTCTGGTAAAAGGATCGATTCCGGGAGCTAAAGGTTCTTATGTAATTTTGGAGGATTAAGCGATGGAATTATCAGTTTACAAAATTGACGGAACAGACTCTGGAAAGAAAGTCGTTCTCGATGATCAAATTTTTGGAATTCAACCCAACGATCACGCAATCTATCTCGATGTAAAACAATACCTTGCTCACCAACGTCAAGGAACCCACAAAACCAAAGAACGTTGGGAAGTTGCTTATAGCACAAAGAAGATCGTTCGCCAAAAAGGCTCAGGTGGTGCACGCCACGGTAGCATCAAAGCGAATACCTTCGTAGGTGGTGGTCGCGTATTCGGTCCCCAACCGCGTTGCTATCGCTTCAAATTGAACAAAAAGCTCAAACAATTGGCTCGTTTCTCTGCTTTGTCATACAAAGCTCAAGACAACGCTATTACCATGGTTGAGCCGTTCGAAATGGAAGCACCGAAGACCAAGGATTTCATCAAAATTCTTGACAACTTGAAAGCAAATTCAAGAAGAACTCTCTTCGTACTTCCTCAAAACTCAGAAAATATTTACAGATCGTCTCGCAACTTGCAGAATGTGAAAGTGATTTCTGTTGACGAAATCAACACTTACAGCATCCTCAACGCTTACCACTTGGTGATGGTTGACGGTGTTCAAGACATTCTCGTAGAAAGACGCAAATAACCGTTAAGAGCAATGGGAATTATCATTAAGCCTATAGTAACTGAAAAATTGACGATTCTTGGCGAAAAATTGAATCGTTACGGTTTTATTGTTGACCGCGCTGCTAACAAAATTGAGATTAAAAATGCGGTTGAGCAAATGTATGGTGTAACGGTTAAAAGTGTAAATACCGTTAACTACCATGGAAAACGTAAAAGCCGCTATACCAAAGCGGGATTGTTGACAGGTCGTGCCAACCACTACAAAAAAGCGTACGTGACTTTGGCCGGCGAAGATAAGATTGATTTCTACAGCAATATTTAATCCTATGGCAGTACGTAAATTCAAACCGGTTACCCCCGGTCAAAGAAATAAAGTGATTAGCGCATTTGACGAAATCACCTGCGCGAAACCGGAAAAATCCTTGTTGGAACCGATTCGCAAAACTGGTGGTCGTAACAATCAGGGTAAAATGACCATGCGCTATATTGGTGGCGGTCACAAACGCATGTACCGTATTATCGACTTCTTGCGTAACAAAGACGAGTACACTGCAACCGTAAAAACTATTGAATACGATCCCAACCGTAGTGCACGCATTGCCTTGGTTGTTTATGCTGACGGAGAGAAACGTTACATCATCGCTCCCAACGGACTCCAAGTTGGACAAGTGATTGCTTCTGGTCCCAATGTGGCTCCCGAAGTCGGTAATACACTTCCTCTTGCAAATATTCCTCTCGGTACTTTGGTACACAACATCGAATTGCGTCCTGGTCAAGGTGCAGCGATGGCTCGTAGTGCCGGTACTTACGCTCAATTGACGGCTCGCGAAGGTAACCACGCTATCTTGCGCCTCCCTTCAGGTGAAACCCGCATGGTATTGGTTTCTTGCCGCGCAACCGTTGGTACAGTATCTAATCCCGACCATAACCTCGAATCTCACGGTAAAGCTGGTCGCAAACGTTGGTTGGGTCGCAGACCTCGCGTTCGCGGTGTAGTAATGAACCCGGTTGATCACCCGATGGGTGGTGGTGAAGGTCGCGCTTCCGGAGGTCACCCTCGTTCACGCAAGGGTCTCCCTGCTAAAGGTTACAAGACTCGTAACCCGAAGAGCACTTCAAACAAATTTATCATTGAGAGAAGAAAAAAATAACGGAATAAATTAGATCATTATGAGTCGTTCACTTAGAAAAGGCCCTTACATTCAAGCCGCTTTGGAAAAAAGAGTGCTTGCTATGAATGAAGGCACGATGAAAAAGGAAGTTATCAAAACCTGGTCTCGCGCCAGTATGATTTCGCCTGACTTTGTAGGTCACACCATCGCTGTGCATAACGGAAACAAATTTATTCCGGTATATGTAACTGAAAATATGGTAGGTCACAAGCTTGGCGAATTTGCACCGACACGCACCTTCAAAGGTCACTCGGGTAATCGTTAAACTTAATTAATGAAAGAGTTACAAAATGGGATCTCGTAAGAAACAAATGGCCGAAAGGCTTAAAGAAATAAAGAAGCAAACAGCTATTGCCAAGCTGAATGATGTCCCCACCTCGCCTCGCAAAATGCGCTTGGTTGCAGATATGGTAAGAGGAGTTGAGGTAAACCGCGCCTTGGATATTCTCAAATATACCAAGAAAGAAGCTGCTGGTCGTGTAGCAAAGTTGATCCGTTCTGCTATTGCTAACTGGGAAGCTAAAAACGAAAACGATCGCAAAGAATTGGAAAACGGCAATGTAATTGTGAAGACCATCATGGTAGGTCAAGGTACCTCTTTGAAGAGAATCCGTACCGCACCCCAAGGTCGCGCAGCTCGCATTCGCAAACGTTCTAACCACGTAACTGTGATCTTGGATGTTAAAAAAGAAACCGTAAAGGAGGAGGAATAATCAATGGGACAAAAAACTAACCCGATCAGCAACCGAATTGGTATTATCCGTGGCTGGGACTCTAACTGGTACGGTGACTATGCAAATCGCATCCTCGAAGATGCTAAGATTCGCGAATACATCTACGCTCGTATTTCTCGCACCAACCTTTCTAAAGTCGTTATCGAACGTACTTTGAAACTCATTACCGTGACTATCCACACCGCTCGTCCGGGTGTTATCATCGGTAAAGGTGGTCAAGAAGTTGATCGTTTGAAAGAAGAATTGAAGAAGATTTCTAACAAAGAAGTTCAAATCAACATCTTCGAAGTTAAGAGACCTGACGTTGATGCTAACATCGTAGCACAAAACATCGCTCGCCAAGTAGAAGGACGTGTATCTTACCGTCGTGCTATCAAAATGGCTATCGCTTCTACCATGCGTGCAGGTGCTGAAGGTATCAAAGTACAAATCAGCGGTCGTTTGGGCGGTGCTGAAATGGCACGTAGCGAAATGATCAAAGAAGGTCGTACTCCCTTGCATACTTTCCGTGCAGACATCGACTATGCTTTGGCTGAAGCACACACCAAAGTGGGTGTTTTGGGTATCAAAGTATGGATCTGCAACGGTGAAGTTTACGGCAAACGTGACCTTTCTCCCAACGCTGGTGTGTCTGCTAACGCAAACGCTCCCCGTGGTGGCGAACGTCGTGGCGAACGTCGCGGTGGTGGTCGTCGTCGTGGTGGCAACCGCGGTGGCAATCGCAAAGCTGAAAACTAATCGATCACTCGATACAACAAAAGCGCTGACCCTTTGGCCAGCGCTTTTTTATGCTCAATGCGGATCGTTCAATCCGATTGATTCTTCGCTATTCATTCATCGCTCCTGCCACAATGTTGGAGAGGGTGGCGCGGAGACGGGTCAAAGCACCTTTGTCGTGCGGGTGAACGCGGTGAGCCAACAGGATGACTGCGCATTCGTTTTTCAAGTCCATGACGATGGAGGTGCCAGTATAGCCTGTGTGGCAGATCGTGTGGTTGCGATCAAAGAAATCACCGCGGATAGAGGCAGCTCCCGAGCAGTTGTCCCATCCCAGGGCACGTCCCACGCCGTCTGCGAGGTAGTCGGGAACTTGGCTCATGGTATAAATTGTCGCGGGAGCCAGGATTCTGGCACCGTCGAGTTCGCCACCGTTCATCAGGGCTGCACAGAGGCGAGCCAGGTCTTCCACATTCGAGAATACACCTGCGTTGCCAGAGTTGCCTGCGTTGATGCGGCGGGCAATCGGGTCGTGTACTTGGCCCACCAAAGGCAGACCATCGGCTTGGATTTCGGTGGGGGCACAGGCCGCCAGAATTTCTCCGGTCGGGTTGTAGGCGGTGTGGTTCATCTTCAGCGGAGCAAAGACGTTTTCTTCTACATATTCTTCAAATTTTTGGCCGGTAACCTTTTCTACGATGTTGTGGAGGGTAACGAAGTTCAAACAGCTATAAAGGCCTTTTGTGCCCGGTTTGAAGCGGCGGTTGGTCTCGGTCGCAATGTAGCGGATCAAGCTGTCCGGTGTGTGTTCCCCAAAGCGATTGACAAAGGCGTCCACGCCGATGTACGGATCGATGCCGGAGCTGTGTGTCAGCAGGTCAATGATGCGCAGGGAAACGGTCTTGCCGGTTTCCGGGTCGGTCCAGGGTTTGAAGTCCGGGATGAAGCGGCTGACCGGATCGCTGAGTCGGATATCGCCGCGTTCCAACAACTGCATGATGGCGGTGGTAGTACCCACACATTTGCTCACAGAGGCCAGGTCAAAGACGGTTTCCGGGGTCATTGCAACCGTGTCCGGGAATACGGATTTGTTGCCCAAGGCATTGATGTAAACCAGTTTTCCGTGTCGAACGACGCCCCACACGGCGCCGGGAATCTCTCCTTCATCAATGGCTTGTTGAATGAGTTCGTTTCCTTTCAAGAGGCGTTCTGCGTCCATGCCGACGGTACTCGGATGTACTTTTTCAAAGGTGTGTGTGTGGCTTTGGCAGCCGACCAGCAGGCACACGAATGCGGCCAAAAAGGCCAGGGTGGGGATTCGTTTCATCGGAAATAAGTTTAAGCGTGTGTTTCAGGATTGAGTTTGAATCGCAGGTATGTAATCGGAAGACCTTGTGCCAGGAACTGTTGTTCGTAGAAGGTCTTGACCGAGAGGATTTCATCGTCTGCTGCACGACCGCTGCCGTAGATGTCGTTATCGGCTTCCAAGAGACGGTGCTGTCCGGCTTCGATGACTTCCAGGGTGGATTCGTGGAGGAGTTGGCTGTCCGTTTTCAAGTGGATGGTTCCGGTCTCGCTGTCGTCGTTGCCGATGTTCAGGAAGTTTTTGTAGCGGGACAGGAAGATCTCGCTGGTGAGGCGTTTGCGGGGTTTGTGCACTTGGGGATCGGCGAAGGTGACCCAGATTTCGGAAACTTCGTTCTTGGCAAAGAGGGATTCGATGAATTCGATGCGGATGCGCAGGAAGGCCACGTTCGGGAGGTTGTGTTCGGTTGCATACTTGGCACCTTTCCACAGACGGGCTCCTTTGATGTCCACGCCGATGTAGTTCTTTTCCGGATGGCGTTCTGCCAAAGCGATGGTGTATTCGCCTTTTCCGCAACCCAGTTCGAGGACAATGGGGTTGTCATTGCCAAACATTTCTCTGCCCCAGTTGCCTTTCAACGGGTGATCTTTTTGGAAAATATCTTCGGTAGCCGGTTGTACTAGGCAACGGAAGGTTTCGTTTTCTTTGAATTTGAAGAGTTTGTTTTTACTGCTCATGGTTCTCAGGTGTGCATATGATTCCGAAACAGTGGATGCCTTCCAGGGGTGTGGGTTCCAACAGGCGGAGGGCGATTTTCCAGGTTCCGTTTTCGTTCGGTTGGATGTTTCTTCTGTATTGCCAGGTCCAGTCGTTCCCTGCGGGGCCGGATTCCAGGCGGAGGGTCGGTGCCTCGTTATTTTCTCGGCATTGGCTCAGGTAGTCGGTTACGCGGTCCACGTCGCAGGGAAGTTGGATGACTTCCCGGTAGGAGGGGCCACTGGGGGCCTCTGCAGTGATTTCCAGCGACCAAAGACTGGCGGGTACGCTTCGGTCCGTCCGTGCCGTAAACGATATTTGGTACGTCTGGGTGGAGTCGGACAGGGGCGCAATGAAAAACAGGGTGTCCGTCGCACAAAGTCTGTGTTCGGGAAGGGCTTGCAACTGGTGGGTCGGGATGGGTTCCTGGCAGGCGTGGAGTCCGCAGGCCAAGAGCAGGGTGACCAGCAGAGCAAGCGGTTTATTCGTTGTTCTTCGGAGCTTTTGCATTGCCGTTTCCGCCTTTTTTCGGTTTGCGTTTTTTGTTGGGACGGGGTTTGTTGGCGTTGTTTTTCTTGTTCTTTTTGTTCTCGTCGAAGCGGTCGATCTTTTCGTCTCCCACAGCACTGATGAACTCGGTTTGGTGCTGTTCTGCTTCTTGGTTGGTCAACGAAGCGCCTTTTTTGCCGCGGGCATTCAGTTTGAGGAGGTCGATGACTTTTTCACGGGTCAGGGGGATGAGGTTGGCCATGGAGTGCGGGTCATAGGAGAACCACATCATGCCTTTGAGGATGTCGGTCTTCACCAGATGAGCTTGGCCGTCCACCAGTTCCAGCGGGTTGTTGACGCGGGGCATGCGGTTGATGGCATCTTGGTAAACAGCGGCTTCGTAGTTGATGCAGCATTTGAGTTTGCCGCATTGTCCAGCCAACTTCTGCGGGTTCAACGACAGGTCCTGACAACGGGCCGATTGGGTGGTGATGGATTGGAAATCCACGATGTGGGTGGAACAACAAAGGGTGCGTCCACAAACACCGATATCCCCGATCAAAGCAGCTTCCTGGCGGGCACCGATTTGTTTCATCTCGATGCGGATACGGAATTCTTCGGCAAAGACCTTGATCAATTGACGGAAGTCCACGCGTTCGTCGGCGATGTAGTAGAAGATGGCTTTGCTACCGTCTCCTTGGAATTCTACGTCCCCGATTTTCATGCTGAGGTTGAGCTCGGCCGCAATCTGGCGGGCGCGAATCATCGTATGGTGTTCACGGGCGATGGCTTCTTGCCAACGTTCCATGTCCAGGGGTTTGGCCTTGCGGTAGATCTTTTTGCATTCGTAAGTGTTGGGATCCAGGTGGTGACGCATCATTTGGCGGGCAACGATGGCTCCGTCCAAGGTGATGATGCCCAAGTCGTGGCCGTTGGCAGCCTCTACAACGACAAAATCGCCGGTTTTCAGCAATTGGCCGGTGGTGTTGCGGTAGAATCCCTTGCGGGTATTTTTGAAACGGACTTCAAAGATGTCGCGGACCTCGTCCTGTTGGATGCCTTCCAGCCAGTTGAAGACTTCCAGCTTGCAGCATCCAGTTTTGTATTCGCATTGGAGAGCTCCCTCGGGGGTACGTTCGGTCGTGCAGCCGCGGGCGCAATCGTATTGTATGTTTTTTTCTTCCATAAGTGGCAATGTATAGGTTACAAATTTACGGAGTTATAGAGAAAATTGCAAAGGACCGCAAAGACGCTTTTGGCGTTCACGTTGGATTCCAGCAGGGTGCGGGCATGGTCGGTGGCGGAGAAGGCCTTTTCAATGCTTTCGCGGCTGAATCGCGGGGCAATCTGACGCAATTGTTGCTCTGTTTCCGGGGTCAGGCCTGTGCCCAGGGGAATGTTTTCCGAGAGGAAGAGCAGGTTGCGCAGGCAGTCTTCCAGGTACAGGCAGAAGTATTTTTGTTTTTCCCGTCCAAACTCCCACAGGCGTTCTCCGGTTTGCAGCAGGGAAACCAGGTCGCGGTTGGCGGCGTGTCGCAACAGGGCCAATGCCGGTTCCTGCCATTCGGAGGCATCTTCGTTGCGTTGGGCGGCCGGAGGAATGGGGCCGACATCGATGCGCAGGCAACGGGAGACGATGGTTGAAATGACGCGTTCGGGCGCGTGGGTGATCAGGAAGAAATACGTGTTCGGGTAGGGTTCTTCGATGATCTTGAGGAGTTTGTTGGCGGCCTCGGCCGTCATGCGTTCGGGGAGCCAGATGATAGCGTATTTGTTACCGCCCTCGTAGGAGCGGATGGACATTTTGCTGATGATTTCCTTGGCTTCGTGGACCGAGATGGTGCCGGATTTTTCTTCGAGGCCCAGGTGTTTGCTCAGGGTTTCTTCCGAGAAATAAGGGTTGTTCAGCATCAACTCGCGCCAGGGTCCGATGAAGGATTGGCTCAAAGGGCGGCTTCCGCTTTTGGAAACGGCATTCACCGGGAAGATGAAATGGAGGTCCGGGTGAATGAGTTTGTTGAACTTTTGGCAATTGGGACATGTTCCGCAGGCTTGGCCGTGGTGGCGCTGCTGGCAGGAGAGGTATTGTGCCAAGGCAACAGCGTGTGCAACGGCTCCGTATTCACCGGCTTCGGAAAACAGAATGGCATGCCCGGTCCGATTTTCATCGCACATGGTCGCCAATTGTTGTTTGAGGGCTTCGTTGCCCCGGATTTCTCGGAATAGCATTGTACAAAGTTACCAAATTTGTTTTACCCGCGGATGACCATTTCGCATTTTTCACAGTCAAATTCGATGCGGAGTCGGTAGCCTTTGTTGATCAGGTACCAGGGGCGTCGGTCTTTGCCTCGGGTGCATTGTCCCATCTCAAAACGCAGGCAGTATTTGCAGCGCATCAGTTCTGCATCGGCTTGCGGGGCCAATTCGTAGGCAACTTGTTTCTCAAATCCCAGGGCCTCGTACAAGGCTTGGGACAGGTGGTTGGATAGGTTCTGGCAGCCGTGGCTTTGGGCTGCCCAGGCTTTCTGTGCCAGTTCCTTTTGCCGGGTATCCGGTTGGGGAATGGGAAGGACTGCTGTGTTCGGTTGGGCCGGGAGAGCGTCGAAGGCTTCGGCCAGCGAGCGACGTACTTCGTTCAGGCGGGCTGCCGGGATGAAGGGATAGTCCACCAGGTTCAGTTCCTTCACTGAAAACCGGTAGATACCGCTCTTTTTGCCGAGTTGTCGTCGGATGTTGTCTTGTGCCAGTTCTTCGTTGCGGGCGGGGTCAAAAGGTCCGTTCAAACGGATTTCGGCCCGGCGTCCTTCTTCGCTGATCGCTTGGAAGAACAGGCCTTCGGAGTCTTGGGAGACGAGGAGGTCTATGTCAATGAGCCGCTCCGGCATTTGTTTATCAAGGGCCTTTTCAAACAGGAGGTTGTAATTGCGGTACAACAGACGGCCGTTTTCCAGGTCCGGAAGGTTCTTGGTCTTGACCCATCCTTGCGAAACTTGTTCAATGCGCAAGCCCACCACTTCGCCATTGTTTCGTAAAAAGCAGAGTCCGTCTCCATTTGCAAGGGCGGTTTGGGCCTCGATGCGGAAGGTGGCACTGTCCCCTTTGCGTTGCAATTGGGTGAGCTTGCCGAGGGGTTCTCCCAGGCTTTTCCCTGCTTCCATGGAGCACCATTTGCCCCGTTTCCCGTCCAGGTGGAAGGGGGTTCGTCCGCGGCTGAACGTGTAGTCCGGGTTGGGCTCAAACCCTCCGTGCACCCGGCCCCACGAGGCGCGGGCAAAGCGGTCCGGATGGGCCTCAATCAGGGCATCCAGGGCTTGGCGGTAGTGGCGGACGATGTTTTTGACATAGGACTCGTTTTTGAGGCGTCCTTCGATCTTGAAGGAGCAGACGCCGGCATTGGCCAACTGCTCCAAATGGTTCAAGCCAGAAAAGTCTTTCAGGGAGAGCAGGGCTTTGTTCCGGGCCAGGATTTTGCCGTCGGCATCTTCCAGGTCGTAACGTCCCCGACAAGCCTGGATGCAGCAGCCTCGGTTGGCACTGCGGCCGGCCAGTTTCTGACTCAGGTAACAGGCTCCGCTGTAGGAAACACACAAGGCGCCGTGTACGAAGGTTTCGATCTCGCAGTCCACGTGGCTGCGGATGGCCCGGATCTGGTCGATGGAGAGTTCGCGGGCCAGGATGATGCGTTCAAACCCGAACGAGGCCAAAAATTGGGCCTGTTCAACGGTTCGGATGTTGGTCTGTGTGGAGGCGTGGAGGGGGATGGGCGGCCGGTTCAGGCTCAGGATACCCAAGTCTTGGACGATGACGGCATCGCATCCGATGCGGTAGGCTTCCCAAAGGTAGGCTTCGGCATCGGCTAGTTCAGCGTCGAACAGGATGGTATTGAGGACCAGAAAAATTTTGGCACCGAAGCGGTGGGCGTAGGTGGTCAGTTCGGCGATGTCGTCGAACGAGTTCCCGGCAGCTTCCCGGGCGCCGTAGGCCGGTCCGGCAATATAAACAGCATCGGCACCGCAGTCAATGGCCGCGATGCCGATTTGTTTGTCTTTGGCCGGAGCCAGTAATTCAAGTTTTAGTTGCATTTAAGATCGACTTCGACTTTGTGTTTTGCGTATTCAGCAAATTGGGGGTCGGTCAAAATGGCTTTGTAGTAACCGCAAGCTTTGTCTTTTTGGCCGAGGGCTTCGTAAGCAGTAGCTGCGTAGTATTTCATTTGGTTTGCGTCGTTTGCGTTCGGAGACATAGCCAAGTATTTTTCCAAACCTTCAACAGCCTCTGCATATTTCTTTGCGCTAACTGCAGAGATTGCGTAGATCTTGTAAGCGGTTGCGTTTTCTTGTACGGCGTTGGCTTGGCTAGCAAATTCCATTGCTTGAGCGAAGTTTTTCGATTGACGAGCTTTGTTGGCTTTGCTCAAGTAGAAGCTGGAAAGTTGTTTGTCAGCATTGGCTTTTTGTCCCAATTCTGCAGCTTTGGTGAATGCGTTTACGGTTTGTTCGTCGTTGGCAGTACGGGAAGAAGCCATACCCAAACGCAACCAAGCCATGGCGTTGTTTGCGTCCATTGCAATGGCCTTTTCGTAAGCAGCAACGGCTCCGGCAAAGTCTTTTGCATTCAATTTTTCGTTACCGTCTTGAACGTACAATTGGGGAATGAGGGTTTCAGCTTCAGCAGCGGTTGCTTCATCACCGAATTCATTTGCTTTCTCAATGGCAGTTTTCAATGTTTCTACCGCTTTGTCCAATTCTTTAGCAACGCCATATTCTTTACCCAGGTGCAGGTAAATGGTCGGGATCACGTTTTTGCAGTTGGTAGCAACTTCTTCGGCATCCATTCCAATGATTTCTGCTTCAGCCAAAGCTTTTTCAAAGTTTTCGAGAGCAGCCGCCATGTTGCCGGCATTCAGTTCGGTTGCACCAGCGTTGTACAGTTCAGTTGCAGTTTCAACGGTTTGTGCGAAGGTAGCAGAGATCGCGAATAAAGCGACGAAAGTAGATAAAACGAATTTTTTCATTGCGCTGTTAGATCTATTAATTAATTTGACTTTACAACATTTAGTTTTTCAAACTACAAATGTAAATAAAATTATCAAGCAACTCTTTTTTTTCTTTAATTTTGCTTTCCATTAATGATTTGTGTCATGAAAAAATTGCTCTTCTTGCTTGTTTGTGGCCTGATGGCAGGCTGCTTGTTTGCCCAACCGCTGGAGAAATTGCCGGAAGATCCCCGTGTCTTGAAGGGATCCTTGGCGAATGGACTGAGTTACTACCTGGTAAAAAATCAGGCGCAGCCAGGTCGTGCAGACTTCTATTTGGTTGAAAAGTCCGGGACTGCCTTGGAAGAATCCGGTCAGGCAGGCATGACCGCTTTTCTCGCACAAATGAGCATGCGGGGAACCCGAAACTTCCCGGGACTGACCTTGGTGGATTACATTAACGATTTGGGCCTCAGCTTGGAACGTGACTTTGAGGTGCGTACGGCGTTGGAAGAGACGGTGTACCGTTTGTCCAATGTTCCCGTGAACCGGAGTGCTGCCGTGATGGATTCCACGTTGTTGGTTTTGTACAACTGGTCTTGTTCTGTGAACCTGGATGAGGAAGATGTCCTGGCGTCGAAGACTTATTTCCACAACAACCAGGCTTCCCGCAATACCGCCGACCATCGCATGAACCGTCGCTTGCGTGCCCAATTGTTGGAGGGTACCTGCTATGAAAATGCCTTTTGCAGCAATTTGCTGAATCAAGTGGACGCCTTTACTTCCAAAGAGTTGCGTCAATACTACTACCAATGGTCTCGTCCGGATCTGCAGGCGGTCATCATCGTCGGTGATTTTGATCCTGCACAAGTGGAAATGAAGATCAAGACCCTGTTCCAAACCATGCCGAAGGCTCCCCAAGTAGAAGAACGGGCTTATGCACGCACCCAACTTCCGGGTTGTCTCCAAGTCCTTTCAGCCTCGGATCCGCAGGCTACAGAGGCACGCATGGCCTTCCATTTCCGTACCCAACCCATTCCCGAGCAACTCCGTACCACTTCTGTGTATTTCTTGCAAAACTACCTGGATGGCGTGACCCGTTTCTTGTTGAACGAGCGCATGGAGATGAGCAAGCAGGCGTCTGCACTGCCGATTTGGGATACCCAAATCAGCGAAGGTCGTTTCCTGGGTACTCAGAACCAGTCATCCTTGCAGTTGGGTTTTGCAACCTTGCCGGACAGTTTGGACGAAGCTGTTGTTTGGACAGCTCGTTTGTTGGAAGAGGTTCGTCGCAATGGCTTTAGCCAAGAAGAATTCAACCGTGCCAAAGGCCGATATTTCTCGGACTTGGATGCGGCTTACCAATACCGTGATAAGACTCCGAACCGGAACCTGGCCGACCGTTGCATCAACCATTTCCTGGCCGGAACCACCCTGGCCAGTGTGGAAATGCACCATGCGTTGTTGCACAAGGCGGATTCGCTCTTGTCGTTGGACGCCTACAACATGTACGTTTCTGCGTTGTTGCGTTCTCCGGAGGATTTGACCGTGACCTTTACCGGACCGGCTCCGGATTCACTCTGCCCGAGCCAAGCGTGGGTGGACCGCGCTCTGGAACTCGTGGCCGAATACAATACCCAAATGCAGGTCCATACTCCCGTCGCATCGACCACACTTCCGGCACTTGCCGCATGCGAAATTTTGCCGACCATCACCCTGGAAACGTCCGAACCGATGTCTGGCGCTACTTTGTTGACCTTGTCCAACGGGGTGAACGTTCT
Organism: Bacteroidales bacterium; assembly: GCA_017647795.1. Classification (GTDB taxonomy): domain Bacteria; phylum Bacteroidota; class Bacteroidia; order Bacteroidales; family UBA932; genus JAGCJX01. The sequence goes on along the minus strand of JAGCJX010000015.1, from coordinate 123,394 downwards.
TTTGAAATCCACCGCAGCCGAACCGGGTACCTTCCAGTTCAGTGCCATTTCCAAAGGAGGACTGTCTTTGTTGCAACAAACCAACCCGTTGCAACGGGATTATATGACGGACATTGCGAATCTGAGTGCCTTGGGAGGCATGTCTGCGGCTGATTTGGCTGCTTACAACCGCGCAGCCGGAATCGAACTGTCCAAGGATATTTCCTATGCCTTGAGCGGTTTGTATGGTAAAGCGCCGGTGGCCAAGATGGATGATTTCCTCCACCAGGTACACCTCCAGTTCTCAGCCATCCAACCGGATCAGGCAGCTTTTGATTACTTTGTCCAACTGAGCATGGCCCGGACCCAATTGGCCGCCAACAGCCCTTTGCGTCAAGTAGAAGATAGCGTAGCGGTTCGCTTGTACAACCCGAGCCGATACACCTCACTCTCCAATCCGGCTGATTTGGCTACGATGAACTACGAAGGCTCTGTTGAGTTCCTGAAGAAGCTTTATGCCAATGCGGCTAGTTATACATTTGTATTTGTCGGCGATTTTGACCCTCAAAACATCGACTTCCGGAATCAGTTGTGCCGTTACATCGGTACGTTGCCCGCCAATGCGAACCGCCGTGAGAACTGGCAAGTATTGCCCTATTACCTCAACAAGTCTGTGCGCCAAGTGGTACTTCCCATCCAATCGGAAACGACAACGGCTTACTATCGTATGACTCTGATGGGTGAATGCCCTTACGGTCTGGAAGAGAAAGTGACCGGTCATGTGGTGAGTGGTATCCTGATGAATGTCTTGAAGGAGGAACTCTTCCGTCAGGGCATCCCGTCCCGTGTTGAGGCAGAATTCCGCAAGTATCCGGAGGAATTCTTGTTGGTGAACCTGGCCTTTGAAACCGAGTCCTACGATCCGGCAGTTTACGAAGGCTTGCGCAATACCCTCAACCGTTTGGCAAACGAAGGCATTGATGCAGCACGATTGGCTTCTTTGAAGAAAAGTGTAAAAGCAGATTTTGATTTCCGTCAGGAAACGACCTGTGAGTTCTGGATGGACTTGCTTGAGAACCGTTTTGTGTACGGAAAGGATTTTTATACCCGTTATTTGGCGCAGTTGAACCAGATTTCCTTGGAACAAGTCAACCAGGCTTTGGCTGATTTCGTGAAAGAAGGAGGTCGTTTGGAATTGGTAATGTATGGAGACAGCAATCATTCAAATTGATGACGTATTGGTCTCTTCGGAGATCTTGACCGAGTGTTTTTGTTGCGACTACGAACGTTGTAAAGGCGTTTGTTGCATCATTGGGGACAGCGGTGCCCCGTTGGAAGAATCCGAGTGCGAGGCCCTCGAATCGGAATACGAACATTATTCCCCGTTGATGAGCGCGGAAGAAAAGAAGGTGGTGGCTGACAACGGTTTCTTCAGCATCGATCAGGATGGAGACTTGGTGACCCCGTTGATTTGTGGCAAGGAGGAATGTGTCTATACTTGCTTTGACGAGAACGAGAACTGCTTCTGTGCCATTGAACGCTCTTATTTCAAGGGCGGCTCCCGTTTCCGGAAACCCATCTCTTGTTGGCTCTATCCGATTCGTGTTACCCGTTTGTCCAGTGGGATGATGGCGTTGAACCTTCACCGTTGGGACATCTGTCGTGATGCGTTCAAGAAGGGCAAAAAAGAAGGGACTCCCGTTTATAAATTCTTACGGGAACCCCTCATTCAGTTTTTGGGTGAGGATTTCTACAATGCGTTGGAAGAAGCGGCTAATGCTTTAACAGCCGATTCATAATCTTCGTCGGCGACACGCAACTCGACCGGATCCGATGCATGGGTCAGGCCGACATAGGTCGTGTATTCGTTGACGATGCAGGCAGGAATGCCTTCACTTTCCAAAAGACCTTTTGCCACTTCGGCGGCAAAAGCGCTGTTGTATTTTCCTACAGTTTTCATATCAGTTCGTTTTTATTCTTCTACTCGTTTACGGGATTGAAATTCAATAGCACTGGCGAGGCGAAGGGCATCTTTACGCATACCGGAGATCTGCACGGGGCTGACTTTGGTGATGGTGATGTGGTCTTCGAACATACGCATGAAGCGGATGAAAGGGCTTTTCAGGCGGTACACCACTTCTTCGTTGGTTTCGGAAACCACTTCGTAGCCAGACACCTCAAATTGTTTGCGAATCAATGCTTCGTTGTCCTTGAACGATCCATACAAGACCAAATCCTTTTTGGAGAAGGCCAGGCTGGGATAGATAGCTGCCATGGCGATGAAGAAAATGACAATCTTCGGGAAAGAACCGGCACGGAACATACCAATCTCCGGGTCAAACATGGTTCCGAAGGTTTGTCCTTCGGTGGTAGCTATCAAAATTGCCATGATCGCGCAGAAGACCACGCAGAACCACAATAGGTATTTGATGGAACGGATTAAATATCTCATAATCATTTAATTAGCGAGCAAAGTATACGATGGTGGTAAAGTTGTTTTCCATACAACCTGCCAGGAGGGTTTTACCATCCTCAGATACCGCAAGAATTGTACCGACAACCGTTCTGTCCGGTACGTAGTCGTATTTTTCTTTCAGGTAGTCTTCCACCTTGTAGAATTTTTCTGCGTGAACGTCGTAGCAGAACGGAACCGAAGAGTAGGCCATGTCCACATCCGACAAGAATACCACACCGTCGTTGGAAACGCAGTCTACACGCAACATATCTTTTGCAGCTTCGTCGTACACTACATACATTTCATCTTCTTCGGTGTCGTACACGTATGCATAGGTCTTGTGGGTCAAGCCGGTGTTGCTGTATTCAATCAGGGTTGAAGCGATGTAACGGCCGTTCGGAGAGATGTAGTTGAACATGGTGCCGTAGAGGGTTTTCCATTGGGCGAGGCTTTCGTTGTACACCATGAAGGGCTCGATGTACAGGTTGTATGCACCGTCTTTGTCCCACATTGCACCCATTTCAACGTAGTTTTCATCCAAAATGTATCCGGTCATGTTGCCGTTGGAGCCGATGCCTTTTACGCAGGCCATTTCAGCAGGACGGCCATTGATATCCAGGCCTACTTCCAATTCTACCACTTCGTTGTTGCGGTAGTACAAAGGTTGGATGTTCCAGCTGTCAACGAATTGGTAGCCGGCAGCCAGGCTTCCGTCAGGGGAAACGGCAAAGATGCTACCTTCGGTTGAGTTGGGGAAGGTGAGGTCCATGAATTTCAATTCACCGTTTTCGTAACGAACGGGGTAGCCGGTTTCGTCTTGGCCGTATGCGATACCGTCGTCTGTGATGTCATACAAAGAAGTGCCTTCAACAAAGGTGAGGGAGTCGGTGGGCAAGTGATAGATGAAGGAACCTTCGTAGTTGCCGACTACATAGTCTCCGTTGTCGGAAATGTAGGCCGGAGCAATCCACATGCCTTCCGGGGAGAAGGTCAAGCTCGCACGGTAGATCTTGTGATCCATCAATGTCGGGGTACCGTAAATTTGGTTGTCCACCACTTGGGCTACGTAGAAGTGGTAGTCACGGTTCCACAAGAGTTTCTTGTATTCATCGCTGTATTGGCCCAGGAACAATTCGGGGGCGTTTTCGCTGGTCAATTGGGCATTCATCCATTGGGTGAAACCTTGGATGGGATCTTCTCCCAACGCCAAATATTCCTCGTGGTTCATCAAACCGTAGAGGTAGGTTTGGTCTGCTTCTGAGGGAATGATTTCAACGCTCAAGTTGTTTTGATCTTGGTTCAAAGTTACCTCAAAAGAGCAGGTAGGAGTTTCTTTTTCCGGCTCTTTGGGGGTGTCTTCGGAGGAACATGCGTTCAATGACCAGAGGGAAATACTTGCGATTGTAAAGAAAAGTAGTTTTTTCATAATATATGTTTTCTTGTTGATTATTAGGCAACTATAAGACCGGCAAAGGTAGAAAAAAACAAAGAATGCAAAAGAAAAAATGGTAAAAATGGCCCTTCATTCCGACTTAGTATGGTTTTTGTTGGGAAAGTGGTTATATTTGTCGCTTATTGTAAAAAAAGATTGATACACATTATGGAACCTACTGTTGCAAATAACCAAAACAACCCTTTTAAGACAACCGTTATCATTTTGGCGGCGGTGGCTGTTGTATTGACGGCAGCCCTGCTTTGGATTTGGATTGACCGGAGTGCGTTGATCGATGATCTGACCATTGAGAAGGACCAATTGACCCAACAAATGGTAGATCTGCAGTCGGATTATGCCTTGCTTTCTTCCGACAACGACAGCTTGAACGTCCAATTGGAGAGAGAACGTCTCAAAGTGGATGAATTGATCGACCGCGTGAAGAAGACCGAAGCGACCAACCGTGCCAAAATTCGTCAATACGAACAAGAGCTCGGTACCTTGCGTTCCATCATGAAGCACTACATCGTGCAAATTGACTCCTTGAATACCTTGAACACCGCTTTGCGTAAGGATGCAGCAGCAGCCCGCAAAGAGGCGCAAAAAGCAAAACAGGACTTCGAAAAATTGAGCAAGACCACCGATGAATACGCAAAACAAATTGAAAAAGGTTCGGTGGTGAAAGGCCGTGGCGTCCGCATGGTGGCCATCAACGCTTCCAACAAAGAAACCGACCGCAGCAGTCGTGTAGAAAAATTCCGTACTTGCGTTCACTTGGTGGAAAACTCCATTGCAACCCGTGGTTTGAGAAATGTTTACATCCGCGTCAAAGGTCCGGATGGAATTTTGATGACCGGAGACCAACAGCAAATCTTCGAAATGAACGGTGAGCAGATGATTTACTCGGCTTCCCGCGAAGTGGACTACCAAGGAGCTGAAGTAGAAGTTTGCATCTACTTCCAATCGGTAACCGGATATGTCAAAGGTGTTTATACCGTAGACGTTTATACCAAAGAAGGCAAACTCGGATCGGCTGATTTGTTGCTCCGATAATCCCTGGCGTTTTGGCAGGTATTTACGTACACGTTCCGTTCTGCACCTCCTTCTGTACCTATTGCGACTTTTATTCCATCACGCAATTGGGCAAGAAGCCGCTCTACTTGGAGGGTCTGGAACGTGAGGTCCACCGGCAAGCTGAATTCTTTAACGGAGTTCCCCCGACAACCCTGTACCTGGGTGGGGGGACTCCGTCTTTGTTGTCTTCTGAAGAGTTGAGTCGGGTGTTTGTCTGCCTGGGCACGGTGTTTTTACGTCCACACGGGCTTTCTTTTGAACAGTTGGACGAAGTGACGATGGAAGTCAACCCGGATGATGTGACCTACGAACGGGCTGTCTTTTGGAAGTCGTTGGGAATTTCTCGCATCAGCATGGGTGTGCAGTCCTTTCATCCGGAGGTGTTGCGTTGGATGGGCCGGCGTCACACCGCAGAGCAGGCGATTCGGGCTTACCACGATTTGCGGCGGGCGGGCTTTGACAACATCAGTCTTGATTTGATCTTTGGCTACGAGTCCGGCGTCGGTTCGGATGTTTTGGCGGCTTGGGATCAGGATTTGGCCCAAATGATTGCGCTGGCACCGGAGCACATTTCGGCCTATCAGTTGAGCATTGAGCCGGGCAGCAAACTGGCCCAATGGGTGCAGCAGGGCAAGGTACGCGAATTGGATCCCGAGCTTTCTGCCCAAGAATATGCGCTTTTGCAGTCTCGGCTTGCCGCTGCCGGCTACCTGCAGTATGAAATCTCTAACTTTGCGAAACCGGGCCGTTGTGCGATCCACAACCGCTCGTATTGGTTGCGGGAACCTTATCTGGGCCTGGGACCTGCGGCCCATTCTTTCGATGGTACACGTCGTTGGTGGAATCCGGAAGATGTGCAGATGTATGCTGCCGGCGAAGGTGTGGTGAGTGAAGATCTGACGCCGCGGGATGCATTTAACGAGCAATGGATGTTGGGTCTGCGTCGGGCAGAGGGCTTTCCCCTGGCTTCGTTGGATCCCCAATTGTATGCCAACGTGACTGGCGACGTAGAGCGTTTGGTACGCCAAGGCAGCCTGCAAAAGAGCTCCGAGGGGTACATAAAAATACCGTCGGAAAAACTCTTTGTTTCCGACGGCATTATCTGTGAGTTGATGTTGGACTAGTGAGCGTGACCGCAACCGCATTCTACGGGTGCAGCACCTGCGTTGAAGTAAGCAGCTACGGCTACTACAGCGAACAAACCGCAAATGATGGTAGCGAAGATGTAAGCAGCAATTTTCCAACGTTTGATCCAAATGTTGTTGTTCAAACCGAGGGTTTGGAATGCGCTCCAGAAACCGTGAGTCAAGTGGAACCACAAAGCAGCAAACCATACCAAGTAGATGATGGTTACAAACAAGTTTCCAAAGGTACGGTCCATCAGGAAGTTCGGATCCATTTGGTGTTCTCCTTGGAAGTGGAGGAGTTGCATGTCAGCCCAGAAGTGGGTCAAGTGGAAACCAAGAACTCCGAGAACGATGATACCCAAAACGAGCATGTTTTTGGAAGCCCATGAGCTGGCGTCTCCTTTGTGAGCTACAGCATAACGTTGACGGCCACGAGCTTTCAAGTTCGTTGCAGACAAGTAGAATGCGTAGAGGATGTGGATAATGAAGCCCAAAGCCAAGACCGGAACCATAACGGTGATGATCGGGAGGGACATGAAGTCGCAACCAGCTTGGAATGCTTCGTCACTGATGAGTGACAAGGAGTTGATCACTGCGTGAAGGAGCAGGAAGATGACCAGGAAAAGGCCAGAGATGCTCATAATGAGCTTCTTTCCGATGGATGAGGAAAAAATGTTTGCCATATTTTTTTTGTTAATAATTTGTTTCACCGTTAAACGTAGTGCAAAGATAGAATCTTACTTGCGATTTTCATAATATTTGGCTACTTTTGTTTTCGTCAAAAAGAAAAAACAACATCCTATGAAATACGAAAGAATCTTACTCAAACTCAGTGGAGAGAGCCTCGGAGGAGGTACTGGCCGGGGTATTAACGAGGAAGTTTTGGCGGAATACTCGCAACAAATTGCCGACTTGGCACGCAGTGGTATCCAAGTGGCAATTGTCATCGGTGGCGGCAATATTTTCCGGGGTCTGTCCGGCGTTGGTAAGGGTTTTGACCGCGTACACGGTGATCAGATGGGTATGTTGGCAACGGTAATCAACAGCATTGCCTTGTCAATGGGGATCCGTAGCGCAGGGGTTGAGGCAGAGGTGTTTACTTCCACACCCATGGAGCCGATGGCCCGCTATTACGAGCGTGACCGTGCCGTAGCCTTTATGAAGAATGGTGGTGTTGCCATCATTGCAGGAGGAACCGGTAATCCGTTCTTTACCACCGACTCGGCGGCTGCGTTGCGTGCCTGTGAAATCGGAGCAGATGTGTTGTTGAAAGGAACCCGCGTGGACGGTGTTTATACGGCCGATCCGGAAAAGGATCCGACAGCGACCAAATACGACCGCCTGACGTATGGAAAAGCCCTCGCAGATCAATTGAAGATCATGGATGCAACCGCGTTTGCACTTTGTCAGGAGAACGGCATGGACATCATCGTCTTTGACATGAACCGTCCTGGAAACCTGGAACGTTTGGCAAAAGGAGAACAAGTAGGTACCTTGGTATCTGACAAATAAGAATTAAAATCATTGAGCTATGATAGAAAAATCAAAATCAATTATCAGTGCGGCGAATGAAAAAATGGAAAGCGCCGTTATGTTCTTGGAAGAGGATTTGAAAACCTACCGTGCCGGTAAGGCAAACCCTTCTGTATTCAATGGTGTGATGGTGAACTACTATGGTTCTCCGACTCCGCTCAACCAAGTAGCCAGCATCAACGTGCCTGACGCAAAGACCATGTTGATCCAACCTTGGGAAAAGAGCCTCATTCCGACCATTGAAAAGGCCATCATGGATGCCAACTTGGGCTTCACTCCCCAAAACAATGGCGAGCACATCCGCATCAACATTCCCCCGTTGACCGAAGACCGTCGTAAAGAATTGGTAAAAAAATCCAAAGCGGCTGGCGAAAATGCGAAGATCAGCATCCGCAACGCCCGTCGTGACGGCATTGAAGCTTTGAAGAAAGCGCAAAAAGACGGTATGCCGGAAGACATGGTAAAAGATTCAGAAGGCTTGATCCAAAAAGACGTGGACGGTTTCAACAAGAAGGTTGACGAATTGTTGGCTGCCAAAGAAAAAGAAATCTTGACTGTCTGATGGTATCTACACTCTTGCCTTTGGAAACATGGGGTCTTTTCTCTTCGGGGAAAAGACCTGTTGTTATTTCAGGACCTTGTAGCGCTGAAAGCCGCGAAGGGGTCTTGGGAGCGGCAAGAGCTGTGTCAGCATTGGGGGTCGAGGTATTCCGAGCGGGTGCTTGGAAGCCCCGGACGTCTCCCCATTCCTTTGCGGGTTTTGGCGAGGAAGCCCTGCCCTGGTTGGTGGAGGCCCGCGCAGAAACCGGGATGAAGGTCATGACGGAGGTTGCATCTCCGTTGCACGTGGAGGCGGTGTTGAAGGCCGGTTTGGATGCGGTATGGATCGGTGCCCGAACCACGACCAATCCGTTCCTCGTTCAAGAAATTGCAGAGGCCTTGCGTGGGTCGGACTTGCCGGTACTGGTGAAGAATCCCATGAGCCAGGAAGTGGCTTTGTGGATCGGAGCCCTGGAGCGCTTGGCCGATGTGGGCCTGAAAAAATTGGGTGTGATTCACCGCGGATTCACTTCTTGTGAGCCCTCCCGATACCGGAATTTGCCCTATTGGCAGATTCCCATTTCCCTGAAACAACAAATTGCGGGGCTGCCTGTATTCTGTGATCCCAGTCACATTGCGGGCGACCGCTCGTACGTCAGTGAAATTGCCCATCAGGCGTCAGACATTGGTTTTGACGGCTTGATGATCGAATGCCACCAAAACCCTTCGGCTGCCTTGAGCGATGCCTCGCAGCAGATTACGCCCGCAGAATTGGGCCGTTTGTTGCGGAGTTTGGAACACCGCAGTGTGTCGGTGGAGGATGGCCAGATGCAGGCGTTGCTGGATGATTATCGGGCACGGATCGACCGTCTGGATGCCGATCTGTTGCAAACCTTGGCCCATCGGATGGAAATCTCCGAGCAGATTGGTTTGCTGAAAAAAGAACACCAGCTGTCGGTTGTTCAGCCGCAGCGTTGGGAGAAGTTGGAAGAACGGGCCGTAAAAAATGGCGCCGATCTGGGGCTGGATGCGGATTTCGTCCGTCGGCTGTTCCGACTCATCCACCAGGCCTCGATCGAGCGCCAATTTTAGCACCGGATTGTTCTAGAAGGTCTTAGAACAGGAATCCGGTGTTGATGTAGAAACTTCCGTTTCCGTCTTGTTTGTTGAACGGTTTTCCGTATTCAAAAGCTACGATGAAATTTTGATTCATGATGAAGCGCAAGCCTGCCCCAGCGGTGAGGTGGAGTTGGTCGTTTGCCGTTCCTAAAGCCCGGTAGGCTTCGTATTCCGCCCGGTAGGCTTCGTTCGGGGTCATTTCATAGGGACGTACGGTGATACCGCCATCGCAGAACGCGCTGACACCGAAGGCAATGTTTTGGTTCCATAATGCGAATTCCACAAATCGGTAACGCAATTCTGCGTTGAAGAAGGCTACGTCCAGACCTTGTACGCGGTTACGCAGCATTCCGCGGACTGTCCGGTAACCTCCTACGGCGTCGCGGTTGAATCCTTCCCCAAAGACGGAGAGGAAGGGTAAATCATAGTAAGGTGCGTAGTTGCCCATGGTTCCTTGGTAGTTCAAACGGTATGCGAACACCACTTGGTCGTTGTACAAGGGGAGGTAATGGCGGAAGGTAATGGCGTAACGGTAGTAGGATTCGGCCTGGGTGCCACCCAGGAATTTCGGAGCAAGGAGGGTGTGTGCTTCGGCCCAAATGCCGCGGCTGGGAGCACCTTCACGGTCGCGGGTATCGTACATCAGCCCCAGGCGGAGCATGCTGGTGATGCCACCGTCGATGTCATTTTCCGGTAGCAGTCCCCATTTGGTATAGTTTTCAAACAAACTGGTTTCAGATTCTGCGCGAACACCTGCTTTGGTGCTGGAGAAGAAGTATCCGGCTTCCCAGAAGAGTTTGTTGTCCCAGATATTGCCGCTGAAGTCGGCCTTGGCCATATTCACACTGCGGTCCATCCGGTAGAAAGCCGTGCCCAGGCTCGGATCATAAAAGGATTCGTAGCCGTTAAATCCATAGAAGTCCAGCGCCTTGTCTACCATGCGGGTCAATGCAAACGAACTGCGGACGCCCGGAATGAGGTATTTGGAGTCATAGGACAGGGTGAAGAATTGGGTTCCTTTGGTGTAGAAGGAGGCTTCAATGTACCATTTCTCTTTGTAGTTAGGGTAGTAGGAGCCATCTCCGAAATTATAAATGTTCAGTAGGGCACCGTATTGGAAACCTTTGTCAGCATCGAAGGCTACGACGGGAAGTGGACCGAAGTTGTAGCCGGTTTTTGTGATTTCTTGGGCTTTTGCGGGTTGGCAAAAGAGCAAACCCAACAGCAGGGACAGACAGAATATCTTTTTCATCGGGTTTCAGTATTAAGTTGTTGATAGAGTTCACGGGCTTTGCAGATGGCTTGGCGCAGGCCTTTGTTGCAGGTCAGTTTCCAGTCAGAAACCAGCAGACGCAGGGTGCGGAAGGCATCTTGTGCAAAGATCGGGAAAGGGGTCAGGGCGGTAAACGCCACAAGGGCCCATTCCCAAGGCAGGTTGCAGAAGAGCAGGATGCCGTAAATGAGCATCATCAGGGGCCAGAAAATCAGGTTGAGTACCAGACGGATGGAATTGTGGAAGGCGCGGTCCTTGAACAAACCTAGCAGGATCTTGCCGATGCCGGCAATGGGAGCTTGGGCCAGGAGACATACCAGCAGGTAGGGCGCGCAGATCAGACTCAACAAGTAATTGGGCAGATGTTTGCACCAGGGACGGCGGGCCGAGGTCGTTGCGCAGCTGATTTTGTGTTGCATGCGGCTATCGTGAATCTCCTGACACAATTGCAGGAGTTCTTCCATTTTCTGAGGCTGGCTTTCGCTCCAGGAGGTAATGTTTTTGGCAATGCGTTGGCTGGCTTTGACGCGGCAGTGCAGTTTGCTGCCCACAAAGCCTTCGTTGCGCATTTCGTCTTGTGTGGTCTCACTGACCAGGGTGACCAGCTCGTGGGAGGCATCGTATCGCTCGTTGGCGGGCAGGTATAGAATCAGTTGCTGCATTGCCTTGGTCAACTTTTGACGCAGCAGGTTGGTGAGCTCGGCCGGTTGGAGTTCCGGATGAGCTTTTTGCTGTTCCCGGAGGTTGATCGGCTCGCCTACTTGGATGAAGACGGTGGACCGGTAGCGGTAATAGTTGCCGTATTCAATGCCGACGGGTACGATGCAGACGTCGCGTTTGTCTCCTAACAGTTCCTGGGCTTGCAAACCGATGCGGAAGATGCCTTTGCCCAACGGTAGGAGGGAGTGTTGCGGACGATGGGTGCCTTCCGGCAGGATGCAGAAAGGAACGCCGTCTTCGAGGACGCTGACGCTTTTGTCAATGGTTTCCTGGTTCTTCTTAACTTCGTCCACACCGTCGCGGATACGCATAATCGGCATGATTTTCAAGAAGGTTAGGATTTTGGCCAGGATGCGGACCCTGAACATGTCGGCTCGGGCGACGAAAACCTTGTAGGGTTCGTTCATGGAGAGCACAATCAGCGCATCCATCAAGGCGTTGCTGTGGTTTGGCGCCAGGATGATGGAGGTGTTTTCCGGGATGTTCTCCAACCCGACAATCTCGTGCTCACGGTAAGCATGGATCAGGGACCAGTCCACGTAGTGACGCAGCCAGGTGTATAGTTTGCTGCTGTCTTGAATTTTTTTAGCAGGTTTCATGGTCTTTCAACGATTTGCGTCGGAAGAGGGTAGCCACCGTCAAGCCGGATACGATGTGCCAGATACCCCACCAGGCTGTGATAAAGAGCATACCCCCGGTACCTTCTTGCGGGAAGATGTTCGGGTTGAAGAGCAGTACCAGACCGAGACCGGAGTTTTGGATGCCGACTTCAATGGTCAGGGAGCGACGGTCGCGTACGGGAAGTTTTGCCGCACGGGCACCCCAATAACCCAATGACAGGGCCAAAAAGTTGTGGACCATCACGATGAAGAAGACATACCAGATGTGGTTGATGAAGATGGTGAAGTTTTGGGAGAAGGAGATTACAATCATCGCCATGAAAAAGACGATGGAGGCTCCTTGCATCGGTTTTTTTACTTTCTCTGTCCAATTCGGGCAGTACTTGGTGAAGAGCATACCGAGGATAATCGGAATACCGAGCAACAAGCAGACTTGCCAGAACATCGGCCAGAAGGCAATAGTCAGTTCCGGGATGGTCATGGCGCCTTTGCGCACCAGCAGGTTGACATACATTTTACCCCAAAAGGCAAAGTTGATCGGGGTGATGAATGTTGCTGTACAAGTGCTGACAGCGGTCATGCTGACTGACAGTTCGACGTTTCCTTTGGAGAAGGAGGACATGAAGTTGGAGATGTTTCCTCCTGGGCAGGAAGCGACGAGAAGCATGCCCAAGGCAACCATCGGGGTGATCCAGGGGGAGAGGATGGAAACCAGCAAAAAGGTAATGGCCGGCAATCCGATCCATTGCAGCAACAAACCTACGACAACAGACTTCGGTTTGCTGAAAACTTCTTTGAACATACTCGGGCGGATGCCCAATGCGACCCCGAACATGATGAAGGCCAATACCCAGTTGATGGCGTTGATGCCTCCTTCGTTGAAATTGATGGTAATCGCATCTAATGACAATAATTGTTCGTACATGGTTTAGGTTTTAGCAGGTTCTTATTCGCGGATGGCTTTGATACCGGGAAGTTCGATACCTTCCAGGTATTCCAACATGGCGCCACCGCCGGTTGATACATAACTTACATCGTTGGCAAAGCCCATTTGGGTCACCGCAGCTACAGAGTCGCCACCGCCGACCAGGGTAAAGGCGCCGGTTTTGGTCACTTCCGCCAGGATGCGGGCAATGCGTTTGGTGCCTTTGGCAAAGTTGGGCATTTCAAAGACACCCACCGGTCCGTTCCACAGGATGGTGCGGGATTCGCGCAGGACTTTCTCCCAGCGGTCCAATGAGTTGTCGCTGGCATCCATGCCTTCCCAACCGTCTTCGATGGCATTGGACGGGAATACTTTGGTCGGAGCATCGTTGCGGAATTCTTGGGTAGTAATTACTTCGGTGGTGAAGTAGAGGTTCACGCCTTTGGCTTTGGCCTTTTCCAAAATGGTGCGAGCCAATTCGAGTTGGTCGTCTTCGCAGAGGGAGTTTCCGATGTGTCCACCTTGGGCTTTCATGAAGGTGTACACCATACCACCGCCGATCATCATGTTGTCCACGAAGTCCATCAAGTGTTCAATGATGGCAATTTTGGAAGAAACTTTGGCTCCTCCCAAGATGGCGGTCAACGGACGTTCCGGGTGACCCAACACTTGGTCGATGGCTTTGATTTCACCTTCCATCAGGTAACCGAACATTTTGTCGTTCGGGAAATATTTTGCGATCAATGCAGTCGAAGCGTGGGCACGGTGAGCGGTACCGAAGGCATCGTTGATGTAGCAGTCTGCGTAGGAGGCAAGGTGTTCAACGAATGCTTTTTGGCTTTCTTTTACCGCAGCTTTGGCCGCTTTTTTCTCCTCGTCGGTAGCGTCTTCAGCCAATCCGCGGGGTTTGCCTTCTTCTTCTGCATAGAAACGGAGGTTTTCCAACAACAACACTTCGCCCGGTTTCAAGGCAGCGGCTTGTGCGTCAGCTTCCATACAATCGGTTGCAAACTGAACGGGGCAACCGAGGTATTCTTCGATGCGGGCAATGATGTGCTTGAGGGAGAACTTTTCAGCAGGTCCTTTCGGACGACCGAGGTGAGACATGATGATCAAGGCACCACCTCCTTCCAGAACTCGTTTCAAAGTCGGGATGGCCGCTCTGATCCGGGTATCATCCGTGATTTCGAATTGTTCGTTCAAGGGAACGTTAAAGTCCACGCGAACAATGGCTTTCTTGCCGCTAAAGTCGTACGTGCTGATGTTTTGCATACTATCTAAAATTAAGGTTTTTCAAAGCAATATTCCGAGCAAAGGTAATGAGAAAAAATCTTTTTTCCCTATCTTTGGGCACTTAATTGGACGAATATGCTGATACAGACCCCTCCAACCGCGTGGAAAGATTACGAGCTGATTGACTCGGGAAACTTTGAAAAACTGGAACGATTTGGCCCTTATGTGATGGCGCGTCCCGAACCGAAAGCATTGTGGAACAAAGCTTTGACGGATTTGGAGTGGCGACATCTCTCGCACACAACTTTCCAGGCAGGAGCCGGTTTTGGCCGTGCCGGTAAGGAGGATAGCGGTACTTGGAAAATGTCCAAACGCATGGCCGACCAATGGACGATCCGTTACGGCGGTGCTGAGAACGGTGCTACACCGGGTCTGGATTTCTGTTTGCGCCTGGGATTGACCTCGTTCAAACACGTGGGCGTATTCCCGGAACAGGCTCCCAACTGGGATTTTATTTACGCCCAAACCCGTCGTGTGGCGGAAGAACTCAAGCAAGTGCCGCGTTCGTTGAACCAAACGCCCAAAGTCCTGAACCTCTTTGCTTATACGGGTGCGGCTTCGTTGGCAGCCCGTTGTGCAGGAGCGGAAGTAACTCACTTGGATTCGGTGAAACAAGTGGTGACATGGGCTCGTAACAACATGGAGTTGAGTAAATTGGACAATGTTCGTTGGATTGTTGAGGATGCCTTGAAATTTGTACGTCGCGAAGTGCGTCGGGGCAACAAATACAACGGACTCATCCTGGACCCGCCGGCCTATGGCCACGGACCCGATGGGGAAAAATGGAAGCTGGATGAGTGTCTGTACGAACTCCTTGATCAAGTTTCTCAAATTCTGGCCCCCGAACATGCTTTCATGGTCGTGAACCTGTATTCCAACGGCTACACTTCTGTTCTGTGTGATACCTTGGTCAAAGAGACTTTCGGTCCGGCCGGTGTCCGTCAGTCCGGTGAGCTGGTGTTGCAAGACCGTGCCGGTCGTGCGTTGCCGTTGAGTGTGTTTACCCGATTGAGTCGTTAATTAAAGTTGTAGATTCCTATAGATTATGGATTTGTTAAGTATTGTATGGAATGCGGACCCGGAGATTTTCCGCATCGGTGGATTTGCTTTGCGCTATTATTCGGTGTTGTTCCTTTCGGGTTTTATTTTGGGATATTACATCTTCCGATGGTTCTATAAACGAGAACAATTGCCGTTGGAACAGTTGGATACACTCTTTTTTGTGTCTTTGATTTCGGCTTTGATCGGTGCCCGTCTCGGACACGTAATCGGTTACGATCTCCGTTACTACCTGGCCCATCCCTGGGAAATTCTGATGACCTGGAAGGGTGGTTTGGCAAGCCACGGCGGCGCCGTAGGTCTGTTGATCGGTTTGTGGTGGTACATTCGTCGCTACGGCCGTAAGTACGGCATCAGTTACCTGTGGTTGTTGGACCGTTTCGTGATTACCGTGACTTTTGCTGGAGCCTGCATCCGTTTGGGAAACTTGATGAACTCCGAAATTTATGGGGATGTGACGAACCTGCCTTGGGGCTTTGTATTTGCCCGCAACGGTGAACTTTTGCCGAAGCACCCGACGCAGTTGTACGAGGCCCTTTCTTACCTGATCCTGGGTTTTGTAATGGTTTGGTTGTACAAGCATCGCTTGCCCAAACTCAAACAAGGTACGTTGTTCGGTATCTTCCTGACCTTCCTCTTTGGAGCGCGCTTTGTCATTGAATTCATCAAAGAACCGCAATCCGATTTTGAAGTGGATATGTTGTTCAACATGGGACAATTGTTGAGCCTTCCCTTCATTGTAGCGGGAATTGCCATCTGGATTTGGAGTGTGCGCAAGGGTAAACCGGCGATGCTCCCTCCTCGTAAGAATCAACGCGTGGTCCGCTAGCTGCGTTCCATTTCTCGTCGCAGGTCTTTTTCTTTGATGGTCTGACGTTTGTCGTACTCGCGTTTGCCTCGAGCCAGGGAAATGTTGAGTTTGGCGTAGCCGTTCTCAGCAATGAAGAGTCGGGTGGCGACGATGGTCATCCCTTTTTCTTGGGAGGCGCGTTTGAGTTTGCGCAACTCCCGTTTGTTCAGCAGGAGTTTGCGGTCGCGTCTGGGGTCGTGTTTGTTGAAGGTTCCCCACCAGTAGTCGGCTACGTGCATGTTTTTCACAAAGAGTTCGGTGTTCACGAAATAGCAATAACTATCCGTCAAGGAGGCTTTGCCTGCCCGGATGGATTTGATTTCCGTTCCTGTCAGCACAATCCCTGCGGTAAAACTCTCGATAAATTCGTATTCAAACGAGGCCCGTTTGTTTTTGATCTCAACTTTACTCTTTGCTTTTGCCATAATCGAGTGCAAAATTAATTATTTTTGTCATTGCTATGTACAACTTTAAGCAGATATTGGACCAATGCCGTGGCAAGCGCATTGTTTGTGTATTGGGGCCGACAGCCTCTGGCAAAACCCGTTTTGCCGTTCGTTTGGCGGACGCCCTCGGGGCCGAGATTATCTCAGCAGACTCCCGTCAGGTATATCGAGGGATGGACATCGGAACGGGTAAGGACTTGGCGGACTATGCCTTTGTGAGACCGGATGGTTCTCGGGCACAGGTGCCTTATCATTTGATTGATGTGGCAGACGCAGGGGAAAAGTACGACATCTTCCGCTACCAACGCGATTTTGCTGCGGCCTTTACCGACATCGTTTCTCGGGGTAAGCCCGTGGTCCTATGCGGTGGATCGGGTCTGTACATCGAGGCGGCCCTGCGTGGGTATTCCTTGCCCGAAGTGCCACCGAATCCGGAATTGCGTGCGGAGTTGGAGCAGGAGACGGATGAAGTCCTGATTGCCCGTCTTGCGTCGTTGAAGAAGTTACACAATCATACCGATTACGATACGCGCAAGCGGCTGATTCGGGCTCTGGAAATTGCCATTTATCAGTCAGAGCATCCTGACGAGGAGGTTTATCGGGAAGGGGAACGGGTACTGTTTGAGCCGGATGAAGTGTTGTACCTGGGTGTTTCGGTTTCTCGGGATGAGCGAAACCGGCGCATCGACCTGCGCCTGGAAGCCCGTTTGCAGGAGGGACTGGTGGAAGAGGTCCGTCAGTTGTTGGCGTCTGGAATTCCTGCAGAGAACCTGCTTTACTACGGTTTGGAGTACAAATTTCTCACCTTGTACTTAACGGGTGAGCTTTCGTATGAGGCGATGGTTTCCCAGTTGCGTACCGCGATCCATCAGTTTGCCAAACGGCAGATGACTTGGTTTCGGGGGATGGAACGTCGGGGAATCCCCATCGTTTGGGTAGATCCGGCTCCCGAAGTGTGGATGATTTATCCGGAGTACACCCGCCACCGTTCGGATGTGGCTTATAGTTGGTTTCAGGAGGAGGGGCGGCATTTGGGTCTGGTTGTGAAAATCCGGTTTTTTGAAGATTTTGAGCCGAAAGCGGCCTTTGGTTTTGAAGGGGCTGAGCGTTGGCCTGATTTTGTCCTGGTTCGTGGGTATGACCGTCCTGTGTCAGAATTCTTTGAGAAACAAGGCATACCGGTATTCAACCGGGCTGATGCCATGTTTGCCTCTCGGGATAAATGGACAACAAATGAGCGTTTGGAGGCGGCGCAGTTGCCGACGCCCCGAACCTTGTGTGGTCCTTGCTCCTGGGAGGAGGCATCTTCCTTGGGACTTCCGTTTGTCTTCAAGCACCGGACGGGTTCCAAAGGGGAGGAAGTGTTCTTGGTGGAAACACAGGAGGACTTTGTTGCTTTGTCGGAACAGGCTTCTTCGTACCTCTGTCAAGCTTACGTGGAACACAGCATAGGACGTGACGTACGGGTGTGGGTGATGGGTGATCGTGCCGTGGCAGCGGTGTTGCGCTACAACGAGTCTTCGTTCAAGTCCAATTTCGCCCAAGGAGGTTCTGCTCTGCCTTTTGATCTGACAACGCAGGCTGGCCAAGCGGCTGCATCGTTGGCAGTAGCTGCTTCGCAGGCTGTCGGTTTGTTCTTCTCTGGCGTGGATCTGCTCTTTATGCCCGATGGTTCGTGGACTGTTTGTGAGGTCAATGGCAATGCGGGTTTTCGGACGATTTCTTCGGTTTCTGATTACAACATGCCCCGAAAATTGCTGGAAGCGTGTTACGCGGATGCCATGTCCCGGTAGAGTGATCCGCCGGATCTGGTCAGTAAACAGCATAAAAAAAGAGGGCGACTTTCGTGCCCTCTTTGGTATGTGAAGTCTGAGATTATTCTTCAGCAGCGACAACTTCTACTTGTACAGTAGCTTTGATGTCTTTGTAGCATTTTACAACTGCTTCGTAAGCACCCACTTCTTTCAAAGCGTCAGCACCTTTGATGGTGATGTCTTTGCGGTCGATCTCGAAACCGAGAGCTACCAATGCTTCAGCGATTTGGATGTTGTTTACAGAACCGAAAGCTTTGCCAGATTCGCTAACTTTGGTAGCGATTTTCACGAGCATACCTTCCAATTTGCCAGCCAATGCAGATGCATCATCACGAAGTTTAGCTTCTTTGTGAGCACGTTGTCTGAGGTTTTCTGCGTGTACTTTTTTAGCAGAAGGAGTTGCCATAATTGCCATTCCTTGCGGAATCAAGTAATTCACGGCATAACCGTTTTTAACCACTACGATGTCATCTTTGTGACCGAGGTTAGTTACGTCTTGTTTCAAAATGATTTCCATATTCTTATCTCCTCCTACGATTATTTCAACAAGTCAGTTACATAAGGAAGCAAAGCCAAGTGTCTTGCGCGTTTCACGGATTGAGCCACTTTGCGTTGGAATTTCAAAGAGGTACCGGTGAGACGACGAGGCAAAATCTTACCTTGTTCGTTCAAGAAACGTTTCAAGAATTCTGCGTCTTTGTAGTCAACGTATTTGATGCCTACTTTTTTGAAACGGCAGTATTTTTTCTTTTTCACCTCAACTGTCGGAGGGTTCAAATAACGGATTTCGTTGTTAGTTACATTTGCCATAATTCTACCTCCTCAATTATTTAGCTTCTTGTTTGTTAGCGCGTCTGCGTTCAGCATAAGCGATTGAATGTTTGTCCATTGCGAAAGTCAAGAAACGAATGATGCGTTCGTCACGACGGTATTCGGTTTCAAATTTTGCAATGAATGCAGGTTCTGCTTTGAATTCAATCAAGTGATAGAATCCAGTTGTCTTTTTTTGGATCGGGTAAGCAAGCTTGCGAAGACCCCAATCTTCTTCGTGAACGATTTCACCACCATCGGCAACAATCAGATCACGGAACTTTTCTACCGCTTCCTTCATCTGAGCTTCAGACAAAACGGGAGTTGCAATGAAAACGGTTTCGTACTGTTTTAACATACTGATTATTATTAAATTGGTTTAAAAAAGCCCTTTCGGATATTCCAAAAGGGCTGCAAATTTAGTAATTATTTAACAATCTGCAAATAATATCTATTTCAAGGGTGCTTTTTCGAGGGCTGCAACCACGAAGTTCCACCATTTTTCTACGGTCGGGATGCATACGCGTTCTTCGGGAGAGTGAGGAGAACGGATGGTCGGACCACAAGAAATCATGTCCCAGTTCGGGTAGATACCACCGAGGATACCGCATTCCAAACCAGCGTGGATTGCTTTCACAGCGGGTTCAATACCGTACAAGGCTTGGTAGGTTTCTTTCATGGCTTTCAAGATGGGGGAAGCCATGTTGGGTTGCCAACCGGAGTAGCCACCGGTGAGTTGTACTTCTGCACCTGCCAATTCGAAGACTGCGCGGATGGATTCGCTCAAGTCTGCTTTTGCCGAGTCGATGGATCCACGCATCAGGGTTTTTACCACGATGGTTCCGTTTTCTGATTTGACGATGGCGAGGTTGTTGGAAGTTTCAACCAAGTTTTCCATTGCCAAACTCATGCGGTCAACGCCATTCGGACAGCCGTACACTGCGCGCATTGCTTTGAGGGCAACCGCTTGTTCAATGGCCGGACCTTGGCATTCGCACGGAGCCAAGAAGATTTCCAAGCCCGGATCTACCGGACCGTATTCGTTTTGTGCTTCTGCGAGGGTGCGGGCTACGAGCGCTTCTGCTTCTGCTACGCGGTTTTCGGGGAAGGCTACACAAGCAACACCTTCGCGGGGAATTGCGTTGCGCATGTTGCCACCTTCTACGCAGAGCAAACGAGCATCCAAGTCGCGCAAGAAGGGCAACAGGAGGCGAACCATGATTTTGTTGGCGTTACCGCGGCCTTGGTTGATTTCCATACCGGAGTGACCCCCACGGAGGCCTTTGACGTTCAATTCGCGTACGACATAACCGGCAGGCAATGCTTCTTCTTGGTAGTGGAAGGTTGCAGTTACGTCCAGACCACCGGCGCAGCCTACGTACAATTCACCTTCGTCTTCAGAGTCCAGGTTGATGAGGATGTCGCCTTTCAATACACCCGGTTGCAGGGCGCGGGCACCGGTCATGCCGGTTTCTTCGTCCACTGTGAAGAGGGCTTCAACGGGGCCGTGTACCAAATCGGTGGCTTCCAATACAGCCATGGCAACTGCGCAACCCAATCCGTTGTCAGCTCCCAAGGTGGTTCCTGTTGCATAGACCCAGTCTTCTACGATGCGGGGTTCTACGGGGTCATTGTCCCAATCGTGCACTTTGTCGTTGTTCTTTTGGGGAACCATGTCGATGTGTGCTTGCAGGATGATGCCTTGGCGATTTTCCATGCCCGGGGTAGCGGGTTTGCGGATGATGACGTTGCCGACTTCATCTTTGATGGTTTCCAAACCGAGTTGGTTACCAAATTCAACCAAGTATTCAACGGCTCTGCTTTCGCGTTTTGAGGGGCGGGGGATTTGGGTCAACGCGTAGAAGTTTTTCCACACGGACTTCGGGTTCAAATCTTGGATATTCATTGTGTTCAAATTTGTATGTGTATTACTATTGTATGTCTATTTGATGACGGCACCAATCGGGAAACTCAAGGTCTTGCCCATTTGGTAGACCGGGATGCGGGTTTGCAACAGCACTTGTCGTCCGTCAGAGAGGCGGGCGGTGCAGATGCTCGGGATGCGGTAGGTGATTTCCTCGGTTGGCTTTTTCGGAGGGATACCATCGCCCAGATATTGGGTGGTTTCTGCTTCGGTGGCTTCGGGAATCAGTTCCAAGGCCACGGGACGACCGGCTACGTTGTCTGCCGGCAGGATGCCTTCTTCCTCAGAAATCCGGAACGCTATCTGCAATTGGCGTTCTTCGGTGGTTTCGGGAACGACGTCAAAACTCAAGGTTTCCACAGCTTCGGTACGTTCGCCCAAAAATAAGGAGAGGTATTCTTCTTCCAACCGGTTGATTTCAGCAATGGCGGCATCCAGGGCGCTGCCGCTGAAGGTGGCGTCGGTGTCTCCGGTGATGATCTGGATGCGTTTGCGACGCAAGTCAAAGATCAGTTGGGCAGCTTCTTCAGCCTTGGTCTCAAGGCTCTTGGAAACAACTTGACTTTGGGTGACGGGTACCCTTTCAAAACCGTTACCGGAGCGGACACTGCGGTACATCGTGGTCTCGGTTTCGGTGAGGTTGGAGGTCATTCCTTTGGTTTGTCGGTCGGCCAGATCTACCGGGGCAGGGAAACGCCAAACTTCTTCGCCTGTTTGGGTATCATCGGAGAGGATGACCAGACCTTGCGAGGAGAGTTGAAAGAAGTCGGTGACGGCTTTCGGTTTTTTCAGGGACGAAAGGTCCGCGACCATACGCAGTTGCGGGTCTGCTTCAACGGTCGGGATGAGCGTGATGCTTTGCAAACGGTAGTTTACCGAGTTGCTTTCGGGGACCTCAATGCCCAAATATTTCGATGCAAATCGTGCATACGGACCTGCGTAATAAGATTCCCGAACAGCTTCCACCGTCAGACGGATGGAGGTTCGAGGCAAGGTATAGATGACGGAACCGTTGGTATTCTCAGCCAATCGGTCCTGTGCACAGGCACGGTCTTCGCCCATCCACAGGGCAGCAGACAAGGAAAGGACCAGCGGTAGTAAAATGTGTTTTTTCATATTATTCAAAGTACTGTATTAGTTTTTCTTCTTCGGTGATCCAGCGTTTCCAGCGTTTGTGGCTCCAGAGCCAGCACGCAGGATTGTTGCGGATGCTTTCTTCCAGCAGGGCAGCAAATCTTCGGGTTACCCATCCCGGTTCTTCTTTTGAAGCGTCGGGGGTGATCTCCGTAAATCGGAACCGGTAGCGGCCACGTTCATAGCGGTCGATGCTGACGTAGAATACCGGCAGGCCGAGTTTGGTGGCCATGTATTCCGGTCCGTTGATCATCAGGGTCGGTTGGTTCAGGAACTTCAGTCCGTACTTGGCGCCGTGTCTGGGGGATTGGTCGGCAATGAAAAAATAAATGCCTTTGCCGTTGCGGTTTTGCATCACGTGCCGGAAGACTTGTCCGGACTCCAGCAAGGTGCAGACTCCTTTCTTCTCTCGCAACATTCGGACCAAACGGTCGGAGAACCCTTTTTGTTTCTTGTAGATGAAGAAGTTTTCGGAGGGTTGGATGTCGATGTTCAGGAGTTGGGCGTAAGGTCCCATCGAACAGCAGAGTTCCCAGTTGCCGTAGTGGCCCAACACGGCCACGAGGTTCTTGCCTTTTCCGTATAATTTCTGGATGACTTCCGGGTTTTCCAGGATGACCCGTCGGTTGACCTTTTCAGAACTGCGGGAATAGGCCCAGATCATTTCTACAAAAATATCCAGGAAGTACCGGTAGAACTCTTTGGCAATGCGTTCAATCTCGTGGTATTTTTTGTCGGGGAACGAGCGTGCCAGGTTGATGGTGATTACCGAACGTCGGTAGCGGATCACGCGATACAGCAGGAAATGGAATAAATCTGCAAAGGCATAATGTACCCGTAGGGGCAGTAACGATACCAGGTATATCGGGATGCTGACCAGAAACAGCAAGATACGTTCAATCATAGGTGCCATCGCTCAGAGTGCAAGAGTTTATAGGCAAAGTTACCAACTTTTTAACAAAATAGAACAGTCTTTTCATAAAATATTAATATCTTTGCCAAGTTGTAGACCGACTTTATACATTTTTATTTATTAACTAATACCATTTAACAGTATGTCATTCATTACAAATCTTTGGGAGACCAATCGTCCGATGATGATTCTGCTCGCCATTCTGATTGTGGTAATACCGTTCCTGGTATTCTACATCAACAAAGCACGAAAAGAACACCCTAAGGGCTTGATCGCAGCTGCATTGAGTAACATGGGTGAACGTTTCGGTTATTACATTATGAACGCCGTGCTTCTTTTGTTCATCTGCTCAAAATTTGGTATCAGCGATGATGCAGCAGGTTGGATTTATGCGGTTTTCTATTTCCTTATTTATGTACTTAGCCTTCCCGGTGGTATCATTGCTGACCGTACGCAAAACTACAAAGGCACCATCATCACGGGTCTTTGTGTGATGGCTTTGGGTTACGGCATGTTGTCCATCCCTGTATTTGCAGAAGCCTCTGGTTTCTCTTGGGTATTGGTGTTCACTTGCGTAGCCTTGTTCATCATTGCTATGGGTAACGGTCTCTTCAAAGGTAACTTGCAAGCTGTTGTCGGCCAAATGTATGACAACTTTGAAGCAGAAGCAGCGAAAAAAGGTCCCGAAGCGTTGGCAGAAGCCAAATCAAAACGTGACACCGGTTTCCAAATTTTCTACGTGTTCATCAACATCGGTGGTGTGATTGCTCCCTTCGTGGCTCCCTTGCTCCGCAGCTTGTGGTTGAACTTGCACAACCTTTCTTACAACGCTGACCTTCCCCGTCTTTGCCACAAATTCTTGGAAGGTGCAGAAACCATGAACCCTGTGGACCAAGCAAACTTGGCTTCGTTGGCAGCTGAAGTTGGTCATACTGGTGAAGTGACTGCTGAATTCTGCGGTCAATACTTGAACGTATTCAACACCGGTGTTCACTACTCGTTCATCGCTTCTGTGGTTGCTATGTTGATTTCGTTGGTGATCTTCTTCTTCGTGAAGAACCGTCTCCCCAACCCCGCTAAGAAAGAAAAGAAAGCCGTTACTGAATATTCAGCTGAAGAAAAAGCAGCCAATGCAAAAGAAATCAAACAACGTTTGTACGCTTTGTTTGCAGTGTTGGGTGTAGCTGTCTTCTTCTGGTTCTCATTCCACCAAAACGGTCAATCCCTCTCCGTATTTGCTCGTGACTTCGTTGCAACCGCTGCGATTCCGCCGGAAATCTGGCAATGCATCAACCCCTTGTTTGTGATCTTGTTGACTCCGGTGATCATGTGGGTATTCGCCGCTTTGTCGAAGAAAGGCAGAGAAGTTTCTACTCCTCGTAAGATTGTGATCGGTATGTTCCTCGCAGCTTGTGCTTACATCTTCTTGGCTGCTATCGCTATCGTGAACAACTATCCTTCAGGCGAAGAATTCAAAGGTTTGGCTGATGCAATCAAAGTTTCTATGAAATGCAACCCGATGGTGTTGATTTTGACCTACTTCTTCTTGACTGTAGCGGAATTGTTCATCTCTCCCCTCGGACTTTCGTTCGTGTCAAAGATTGCTCCCCGTCACTTGCAAGGTATCTGCCAAGCATTGTGGTTGACTGCAACTGCCATCGGTAACTTGTTCATCGCTATCGGTGTAACCATGTTGAATACCTTCCCGGAACAATGGATGTGCTGGGCTGTCTTCGCAGTCTTCTGCCTCATCTCCATGGGTGTGATGTTGGGTATGGTGAAATGGTTGGAACGTGTGACCAACGCATAATCCGTCCGATCCCTATAATTATGAAAAAGGCTGGCGTTTCACACGTCAGCCTTTTTTATCGTTTGTTTTTTAGTTTAGAAAGAATAGCTGATTTGCAGCCCGCTGTTGAGACCGCAGATAGGAGAGTATTCGGTAACACTGGCAAACCACCAGTCTCCGCGGCTACAGTCATTGTGTCTGTGTCGGATGCGGGTACCCAGACTGAGACTGAAAAATGCGTCAAAGTAGGGGTTTTTCTGTGCAGTTTGTTCGTCGTAATAGGACAAGCCGGCCTTTAATCCGATAAAGGGGGCAACCCTTTTGGGAGAGCAGGTCACGCGAAGGTCTGTAAAGACTGGAATGGCGAGGCCGTCGATCGTACGGAAGCCCACGCCTCCACCGGCAAAGACATACGGGCCGAAGTGATAGCCAGCAATGCAGTCTACGCCCAATACGGGACTTACATTTGCTGCGAGATCCACCCGGAGTCCAAATCCCTTCGGGTCTCCCAAATATTGTTTGCCATCGGGGTGTTTCTCCAGGCGTGTCCCTATGATCCAGATGGGAATACCGGCTAATAGAGCGCCGAAGTCGGTCAACAGGAATGTCTCCATCCTGGTTTTTTGTTGGCGAGAAATTTTGCCTCCAATCATAATGAAAGGCGTGAGAGGGCCATTGGAAATCATGGACATGATTCCAATGCTTGTCAATGTCTGGCCGATGGTCAACAGGGAGTTTCCTGCAAATTGGGTCTGCGATTGTTCCTGCTGGTTGGATTCAAAGTCCAAAGTTTGAATCGTTTTCGATTCCGGTTGAACCGGTACTGCAAATTGTCCCCATATGTTGTTGGGAGCACATAATAGTGCGACAATGAAACAAAAAGAGAGAATCAAAGGATGTTTCATAATTGATTATAGATTATTGATTATTGAATGTCTTCCGGGTTCACAATGAACATCCATCTCATCTTGTTCCATGCTGTTGTGTTATCCGGGGTCCAATTGCTTTGGTTAAAGAATTTCTTTGTTAGACTCTGAGGCGTTTCTTTTAGGAAGATTGTACCGAGGTTATCTGCTAGCGTTACTTGAGTCGGGCATATCTCACTCTTTGTCCATAGGTGACTATTGTTTATAGCTCCTACTTGTGCGTCTGGGTAGATGGCAATGATAAGAGAGTCGTTTGGTTCAATGGCTTTACCACTGAACAGTGCTGGCTTAAAATTAGTCGTGTCAATAGGGATGCCTATTCTTCCAATCGGAGTACTTGTTGTAGGTATAGGCCGTTTATCTCGTTCCAAGTTTAAATAGATCTTCTCTCCGCTACGGTTGACAATTATCCACTCTCCTAATGCGGAGTAGATTCCATTTTCTGCAAAGGATATATCAATGTGTTTGGATAGTTCGGGATTTAGCAACTTTAGTTTTGCCTGAAACTTATCTCGGGTATCGACATCAGGAGTGAGTGAATTAAAAATGTCGGTTGTTGACAAGATATTGTCTTGATATAATGCATATAGGGAGTGAATTCCTGGTTCAAACCAATGATCTACGGATGAGGGAGATTTCTCTTGAACACCTCCATCAAAATAGTTAAAAGTCATTGCATCTTCGTGAAAGTATCCCCACATCTCACCTACTTCACATACACCCGCATCGGTGAGAGTTCCATCTCCGTAGCAATCATCCTGATGAGACGCGGCATCACAGATGTATGTAATATATCGGCACCAATTTGCAGCTCCTGCTTGAGAGAAATGTGATGCATGAGATAATTCATGGAAAAGTAACGAGTATATGCTTCTAGTATCATTTTTATTCTCAATATAAACAATGATGTCTGGATTCATCTGAAGCATGTAGATGATATCGTCTAATAGACTTCCTACAAAAGTGGTTATAAATCGGGCAAATGAATGTCCAATTTGAGGTTGAAGATCGATAATATGCCCCAACATGGGAGCGCCATTGTAATTTAGAAAATCCCAATTTGAATTGTAAATCGTCAGATTGTTTGGAGGGGTTAAGATATTGTTTCTTCTGCATGACGCGTAGTACTCATATCCGGCATTATTAATTGTAGCAACATGCCAAGCATCATTATCCGTTCCTATATTCTTGCTATAGCCATTGTTGGAGTGGAAACCCATTCTGTGGTTGGCTCTGAAGATTGTTGCTAAACTCTCAAATATAGAAAAGTTTGTACTATTCTCAAAGATTAAGGCATAATGTACGTTGGTTCGGTATTCTTTGTTCGCTTGATAGAATCCTGCGTAGTTTGTATAGGTCGTATCCCATTTTATTACATTATGTATTCGCACTTTTACTCCCTTGATACCTTCATTTTGTCCATTTTCTGTATTTGTAACCGTAAAACGACCAGAAGGTCGTGCAGCTGCGCGGGAATTTGGCTCAATCCACATGCTGTCTAGGCCAGCTAGTTGAAAAGCTTTGCGTTCGAGATCAAGCGCAGAGAAATCTTCGTTGGAACGAATAATGGCATTATCGGGAATATAACAAGATTCAAGAATCTCATATCTGATATTTGCGGGGAATGTATATCCTGGTTTGACTGTTGTGTACTGCCAAGTATAATGAGAGTTATTTACTTCTGGGTCTTTGTAATATCGTCCAACCTGAATTATTTCTCGGTCCAAAGGATAGTCAAAGAGTTCGAGACCCTCATTCAATAGTCTCTTCATCTGAGTAGAGTCTTGGGGTAAGAATCTGACATATAAATCAGTTATAGGAAGAGTGATTGGTTTTCCGGGGAATAGAGAATCATAGGCAGCCTGCATCAAATTTCTGGCGTAGGGATTGGTTAGTTTAGATCCCAAGACCATCTGGCCTTCTGCATATATGGGAGAGGCCTTCGTCACGGTATTGGTTGAACTCGTAAAATTAGACTGGGTTTGGGGAATTTCCTCTAGTGAACATGCTGTAAATAAGGAAATAATAAATAACGAGATAATATTGTTTTTCATAAGTCGAGGTTTTATTCTATAAAAAGGTATCCAAAGTATATTCTTTTATCTTCTGTGAAGAGTCTGATCTCATAGTATCCGGTCGATCCAGAAATACTTATGAAAGATTCCTCATCTAGTAAGTGGGATGTCCATCGTTCAAAAGATTGTGTGTTTACTATTTCTATTTCAGCAGTAGGACTGTTTGTAAATGATTGAATGCAAAAAGTATTTGTTTCGAAGTCATATGAGCAAGTATATTTAGGGGAAGAAGTTCTTATCGGTCGAGTATTTGTTGTGTCAGTTGGTCCATGCAGGGGGATATCAATAGGATTTGAACTTTGAGCCGATGCAGGAATTTCAATAAGGTAGGTTGCAATAGCAATGAAAATAGAGATTGAGAAACGAAACATAGCAGTTAATTTTGAAACGATACAAAGTTAAACTCTTCAATCCGCTGGAGCAATGATTTCTCAGATTAAAAATCTTACCAAATGGCAAATTTTAGAATCGTAATATGCAAAAAAACAGCATGATAAGAATTTTATATAAAAATAAATCTTACCATGCTCTTACCGGCTAAAAAAAGGGGTGGACTAGGGGGTAATCATTTCCAATATTGTAGTGGTTCTTGGGTCTTCAAGTTCAAGAATTCGTTTTTTGATTGAGGACTTCGTCTTGTATACATAGTTCGGTGTAGTATTCATCAAGCTTGTAATAATTCGAGTGTCTAGCCCTATAATGAAATAATATAGGTATTGTATATCGCGTTCGCTAAAGTGTATTTTGGATAGTATATAATCGAGGGCATTGTTTGTGGAATCATTAATAAGGCGAGAAATTTCTTCATGCATTCTTCGGTCTTTTCGAATTTTCTCAGTGATGGACCGTAGATGGAAAGACATTTGGCGGATTTCTTCTTTACGTTCGCATTTTTCCAATTTCATTAATAATTTTCCAGTGTCCTCAAATTGCTGTTTAATACTTTGTATAAACTGCTGACGAATGATATCTACAGAGGTTGTCTTTATCTTGTCATTAGCTAATAGCAATTGTATAAACTCATGATCCTGTTGGATTGCTTGTTCGAGATAGATTCGACGTTTTCGCGTAATCATTGTTATGATAGCAACGAGAACAATACTTAGGGAGATGATTAGATAAATGGTTCTTTTTTGAGACTGAATTATTGAAAGTCTGTTGTGGGATTCATTTTGATAGTAATTGGCTAGTATTTCGGGTATGTTTCTATTGGATATCTTTATATCCTCTTGAATATTTTCTGTTTCTGCATATTCTAAGTTTTTCAGTGCAGTATAGTAGTCTCCGTGATGTCTTGCTATTCTATAAAGCCAGTAATCGTATGGTGCTCTTTCTTGCTCTAATCCTTCTTTATAAGAGGAAATAATTCTTCTTGCAGTCGTATCCATCCCTAAGAGGGTTAGTGTGTATGCATACGGACCCATTTGATTTAGAGAGAGTTTTTGTCCATACTCGGTATATAGTCGTTGGTAGCATTTTAGGGCTGCCTCCGGGTTGGGAGGGGTTTTGTTAATTTGCACCAGCGCAAAGTTTGAGAGCAGTATCTTTGTGACTTCGGGCGAATCAATCTCGTCGAATAACTCGTTGTATATGGATTCTGCTACGTCCCATTTTTGTATGTGTTGGTAGTGTAATGCTTTTGCTAATTTTGCTCCACTTAATCTCTCTTGATCATTTGCAATTTCAAATGATCGAATTCCTTTGTCTATGTATTTCTTGGCATAACTATGTAAGTTGTGTTTCTGGTATATATCGGCAAGACTCATATATACGATTCCCTTGTGAGCTGGGTTTAAGGCATCATTCATTTGACATTCTGCCAATGTGTATACGGATAATGCTTTGTCGTATTGATATGAGTTATAAAATGTTACGCCCCAGTAAAAGAACGCCATCATTTTTTCATCAGCAGATCCATGTTTGCTATAATAACTGACTGCTGGAGCAATGATGCTGTCAGATGAAATATCTATGAAATTTTTATCATAGGCCATCGACTTGAGTAAGGAGTATTTTGCATATAGAGCTTGAGATTCTATGCCATCTTTGTCAATTGATTCAAGTTGGGCGAGTGCATCCTGGGGATGTTTGTCCATTATAGACTCTATTTCGTCCAATTGACTTTTGAGAGTAGTATCACATCCGTATAGCAGAAGAGTGAGGATGAGTGACAAGTAAACGAATAACTTCATATCATTGGATTTGATTCTAAAGATACAAAAAAACTACAGTCCTTCGGGAATGGTGAGGATCAGAATTTTTTCGTCTTCGTCAAGGCCACAGATCAGGTCTTCGTGGAAGGGGTAGAGGGCTTCTTCACCGTCGGGTGTTTCGACAGCCAATCAGAGATTGCCACCGAAGTCGTGCAAGTCTTGGACGGTGCCCCGGAGTTGTTCGGTGGCATCGTAGAGGGTGAATCCGATGAGGAACATGGATTCGTCTTCCTCCTCCTCCAATTGGTCGGCGGGGAGGAATATTTTCATTTTGGTCAGTTCGTCGGCCGCTTCCAGGGAATCAGTGCCTTCGAATTTGACGCGGGCACGGTTGCCCCGGAAATCGATCGATTCAAAAAAGAAAGGAACCGGTAATCCTTCGAAAAAGAAGAATACCGGTTCTTGGATGTCCAAATCTTCCGGCATCTGAGGGAATACTGAGATCATGACCTCTCCCTCTGTGCCGTAGGACTTTATTACCTGTGCAATCGGCAAGAATTTATCGTTGGCCGAGAGCATTTGATTACGCTTCAGGATTTTCAGCGGTTGCTTCAGCTTCAGCAGCTTCAGCGGCAGCTTGTGCAGCGGCTTCTGCAGCAGCAGCAGCTTCTTCAGCTTTGCGTTGAGCAATAGCTTCCGCTCTTTCACGGTTTACTTTTGCTTCAGCTTCCAAACCTGCTTTTACGAGTTGTTTCTTTTCGTCGCAAATTTGTTGTTTACGACCAGCCAACTTCGCATCTTTTTCTGCTTTCCAAGCATTCCATTTTTGTTCCGCTACTTCTTCGGTGAAAGCACCTTTCTTCACGCCACCTTGCAAGTGTTTTTTCAACAATACACCTTCGTAAGACAAGATACGACGGCAAGTGTCGGTCGGTTGCGCACCGTTGTTCAACCAAGCCAAAGCACGGTCAACGTTTACGCTGATGGTTGCAGGGTTAGTGTTGGGGTTGTAAGTACCGATGCGTTCGATGAAGCGACCATCCCGGGGTGCGCGGCTATCGGCTACTACTACGTGATAGAAAGCATAATCTTTCTTACCGTGGCGGGACAAGCGAATTTTAACAGCCATTGTAAATGGGTTTTAAAAGTTAATAAATCAATAACTTCCTTATCTACTCGAGAAAAGGCGTGCAAAGGTAAATAAAAAAGAGACAATCCTCCAAAGAAAAATTGTCCCTTTTTATCTAACCTATGAAAAAACTATCTGTTCCATTCTTTTTCAAAGTCCGTGCCACGGAACCATTATTTTATTTAATTTTGCCCGAAGCTTGATAGTCGTATGGGAACAACTGCAATCGTCATCTTGAACTGGAACGGCCTGCATTTCTTGCAGCAGTTTCTGCCTGTAATTCTGGAACGTACCGAGGAGATCCACACCGGGATGGCCACGTTGGTCGTGGCTGACAATGGCTCTGCGGACGGATCCGTCGCATGGCTCCAGCAGGCATACCCGCAGGTTCGCCTCATTCTCTTCGATAAGAATTATGGTTTTACAGGGGGATACAACCGGGCATTTGCGGCCATGCAGGCCTGGGAGGAAACGTTCGATTACTTTTTGTTGTTGAATTCGGATGTGGAGGTGACCCACGGTTGGCTGACGTCATTGGTGGCACAAATGGACCGCCATCCTGAGATCGGTGTTTGCTCTCCCAAGGTTCGTTCCCACGCTCGCCCTGCCTATTTTGAACATGCGGGTGCCTGTGGGGGGTTGATGGACTGGTTTGGTTTTCCTTATTGTCGTGGCCGGGTATTCTCGACGTTGGTGCGCGATTGTGGCCAGTATGATACGGCGCAGCCGGTCTTTTGGGCTTCCGGTACTTCGTTCCTGATTCGGACGGCTTTGTACGAGCGAACGGGTGGATTGGATGATTTGTTCTTCGCCCACATGGAAGAGATTGATTTGTGCTGGCGGGTACAATCCCTGGGCTATCAGGTCTGGGTAGTTCCGGAGTCGGTCATTTACCACGTCGGAGGCGG
Organism: Bacteroidales bacterium; assembly: GCA_017647795.1. Classification (GTDB taxonomy): domain Bacteria; phylum Bacteroidota; class Bacteroidia; order Bacteroidales; family UBA932; genus JAGCJX01. The sequence goes on along the minus strand of JAGCJX010000015.1, from coordinate 91,374 downwards.
TACCTTGCCCAACAATTCTCCTCGGAAACTCTATCTGAATTTTCGTAACAACTTGTATATGTTGTACAGGAATTTGCCGGAGCGGACGCGTGGACTTCGCATTTTCCTTCGTTTGGTGGTGGATTGGGGCATTGCTGCCGTGTATCTGTTGACCGGGAAGTGGGCTTTTTTCCGCAGTGTGATGCGGGCCCATCGTGACTATTTCAAAAACAAAAATCAACTGACCCGTCCGGAGCAGTTGACTTCTGTTGTTTTGCCGCGGACCACGCTGATTGGCGAGTGGTGGCGGCTTCGAAAAGACCGATAGCCGTTACAGGTCTTCCACAATCTTTTGCAAACCAATGCTGTTGGACCCTTTGATGAGCCAGGTCATCCCTTCCGGGCAGGCTTGGTGGAGGTCTTCTTTCAGTGCTTGAATGTCTTCGTAGAAACGGATTTTGTCCGTGTTATTTTCTTGTGTCCAGGCGGATTGTTGCGCTTGAAATTCGGTTCCGACCAGCCATACTTTCTCCAAGGTCATGGTTTGGAGGCGTTCGATGAGCTTGCGGTGTTCCTGTTCGGATACATTGCCCAGTTCTCGCATGTCGCCGAGGATGACGCCTTTGTTCGGGTAGGCAATGCTTTCAAAACTGTCCAGGGCAGCAGCCATGCTGGAGGGATTGGCATTGTAGGCATCCACAATCAGCAGGTTCTTTTCTGTTTTTAAGAGTTGGGAGCGGTTGTTGGACGGTTGGTAAGCGGCAAGGGCTTCCCAAGCTTTGGCTTCCGGGACCCCAAAATGAGTGGCGATGGCCAAGGCACCAAGGACATTGTCTGCATTGTAGTTGCCGATGAGGTGGGTCTCCAGGATACGGCCGTGGTCGAATTCGAGGCGCAGGAAGGGATGTTCCCAGCTGGCCGGAGCAACGCGTGCTCCTTGGATTCGTTTTCCATAGTGGATCACGCGGAGATCGGGACGCATGCGGGCCATTTCCGCCAGGTGTTCGTTGTCGGCATTCACAAAAGCCGTGTCCGCGGTGCGTTGCAGGTAGTCATACAATTCGCCTTTGGTTTGTTTGACGCCCTCGAAGGAGCCGAAGCCCAGGATGTGTGCGGTTCCTACGTTGGTAATCAGACCGAAGGTGGGTAGGGCGATGGATGCCAACAGACGGATTTCACCGGGAGCGCTGGCGCCCATTTCTACGACGGCAATCTCGGTGTCTTGGTTGATTGTCAACAAGGTAAGCGGAACGCCGATGTGGTTGTTGAGGTTGCCTTGGGTGGCGGTAACGCGGTATTTGGCTGCCAGGGCTGTGCGGATCAGTTCCTTGGTGGTGGTCTTTCCATTGGTTCCGGTCAAGGCGATCACGGGGATGCGGAAGCGGCTCCGATGGAAGCGAGCGAGGTCTTGGAGGGTTTTCAAGGGGTCTTCGACCGGAATGAGTCGGCCTTCCTTGCGCTCCGTTTCGTATTGCGGGTCGGTGGCAAATGTGCTGTCTGCGGCGATGATGGCAGCAACCGCTCCATTTTCCAAAGCCGAGAGGGCAAAATCATTTCCATCGAAACGTTCTCCCCGTAAGGCAAAGTACAATTTGCCACGGGTATCTCGGCTGTCTTTGGAAACACCCTCTGAGGCAGAGAACCGTTTGTGTAATTCTTTTAAGTTCATGGGCTATTTTCCAGTTGATCCGAAACCACCAGCACCACGTTCGCTGTCTGCTAGGGCTTCTACTGATGCTACTTCAATCCATTCTGCCTGTTCGTGGCGGGCAATGACCATTTGTGCGATGCGTTCGCCGGGGACAATCTCAAAGGGTTGGTCCGAGAGGTTGATCAGGATGACGCCGATATCACCGCGGTAGTCTGCGTCCACAGTGCCGGGTGCATTCAGGACCGTGATACCATGTTTGGCGGCCAGACCGCTTCTGGGGCGGACCTGTGCTTCGTAGCCGATGGGCAGTTCGATACTCAGACCGGTCGGCACGATCATCCGTTGCATCGGGGCAAGGGTGACCGGAGCTTCCAAGTTGGCGCGGAGATCCATGCCTGCAGCTGCCTGGGTTGCATAACGGGGCAGGTCAAAGGGAGATTTGTTTACGATTTTTATGTTCATATCCGAAGTAATAGATGACTAGGTAAAATAGGATCAGGACGGTGTGGACGATGAGTTTGGGAATCAGGGCCATCTCCGGCAGGAAGCACGAGATGGCGAAGAGTCCCAGGGCCAAGGCCACAATGGAAAGGATGCGTCCCCAGCGGTAGGGGATGGGATAGTATTTGTTACCCAACAAGGTGCTGATGACGAGCATTGCGCCATAGCTGGCAAAATGTCCCCACGCGGCAGCCCAGTAGGAATATTTCGGTAAAAATAGAATGTTGATGACGGCACTGACCACCAAACCTGCGAGGGTAATCCAGATGGCATAACTGGAGCGGTCGGAAAGTTTGTACCACATCGAGACGTTGTACAGCATGCCCAGCATGAGGTAACTCAACAGCATGATCGGGACAATGCCCATGCCGGCCCGGAAATCGCGGCCGAGCAGCAATTGGAACAGGTCGATGTACAGCGTCACTCCCAAGAAAATCAACAGACAAAAGGCAACGAAATATTCCATGACCTTGGCGTACAGTTGCGGGGAGTTTCTGTCTTTGGCCCGGGAGAAGAAAAAGGGCTCCGCTGCATAGCGGAACATTTGGACAAACAAGGACATGATTACGGCCAATTTGACGGCCGCTTGGTAGATTCCCAAATCCGACTGCCACAAGGTCTGGTCCACGTGGAAAAAGCGGAAAAGAATCCGGTCCAAAAAGTCGTTGACAATGCCGGGTAGGGCTGCTAACATCAGGGGAAGCGAGTACCGGAGCATGGCTGTTATGATGCCTTTGTCCGGACGGAAATTCAACCTCAGCAATTCGGGAATGAGCAGCAGGAAGGCTACGATGCAGCTGACAAAGATTGCGAAGATGGGGTAGACAAAATTGGGGGTGGCCGGTAGGAAGGTCAATAGGAAATGGTCGGGATGTTCTGCGGCGAACGAGGGGAAGACCAGGAAAAGTAACAGGTTGGTCCCCGTTTCTGTCAGGATTTTTATGGTCTTGATGCCTGCAAAACGCCAGGCTTTGCTTTCAAAACGCAGTTTTGCAAAGAGAATGGCGGTCGTGGAATCCATGGCCAGAATCAGTCCGATGAGCCAATAGCAGATTTGGCTGTCTCCATATCCCATCCGGACGGAGAGTGTTTCAGAAAAGCTACCTAATAGGAGAAGGGCAACCAGCGAAACAGCACTCACGGCGAGGTAGGCGTTGGAGAAGACGGTATTTGGGTCGTTTCCTTCCCGATTGGCAAAACGGAAACAACCGGTTTCCAGTCCCAGCAGCAGGGCTACCTGCAACAGCGCGATGTAGGCCATGAACTCGGTCAGAATGCCGTAATCCGTTGTTGAGAGGATGTAGGTGTATAAAGGGACAAACAGGAAGTTGATGAAGCGGGCCAGGATGGTACTCATCCCATAAATGGCGGTTTCTCCTGCCAATTTCCGAAGGGCTCCCGGTGCTTTCTGAGACATTTTTGCGTGAGTTCTGAAAAAATGGTAAATTTGTGCACAACTTGCATCGCAAGGCGAAAGACAAAATTACAAACAAAATTCTTAAAGCTCGGCATTATGCGTATTAAATTATTTAGTTTATTGATAATTACGGGATTGCTTCTGGCCTCTTGTGGTAATCGTTCCAACAAAAACCAAGAAGCGACCCCTCAGGATGAAACAACTATGAACTTGAACGAAGATTTCAAACCCGAACAAGCAGCTCCGCAAACGCTGTTGGATGTGGTGACCACCGAAGGAACCATCCGCATCAAATTGTATGAAGACACTCCGAAACACCGCGCCAACTTCTTGAAACTGGTTGCTGAAGGTTTCTATGACAACGTATTGTTCCACCGTGTCATCAACGGTTTTATGATTCAAACAGGTGACCCGTTGACCAAGAGTTTTGACAACCCGGACCAATACGGCACCGGCGGTCCCGGTTACACCATTCCCGCAGAAATTCTTCCGCACTACACCCATAAAAAAGGAGCTTTGGCTGCAGCTCGTCAAGGTGACTTTGTGAACCCTCGTCGTGAGTCTTCTGGCTCTCAATTCTACTTGGTTCACGATGAAAAACACTGCGTGCATTTGGATGGACAATATACCATCTTTGGTGAAACCGTAAATGGCTTCGATGTGATTGACTCCATTGCTGTAAAACGAACCAATCCCAAAGACCGTCCGTTGGAAGACGTACGTATTTTGTGCATCCTCCCGGTCACTGCAGCTCCTCAACAATAGGCTATGTTGGAGAGTCCGATTAAGGTATTGGCGCTGGATGCGGACGATACCCTTTGGGCGAACGAACACAATTACCGACAGATCGAGCAAGCGTTCTGTCGGTATTTTTCAAGTTACGGGACCCCTGAGAGCAATTATGCCTTGTTGATGGAGTTGGAACGCACGTGGATGCTTCCCAATTTTGGCTACGGAGCCAAGGCTTTTACCCTGACGATGATGGAATGTGCCCTGCAACTCAAGGAGCGCGCAGCTCGGGGAGAAAATACCGCCTTGACTGCGGAGGAGGTAAGGACCGTTGCTGATTATGGGAAATTTTTGATGATACCCCACATTGAGGTCTTTCCGGGCGTACGTACCTCTTTGGAACGTCTGAAAGCCAGTGGCCGCTGGAAACTGGTTTTGGCAAGCAAAGGCGATCTGCAAGAACAGATGGACAAACTGAAGGCCTCCGGTCTGGAATCGTATTTTGATCATATCCAGATCATGGTGGAAAAGGATGTGCTCAATTACCAACGGCTTTGTCGGACGATGAACTGTCGGCCTGAGGAATTGTTGATGGTAGGAAATTCCTTTAAGTCGGACATCGCTCCTGTCTTGGAATTGGGTGGATCGGCTTGTTACATTCCTTCGGAATTTACCTGGTTCGTCGAAGTTGTTGAAGAATTTGACCACCCCCATCTCCTCCGTTGCAAAACGTTTGAGGAATTTGCCGAGAGGTTGCTAAATGAATAGCACTTTGTTTTTTGTTGAGCATAGTATGCTTGTTTCATGTTGTAGCAACTTATGGTCAGAAGGGAAAAAAAGTGACAGATAGGAAGCTACATGCATTGGAGATTTCTCTAGAAGGACCAGATTATAAAGAATATGATTGGACACAAGAGCCGACATTTTATTTGTGAAATTTGAGTGAATTAATAGTAAAACTATAATTTTCTGTCTTGTACTGATTTCGGGATGCACAAATAACATAAAATTTACCGAATTTTAATTTATAAACTACCTTAGTCATGAAAAGAATTTATATCCTGATTGTTAGTGTCTTATTATTGTCTCTGGTCGATTCTCATACTGCCTATGCGCAATATGTTGAAGAGGAGGTGCAATTATCCCCGACCAACTTTAGCTACGACGTTGGGCAGAGTCTGGTGTACTTTGGAGGTGGTGTTGCTGTCTTTGGCGCAGGTGTTTTGGCTGCTCAGTATGTTTACGATGTGACTCATCCCAACCCTGCGGAAGATGCAGGAACCCCTGTCTTGCCGATTGTTGGTTATGCGGGATTGATAACAGGAGGGATTCTTGCGGTGATTGGAGCCCAGTTCTGGTACAAAGGAGCGCAGCGATTGGGTGAACGGGTCGGCTTGCAGTACATTGGCGATCCGACCGGTTATTCTACGCGTTTTAGTATGTCGGGTGGCATCGCCCATCCGATATCTATGAACCTGGTTCGTGGTTATCATTTTAATCATCATCTCTTTTTTGGGGTGGGTGCAGGTTTGCAGTGTTTCAACAAGCCCTCTATGCCGGTTTACTTGAATTTTGAGTATTCTGCTTTGAAGAGACGAATAACCCCGTACATTAGTGCAAAGCTGGGGGGAAATTTCTTGTTTAGTGATTCATCGGATCGGGATCAGATGGTTGTGGGATATGGGGGCGTGGAGATTGGAACACGTATTCGTCATCGGACCAAGGATGCGGGACATGGAGCCTGGAGTTTGGCTATGTTTTATGAAAGCAGTGAATTTTTGGGAGGAAACGTTGGAGTGAGCTTGGGCTATGCATTCTAGCCACGAATGGATCTTAAAACGAAGCGGCTCTTACAGAAGTAGGAGCCGCTTTGCTTATGGGGAAACTGAGTGTTATTCCACAACAGGAACCAGGTTGCGGTCGCCGTAGCCGTTGTCTACGCGGGCAACGTAACACCAGAATTTGTTTTCACGAATCCATTCCAACGGGTAAGCGGCCACCTCGCGGTTGTAGGCGTGGTTCCATTCGTTGGCACAAACTTCTTCTGCTGTGTGCGGAGCCATCTTCACCGGGTTGTCTTCTTTGTCATAAGTTCCGTCAGCGATGGCTTGGCATTCTTTCAGGATTTGTTTCATGGTGTCGATGAAACGGTCCAATTCGGCTTTGTTTTCGCTTTCGGTCGGTTCTACCATCAAGGTTTCGTGAACCGGGAATGACAAGGTCGGAGCGTGGAATCCGTAGTCCATCAAACGTTTTGCAATATCCGTTGCATCAACTCCGTAGGTTGCTTTGAAATGTTGCAAGTCGATGATACATTCGTGGGCAACGCGTCCGGTAGCACCGGTGTACAAGGTGTTGTAGTCCGGGTTCAAGCTGGCGGAAATGTAGTTGGCGTTCAAGATGGCCAATGAGGTAGCTGCGCGCAAACCGTCAGCACCCAACATCTTGATGTAGGCGTGGGTAATGGGCAATAACAGCGGGCTTCCGTAAGGAGCGGATCCGACAGCGGTAATGTTTTCGCCACCACATTCGGGAACGATCGGGTGACCAGGCAAGTAAGGAGTCAAGTGTTTTGCAACGCAGATCGGACCTACGCCAGGACCACCACCACCGTGGGGCATTGCAAAGGTTTTGTGCAAGTTCAAGTGGCAGACGTCCGCACCGATGAAGCCCGGGTTGGTGATGGCCACTTGGGCATTCATGTTTGCACCGTCCATGAAGACTTGTCCTCCGTTTTCGTGGATGATGTTGCAGATTTCGCGGATTTTCACTTCAAACACACCGTGAGTAGAAGGGTAGGTGATCATGATACCTGCAAGGTTGTCGCGGTTGGCGATGGCTTTTTCTCGCAATTCCTCTACGTTGATGTTACCGTGGTCATCACAGCCGACGAGGACGATGTTGAAACCTGCCATGGCAGCACTTGCCGGGTTGGTTCCGTGAGCAGAGGTCGGGATAATGATGATGTTACGGTGACCTTCTCCATTGGCTTTTTGGTAGTTGCGGATGGTCAACAAACCGGCATATTCGCCGGCAGCACCCGAGTTCGGTTGGAGTGAGCAAGCGTCAAAGCCGGTGATGATTGCCAAGTCGCGTTCCAATTCGTGGATCATTTCCAGATATCCTTTGGCTTGGTCTTGCGGAGCGTACGGGTGAACGTTGGTGAGTTCACTCCAGCTGAGCGGCATCATTTCCGCAGCAGCATTCAATTTCATGGTGCAAGAACCCAGCGGAATCATCGAGTGGGTCAAGGAGATGTCGCGGCGTTCCAACTTCTTGATGTAACGCATCATCTCGGTTTCAGAGTGGTATTTGTTGAAGATTGATTGGGTCAAGAAAGCGGATTCACGAGCCATCGGAACAGCCGGTTCTGCAACACAAGCGCAAGCTTGGGTGGAAACTTCGAAGATGGCGAGGATTTGTTGAGCTTCTTTGCAATCAGTCAATTCGTCGCAAGAGATTTGAACTTGGTCGGCAGCCGGGTAGTAGAAGTTAAAGCCAGCAGCTTCTGCACGTTCGCGGATCTTGGCAGCATCAACACCCACCAGGCGGAAGGTATCAAAGTATTCGGTAGTTGCCAATTGATAGCCGGCAGCGGTCAGTTTTGCACCCAAAGCGTGTGCATATTTGTAGGTCTTGGCTGCGATGGAGCGGATGCCTTCCGGTCCGTGGTAAGCAGCGTACATGCCGCTCATGATGGCCATCAATGCAGTTGCGGTACAGATGTTGGAGGTTGCTTTTTCGCGTTTGATGTGTTGTTCGCGGGTTTGCAGTGCCAAGCGGTATGCCGGTTTTCCGTGACGGTCGATGGACAAACCGATGATACGTCCCGGGATGTTGCGTTTGTAGTTGTCGCGGGTAGCCATCCAGCCGGCGGTCGGACCACCGAAGCCCATCGGCAAACCAAAGCGTTGTGCAGTACCAACAGCAATGTCAGCACCCCAAGCAGCCGGTTCTTTCAAGAGGGCCAATGCGAGCAGGTCGCAGTAGGCTGAAACCAACATACCGGCTTCGTGTGCTTTTTCGCAGAACAAGGTGTAGTTACAAACTTCACCGTTGGCTGCGGGGTATTGCAACAAGGCACCGTACATCATTTCACCGAAGCCAGCTTCCAATTGTTCTTTCCAGTCACCGATGACCAGTTCAATGCCCAAACCAGCAGCACGGGTTTTCAACACGGACAGAACTTGCGGGAAGAGGTTTTCGTCCACGAAGATTTGGTTTTTTCCTTTTTTAACGGCATCGCGGGAGCGGAGTTCGTACATCATGCGCATCGCTTCTGCAGCAGCGGTTGCATCGTCCAACATGGAGCAGTTGGCCATGCCGAAACCGGTCAAGGAAGAAATCATGGTTTGGAAGTTGATCAGCGCTTCCAGACGACCTTGTGAAATCTCAGCTTGGTAGGGAGTGTATGAAGTGTACCAAGAGGGGTTTTCAAAGATGTTGCGCAATACAACCGGCAAAGAGGCGGTACCGTACCAGCCCAAACCGATCATGGAGCGGAAGTTTTTATTTTGGGACACCATCTTTTTCAGACGGGTCAAGTAGTCTTGTTCGCTCAAGGCGGGATCCAATGCCAAGGGTTCGTTCAAGAGAATGTCCTTGGGATAAGTTTGGCCGATGAGTTCGTCCAACGAAGCTGCACCAACGACGTCAAGCATTTCACGAATCTCTGCTTCACGCGGGCCATTGTGTCTTTGTGCAAAGTTTAATGCCATAAGATTTATTGTTTAAAATAAGATATTCGTTTCTATAGACTACAAAGATAACTTTTATTGACTAACTTTACCGAATAAAATAAAAAAACAAAGCATACCGGATATGAATTTTTTTAGCGCAATTCCCGATTTCTTTCAACGCCTGCTGACGGGCTTTGGCCTGCCGGAGGCTTGGGCGAACTTCTTGGACCAATGTTTCTCTTTGTTGGTGCTGATCTTGATCATCTGCTTGTTGGCCAAGATTGTGGATCTGCTGGTAAATCGCTTTTTTAAACGGTTGGTCCGGATTACATCCAGCAACCTGGACGATGTGCTGCTAGAGAACAAAGTGTTCCACAAGGCAGTTCGTGTTTTGTCTCCCATCGTGCTGTACATAGCCCTGCCTTTGGCCTTGCGCAATCATACGGTAGTGGAGTTTGCACGCAAATGCTTGGATTTGTACATCATCCTGCGCTTTGTCCTGCTCATCATTTCGATTACCAAATCTCTTTCCATCGTCTATTCCCAAAAGTCCCGTTATACCAACAAGCCCGTTCTGGTATTCTTCCAAGTTGTGAACGTGGCTGTGTACTTCATTGCTGGGCTCTTGGCCTTGAGTGTGCTCATAAACCAATCGATGGGGACGCTGATTGCTGGTCTGGGTGCATCGATGGCCATCATTGTCCTGGTCTTCAAGGATACCTTGTTGGGCTTGATTTCCGGTTGGCAGTTGACGACCAACGATTTGCTCCGAGTGGGTGACTGGATTACCGTGCCCAAATATGGCGCTGACGGTGATGTGATTGAAATCAACCTCTACTCCGTGAAGGTGCGGAATTTTGACAAGACGATCACGACCTTGCCGCCCTATGCCCTCATGAGCGAGTCCTTCCAGAACTGGCGGGGTATGGTGGATGCCGGTGGCCGCCGCATCAAACGGGCCGTGAACATTGATATGAAGACCGTCCGTATGTGCGACGATGCGATGATGGAACGGTTCTCAAAAATAGAAATCATCCGCGATTACCTGGATCAGACTCAGGCGCAGTTGGATGCCTACAACCAGCAGCGGACTACGGATTATCCCGAAGCGCCGAATGTCATTCGCCAGACGAATGTGGGTGTTTTCCGGGCCTATGTGACGGCTTATCTGAAGCAGCACGCACAGATCAAACACGACATGATTACGATGGTGCGTCAGTTGCAGCCGACCGAACGGGGTCTGCCGTTGGAAATCTACTGTTTTACGAATGGAACCCAATGGACGTACTACGAGAGTGTGCAGTCCGATATCTTTGATCACATCTTGTCTGTCCTGCCGATTTTCGGTTTGGAAGTCTATCAGTTGCCGTCGACTATCTCCGCCAACGTTCCAGATCCAATCGAACGTACATAAAGAGCAACAGGGTAAACGTCAACAGGGATGACCCGCCGTAACTGATGAACGGCAGGGGAATGCCGATGACGGGCATCAGGCCAATCGTCATGCCGATGTTGATGAGCACGTGCATGAACAGGATGGCTGCGACACAATATCCGTAGATGCGGATGTTGGCTTCTTTTTGCCGCTCGGCCGTGACCAGGATACGGGCTATCAAGGTGAAGAACACAGCCAGCAGCCCCAAAGAGCCCAGGAAGCCCCATTCTTCGCCCACGGTGCAGAAGATGAAGTCGGTGCTTTGTTCGGGTACAAATTTGAACTTGGTCTGTGTGCCCTCCAAGAATCCTTTGCCAGCAAATCCACCGGAACCGATGGCAATCATGGACTGGTTGACGTTGTAACCGATGCCGTGGGGATCTTCCCGGATTCCCAGGAGGTTTTCAATCCGGGCCTGGTGGTGGGGTTGGAGGACTTTGTCAAAAATCAATTCGACGGAAAAGGTCAGCACGAGGCAGAAGACAAGTCCCAGGAAAATCCAACGTGTTTTTCTTTCTTTGCGGTGGAGCATGCGGATGAACCAATAGAGGCAGAACCCCAACATCAGGATCAGCATGACCGTATCACAACCCATTTCGGCCAGGAAGGTGAGGGACGGCAGGGTGAGGAGTTTCGGCAGGAAGGCCAACAATAGCACTGCCAAGGTATAACCCACGATGAAGAAGAGGGGTTGTCGGGCATGCAACCCTCGGATGATGCCAAAGGTCCCCAGGATGACCAGCATCGAGACAAAGGGGGAGAACTTCAAGGTGAGGATGAACAGGAGGATGACCATGCCCATCAGGAACAAGAACCAGCCGGTCAGTCCTTCCCGGTACAATACGAAGACAAAGCCGACATAGACCAGGATGGTGCCGATTTCCGGTTCCAGCATGATGAGACCCGCCGGAATGGCCAAAAGGCCCAGAATCTTGAAGAGGTCGGAGGGTCGGCTGATCCGGAAATTGTAGTGGCTCATGACGGTAGCCAGGGCCAGGGATGTTGTGATTTTGGAGAGTTCCGAGGGCTGGAAACTGATTCGTCCGAGGGAGAACCAGGATTTGGATCCATTGACTTCCTTCCCGAAGACCAACACGGCCATCAGTAGGACCAGAACACCCAGGTACAGCAGCCATGTCGTGGACATGTACCACCGGGGATTGATGACGAAAATCAGGGCCGTTGCGACGCAGAGGCTGACACCGATCCAAAGGAACTGCATGCCCGCTTTGGTCGAAAGGTCGAAGATGCCGCTGGCTGCTTCCGAGTACGAGGACGCATAGATGTTGATCCAGCCGAAGAAGATCAACAACAGGTAACAGAGGACGATGGTCCAGTCAATGTGTCGGTAAGAGAGTTCGCTTCGTCTCATGGTTTCTTTTTCGGTCGTGCCTTTTCCAAGAGGTTGGCTTGTACGAGGCGGTCTTCAATCCATTTTTTGTTTTCGCTGATCTCGCGGTTGAGGTATTTTTCTACCATCAGCCCGGCAGTTGGTGCGGCCCATGATCCGCCGGCTCCTGCATTTTCAATGTAAACGGCAACTGCGATCTTGGGGTTTTCCCGCGGGGCAAAGCAAACGAAGACCGAGTGGTCGTCCCCGTGGGGGTTTTGTGAGGTTCCCGTTTTTCCGCAGATGGACAGGCTGTCAGCGGCTGCCAGACGGCCGGTTGCGCCGGAGCCTGGCGGTGAGTTTACCGCACGGTACATCCCGTCGATGACGGGTTCAAAGTGTTTCGGGTCCACGAGGGTGTGGACGGGTTCGGTGTATTTCGGGTCCAGGCCGGTGGAGTCGGTGGCTTTGAGGATGTGGGGGATGTAGTAGTGGCCCCGGTTGGCCAGGATGGCTCCGAGGTTGGCCAGGTGCAAGGGGGTACAACCCAATTCGCCTTGTCCGATGGACAGGGAAATCACCGAGAGGGCACTCCAACCGCGGCGGCCGTACACCCGGTTGTAGAGGGAGGCATCCGGGACGTAGCCACTTTGCTCAGCCGGGAAGTCACTGCCCAGCTTTTTGCCAAAGCCGAAACTTTGGACCAGTTCCCGCCAGTGGGTGAAGGCGGCTTGAATCGAATCGTGTGCCGAGTTGTGCAGGATGTCGCGGAACAGTTCGCAGTAATAGGCATTGCAGGACATCATGATTGATTCCCGGAAATCCACGGGGGAAGGGTGGGTGTGGCAACCGACGCGGATGCCAGAGGCTCGGAAGCCATCGTTGCACCGGTGTTCGGTGTGTGTGCTTACGACACCATCCTGCAGGCCAATCAGTGCGTTGACCAGTTTGAAAACGGAGCCCGGGGGTTGGGGGGACATTACAGCCCGGTTGAACATGGGTTTGAACGGGTCCGAGGCAATGTCTCCATAGTGTTTGCCGATTTCGGCCAGGATGGAAACGTGGATCCCCGGACTGGAAACCATCGAAAGGATTTCTCCGGTGGAGGGTTCTATGGCGACGATGCTGCCCACCTTGTTTTGCATGAGGTATTCCCCGTATTGTTGAAGTTCTGCATCGATGGTGGTGCGGACATCGCGGCCGGCAACCGCGGGCTTGTCAAATTCCCCTTCACGGTACGAGTCCTGGATGCGGTTGTGTACGTTCCGCAGGTAGATGTTGTAGCCTTTCTCTCCGCGCAATTCCTCTTCGCAGAGCAGTTCGAGGCCTGTTTTCCCGGCGTAGTCACCACTTTGGTATTCGGGGTGTTTCTTCAGGTAGTTCGCGTCCACTTCCGATACATAGCCCAGCAGGTTTCCACCGGCATTGTAGGGGTAACTTCGGATGGTTCGGGGGACCGCGGTGAAGCCGGGGAAGTGATGGCTCATTTCCAGGAAATGGCTGTATTGGTCCTGGGTGACCTGCTTGAGGAAGGTCTTGCTTTGGAATCCGATGCGGGTGCGGTACTTCCGGTACTCGGCAAAGGTTGCATGTACATCTTCCGGGTTGAGGTTGAAGATGCGGCACAGGGCCAGGGTATCAAAGGGCTTGACGTCGTAGGGAGTGACCTGGATGTCGTACGAGTACGCATTATCCACGAGGACCAGACCGTTCCGGTCCAGAATCCGTCCGCGGACCGGGTATTTGGTGATGTAACGCAGGGCGTTGTTGTCTGCTGTTACTTTGTATTGTGTATCAATGATTTGGATGTTGAAAAGCCGAATCAGGATGATCAGGAAGAACACGCCCATCCCGAGGGTTAGCAGGTGTTGTTTGTATTGGTCCTTTGCCATAGCGCTCTTCTATTCTTCACGAACGACCATCCACGCAAAGAAGTAACCGATGCCCGCATTCAGCAAGGTGCCCAGGACGATGCGGCCCAAAATCAGGGAGGTCGGAACCAGGCCGGCGCTGTCCCATTTTACGTAGATGCATAGGAAAACAAAATACAGGATCAGCAGGTAACCGGCGAAACGGGCTGGACCCATGCTGAGGGGACTGGGGTAAACGTATTTCTCCAGCGAATTTTCGTTGGTGAATGCACGGATCAATGGGTAGCGGACCAGGACCAGTACCATCATCGCCGAAGCACTCATACCCAGAATACCATTGCCCAACAGGTCGCTGACCAAACCGAGGAAGAAGGCTGCCAGGAGCATCGGGATTCCGCGCAGGCGGTTGGGCATCAGGCACAGGATGAGGGGTGTCAGCATCAGGTAAATCGAGGCGTTGAATGCCACATAATTATCCAGAACGGCTTGCAGCAGCACAATCAGGATAGCGAGCAGGACAAAGTGGTTGGATTTGATCATAACAGGAGGCCTTCGATTTCTGCTTGTTGGGTGTTGGATACAATGTAAACGAAGTGCAGGGAACGGAAGTTCTCAAACAAATCGATGTAGAGGCGGTAGCTCACCCCATCCACCAATTCGTGTTCGGCCACGCGGCCCAGGGGGATGCCTTTCGGGAAGAGTTGGGAGAACCCGCTGGTAACAACGGTGTCGCCGGCCTCAAAGGAGGTGTGGATCGGGATCTCTTCCATCACGACGCGGTCTGCCCGGCGTCCGTCCCACCGGATGGGACCGAAGGTGCTGGTTCGGGTCAGGGTTCCGGTGATGCCCCGGTCAATGTCCAGCAGGGAAATGACCTGGCAGAAGTGTTCACTGACTCCGTTTACGAAGCCGACTACGCCTTGCGTTGTGATGACTCCCATGTCCGGATGGATACCGTCAGCTCGTCCTTTGTTCAGGAAAAGGACGTTGTGTTGACGGTCGGTTTCGTTGCGGATGACTTCCGCTGCGATGTACTGAAAACGGTGAGGTTCCGGTAAGAAACAACTGCTGTCTTTGTACGCTTGCTCGTTGACGAGTGTTTCCAGCCACTGGTTTTGTGCAAGGAGGCGTTGGTTCTCCCGCACCAGCATTTCGTTGGTTGTTTCCAGTTGGTTGGCATATTGCCGTTTGGCAATGCGTTTCCACCCGATTTGTTGGACCTGACGCAAGGAGAGGACCAATTGGGTCTGTTGCAGGATGCTGTTGCGAGAAATCAATAAAACGCAAACACCCTCCAAAGCGAGGAAGGTGATTGCGATGATGAGTACGCGTAAGAAAGAGATGTTCTTGCCCATTGTTGAGGGTTAACGCATCAAGAATGAGTAGTGGGCAGAACCTTTCAGCGCCAAACTGGTACCGCGAGCCACAGCGCGAAGCGGGTCTTCGGCTACGTGGAACGGGATGTTGATCTTTTCGTAGAGACGTTTGTCCAAACCGCGGAGCAAGGCGCCACCACCGGTGAGGAAAATACCTTTTTCTACGATATCCTGGTACAATTCCGGAGGAGTTTGTTCCAAGACTTGGAGGATGGAGGTTTCGATCTTCGCCAACGATTTGTCCAGACAGTGAGCCACCTCTTCGCTGGTTACCGCGATTTCAACGGGGTGTGCGGTCATGATGTTCGGACCGCGAACGATGAACGGATCCGGTTTTACATCCAGGTCGCGGATGGCAGCTCCGATGTTGATCTTGATCTCTTCGGAGGTCAATTCACCCACTTTGATGTTGTGTTGTTGACGCATGTATTGTTGGATTTCTGAGGTGAAGACGTCACCCGCTACACGGATACTTTGGCTGCATACGATGCCGCCCAAGGAAATCACCGCGATCTCGGTGGTACCTCCTCCGATGTCTACGACCATGTGACCGGCCGGAGCTTCTACGTCCAGGCCAATCCCCATGGCGGCTGCCATCGGTTCAAAAATCATGTATACGTCACGGCCACCGGCGTGTTCAGAAGAGTCCCGGATTGCACGGATCTCCACTTCGGTACTACCGGAGGGAACGCAAACCACCATTTTGATGCTCGGGGTAAAGAGGGAGCGTTTGGGGTTGATCATTTTGACAAAGCCCTTGATCATGTGCTCGGCAGCGTGGAAGTCTGCGATCACACCGTCGCGCAACGGGCGTACGGTTTTGATGTTCGGGTTGGTACGTTCGTGCATCAGTTTGGCACGTTGGCCAACGGCAATGGGTTTGCCTGTATTTTGGTCAAAGGCAATGATCGAGGGTTCGTCCACCACGATCTTGCCGTCCACCAAGACAACGGTGTTGGCCGTTCCGAGGTCAATCGCCAGTTCTTGGGTCAGGAATGAAAATGCCATTTATTGAAATTGCGTTTTTGTGGATTCTACAAGGGTTTAGTGTTTGAAGTGGCGTTTGCCAGTGATGACCATCGCCATTTTGTGTTGGTCGCAGTAGTCAATGCTTTCTTGGTCACGGATGGATCCGCCCGGGTGTACCACTGCGGTAATGCCGGCTTTGTCTGCGATTTCCACGCAGTCGGGGAAGGGGAAGAACGCGTCAGAAGCCATCACCGCGCCGTTGAGGTCGAAACCAAAGTGGTTGGCTTTTTCAATGGCTTGTTTGAGGGAGTCCACGCGGGAAGTTTGTCCGACACCGCTGGCCAACAACGTGCGGTCTTTGGCCAATACGATGGCGTTGGATTTGGAGTGTTTTACCAAGATGTTGGCAAAAATCAAATCGTCAATTTGAGCAGCAGTCGGGGCTACTTGGGTTGCAGTTTTCAATTCTTCCGGAGTTTCCACGTGGCTGTCGCGTCCTTGTACCAAGGCACCGCCCAGCAACGAACGGAATTTTACAGAAGAGAGGGCTACGTTGTCGTTCACCAGGATGATGCGGTTCTTCTTGCTCTTCAAAATCGCCAAGGCTTCGTCTTCGTAAGCCGGAGCTACGATGACTTCAAAGAAGATCTTGTCAATTTCTGCTGCGGTAGCCGCGTCGATCGGACGGTTGGAAACGATGATGCCTCCGAAGGCAGAAACCGGGTCACCGGCCAAGGCTGCTTTCCAAGCTTCGAGAACGGTCGGGCGGACGGCGCAACCACAAGCGTTGTTGTGTTTGATCACGGCCATGGCGCAGTCGTTGAAATCGGCGATCAATTCCATAGCGGCTTCAACGTCCAGCAGGTTGTTGTAAGACAATTCCTTGCCGTGCAATTGACGGGGAAGGGTGTCGGTCGAGCCGTAGAAACGGGCTGCTTGGTGCGGGTTTTCACCGTAGCGCAACGGCATGCTTTCGCAGATGCTTTCACTGAACGAAGGAAGGCCTTGTTCTTCGTTGAAGTAACGGTAGATCATGGTGTCGTAGTGAGAGCTGGTTTGGAAGGCGTACGCAGCGAACCATTTGCGGTCAGCCAAGGTGGTGCAACCTTCTTGTTTTACCAACAGCTCGTATAGTTTTTCGTAACCGCCTTGGGCCGGAACGATGACTACGTCGTTGAAGTTTTTCGCAGCCGCACGGATGAGGGAGATACCTCCAATGTCGATTTTCTCGATGATGTCTGCTTCGGATGCTTTGGCAGCCACGTATTGTTCGAAGGGATACAAATCAACAATCACCAGATCGATCGGGGGGATTTCGTAACTGTTGCTTTCTACCAAGTCGCCAGCATCATCGCGACGGAAAAGAATGCCACCAAAAATCTTCGGGTGCAAGGTCTTGACACGACCTCCGAAGATGGACGGGTAACCGGTCAGGCTTTCCACTGCAGTCACGGGGTGTCCCAAGGCTTGGATGAAGTCATACGTTCCACCGGTGGAGATGATTTCAACACCGAGTTCAATCAATTTGTTTACAATGTTTTCCAGGCCGTCTTTGTGGTATACGGAGATCAATGCCCGGTTTATTCTTTTCATTTCGTTTTGCGATGACATAGGCTCAAATTTTAATCGCGTAAAATTACTAAAAACAATTGAAAAAAGTGGTGCTTATCGATTATATTTGCACACCAACTTTAAAAATATGAAACGTTACGTCATCATCACTGCCGGCGGTACGGGAACCCGGATGGGAGCCGATCGTCCGAAGCAATTGCTGGAGCTGGAAGGAAAGCCGGTTCTGCGCCGTACCATCGAATTGTTCCAACGTTTGTCCACGCCGGTGGAGATCATCGTGGTGATGAACGAGAGCATTCGGGAGGAGTGGAAAGACTACTGCCGTCAAGCCCAGTTTCGGGTTCGTCATCGCCTGGTGACCGGGGGAATTACGCGCTTCCATTCGGTGAAAAACGGTTTGAAATACGTGGAGCCCGGTGCGTTGGTGGCGGTGCACGACGCGGTGCGTCCGTTTGCGACGGTTGATATGATTGAGGCCGCCTTTCGGTTGGCGGAGGAGGAAGGCAGTGCCATTCCGTACGTCGATGTGGTGGATTCGTTGCGCAGCCGAAAACCGGACAGCAACGGCCGGCTGTTGACCGAACCGGTGGACCGTTCGTTGTTCCTGGGGGTTCAGACTCCTCAGATTTTCCGGTCAGACTGGCTGTTGGAAGCCTATGTACGACCGTACCAGACCTCCTTCACCGACGATGCGTCGGTGGTAGAGGCGGCAGGTCATCCGTTGTCGTTCTTGCCGGGCAGCCGATTCAACATCAAGTTGACTACGCCGGAAGACTGGCAATTGGCTCAGCTGTTTATTTCTTTGCCTTTGTAGGGGTCTGTTCGATGATTTGTTGGCAAGCTTCCAAGGTCAGGGTTTCCGGGTTGGTGCCTTTCGGAATCTTGTAGTTGTTCTTGCCTTGTTTGATGTAGGGGCCGAAGCGTCCGTTCAAGACCTGGATGCCGGCTTCCGGGAAGTCCAAAATCTCTTTCTTGGCGTTCTTTTCTTCGTTGGCTTGGATCAGGCCGATGGCTTCTTCCAAGGTAACGGTGTAGGGGTCGTATTGTTTGCCCAATGACACAAAGCTGGATCCGTATTTGACATAGGGTCCGAAGCGGCCGATGGCACAGCTGATGGGCTTTCCGTTCCATTCACCCAATTGGCGGGGCAGGGCAAACAGTTGCAAGGCTTCTTCCAGGGTGATGTTTTCAATGAGCTGGCCTTTGGTCAGGCTGGCAAATTTCTTCTCAGGGTCGTCGTTGGTTCCAATTTGTACCAGGGGTCCGAAGCGGCCGATGCGGGCCACAACGATTTTACCAGTCTTGGGATCCACGCCCAGTTCGCGTTCGGCTTTGGTCGGAGCGGCCTCTTGGGTGGTATCTTCCACCAGTTTGTGGAAAGGACCGTAGAAGAGGCGGATGGTCGGAACCCATTCTTTTTCACCGGCAGCAATGGCGTCAAAACTTTCTTCGACGTGGGCGGTGAATCCGTAATCCAAAATGTCCGGGAAGTGGGATGCCAGGAAGTCGGTCACCACGATGCCGATGTTTTCCGGGCACAATTTTCCTTTTTCAGAACCAAAGACTTCCCGTTTGGTGGTGGAGGTGATGGCTCCGTTCTTCAGGATCAGCTGGGTGATGGTTTTCTCCTCGCCTTTGCGGTCGTCCTTGAGGATGTAGCCGCGGTTGCTGATGGTGGAAATGGTAGGTGCATAGGTGGAAGGACGGCCAATGCCAAGTTCTTCCATCTTTTTCACCAGGGAGGCCTCGGTGTAACGCAGGGGATGCAGGGTGTACCGCTCTGTGGCTTGGATTTCCAAGGTCTTCATGCCTTGTTCCAACGACAACGGAGGCAACAAGGTTTCTTCGTCTTCGTTTTCCGGTTCGTCGTCTTTGGATTCGATGTAGAGTTTTAAGAATCCGTCGAACAACACTTGTTGGGCTTGGGACACGAAATCATCCTTTACGCCTGCTGCGGACAGGGTCAGGGTGGTCTTTTCCAAGCGGGCGTCGGCCATTTGGGAGGCAACGGTCCGTTTCCAGATCAGGCTGTAGAGTTTGCGCTCGGTTGCAGTACCCTCGATGGTCTCGCGGTCGATGTAGGTCGGACGGATGGCCTCGTGGGCTTCTTGAGCACCCTTGCTATGGGTCTTGTATTGGCGCGGTTTGGAATATTCCGGGCCAAATTGTTCTTCAATGCAGGCTTTTGCGGTGTTGATGGCCAATTGGGAGAGGTTGGTGGAGTCGGTACGCATGTACGTGATCAAACCGGCCTCGTAGAGCTTTTGGGCAATGCTCATGGTCTGACCAACCGAGAACCCGAACTTGCGGGCGGCTTCTTGTTGGAGGGAAGAGGTGGTGAAAGGCGGAGCCGGGGTCCGGTTCGATTCTTTCTTCTCAATGCGGGAGATGCGGAAGGTGGCTTGTTGACAAGCTTCCAACAAGGCTTGTGCTTCGTCCAGCGTGCTCAAGCGGCGGCTCACAGCCCCTTTGATCTTGGTACGGGCCGGTGTTCCTTCCGGGTGAAACTGACCTTCAACTTTGAAGTAGGATTGGGATTTGAAGTTCATGATCTCCCGTTCGCGGTCCACAATCAGGCGAAGGGCAACGGATTGCACACGACCAGCGGAGAGCGCGGGTTTGATTTTCTTCCAGAGAATCGGGGAGAGTTCGAATCCGACCAAGCGGTCCAGAACGCGGCGGGCTTGTTGGGCCATCACCAGGTTCATGTCGATATCACGCGGATTTTCGATGGCGTGCAGGATCGCATTCTTGGTGATTTCGTGGAACACAATACGTTTTGTCTTTGCCGGGTCCAGGTTGAGGGTTTCTTGCAAGTGCCATGCAATGGCCTCTCCTTCCCGGTCTTCATCGGATGCTAGCCAGACGGTTTGTGCCTTCTTGACAGCGGCTTTCAACTCGCTGACTACCTTCTTCTTCTCGTCCGAAATGATGTATTCCGGCTCGAAGTCTTTGGCCGTATCAATGCCGAGATTTTTCTTGCACAGATCTCGGATGTGACCGAAGCTGGATTTTACAGTATAATGTTCTCCTAAGAACTTTTCAATGGTCTTTGCCTTGGCAGGTGACTCAACAATAACTAAATTCTCTCCCATACTCGATTTGTCAAAAGCGGTGCAAAGTAACATATAAAGAGGTATAAATACCAAATTTTTGTTTACTTTTGCTTTTTATTCATTGTTGTATGAAAGACATTACACGCAAGAAAATCACCCGTATTTTTTGGGTTTTGTTCACCCTTCCGTTTGTGGTGATCATCTTTTCATTGCTCTTCGTCACTGTCTTCGGTGACATCCCTTCTTTTGAAGAGCTGGAGAACCCGAAAACCTACATGGCAACCGAACTCATCTCCGAAGAAGGAGAGGTCTTCAATACTTGGCACATCGAAAACCGGACCTTTGTGGACTTTCACGAACTGTCCCCGAACCTGGTGAATGCCGCATTGGCAACGGAGGACATCCGTTTCTACAAACACTCGGGCATCGACTTTCGCGGTCTTGCACGTGTGGGTGTGAAAACCCTCTTGTTGGGCAAGAGCAGTTCGGGTGGGGGTAGTACCATTACCCAGCAGTTGGCCAAGACGTTGTTTCCTCGGGACACGTCCCGCAACCGTTTCCCGGGCGAGAAACACATCAAACTCGTGGGCAGCAAGCTGAAAGAATGGATTACGGCAGTCAAACTCGAACGCAACTACACCAAGGACGAGATCATGAGCATGTACATGAATACCATCTTCTTCGGTAGCAATGCTTTCGGGATCAAAGCCGCCTCCAATACATTCTTCGGCAAGAATCCTGCGGATCTGACCGTGGAAGAGAGTGCGACCCTGGTGGGGATGGTCAACAAGCCGACCCGTTACAATCCAGTGCTGAATTATGACAAGTCCTTGGGTCGTCGTAACCACGTTTTGCGCCAAATGGAAAAATACGGTTTCCTGACCCAGGAGGAGCACGACTCAATTGCCGCATTGCCCATTACCTTGAATTACCGTCGTCAAGATCATACCAGCGGTATCGGTTCCTATTTCCGAGACATGCTCCGCCGTTACATGAGTGCGTCCGAACCGAACCGTCGCCGTTACAACAACCGAGAAGATTACAACGCCGACCTGCAGTTGTGGGAAGAAGATCCGTTGTACGGTTGGTTGAACAAAAACTTCAAACCGGATGGCAGCAAGTATAACTTGGACAAAGACGGATTGAAGATTTATACTACGGTGAACGCGCGGATGCAACGTTATGCTGAGGAGGCCGTCCAGGAACACTTGGGAGACTACCTCCAACCGGCCTTCTTCCGGGAATTGCGCTGGAAGGAAAACCGTCCGTTTGCCAAGGATGTGCCGAAAGAGTTGACCGAGACAGTGATGCAGCAGGCCCGCCGTTGGAGCGACCGCTACATGACCATGAAGGAAAACGGCGCCTCGGACAGCGAAATCAAAAAGGCGTTCGAACAGAAAACGAAGATGCGTGTCTTTGCCTGGAACAAAAATGGCTACGTGGACACCGTCATGACGCCCAACGATTCCATCCGCTACTACAAATCGTTCATGCGGGCAGCTTTGATTGCGATGGAGCCCCAAACCGGAAACGTGCGTGCCTATGTCGGAGGACCGGATTACCGGTTCTTCAAGTACGACAATGCCCGTCAGACCAAGCGCCAGGTCGGATCCACCATCAAGCCCTTCCTGTATACCTTGGCGATGCAAGAGGGTTATACCCCTTGTGACAAAGTCATCAACGTGCCCCAGACCTTCATTGTCGGGGATACCACGTGGACGCCTCGCAGTACGGACAAGGAGGATTGGATCGGGATGACCGTGACCCTGAAATGGGGATTGACCAAGAGTTCAAACAACATCACGGCTTACCTGATGAAACAGTTCGGCCCGCAGGCAATGATCAACATGTGTCGCAAATTGGGCATCACCACCTACCTGCCGCCTTATCCCTCCCTATGTGTGGGGCCGGCTGACATTTCGGTGATGGAAATGGTGAGTGCTTACAATACCTACCCGAGCCGGGGTGTGTACGTCAATCCGATGTTTGTGACCCGGATTGAAGACAATGCCGGTAATGTCTTGGCCAACTTCGCGCCTCGCAAGCGGGAGGCCATCAGTGAGTCAACAGCCTACTTGATGGTGAACCTGATGCAAGGGGTGGTGAACGAAGGCACTTCCGTGCGTCTGCGCAGCCGCTATGTGCCGCAGGGTGCTTTGGCGGGCAAGACAGGAACCACAAACGATCAATCCGACGGATGGTTCATCGGTTATACACCGAACCTGACCGCCGGCGTTTGGGTGGGAGCAGAGGACCGACAAGTTCACTTTGAGACCCTGGCGATGGGACAGGGGGCGAACATGGCCTTGCCGATTTGGGGGATCTTCATGAAGAAGGTCTTTGAGGACGGTACCCTGGGCGTCAAGACCACCGACCAGTTCATTGCGCCTTCGGGATGGTCCCTGAGCCTGGATTGTGACGGTAGTGATGCCGATGCAACCCAAGCGGGCCAACAAGAACAACAACATTATTTTGAAGAAGAAACCTATTTTTAACAGAGGGTGATGAAACCGAATATTGCATTGGTGTACGGAGGTTATTCTTCCGAAATGGAAATCTCCAAACGCAGTGGTCGCAACGTATCCGACAACCTGGATGCTGACCGTTACGAAGTTTACGAAGTATTGATTGCCAAAGAAGGCTGGCACGTGTTGATCTTGGGCCGCGAACCCATTCCGATCGACAAGTCCGATTTTTCGTTTGAGTTGGATGGCCAGCACATCCGGTTTGATGCTGCTTTTCTGATGATTCACGGGATTCCCGGTGAGAACGGTCAGTTGCAGGCCTATTTTGAAATGATTGGTTTGCCTTATACCGGCTGCTCGTCTTGGGCATCAACGGTGACCTTCAACAAGTACATTTGCAAGACCTTCGTGCGCGATACGGGCGTGGCCTTGGCCAAGGATTGCCTGTTGTACCAAGGAGACACATGGTCGGCAGAGGACTTGGTGGCACGTTTGGGGTTGCCGGTATTTGTAAAACCGAACGATGGTGGCAGTAGCTTTGGCATTAGCAAAGTCAAGGAAATAGGTGAGTTGGATGCAGCCATTCGCAGCGCATTCATTGAAGGAGAGACGGTGTTGGTGGAAGCAGCCATCCCCGGTCGCGAAATGACACAAGGTGTGTACTTCGATGGAGAAAAGGCCGTGGCCTTGCCCATTACGGAAATTGTGACCGACCGCGAATACTTCGATTACGAGGCCAAGTACTTGGGATTGAGTCAGGAAATCTGTCCGGCGCCCATCCCCGAAGATTGGAGAGCCCTGGTGACCGAAACAAGTTTGAAGATCTTCAAACACTTTGGTAACCGCGGATGGATGCGCATTGACTACATCCACGACGGTTCCAACCTTCACCTGCTTGAAATCAACCCGACTCCGGGTATGACCGAAGCATCGTTGGTTCCGGTGCAGCTGAAGAATGCCGGCATTTCGATGAAAACATTCACCACCCAATTGTTGGATCAGATATTATGCAAACGATAAGAAAAACCATGCTGCTTTGCCTCTTGTGTGTGGCAGGAACTGCCGTTGCCCAACAACAGGCCCCCAAGGATCCCAATGTAATCATTGGTAAGGCGTTCTGGGATCAGAACGGCAACGGCATCCAAGATTCAAACGAACCGGGTGTGGCCGGTGTTGAGGTGAATGATGAGTTTAGCAGCACCGAATCCGATGACCGTGGACATTTTGCCCTGCGCATCCGTCAGGAGTCGCATTATGTGCGTTTCACCGTTCCGGAAGGATATCGTCTGGTGAACACCCTTTGTTTGGATGTGAGCCGTTGGGAAAACAGAAACCAACGTTCTGTTCCCGTTCCGTTGGTGAAATTGTAAACCGCAATGGAGCCAACCACGTACGCAGCAGCCGTCCGAGAATTGACGCAACGCTTGGCATCCGGCTTCCCCGAACGGGAGGCGCGGGTGTTGGCGTTGCGCTTGTTTTCTGCCCGTTTGAATGAACCGGAATACCGTTGTTGGACCGATCCTCAGACTCCGGTTGCGGAGGCTGTCCGCCAACAGTGGGAGCTTGATGTGGCTGAGTTGTTGGCCCAACGTCCCTGGCAGTATGTGGTCGGTCAGACTGAGTTTGAGGGCCGTGCGTTCCGGGTGAACGAATCTGTGCTCATCCCGCGCCCGGAGACAGAAGAGTTGTTGCGCTTGGCAGTGGATGCGGTCCGAACCCGTTTTGCGGGAGAAGCACCTGTGTCCTGGATGGACCTTTGTACCGGTTCGGGCTGTTTGGCCTGGTCTCTGGCAGGCCATTTTCCGGCCGCGACGGTGTATGCCGTGGATTGGTCTGAAGCGGCTTTGGAGGTAGCATCCCACCAAGTTTTTCCGGACATCCCACAAGCCCCCCATTTTGAACGTGCTGATGTCTTGGCCGGCGTGCCGGCAACCTGGTTGTCCCCCGACTTCTCTGGTCCCAAACCGGGTACCTGGACGGCAATGGTCAGCAACCCTCCTTACGTGCGGGAGTGTGAGCGGGCTGAGATGGAAGCCAGTGTCTTGGACTACGAACCCGAAATGGCTTTGTTTGTCCCGGACCAGGATCCGTTGTTGTTTTACCGGGCTCTGGCCGACTGGGCCGAGACCCTGTTGTGTCCTGGCGGGATGGCTTTCTGGGAAATCAACGAGGCCCTGGGTGAAGAATTGTGTGCCGATCTGAAGGCACGCGGATTCGCTTCCGTGGAATTGCGGAAGGATTTTCGGGACCGTCCCCGGTTTGTTCTCTTTGAGAAATCCAGTCGTTAGCGGAACAGCAACCGGCAGAGTTCCGGGATGTCTGCAACTTCCACGACCCGAATGCGTTTGAATCGTGAGCCGGCTTGAATCTGGTTGAATGAGGAAATGTAAATCGTTTCAAATCCCAGGCGCTCCGCTTCGGCAATGCGTTGTTCGACTTGGCTTACCGGGCGAATCTCTCCACTCAACCCCACTTCGGCAGCGAATGCGGCTTTTGAGGAGATGGTCAGGTCAAAGTTGGAGGAGAGGATGGCACAAACAACGGCCAGGTCACAGGCCGGATCGTTCACGCGCAGCCCTCCAGCAACGTTCAGAAAGACGTCTTTGGCCGATAACTTGAAACCGGCCCTCTTTTCCAGCACTGCCAAAAGCATGTTCATGCGTCGGGTGTCAAAACCTGTAGCAGAGCGTTGCGGGGTTCCGTAAGCAGCCGTAGAAACCAAGGCTTGCATCTCGATCAGGAAGGGACGGGTGCCGTCGATCATTGCGCTGATCGCAATACCGCTCAAGTTTTCAGAATGGCTGGGAATCAGCATTTCCGACGGGTTGCTGACTTCGCGTAGACCGTTGTTCCGCATTTCAAAAATGGCGAGTTCTGCTGTGGATCCGAAGCGGTTTTTGATGGATCGCAGGATGCGGTAAGCGTGGCGCGTGTCCCCTTCAAACTGCAGGACGACATCAACAATGTGTTCCAGAACCTTCGGGCCAGCCAGGGTGCCGTCTTTGGTGATGTGGCCAATGAGCAGCACGGGGGTGTTGGAGGCTTTGGCATAGCGGAGAAGCATTGCGGCACATTCCCGGACTTGGGACACGGAGCCGGGGGAGGATTCTACCGCTTCTGAATAGATGGTTTGGATCGAGTCGATGACAATGAGTTGGGGTTGGACCTGCTTGGCCTGTTGCAGGATGTTTTCCAGCAAGGTTTCACAGAGGATGAGGCAGTTGTCGTGCAAGTTTCCATTGCTGAGACGTTCCGCACGCAACTTGATTTGTCGGGGAGACTCTTCCCCGGAGACATACAGGGTGCGGAGTTCGGGACAGTGCAAAGGAATCTGCAGGGAAAGCGTGGATTTGCCGATGCCCGGTTCACCACCAATGAGGATCATGGAGCCTTCGACCAGACCGCCACCCAAAATACGTTCCACCTCTTCGTTGCCGATCCGGATCCGGCTTTGTGCGGTGACGTCAATGTCTTTGAGCGCTACCGGCCGCGGGTTTTCAATGTCTAACAAAGAGCGGGCCCGGCCCCCCGCTGAGGCGCTGTTGTTGCTCTTGGTCACAACGGTTTCTTCTACCATTGCGTTCCATGCACCGCAGGCGGGACATTTGCCCATCCATTTCGCACTTTCGTTTCCACATTCTTTGCAGAACCATACTGTCTTTGATTTTGCCATAGTTCTACAAAAATAGTACATTTGCAATTGAACTCAAATTTTCTCAACCATGAAATCCAACACCCTTTCGTTGCGTCATACCCTTTGTTTTCTCTTGCTGATTTTTGGACTGATTACCGCTTCGGCTCACACCCGTTCTGTCGCTCAGAACGTGGAACTGGACCGCTTGGCCGAATACATTGAGCAGGTTCGTCAAACGTGGCGGATTCCGGGGCTGTCGGTTTCCATTGTCCAAGGTGACAGTACGGTCTTCGCGGAGGGTTTCGGTTCCTTGCACCACGACCGCAACGTTCCGACGCAGTCGCAGACGATGTACCACATCGGTTCCGTTTCCAAGTCCTTCACGGCAGCGGTCATCGCTTCCATGGTTGATGAAGGGCTGTTGGCCTGGACGGACCGTGTCAAAACGCACTTGCCCGAGTTTGTTTGGCCGGATCCGTGGGTGGAGGAACACCTGCTGGTGCGGGATCTCTTTTTGCACAGCACGGGGTTGCGGGGCCAGGCCGGTACCTACCTTCCGAACCTGGGGTACAGCCGGGACGAAATTTGTGCGATGATAGGCCGGATGCAGGTGGGCTATACCTACCGCGGCGACTACCAGTACAACAATGTGACGTTTTTGGTTGCCAACCAGTTGATTGAAAAATTGACGGGCAAGTCGTGGGAAGAAAATTTGCAGGAGCGTATTTTCAACCCGCTGGGCATGCATCGGACGACAACCGGGCAGGCCGGATACCTGGCTGCAGGCGACCGGGCTTCGCTGCAACACGAGTTCTTGTTTGATCCGGTGGATACAGTCCGGACCCGGAAACTCGAAGGGGATGACCGGGCTTTGGCTTGGCTGACCACCGTAGGTCCGGCCGGCGGCATCTGTTCGGATGTGGAAGACATGACCCAATGGATCCGCTTGCATTTGAGTGATGGAGAGGTGGACGGTGTCCGTATTTTGTCCGAGAAAAGCATGCGCGAACTGCACCGTGGCCGGACGATGGTTTCCCAGGATTCTACCTACATCCGCTTGTACGGCTTGTGCTGGTTTGTGGAGCAGAACAACGAATACCAAGTCATTTTTCACACCGGTACGACTTGGGGACATACGGCCGTTTGTGCCTTTGTTCCAGAAATGGGCCTGGGCCTGATGGTCTTGTGCAACTCGGAGGTGAACGAAGGAGCCCGTTATTCAATCATGCGGCGAATCATCGATGCTTACCGCGGTGCGCCGGAGAAAGATTGGAACCGGGAGTATTTTGATAAATGGGTGGCCCGTAACTATGCTGCTTGGGAAAAAGAACAGGCCGCGCCGGCTCCGGTTCTGCAAACAGCTTGTCCCAACGACGCCTTGGTGGGACGCTATGTGAAAGATGAACTCTTCGGAGATGCCTACATCTTCCTTCAGGATGGGGACTTGTACATTCGCGTGGGCAGTGCCGGCTGGGAACGACGCTTGGAGTTTGATCCCGCAGAGGGTTATTATTTCTGGTCGGACGGCCATCGCTTTCCAGTCACCTTTGAACTGGACGAGGCTGGAAAAGCAAAGACCCTCAACGTGGCATTCAATTACCGCGATGAGGGCCTGGGTGGATGGGTCCGTTCTCTGGACTAGAGCAGTTCGCTCCACGGGCGGTCGCCAGCTGTCCAAGGAATCAGATTTATTTCATACGAGAAGTGTGCGTCTTTGTGGTTGAACAATTGGATAAATTCTTCTACCATATCTTTGATTTCGTTCAACGCGTATAGAATGACTTCCGGATCCTCCTGGGTAAAGTTCGCCAGGCGGGCGAGTTCTTCTGCACTCAGGTCGTCCAGGATGTTCCAAAGGATGCCGGAGTACAGCAGCAACGTATTTTTGTCCATGTAGATTCTTAATTTCTGACCGTTCAAGGTGTAGGGAACCTTGATTTCCGGGAAGGGAGCTTCTGCAGGAGCATCAGCGGATTTGAACATTTCTTCCATTGCATTCTCTAACAAGGAGTTGCGGACAAACAAGGTCAGGGTGGATTGGTTGTCGGTGTAGTATTGCAACCAGTTGCCCAGGTCGGTATTCTGCATTCCGAGTAATTCTTGTCCTTGCGGGAGCAGGCTGAGGTTGACATAGCCTTCTTCGCTGAAGGTGAGGGCATCTGTGTAAGCGAACAGATTGATGAGGAGGTTGTTCACTTCAAAAACGAGTTGTTGCACCTCTTCGTTTGAGGGGAGCGGTTCTCCACCCAAGGTTGCATCTTCGGGGAAACGTAGTTCAAAACGCACGTCCGGAACTTCCATGTCCAAGCCCATGTCCAAACCCGAGGTAGCTGCAACCATCCATCTGCCGGTAATGTCGTAGTCGGCTTCGTAGTCAATGCGCAGGTCGAGTTTGCCATTGTTCACGAAGCCGTAAACGTCGATTTCGTAGTTGGGCGTTTCTTGTTCTCCTTCGAAATTGTATTTGTCAAAGCCGAGGGAGTTGTCGGTTTCGCAACGCAGGGTTACCAGCGGTTGTTCCTGGAGGATGCTGTGCAGACTGACGGTCAGTGCGTTGTTGGCCAACGGAGTTACCTTTACATAGGTTTTGGCTTTGTCCAGCTCCTCCCATTGCACCGAATTGATGCTGATTTTCAAATTTTCCTGGGAGAAAACATGTTCCTCATCAGCGGGGCTGTTCGTGTGGTTGCTGCAGGAAGCAAATCCCAAAACAAGCAACAGACAGCTCAATATAAATACGATGTTTTTCTTCATATTCGTTACGTGTTAAAATTTCATCTCTTTATAAGATGCAACTTTTGGTCATTTGTTGCAGGCTGGCTGTGAAGTTTTCTTCTTGTAACAGGGATTCTAAGGATAAGTGCATCCGGTAGTTCCAAACGTGGTGGGGGTTGGAGGGAACGTTGATCCGTTCCTCATGCGGGTTGGGATGACGCAGTTCTTTATCGGTGGAAAGCCAGTCTTGCCACGGTAGGATGGTCCACATGGCCGGACTGTTGAGGTGGTCTTGTACCAGGGCTTGGCAGGTCATTGCCGGGCAGTCCTCGGCTTCGGGGTGTGCCTCGGTCCACCAGCCCCGCAGGGTGCTGGTGTCGTGTGTGCCGGTGGTGCAGACGCAACGATAGGGGTAGTGTGCTGGATTCCCGAGGATCTCTCCAAAGGCTTTCGGCATGCGTTGGACCTCAAGGGTGGCAATGCGCAGGCGGTTCAAAACATCCGGGACGCAGGCGGGGATCATGCCCAGGTCTTCGGCGCAGGCGAGCAGGTCGGTGGCCGCCGTGAGCTCGGGTAACTTTTGCAGGGCCGATGCAGACCAGCAGGCTTCGTTGCGGTGGTAAAAGAAATCCTCGAAGAGTTGGTCAAATTTTGCTTGCTCGGCCGGGGTTAGAGTCTGGTAGGGACAGGTCTGCTTGGCACCAATGCACGGATGGACTTTGTCCGGTTGGTAGGGATCCGAGACCCACAGACGTTGGTTACACAGTTGCAGGAAACGGTCTTCATCGGCTGCATCACGTACCCATTCCGGGTGCTGTTCGTGCAGGGCTTTCCGTAGGCTGTGTTGGGTTGCATACGCAGGTTGTAAGGTGAAAGCCTCCAGGCGGGAAGGTGTTGATGCGGGCATGAGGTAGGCGGCTCGGAAGTCCTCTGTCAGGTCTCCGAGTTGCTCCTGCAACCAGGCTTCCGTCAGGAAGGGAGTGCAGTGTGCCTGTTGGAAGGTCAGTCCACGGTCCTCTATTTCTGCCTGGGACAGGGGTAGGGCGGGATTGAAGTGGCCCAGCAGGCCGTGTATTTCGGTACGGGGAATCTCCCAAATGCGGAAGAAGCCGAGGATGTGGTCGATGCGGTAGAGGTCGAAGTGGTCGGCCATGCGGGTGAAACGGCGTTTCCACCAACGGTAGTCGTCCTGGGCGAGGGCCGACCAATTGTAGGTCGGGAAACCCCAGTTCTGGCCTTGTTCGGCAAAGGCGTCCGGGGGAGCACCTGCCTGTTGGTCGCGGTTGAAGAAAGCCGGTTCGGTCCAGGCTTCCACGCTGTTGGGGGTGATGCCAATGGGGATGTCTCCTTTGATAACCACCTTGTGCTGGTGCGCAAATTCAACGGCGTCGGTGAGTTGTTGGTCGAGCCAGAATTGTACGGTCATGTGGAGTTCCAATTCTCGACACAAGGGGTGGTTTGCTGCCAACAGTTGTTGCGGCAGATTGGGGGCAAAGTTCGCCTCAGCTCCCCATTGACGGAAATCCGCCGTGCGATGGTGGTCGCGCAGGGCGCAGAAAGCAGCATAAGGCAGAAGCCAAGCCTCGTGTCGCGAAACGAATTCGCGGTAGGCTTCGGATTGTCGTACGGTAGTACCCAGTTCTTGTTCAAGGAATCGCCAGCATTTCCATTTCAGTTCCAGGACCTCCCGGTAGGGAACGGTGCGTTGGGCATCCAGTCTTTTTCGCTCTTCTTCTGCCCACGAGCAGTCTCCAACTGCGTCGGGGTTGCCGTAAATCGGGTGCAGGGCCATCACACTGATGCCGCTGTAGGGATAGGAATCTCGTTCGTTCCAGGTGGCCGTCGTGTCGTTGATGGGCAGGAGTTGGAGGGCGTGTTGTCCGGTTTGTTCAGCCCACAGGACCATTTTCTTTAGATCAGTGAAATCACCAATGCCGTATCCGTTCTCTCTTCGCAGGGAGAAGACCGGGATGGCCGTGCCAGCCAAACGGGGACGGGGAAAAGGGAGACGGGTGGCTGCATGGTCGAGGTGGTATTGGGAGAACGGAGTCAGGGCCGGCAAGTGCGTCTGGCGGTTCTCGCCGTCTTCCCAACGACAACCTTGGGGGTTGCGCAGGATGAATTTATAGGCCAGGTTGTGGGAGGTTTGTGCGTCTAAGGGGAGTTGTACTTGCCAACGGCAGCCTCCGATGGGTTGGAGCGGCAGGGCCCGTTGTGGATCCCAGGCGCCCAGGGCCGGGTGATCCCCGATCAGGCAGGGCGTTCCTTGTTCTGGACTGTGGTTGAACAAGGTCACCTGAAAAACATAACCGGGAGCCGGGGGAGCGACGACGGGTGTCGGTTGCGGGTAAAGGGTCTTGACATACGGAGCGGTCAGGAAAAGAGCGTCTTCCGTGTTGCCTTGCCATTCGTCTTGCAAGTACATCGTTTGTAGGTGCGAGGCATTCTGGATTCGTCGGGCCGGGCCTACTTCCCGATAGACCGTCCGCTCGCCGTCGCAGACGAGGTAACGGTAGTAGATTGCTCCGTCATGGGCGTCAGTAGCGCCGCTGTCCAGCGTTAACTGTCCGGACCAGCCACCCGTGGCGTCTGGGTGCAAGGGAAGTTTGTGCGGTGTCGGGTCGGTAGGGGTGTGCCATTCCACCCAGAGCCCTTCGTTGGGTTGGGTCAGGAAGTGGAGGTTGAAATCCAGTCTCATTTCTTTTGTAGCCAGTGTTCCGGGTTTTGTTTGTCGGTTCCTTTCCACAATTGGAAGTGCAGGATGGATCCGTCTTCCCCTTCGTCCACCTGGCCAAGGGGAGTGCCGAGGGAGACTTTGTCCCCACTCTTGACTGAAACCCGTTTGAGTTTGCAATAGAAGGTGAAATATTCTCCGTGTTGGACCAGGACGCACTGGTTGTATCCTGGCATTACGAGGACTTGTTTGACCACCCCGTCAAAGATGACATAAACGTCAGCATCCTTTTGGGTGGATACGTTGATTCCGTTGTTGAATGGCAGTTTGATGTGTTTGAAAACAGGGTGGTTGTGCTGTCCGAATTTTTCCACCACCACACCTTGGTTGACCGGCCAAGGTAGTTTTCCTTTGTTTTTGCCGAACTGGCCGGAAAGGGCATGGTCAATCTGGATGCCTTTCTTTTCTTCTGATTTTTGGGTCTTGACGGCCTCGGCCAGGATGCGTTCGATTTCCTTGTTCAGCTGTTCCACCTCTTTCTTTTTGGTGTTCAACTGTTTTTTGTAGGACTTCTCTTTCTTTTGCAGGGATTTTAGGGTGGCTTGGGCCGATTTTTCTTCCTGTTTCAGTTTGGCTTGTTCGCTTTCCTGGGTCCGTTTGCTCTGTTCGGATTTACCTTTTAAGTCGGCCAGCTTGGTTTTCTCTTTTTGAATGCGGGCTTCGGTATTCCGAATCTCTTCGGCTTCTTGTCGGATGGTGTTGTTCAAGCTTTTCAGGTAGGCCCATCGTCGGTAACCTTGGCTCAAGTCTTGGCTGGAGAACAGGTACATGAACCAGATGCGGGTGTCCCGGTGTTTGTAAGCCTTGAGGATCATGTCCTCGTAATAGTGTTGGAGGGTGTCCAACTTGTTCTGCAACCGTTGGATGTCCTGGTTGCAGTCTTTGATTTGCTGGTTGAAGGCTTTGATCTCGTTTTCGATTTCTTGGATCAGGGCCTTGCGGGATTCAATCTTTTTCTGGGTGAGATTCAGGCTGTTCAGTTGCCGGCTTTGTTGGTTGCGGTTGTTCTCCAGTTCGCGGTCAATGAATTGGATCTCCTCCTCAATCTTCTTCTTGCGGGCGGTCTGGTTCGAGACATCTTGTGCCCATCCGATCATCGGCAGGCAGAGGAAGAACACGAGGCGAAGGAGGTATCGAAGGTGCATGGGTTCTTATCGATTTTGGTTCTTTTTGATCTTGTAGGCAATGCCCAAGCTCGGATCCAGACGGTCTGCCTGTTCCCAATAAATGTCGGCCAGGGCTCTCTCGCCGGTCGCAAAGAGGGCGTCGGCATAGTGGTCCAGAATTACGGCACTTTCGTTGCCACCGTAGAGCATCGCCCGTTTGAATTGAGCAATGGCTTCTTTGTAGCGGCCCAGCTGGTAGAGGACCCAGCCGTGGGTGTCCAGGTAGGTCGGGTTGTCCGGTTCGGTCTGGATGCAGATCAAACTCATTTCGTAGGCTTTGTCCAACCGTTTGCCCTCCAGGCTCAGAAAGTAGGAATAATTGTTGAGGACCGGAAGGTAATTCGGATTGATTTTGAGGGCCTTGTCGTATTCTTTGTAGGCCTTTTTGGGTTGGCCGTTCTGTTGGTACAGGTCTCCCAAAGCCGAGTAGCACATGAGGCGTTCGTTTTCTTGGGAACGGGGAATGTCTTTCAGCAGGGCCTTGTATTGGTCGATGGCTTGGTCGTAGCGGAGCAACTGGGTGTTGGCAATGGCTTGCAATTGGCGGATGTCCCGGTTTTGGGGAAGGTAGCCCAAACTCATTTTGCATTGCGCTTCCAGGTCATTCCATTGTTGCAAGTAGTACAACAAATAAAGGTATTGCAGGTTCGGATTGAGGTCCTCGGGGTGCATTTCCACGATTTTGAAATAATGATCCGTGCCCTCTTTGGTGCGTCCGGTCTGCAGGAAGTAGTTGCCCACGGTGTAGCGCAGGGAGGTGTCGGTCGGGTGTGTGTCGATCACTTTTCGGATCAGGGTATCCACGCTGGCTTGGTGGCGGCTTTGGATCGCCAGGTTGCCCAAGACTTGGCGGATGTAGTCAATTTTGAACGAACTGTTCATTTGCTCATCCCCCATGAAGTTGCCGATGTGGTGGAAGAATTTTGCAAAGTCACCGGTTGTCCGGAATGCCTCTGCAAGACCGAATTGGGCCGGGGTGTACCGGGGATCCAGTCGCAGCGCCTTTTCGTAGAACACGATTGCCGTGGAGTCCTTGCGCTGGCTGTGGTAAACTTCTCCCATCAGGTAGGAGTTCTGGGGATTGGGGTAGGTGGCTTCCAGTTTTTCGAGCAGGGCAAAGGCCTCCTCGTACCGTCCTTGCATACGCAACAGTTCGAACCGGAAGTTGCCGGTCCATTCGTTTTCTCCCCGCAGTTGGTCCAGCCGGTCCAAGGTAGCCAAGGCTTTGTCGTATTGCTGTGCGTTGCTGTATAGACTCAGCAGATCGGAGTACAACGTGGATTTGGACGGATGTTTTTCCAAAAGCTCCTCGTATAGACCCGCGGCCCGGTCGGTTTGAAAGGTATTGGCATAAAATTTCGCCAGTTCTACGGCATACCAGTAGTTGGTGGAATCGGCTTGGTAGGCTCGGGTCAAGTAGTGTTCGGCCTCGATCATTTCTGAACGGTGGGCGTGCAATCGGCCCAGGTAGTACCAGGCAGCATCGTGTTGCGGCTCGAGCACCAACGTCTCTTCAAAAAGTTTGCGGGCCAATTCCCATTCTTCGTTGTTGAAATGCTTGACGCCTTCCAAAAAATAATCCGGACCCTGCAGGGCCAAGGTGTCCTGCGCCGAAAGAGATTGGGGAAATATAGAAATTAAAATACTGATTGTCAGTACTTTTGTAAATCTTATGAGGTGGGTTAAAAGCATGTTCATACGTTGGATTGTACAAGTTACAAAGTTAACGAAAAAAGTTCAATCCCGATGAATGCAAAAATTGGGCAGTGGATGCAACGAAAAGGTCTATTTTTGCATCTTTAATGCTAAATTATGTTCGCGCCTAAACCTTACAAATCTGAAACCGAGTTGATCGATGCGTGTAAAAAACACAATCGGTCAGCGCAACGTTATTTGTACGACAAGTACTCGGCGCGGATGTATGCGGTCTGTTTGAAATATGCCCGATCGGCAGAAGTCGCCAAAGATTATTTGCAGGATGGATTCGTGACGGTTTTCACGCGGATGGACAGTTATTCCGGTGAAGGGTCTTTTGAAGGCTGGATGCGGAAGATTTTTGTGAACGTGGCCTTGATGGATTTGCGCAAGGTGGATGTGTTGGGCGATGCCAAGGACGTGACGGAATTGCGGGCAGAAGCCCCTCGGATTGACGACGTCTCGGCCAAATTGGAAAACAAGGACGTCCTTCGGTTGATTACCGAGATGCCCATTGGTTTCCGGACCGTATTTAACTTAAGTGTATTTGAAGGTTATTCTCACCAGGAAATTTCCGAGAAACTGGGGATTTCCGAAGGAGCATCCCGGTCGCAGTTGTGTCGTGCTCGGGGCTGGCTCCAGCAGAGAATGCAAAAATTATAGTTTATGGAAGAAAAAGATATGCACAAAGGATGGGAGGAATTCGAAGATCGGATTCGTGAGGCCATGCAGGACGTTGAGGTTCCTTTGGACGTGGATTTGTTTCCGAACATCCAAGAAGCCTTGCAACGCAGGCAGTGGGTTCGTCTGGTGCGTCGTGTTGGTGTTTCTGTAGCCGCAGCGGCCGTGCTTGTGGTTGGGTGGATAGCCCTGGCTCCGCAAACGGAGCCGACAATTGATGTCCTCTCGCAACCCGAGACTCCGATGGCGGTTGTAACGGAACCCGTACAATCCGTTGAACCGGTCGTTGTTTCCGAGCCGGTAGTCGTTTCCGAGCCTGAGAAAATGGCTGAGCCCGTGAAGAAGTCTGAACCCGTCGTACTTTCCAAATCGGTGGTTCCATCAGTAGAGACCGTTGTTCCGGCAGAAGAACCGAAAGAGGAAGTTGCTCCGAAATCAGTGGACGTTGTTGCAAAACAGGGAGATGAAACACCTCAGGCCGCGCAAAAAACGATTGCTGAGAACTTGTATTTGGCGCAAGCCGATGAAACCTCAGCAGCGCAAACCCGTCGCAACTGGTCCATGGGTTTGGCTTCGACCTTGCAAGGCGGTTTGACCGGAGGCACAAACAATTACAACCCGATGGCGTCTGTGGCACCGGGAAGCGGTCAGTCCTTCCAAGTCGGAGAGCGTTCGTTGCAACCCTTGACTACGCCGACCCACCACTTTCCCTTGACGCTTGCTGTTCAGTTGCAATGGTCTTTGGCAGAAAACTGGTCGATGGGAACGGGTCTCTCGTATTCCCGTCTGCATTCGCAATACGAGGCTTTGCACAACAACCAATTGCAGGTTGATGTGGATCAGACCTTGCATTACTTGGGCATTCCGTTGTTTTTCAATTATTCCATCTTGCGTAACCAGCACTTGAACGTGTATGCAAGCGTGGGCGGTATGGTTGAAAAGGCCTTGTGCATGGACTTCCAATTGCGCGATTTGAGCAACAAGGTAATTCGCGAATGTGTTTCTGTGAACGGCGTTCAAACCTCGTTGCATTTGGGACTGGGTCTCGAATACCGATTCTTGCAATGGATGGGTCTGTTTGTGGATCCGAGTCTTGCCTATTATTTCGATCATCAGCAGCCGATGAACCTGCGGACCGCGCAGTCCTTGCAGATGCGGCTGGATGTCGGTCTACGATTCTTTCTGTAAGTGGTCGTGCTGAACGATTATAAACGTTTAAAACGGATATTTTGACGAATTTGTTCAAGATATCCGTTTTTTGCAGGTAGGTTTGAACCAAATTTTGAAAGCGATGTTGGTTCGGATTTACAGTGCGGCGTGCTTGGGGTTGGAGGTAATTCCTGTAACGGTGGAAGTGTCGGTTACCCCGGGCGTCGGGATTTTTTTGGTAGGATTGCCGGACGGAGCTGTCCGGGAGAGCCTTTTGCGGGTAACCACGGCTTTGCAGGCTTGTGGATACCGCATTCCGGGAAAGAAAATTGTCATCAACCTGGCTCCGGCAGATGTCCGGAAAGAGGGATCTTTGTTTGATTGTGCCATTGCAATGGGGATCTTGTTTGCCTCGGAGCAAATCCGGTTTCCAATGTCGGAGCAGGTTTGTTTGTGGGGAGAATTGGCCTTGGACGGGAGTCTGCGTCGGGTGCCTGGGAGTTTGCCCCTGGCCCTTTATGCCCGGGATGCCGGGTTCGAGGTCGCGGTGTTTCCGGCGCAGGTGGCGGAGGAGGCCGCTTGTGTGGAAGGGGTGCGCATTTGTGGGGCGGAGCATTTGTCCCAATTGGTGCCGTGGTTGGAAGAAAGTGAATTTCCAGGGGCTCCCAAACGGTCCCCGGCGGGGTTGCCTCGCGCTCGCTCGCGGAGTGATGATTTTGCATGGGTGGTGGGGCAGCCCTTTGCCAAGCGGGGATTGGAAATTGCGGCGGCTGGGGGGCACAACATCCTACTGGTCGGACCACCCGGGGCGGGGAAAAGTTTCATGGCCCGTTGCTTGGCCTCGATCTTGCCTCCGATGTCCCTTGAAGAAAGTTTGGAAACCCGGAAAATCTATTCCGTAGCAGGGAAGGGAATTGATTTCTCGGGAGAGGATCTGTTGCCGCCTTTTCGGGCCCCGCATCACACGGCCAGCCTGGTTTCCCTGACGGGTGGAGGAGCCCAGGCCCTGCCTGGGGAAATTTCGTTGGCCCACAACGGAGTGCTCTACCTGGATGAGATGGTCCAATTTTCACCGACGTTGTTGAACCTGTTGCGCCAGCCTTTGGAGGAGCGGAAGATTTCAATTTCGCGGGCCAAATACAAGGTGACCTATCCGGCTTCGTTTATGTTGGTGGGCTCGATGAATCCTTGTCCCTGTGGATTTTATGGCGATGGAACAGACCGCTGTCGTTGTGGCGAAGGGGTTATCCAACGGTACTGGAGCCGGTTGTCCGGACCTTTGCTGGATCGCATTGATCTGCAGATTTTTGTGCATTCGGTGGATCCGATGAGTTTGGTGGACCGGGCTGCTGAGGAGGCGAGCGCCGTGGTGGCCGAACGGGTAACGCGGGCCCGATCCATTCAGAAAGCCCGGTTTGCGCAGGAAGGAATCTTTTGCAATGCGGCCATGGACAGCCGCTTGATTGACCGGTGGTGTGTTTTGGATCCGTCGTGTAAGGATTTGTTGGAGAAGATGGTGCGCAAGTTGAACCTCTCTGCGAGGGGGTGTTCTCGGTTGCTGAAACTGGCTCGGACTTTGGCCGACTTGGCGGGACAGGAGTCCATTCAGGTGCAGCATTTGGCGGAGGCGGTCGGATATTGCAGGGCTAAAGAATAATCCCTAACTTTGGGCGATACTAACGAGAGATATGCGAACAATTGAAATCAACGGAATACAGGACCTGGAGGCAGTAGCCCGTAAGTTTTGGGAACAAGTGTCGGACCATTCGGTCATCGCATTTTATGGTTCCATGGGTGCCGGCAAAACCACTTTCATCACAGCCTTGTGCCGGGTTCTGGGGGTGGAAGACACCGTGAACAGTCCTACCTTTACTTTGGTGAATGAATATGCGGCAGCCGATGGGATGCCGGTGTGGCATTTTGACTTTTACCGCATTGAGCGATTGGAGGAAGCAATGGACATTGGTCTGGACGAATATTTGTACGGCGACGGTCTCTGTCTGATTGAATGGCCGGAGAACATCGATCCCCTCCTTCCGGACGATTGCCTGCGGGTGCGCATCGAGGTGATCAACGACCAGTCGCGTCGTCTGTGTTTTGAGTAGCAACAATTTGCAAACAGGAAAGATATGAAGAAATTGCTTTTTGCGATGGCCTGCTGTCTGTTGTGGACCAGTTGTGCCAGCCAACCGGGAGAACCGGAGATTTTTATTGAAGACGAACGTGCGGCCCACATCCAGGTCGGAGCGTTGTCGTTTGACGAGTACCTGCCTTTGCTGGAGGGAAAACGCGTTTCCATTTTGTCCAACCAGACCGGTATGGTGAGTCCGACCAGCCACTTGTTGGATACCCTCTTGTCGATGGGTGTCAATGTGGTGTCCATCATGTCTCCGGAGCACGGTTTCCGGGGCGAAGCCGATGCCGGTGAGCACGTGGGGGACGATGTCGATTCCAAGACCGGAATTCCGATCCGTTCGTTGTACGCAAAGGGCATTAACCGTCCGAGCGACGAAGTAATGGACGAATTCGATGTCATGGTGTTTGACCTGCAGGACGTGGGTGTCCGTTTCTATACCTACAATGCAACCATGGCTCGGGTCATGGATGCTTGTGCGGAAAAAGGAAAGAAATTCATTGTGTTGGACCGTCCGAATCCCCTGGGATTTTATGTGGATGGCCCGATTCTGGACATGAAATACAAATCCGGAGTGGGCTGGTTGCCGA
The DNA here is from genome assembly GCA_017647795.1 of Bacteroidales bacterium. Classification (GTDB taxonomy): domain Bacteria; phylum Bacteroidota; class Bacteroidia; order Bacteroidales; family UBA932; genus JAGCJX01. Next base: position 51,846 of record JAGCJX010000015.1, on the reverse strand, counting down.
TTCCGATTGTACACGGGATGACTTTGGGCGAGTTGGCCCTGATGATCAACGGTGAGAAATGGTTGAAGGACAGGGCTCAATGCGACTTGACCGTCGTGCCTTGTCGGAATTACACCCGCGATATGAAGTACCGTTTGCCGATCAAACCGTCTCCGAACTTGCCGAACATGCGTTCGATCTACCTCTATCCTTCGATTTGTTTCTTTGAGGCGACGCCGGTGAGCTTGGGCCGTGGTACCGATGGTCCGTTCCAGTTGTTCGGTCACCCGAACATGAAGGGATATGACTTCAAATTTACCCCGAGAAGCGTGCCTGGTGCGAAGAATCCCCCGCAACTGGACCGTGAATGCCAAGGGATTGATTTGCGTTACAGTCCGAGTTTGGCAGAGATCAATGAAAAAGGTATCGACCTTACTTACGTGATCGAGGCGTACAACAACTTGAACTTGGACGACCACTTCTTCCGTTCCTTCTTTGAACTGCTGGTGGGACGTGACTACGTGCGCAAAATGATCAAAGCGGGTAAATCAGCGGAGGAAATTGAAGCCATGTGGGCAGAGGACGTTGTTGCGTTCAAACAACAGCGCCAACCCTACCTCATCTACGAGTAAGCATCATCGGATTATCGATAAATCAGAGCGGAGGCGTAGGAAGCTACGCCTTCTTCTTTTCCTACAAAGCCCAAACGTTCGGTGGTGGTCGCTTTGACGGAGACGCAGTCCACCGGGATTTGCAGGTCTTGGGCCAGGCATTCGCGCATGGCGTCGATGAACGGACGTACTTTGGGTCGTTGCAGGGCGATGGTTACGTCCACATTACCGATCTGGTAACCAGCTTCGTGGGTGAGTTCGACAACGCGACGCAGCAGGATGCGGCTGTCAATACCCTTGAATTCTGCGGAGGTGTCCGGGAAATGTTTTCCAATATCGCCCAAAGCCAATGCGCCCAGCAAGGCATCGCAGAGGGCGTGGATGGCAACATCTCCATCTGAGTGGGCGACGCAGCCGTGGGTGTGGGGGATGGTGACTCCGCACAAAACAAGCGGAAGATGCTCGGCGAGACGGTGTACGTCATAGCCGTTACCGATTCGGAAAGGGAGTGATTTCATGTTGCAAAGGTATGAATATTTATTCTATCTTTGTGGGATTAAAAATAAGGAATATGGCAGTAAATTTTAGTTTCTTCAAGATACCGGAACACAAGGTTTTCCATTACGAACCGCGGTTTTATGATCCTCGCAAAGAGCACCGTGATGAGGTGGCTCGCGAAGCCAAACGGGAGAAAGCGATGAAGGAAGGAGTTGAATTGAAGGATGATACCTACGTGCCCGGCAAGATGTTGCACGGAAAGTTCCGCGAAATGGCCGAACAAAACCGTCGCCAACCGTTCAAGCCGACGACCATGCGCTTGGTTTCGTACATTTCGTTGGCGATCTTCTTTATTTTTATGTTCTTCTTCGGCGATATGTTCGTCGAATTGATCCAAGCACTTAACCGATAGACGATGCTGCAAGTCTTACCGCCTCGCATTGCCAACCTCATTGCGGCCGGAGAAGTGGTGCAACGTCCTGCTTCGGTGGTCAAGGAGTTGATGGAGAATGCCATCGATGCTGGGGCGACCCGGGTTTCGGTGGAGATTTCGGATGCTGGAAAGACCTTGATTCGGGTGACCGATGACGGGTGTGGGATGTCGGCTGCGGATGCGCGCTTGGCGTTTGAGCGGCATGCGACTTCCAAGATTGCGGAGGCAGAAGATTTGAATGCCATCACGACCTACGGTTTTCGTGGGGAGGCTTTGCCCTCCATCGCGGCTGTATCGGACCTGACGTTGCGGACCCGTCGTGTGGACGATGAGTTGGGGAGTGAGACCCGGTTTTCGGGTTCGGAGTTTGTTTCCCAAGAGCCCATAGAGGCACCGGTAGGAACGTGTTTGTCCGTACGCAACTTGTTCTATAACGTGCCAGCCCGTCGCAAATTCCTCAAATCGGATGCGTCAGAGTTTCGGGCCATTACCCAAGAGTTCTGTCGGGTGGCACTGGCTTATCCGGAACTCTCTTTTAAGCTGATCCACAACGGAAAAGATATCTATCAACTCTCCCATTGTAACAACCGGAAATTACGTATCCGGGAGATTGCCGGAAAGGAGATCTCCCAAAACATCATGGAGGTATCGGTGGATACTCCCTTGTTGCGGGTGCAGGGTTTTGTGGGAACCCCAGAAGAGTCCCGCAAGAGTCAGCCCCACCAGTATCTTTTCTTGAACGGACGTTATTTCCAAAGCCGTTACCTGTTCAAGGCCATTGCCAAGGCCTATGAGAAAATTATACCTTCGGACCATGTTCCGGTGTATTTCCTGTACTTGGAATGTGATCCGGCTTCGGTGGACATCAACATTCACCCGGCAAAGATTGAGGTGAAGTTTGAAAACGAAGCCCAAATTTTTGAACTCATCCATGCCGCTGTGCGGGAGACGGTGGGTAAAAATGCCTTCGGACCGAGCATTGATTTTGATACCGAAGGAGCCCCGGAAATTCCGGTTTTTGACTACCGCCGTCCGGTCGGACCTCCCAAGATTGATTACGATCCTTTGTTCAACCCGTTTGAGGAAGAGTCCACGGGACGCCTTCGTCGAGGGGAATCAACCGCGGCCTTACAGCCGAACCGGGAGTTTGAGATGCCGTCGTCGCAGTCGCTCTATTCTTCCCGATTGAATGAAACGCAGGTGCTGGAACCCCAGTCCCTGGAAGGACCGGCGGTACAGGGTTATGCTCCCTTGTTCCGGGACGAGTATGTTGAGCAGCGTCCTTTGTTGCAGGTGCACGGAAAGTATTTGATTACCACGATGAAATCGGGTATCCTGTTGATAGATGTGCAACGGGCGCAAGAACGGATTTTCTACGAACGTTACCGCGATGCCTTGGCGCAACGCAAGGCGATGACCCAGGAAACACTCTTTCCTCAGCCGGTGACGGTGGATCCGTTGACCTTGTCGCTTTTGGCTGATCAGGCAGAACGTTTGTTGCAGATGGGATTCGATATTCGTCCGTTCGGTGATGATACGGTTGTGATTTATGCTTATCCGGAGGGATTTCCGGTAAGTATTCAGGACGGAAAACGCTTGGTGGACGAAGTGGTTTGTTTGCTTGAGCAGCCCGAGGAAACTTGGTTGGAACCTGTAGCGGCTCTTTGTGCATCGTGCAGAACCCAATCCTTAAATCCGGCTGAGGCACAATTCTTGGTAGATGCTTTGTTCGCTTGTGCCGAACCCAATTTCTCTCCGCGTGGAAAGCGTTGCATGACGCTGGTGACGATGGATGAATTGGCAAAACTGTTGTAATGAAGTTATGAGAAATTTAACCCCTGTTGTAAAGAATCTCTTGATTATCAATGTGGTTGTCTTGTTGTTGACCACATTCTCCGGTGACTTTATGTACCGGACCTTTGCCTTGTTTTATTTTGAGTCCGAACTGTTCCATCCTTATCAGTTCATCTCGCACATGTTTATGCACGGGGGCTTTTGGCATTTGTTCTTCAACATGTACACCTTGGTCATCTTTGGTTCGTTGTTGGAGAATGTCTGGGGCAGCAAGAAATTCTTCCTCTATTACATGGTGACCGGTCTGGGTGCGGCTTTGTTGCACTCGCTGGTGCAGTTCATTGAGGTGCAGCACCTGCAGAACTTGTGGGAAGCGGGTAATGTGGCGGCCCAACATGGAATTCGTCGTGTCTTTCTGACCCCGACGGTGGGTGCTTCCGGTGCCATTTACGGCCTGCTTTTGGCTTATGGTATGTTGTTCCCGAACAACGTAATGGGGCTGATCTTTCCTCCGATTCAGCTCAAAGCCAAGTATTTTGTGTTGATCTTCGGTGCCTTGGAATTTGTCTTGGGTATTTCCAACTCAGGGGGTAATGTGGCTCACTTTGCCCACTTGGGAGGTATGCTCTTTGGGATATTCCTCATTCTGTATTGGAAGAAAAAAGGCCGGATGTATTATTAATGAGACGCTTCTTCCTGGTCAGTATAAGCTTCCGATTGGTAGCCTTGGTGGCGGCAGGTGCGCTGTTGCTGTCCTACCTTTCCCTGGTTGTTAACCCGGTGCATTTTTCATTGCCGGCGTTTTTTGGGTTGTTCTTCATCCCAATTGCGGTTGTGAACGCTGTCCTTCTTTTGTTGGCCTTGTTCCGTCGCTCCCGATCGGCTTGGATTCCGTTGGTGGCACTGCTTCCATCCTTGTTGTTCCTGGATCCCTATTTCCATTTGGGCAACCAGAAGGTCAGCGAGGTGGTGGGGGCTGATCAGGTCCGTTTGGTGACGTACAATGTGGGACGATTTGCCGGTCATCGCAAAGAGATGACCCGTCGGGAATGTCAACAGGAAATCCTGGATTACCTGCGGGAAACCGATCCCGATATCATCTGCCTGCAGGAGTTTTACATCAGTGATACCAGCCGTCTGCACACCATTCTGAAAGACTATCCGTACAGGCACAAGCATCTTTTCCGATTGAAAGGGGGTACCTGGTTTGGAAATTTGACGGTGAGCCGTTATCCCATCCTGGATCGGGGCCGCATCAGCTTCAAAGGTAGTACCAACTTATCCATCTGGACCGATGTTCAAGTTGGCTCCGAGATCTTCCGTTTGTACAACAATCATTTGGAATCCTTCAACATCTCGTTTACGCGGCTGGTGAAACGGTTGCGGGGCAGTGGGGAAGAATTCTCTGAGGAACTGAACCAATTGCAGGAGAAGATGACCCGGAGTAACCTCAAACGGGTGGAGCAGGTCAATGTAGTTCTAGAACACATCGAGCAAAGTCCCTATCCGGCATTGGTTTGTGGTGACCTCAACGATACGCCGATGTCTTATACTTACCGTCACCTGAGCAAGGGGCGGAAAGATACTTTTGTGGAAGCCGGGGAGTACCTGGCCGGTACCTATTCGACTTTTTGGCCACTGTTGCGCATCGATTATGTTTTTGTACCCGAGCATTTTGGGGTGCTGTTGCACCATACCGAGCGCCTGCCCTGGTCGGATCATTACCCGGTGGCTACTGATTTATGTCTATATTCTTCACGCTTATGAATTTTCCTGAATTGAATGAAGCTGTCCGCATTTTGCGAGAAGGGGGCGTGATCCTGTACCCGACGGATACCGTTTGGGGTTTGGGATGCGATGCCACCAACGCAGAAGCTGTGGAAAAAATCTTCCGTATCAAGCAACGCGAAGATGCCAAGAGTTTGATTACCTTGATGAACGGTAGCGATATGCTTTGCCGTTATGTTCGCCAGGTGCCTGAGATTGCCTGGTCGCTGATTGAGGTGAATGACCAGCCGATGACGCTGGTGTATCCGGGAGCCCAAGGTTTGGCTCCGAAGGCTGTAGCTGAAGATGGAAGTGCCGCAATCCGCATTCCCCAACACGACTTTTGCCTACAATTGATTACCCGCTTGCAACGACCCTTGATTTCGACTTCTGCAAACCGCTCAGGGGCGCAGGCTCCAGCTCGTTTTGCGGAGATTTCTGCAGAAATCCGCGAGGCGGTGGATTGGGTTGCTCCGCAGGCTTATGAAAAAGGTGCCACGGGCAAACCTTCTTCCTTGATGAAGTTGGGTTTGGGTGGCGAGATTCAAATCATTCGTCCGTAAGGAACGGGGTGGCTTAGAGTAGGGCTGCCGCGGCCGCAGCAAAGACTGCCGCCGTTTCCGCACGCATACGCATGGAGCCGAAGGTGACCGGGATGAAACCGGCATCGACGGCTTCTTTTACTTCTTCCGGGGAGAAATCACCTTCCGGACCGATGAGGATGATTACCTGTTCCAAGTGGGTTGTTTCGAGCATGGTCCGAAGCGACTTTTTTTCGTACTCATTGCCACAGTAGGCGATGAGTTTCAGGGAATCATGTGCTTGGTGGGCCTGTAGGAATGCTCGGAAGGGGGTGAGGGGATTCCATTGGGGGAACCAGGCCCGCAGGGATTGGCGGGCTGCCGCTGTGAGGATTTTTTCTTCGCGTTCATCCTTGACAACCTTGCGTTCGGAATGGGCACACAACAAGGGCGTCACTTCGTCCATTCCCAGCTCGGTTGCCTTTTCCAGAAACCACTCAAAGCGGTCGATGTTTTTGGTCGGGGCCGCCGCGATGTGCAGGCGGAATCGCCCGCTCCGGGCTTCGTCCCGGCAGGAAGTTGCGCTGACAACGGTTTCGCGGCTATCAGCTTGAACGATGGTGCATTCACAAATTCGTCCTTGCCCGTTGGTCACACAGATAACGTCTCCGACCCGGTGACGCATCACTTTGATGCAATGAAAAGACTCATCCGGAGGAAGGAGGATGGTTTGATCTGCTAAATTTTCGGTTGTATACAATTCCATACGGACAAAGTTATTAAATTTGTGGTATGAATCCTACATCTTCACCCCGTTATGTTGCTTTGGACGTGCTGCGTGGAATGACCGTCGCAGGCATGATCCTCGTCAATAACCCCGGTAGTTGGGGTAAAATTTTTCCGCCCTTGCGCCATGCCGCCTGGGACGGCTGTACTCCGACTGACTTGGTTTTTCCGTTTTTCTTGTTCGTGGTAGGGGCCGCCATGGCTTTCTCCTTTGCCAAGTATCAGGAAGGTTTGAATGCGCAATCTCTTAAGAAGTTGGCTCGTCGGAGCCTCCTCATTTTTTTGGTCGGTCTGGGACTCAATGCTTTCCCGTTTTACCCGACCTCTCCGAATCCGGACTTGAGCTTTGGTGAGAACTATCTCAATTACCTGGGACACATCCGTTATTTGGGCGTGTTGCAACGCATTGCCCTCTGTTATTTTGTGGGTGGCCTTTTGGCCTTGTGGCTCAAAACCAGGAAGAAGATTCTCTACGGCATGTCCGCTCTCATGGTGTTGCATCCCTTGCTGCTGCGGATCTTTGGTGGGGCGGATTGGTGTACCTTGGAAGGTAACATCGCCGGTCCGATTGACCTGGCTTTGTTCGGTGACGGCCATATTTACCACGGTTACGGCATTCCTTTCGATCCCGAAGGTCTTTTCGGTGTCATTTCCGGCAGTTCGACGGTTTTGTTGGGATATCTGATGGGGAACCTGATCCGGTCAACCGGGGACAAGATGGAAGCGGTGTCCAAGTTGTACACAATCGGTTTGCTTTGTTTGGGAGCCGGTTCGGTTTTGAACATCTGGGTACCGATCAACAAGCCTTTGTGGAGCAGTTCTTATGTTTTGTATGCTGGGGGCTGGGCCATTGTGATGTTGGCATTCTTTATTTATTGGATCGATATTCGGGGCAAGGAGCGATTCTTTACTCCGTTCAAAGCTTTGGGGATGAATCCTTTGTTCGCCTTTGTGATGGCAGGAGTATTTGCCAAGACCTTCAGCCGCATCATTCGTTGGACCGTGATGATACCTCAAGAGGACGGTACTTTGGTTGAAAAGACTTGGAGTTTGTCCTCGTGGTTCTACCAGAATTGCTGTGTGTCCCTTTTCGGTCATACGGAAATGGGCTCGTTGATGTATGCACTGGTTTATGTGGCCATCTTTACCACCATGGCGATGGTCCTGTACCGCAAGAAAATTGTCATCAAATTGTAGTTTCCAATCCGAAGAACAGAGCGACAGATGCCCTACATTGGTTTGATCTCCGATACGCATTGTTATTTTGATGCCCCCGTGGCCAAGTTCCTGGAGCCGGTGGATGAGATTTGGCATGCCGGTGATTTTGGTGATTTGGAAACGGCGCGCAAGATTGCTGCGGTGAAGCCGTTGCGCGGGGTGTATGGAAATTGTGATGGCACAGACATCCGGTTGGTCTATCCCTATACCCAGTTTTTTGAATGTGGTGGGATGCGCATTTTGATGATGCACATTGGCGGTTACCCCGGCCGTTATGATTTCAAAGCCTACCAACTCATTGAAGCCCATCGTCCGGACATCTTTGTCTGTGGACATTCTCACATCCTCAAGGTGGTCAATGACAAACCGCGTAACATGTTGGTGCTGAATCCCGGAGCTGCCGGTATTTCTGGGTTTCACCAGGTCCGCACAGCCCTGCGTTTCCGAATTGATGAGGGACGTATCTACGACATGGAGGTCTGTGAGTGGGAGAAATCCATCAACCGAAACGAAAACAAATAACCCTACTGACTTATGAAATTCTTTAAAATCCTTTCTTTGGCGTTGTTGTTGGGCGGTAGTGCCTGGACAGCCCGTGCGCAGCAGACTCCGGTGACCGAGCCGAACTATGCGTTGGCAGAACGCTTCTCGACCAAGAAAGTCAATCAAATGGTGTTCAGCACCACCATCACCCCGAACTGGTTCAAGGAAACCAACCGTTTCTGGTATTGGTGGAAAACTCCTTATGGGGAAAATGCCTACATCGTGGACCCTGTAGCCAAGACCAAAACTCCGGTCTTTGACATGGACCGTCTGGCGATGCAGCTGACGGAAATTATCAAAGATCCCTTTGATGCACAGCACATTCCCATGAGGGGATTGCGCCTGAAGGATGACAAGACCTTCACCTTTGAGGTACCCAGCACCGTGATGACGGACGAAAAACCGAAGAAGAAGAAAGCCGAAGCGGTTGAAGATGCCCCCAAGAAACCGGCTAAGCAAGTCAAAAAGACCTTCCGATTCGAATACGATATCGCAACCAAGACGTTGACAGATGTCAGCGATCAGGACAAGAAGAAACATTTCCCGCGTTGGGCTTCCATTTCTCCGGACAGCAGCCGCGTGGTGTACGTCCGTGGTTTGGACATCTACTACACCGACATGGAAAACCTGCGCAAGTTCATGGAGGATGAGAAAGACTCTACCTTCGTGGAACACCGCTTGACCTTTGACGGAAAAGAAGACTTTGCTTACGGCGGATCGGATTACCGTGGACACGGCGACCGCGATACCAACAAACGCTATGCTGCCAATGTGTATTGGTCTCCCGACTCCCGTTATTTTGCAACCTGCCGTTACGACATGACGGGAATCAAAGATTTCTGGGTCATTGACGTGTTGAGCCAACCTCGTCCGAAGTTGGAAACGTACAAGTACCAAATGCCGGGCGAACCCAGTCCGAAGACTTACCTGTATCTCTTTGATACAACCACAGACAGCAGCCGTGTGATTCGTACTGACGCATTCAAGGATCAGATGTTGGGCATCTTGAACCGTCCTTATTCCAAGGAGTATAAGTACAAGGATTATGTCCCGTCGGTGTGGTTGGGAGACAATGAGAAATTCTACATCGAGCGGGTTAGCCGGGACTTGAAACGCACAGATATCTGTGCTGTTTATGTTGCGGAGGACAGTGCCCGTGTCATCATCGAGGAACGTCTGAATACCTATGTTGAAACCCGCCCCTTGAAAGTTGTGAATGGAGGTAAGGAGCTGATTCAATGGTCAGAACGCAACGGTTGGGCCCATCTTTACTTGTATGCGGCAGACGGTACTTTGAAAAATGCCATCACCGACGGAGCTTTCCACGTGCACGAAATTGTGGCGGTAAACGAGAAGGACCGCACCGTCTTTTTTACCGCTTCCGGTGTAAATCCCGAAGAAAACCCGTACTACATGCACCTCTACCGGGCAAGTTGGGATGGAGGGAAGATGCAACTGCTGAACCCGGGCAATTACGACAGCCGCATCGGTATGTCGGAGAAAGGCGAATACTTCGTCAGCAGTTACTCCCGTGTTGATACGGCTCCGGCCAACACTTTGTTTGATGGCAAGGGCAAGAAGATCATGGACTTGGAGACTGCTGACCTTTCTTTGTTGATGGCAGCAGGCTACCAGTTCCCTGAACCGTTTACAGTAAAAGCTGCGGATGGTGTGACCGATTTGTACGGTGTGATCTACAAGCCCTTTGACTTTGATCCGAACAAGTCTTATCCGGTCATTGAGTACGTGTATCCGGGACCCCAAGTAGAAGCGACCAACTACTTCTGGAGTCAGGGCATGAACCGGGTGGACCGCTTGGCACAAGTCGGGTTCATTGTGGTCACTGTCGGCAACCGCGGTGGTCACCCGAACCGCTCGAAATGGTATCACAACTACGGTTACGGCAATTTGCGTGATTATGGTTTGGAAGACCAGAAATACGCCCTCCAACAATTGGCCGCCCAACGTCCTTACATGGACATCAAACGAGTCGGTATCCACGGTCACTCGGGTGGTGGATTTATGTCAACTGCTGCCATCCTCTCCTACCCGGACTTCTACAAAGCCGCAGTTTCTTGCGCGGGTAACCACGACAATAGCATCTACAACCGCTGGTGGAGTGAACAGCACCACGGTATCCTGGAGAAAATCACGGAAAAAGGCGATACGACCTTTGTGTACAGCATTGACAAAAACGCCGATTTGGCAAAGAACCTCAAAGGCCGTCTGTTGTTGGTGCACGGAGACATCGACGACAACGTGCATCCTGGCAACACCATGCGCGTTGTGAATGCCTTGATCCGGGCCAACAAACGTTTCGACATGCTCATCCTCCCGGGTCAACGCCACGGCTTTGGTGACATGGACGAATACTTCTTCTGGCGCATGGCCGACCACTTTAGCGAATGGTTGCTGGGCGACTACGAGAACAGTGTGGACATTGTCCAAATGAACAACGACTAATTTTAACCTTATTTATAAACCTTTAACGACTTTACAACATGAAAAAACTGATGAAACTTTTCGGTGCGTTGGTGCTGGTGATGGGCTTGGGCCTTTCTGTGGCTTCCTGCGACAAAACAGACGATGACAAACAACCGGAGGATAAGGAATACAGCATCCTTGGCAAATGGAAAGCTACTTATTGGGAGTGCGCAGAATATGAGAATGGCACCCTGGTGGATGAGTACAGCGAGAACATTACGGAACAGGAAGCGATGTACTACGAGTTCCAAGAAGGCGGTAGGGGTGTTGCATCAGCGGATATTGAATCCGACCCCATTGTAGAACCCTTTACCTGGTCGCTGGACGGCACCAAACTCCGCCTGGTACTGGAAGGGGAGGTCCTGAATTTTGACGTCCTCAAATTGGATGCGACCAACTTGGAACTTTTCATTTTCGAAGAGTACACGGAGTCCGGTTATAGCTACCGTTACCAAGAAACCTATCGCTTTGTAAGAGTTAAGTAGGTTCGATCCTCCGATACGGAATCCAAACACAAAGGAGATAAGCCGTTGGCCTATCTCCTTTTTCTATGACGGTCGGATGCAGGTGAATCCTTACTTCTTGAAAAGGTCAGAGTGAGTGCCAGTTCTTACCAAATTAAGAATGTGGAGTTCGCCCTCGTCTTCCTTACTGTAAATTAGTAACCAATTGGGTTGAATGTGGCATTCTCTAAAGCCAGCAAGTTTACCTGTTAGGTTGTGATCCTTTCGTTCTACAGGCAAAGGGATGTCATTTGCAAGATTGAAGACCACCTCATTTAGTTTTTCTTCGGGTAGGTTTCTTTTTCTTGCAAGTTTCAGATCTTTCTTGAACTGATGGGTAAATATGATCTCTCTCATATCACTTGATGCTGGCTAGGTAATCTTCAAAGGATTTACATCTTGTTACCTTGCCAGTCTTCAGTTCTTCTATGGCGTTAAGCGTGGTGTCATTGGCTTCATTGATAACACCAAGACTACGCAGGTATTCCACAAGACCTCTTCCAGCCTTAGTCCTTTCATTTACTGTAATTGTATAGGTTGCCATAATCAAAGAGTTTTAAAGTGCAACGGATGCAAAAATAACGATTCTGCTTTTATGAAGCAATATTTCAATCCGATAACTTCAAGGCAGTGCAGCACAATGTGTGCCAGATCATTTGACTATATTCAATAAGATGGATAAGTGAGATCTCTATAAAACAAAAAAAGCACTCACGAAGTTTCGTAAGTGCTCTCTAGTAGCGAGACCCGGGATTGAACCGGGGACCTCATGATTATGAATCATGCGCTCTAACCAGCTGAGCTATCTCGCCATCATTTCCTTTTGGGACGGCAAAGATAGAAACAATTTTTCAATCCGCAAAAAAATGTTCGCTAAGTGACCGCATTTCAACTGGATTTCTTCTGTTTTGGGAAACCAAAAGAAGCTGACCGTTGGGGTCAGCTTCTCTATAGGGTTGCACTGCCAGGCGGGTATCGCCGTCAGCGGCAGGATGTGTTATGAGCGGAAATCTGCTACATCTTCTTCGTTGAAGTTTGCAATGTATGCGTAGCGTTCTGCGTTCCATGCTTCGGCTTTTGCGGTGAAGACGCGGGCCGAGCCAGCGAAGTCTTCGCATGCGGAAGCGTCGATGATCAACAGGTAAGACATGATGATGTGGGCAGCCATTTCCACCAGGCGGCGGGCGTGGAAGTCCACGTAGGCATTCTCTTTACCAACCACCAATGCGCAAGCTTGTTCGTATTGCTCGGTCATCGCGATCAAACGTTGGCGCAAGCTTTCGAATTCCGGTTTGATTTCCATCTTTTCGTATTCGCGAATTTGTGCGAGGTACGCGCCTGTGGTCACGTAGCGGATGGCCGCTACCGTTTGCAATTGGGAGGTACCTTCGTAGATGGTGGTGATGCGGGCATCGCGGTAGATGCGTTCGATCGGATATTCTTTCATGAAACCGGAACCACCGTGGATTTGCAATGAGTCGTACGCGTTTTGGTTGCAGTATTCGCTGGACATCATCTTCAATACGGGTGTAAACATATCGGCCAATTTTTGGTATTTTTTGGCCTCTTGACGTTCTTCCGGAGTAAGCTTGCGTTCTTCTGCCAAGAATCCGTAAGCCTTGTACATATCCACGAAACGGGTGGTTTCGTAAAGAATTGCACGAGAGGCTTGCAATTTGGCTTTGATCACGCCCAACATTTCGTACACAGCCGGGAATTCGATGATGGCTTTGCCGAATTGGCGACGTTCTTGTGCGTATTTGTATGCTTCGCGGTAAGCGGCTTCGGAGATACCCACAGATTGGGCACCGACACCGAGGCGGGCACCGTTCATCAACGACATCACGTATTTGATCAAACCGAGTTTGCGTTCACCTACCAATTTTGCCGGTGCATTTTTGAACACCAATTCGCAGGTCGGAGAACCTTTGATACCGAGTTTGTTTTCGATACGGCGAACGGTTACACCACCCCATTGTTGATCGTGAACGAAGTATGACAAACCACGACCGTCGCGGGTGCCTTCTTCGGAACGGGCCAGAACCAGTTTGATGGGAGCGTCACCGTTGGTGATGAAACGTTTCACACCGTTGAGCATCCACATGCCTTTTTCTTCGTTCCATTCGGCTTTCAACATCACGGATTGGAGGTCAGAACCTGCATCGGGTTCGGTCAAGTCCATGGAGCAAGTTTCACCAGCATTGATGCGGGGCAAGAACTCTTGTTTAATTTCTTCGGTAGCAAATTCGTGGATGGTTTCTGCACAGTCTTGGAGTCCCCAGATGTTGGCAAAACCAGCATCTGCACGAGCCACCAATTCTGCAGACATGACATAGGGAACCATCGAGAAATTCAAGCCGCCGTATTGACGGGGCAGGCTCATGCCATAAACCCCCGCTTTGGTCAGAGCTGCTTGGTTTTCCGCAGTACCGGCAGCGTAAGTTACGCGACCGTTGGCGCAGACCGGACCGTCGTGGTCCACTTGTTCTGCATTGGCATTGAGGGTTTCTCCACAGATTTCACCCACCACTTCCATTACGCGTTCATACGAGTCAATGGCATCTTCTGCGTTGGCAGGAGCGTAGTCGTACAAGTCTTTGTCTTTGAAATCCAATTCTTTCAGTTCCACAATTTTTTTCATCAAGGGATGACGGAACTGGAAGCTCAAGTCGGTATTGTCAGTATAAAAGTTTGCCATAATTATTTGCTGTTTTGTTTGTAAGACTTGATCATCTTGGGGATGATTTCGTTGAGGTCACCTACGATGGCGTAGTCTGCAATTTTGTGGATGGGGGCATCCGGATCATTGTTGATGGAAATGATCATCGCAGATTGGTCCATACCGGCAGTGTGTTGGATTTGACCGGAAATACCGCAGGAAATGAAGAGTTTCGGGCGAACGGTTACACCTGTTTGTCCGATTTGACGGGCGTGGTCAATGAAACCGGCATCGACAGCAGCGCGGGAAGCACCTACTTCACCACCCAGTACCTTTGCCAGGTCAAAGAGCAATTGGAAGTTTTCTTTGCTTCCAACCCCGAAACCACCGGCAACGATGATTTGTGCGCCTTTGATGTCAATTTTTCTTTCTTCGATATGTCTTTCAATAATTTCAACAGCCAAGTCGGTGTCTTTCAAAATGTTGTTCACCTCGATCGGTTGGATGGAGCCGGCAACCGGAGTAGCCAGGGCTTCTTTCTTCATCACACCTTCGCGAACGGTGGCCATTTGGGGACGGCACTCCGGGTTCACAATGGTTGCAATGATGTTACCACCGAAGGCGGGACGGATTTGGTAGAGCAAGTTTTTGTACTCTTTTTCTTTGTCTTTGTGGTCACCAATTTCCAAGCAGGTGCAATCCGCCGTCAAACCGCTGTGCAAAGCGCTGGAAACGCGGGGAGCCAAGTCGCGACCGACAGATGTTGCTCCGAAGAGGGCGATTTGCGGTTGTTCTTGGCGGAACAAAGCGATGGTGATGGCAGCGTACGGCAAGGTTCTGAAGAATTCCAATTTCGGATCGTCAGCCAAGTGAACGACTTTTGCACCGTATTGGTACAATTCGTCTGCCAAAGATTTTACGTTGTGACCAATCAAAAGGGCTTCAATGTCACAAGACAAAGCAGCCGCCAAATCACGGGCTTTGGTCATCAATTCCAAACTGACGTCGCAGAGTTTGCCGTTGTCAGTTTCGCAATAAACTATGATGTTGTTCATTTTCTTCTGGGTTTAAGGTTATCCGATGGTGTGGCTGGCGATCAATTCTTGGATCAAGCCGTTGATGTCTTCGTCCGAGCCGGAGAGAACCTTGGATTCTTTGGCTTGGAGGATGATGTTTTCGATCTTTTTAACTTTGGTCGGTGAACCGGCAAGACCATAACCGTTTTCTTCACCACCAATTTCGGCATAACCCCATTCCGGGATGCGGAGGTATTCGCGTTGGTCCAAGGCTACTGCGTAGGTGTTGGGCTCCGCTTGTTGGTCTTCGCTCAAGGTACGAGCGTGTTTGTATTTCATCAGTTGTTTTGCGTTGCGGGGACGGCAGGGAGCTGCGGAAGCAGTCACGGTCACCAGCACCGGCAGGGGAGATGCTACCACTTCCACACCGCGTTCCAAACGACGGCGGATGGTGATGCGGCCGTTTTCCAATCCCAGGACTTCTTCTGCGTAGGTGATTTGGGGTAAGTCCAGTTTTTCTGCGACTTGCGGTCCTACTTGAGCGGTGTCACCGTCGATCGCTTGACGACCTGCGATGATCAAGTCGGGATTGATTTTCTTGATGGCTTGGGCCAAGGCGTAGGAGGTCGCCAAGGTATCTGCTCCAGCAAATTTGCGGTCAGTCAAAAGAATACCGCCGTCAGCGCCACGGAACATACCTTCGCGGATGACATCTGCAGCACGACCCGGACCCATGGTCAGCAATTGGATTTCTGTACCGGGAATCAGGTCTTTTATTCTAAGCGCTTGTTCCAGCGCATTCATATCTTCGGGATTGAAGATGGCGGGCAGGGCGGCGCGATTGACGGTACCGTCTTCTTTCATCGCGTCTTTTCCTACGTTGCGAGTGTCCGGCACTTGTTTGGCCAGGACAACAATTTTAAGTTTTTTATCCATATTGTTTCTGCTTTATGGGTAATGTCTTAGGTTCTAGTACGTTAGGTCAACACTATCCACTTTAACGAAGACAAAATTATAAAAAAATAGGAGAAAAGAAAAAAAGGGCGACTGAAATTGATTTTCAGCCGCCCTTTTAATAGGTGTACAACCGTCGTCGGTTGCTTGTATTTTAGCTTAGCGAGCCAAGCCTTTGATGGTCATTTCTACTTTGTTTTCTTGAGTCGGAACAAATTCGAACGCAGCTTCTTCTTCCGGAGCTACGCAGTAGCGTGCCGGTGCGCTGCTTGCTTCGATCATCTCGATCAGCTCTTCGATCGGAGAGATGTTTTCCTTCTTCACGGTTACCAAGGTACGGTCAACCACACCTCTGTAACCAGCCGCATCGGTTGCGTAGCTGATGATGGTGTAGGTGTACGACCAGTCGGTCAGGAAATATTGGTAAGGATTTGCTTCCAGACCTCCTTCGATTTCGTACCAAACGGCATTTTTCCACAAGTATTCGTTGGGATATTCTTCCACATCGGTGATGTCACCGTCGCTGATGCTGTAGAAGAGTTTGTAAGCATCGCTGCTGGCTTCAAAGCTGGCAGTGAGGATGGCACGGCCGCTGGTTTCAGCACCACCGAACAGACCTGCATTTTGAGACTCGGTACCGTCGAATACTTTGTGTACTTCGTTGGTCAAAGTTGCATCAGAAATGCGGAAGGCAGGGGTGGTGAAGAAACCATTGATAAGCTTGTAGTTTTCGCCACATTTACCGTCGGTTCCAATCGGAATTGCAAATACGGAGTATGAGGTCATTTCAGTCAGGTCGCTGATCACACCGCGTGAGTAGCCGTTGTAGCACATTTGGTCTACCACGTCAGCAATGGTGGTTTGCGGGTTGAATGCAACAGATTGGAGGTAAGCGTCTTCAATCATGAGTTCGATCTCGCTCAACAAGGTCGGCATGTCTACTTGATCGTCCGGAGTTGCACCGAAGAGGTAGTAGATAGAGTTGTAGTTCGGGGTTACTGCCAAGTCTACGTTGTGAGCATCCAAGTTAATCACTTCGAATTCGCAGTCGAATTCAGACATGTCAGCACCTGCCAAAGTTTCGAAGGTAATCATTTGCGGTTCAGAGGTGATACCACCGTCATAACCCCAAGCGATCAAATAGTAAGTAGTACCTGCCATCAAGCTTATGGTGTAATCTTGTACGCCAGTATAAGTACCCCAACCTGAGTTCAAGAAACCTTGCCATTGGTTAACATAGTCGTTCATGATGGTTTCTGCGGTCCAGTTCGGGTCGTTCATCGGTTGGCAGAGCCAGATGAATTTGGCACTCATATCCGAAGGAGTTACTACTACGTGAGCAGAAGTTTCGGTGACGTTGGTTACATCAAAGGTAAATGTCAAACCGGTTTGTTCTACGGCGCGGGTCTTGAAGTCTACGCGAACCATTTCTGAGATACGGGTGTCATCAGATCCCAAACCGAAGGCGATGGTGGTATATTCGGTTTCTGCAAGGAGTTGAGTGAAATTTCCTTCAATGCCACCTTTGTACAGCATGTTGGATTGCAGCAGCAATTCGTAGATGCTCATACCGTATTCTTCTGCGTACATGCCCCATTCAGCCATGTATGCTTCGAAGATTTCGTCGTCGGTGTAATCTGCTACAGAAGCTGCGTTTACAGCAGTGATGTAGTAAGCCAAGTTTGCATCGTTAACATTCACTGTAACCGGAACGGTGTTGGCGGTAGGTTCGCCGAGGGTTACATCAATTACCAACGGGTAGATGTGTTCGATGGTTTCGAAGCCTTCGCGAACGATGTCAGAAGTACGAGCATTGTCAGCATTGATACCGAACGCCATTACTACATAGGCAGTTTCCGGAGTCAAGTCGGTGAATTCGTTTTCTTGGTTGCCGCGGAAGATCAAGCCTTCTTCTTGCATCCATTCGAAGATGGTCAAGCCAGCTTCAGTAGCAGCAGTTTCTGCGTTAGCAATGATGCCACGGAATACGGTGTCATCGTCTTTGCCTTCGAGTTCAGCAGCCGGAACAACGGTCAAGTAGTAGTCAGCTTCTTGGTCGGTGGTGGTAACTACGAAAGATGCGCTGTTGTGGGTGATCTCATCCATGGTAATTTGGAGTTGGAAAGAGAAACCTTCTTGAGCGCTGGTGCTCATTTCGATAGTTTTGAAAGCGTTGGTGGTGTTCTTTTCACCAACAGCAACCACAGCAACGGTGTAAGCGGTGCTAGGATTCAAGTTCGGAACGGTGATGGTTTCCGCTTTGTTTACTTGCAATGAACGACCGTTTGCGAGAACGTCATCAGCAGTCGGAGCCGTTTCGCTAGCAGGTACAACCATCCAAGCCGCTTGGGTGGCGTTTTCTGTGGTAGCGGTGAAAGTGATGCTGGTAGCAGATGCTTCTCCAGCAGTCAAAGTAACAGTAGGTTGTTTTACTTCTTCTTCAGGATTACATGCAGTAACGCCGAGCAAGAAGGGCATAACGAATGCCAGGATTAAAAATTTAACCTGTTTCATGTTTTTTGAATTGTTGATATTTAATTGGTGTTTAATAATGTTCATGGTTGTTCTGCCAGGGTGCAAAAATAAGAAAACCGCTCAATTGGGAAGGAAATTTGAGCGGTTTTCGTCCTTAACCTTATTATTTGTTTTTTTAGTTTAAGTGGCAAAACAATTTGAGAGAGTTTTTCCACTTGCAAATATAGAGGTTGGTCCGAATGCGCTGCGTCCTTTCCTGAGGTTTCGGTTATACAAGTTTTATACGATACCTTTTTTCTATTTATACATTGAATATACTATTGTTGTTAAATTATTGTTCTGTAGTTTGTTGGTTATATTTTGTCAAAAACTCCTGAATGCTCAATTCGCTACCGGTGAGACCTAATTTTTTACGAAGTCGTCCCCTTGCAATGTTGATGCTGTGCGGTGATTGGCGGGTAATTTCTGAAATTTCTTTGGTTGAGAGGTTCAAGTTGAGGAAGGCACATAGACGACGCTCGTTCACGGACAGGGTCGGGAAGTCTTGTGTCAACCGTTGGAAGAATTCGCTGTTGAACTCCGGAATGTATTGGCTGATTTCTTCCCACAGATCTCCTTCTTTGCTCTTTTCGATCTCGTTGCAGATCTGGTTGATCCGGTCACGGACTTCTTTTTCTTTGATCAGCGGCTTGAGGCTGTTCAGTTGTTCAATGACGTCGGCACGCATGCTGTCCACCTTGAATTCCTCCATCCGCCGAATTTCCAGGATCTCGTTTTTGCTGCGGATGGCCTGTTGGTTCTTCTCATTGATGAGTCGCTCCTTCTGCAGTTCGATCTCGTTTCTGCGGACGATTTCCCGTCTTTTCCAGAAATACAGGATTACGCCCATTATAAAAAGGAGTATGCCACCAATGGAAACCACCATCAATACCCGGTGGTTGTTTTCTTTTTCAAGTTTGCGCTCAATCTCCTTTTGTTGGATGATTTCGTTTTGGTACTGGAAGAGTTGTTGGTAGGTTGTTTCCAGTTTGCGGTGTTTGCTGATGTTGTAGAGTTCCAGGGCAACCTCATTGACTTTTTCGTCATCTCCTACGATTTTGTACAGTTCGATCAGGTCGCTGTAGCAACTGCGCAGGTCCATTTCAAACTCGCCCTTTTTGTATTCTTCAATCGCAGACCAAAGGCAGGCAATGCTTGCCTCCCAATCTTCTTTGATTTGGTGAATCTGGCTTGCGTTGGTGTGGCATTTCCCTCGCATTTCTGCATTATGCACCAGCGGGCGGGTCATCTCCAGGTAGCTTTCTGCTTTGGCGATGTTGCCACTCTCAATCAGGTTGTTGATCAGGTTGATGTAGCTGTGGGCCAGCATTTCCTGGTTGTTTTTCTCTTTGCAGATGGAGATGGATGTCTCGATGAGCTGACGGCAGCGGGTTGTGTCTCCTTGCGATTGGGCATACACCGCCAGGTTGTTCAGCGCTACCGGGATTTTAATACTGTCCCGGCGTGCCATTACCTCCTGCGCATAACGGGTAAAATGACGTTGTGCATTGGGATAGTCTTGGCACATGAAGTACGTGGCGCCCAACAGGTTGTAGCATTCCGCCACAATGGGTGCCGGTTCATAGGGGGTGAGCAGGTCCAGCGCTTTGTCCAGCGTTTGCAGGGTGAGGTGAAACTCACTTCGGCGGTAATAGATGCGTGATAGATTGTATAAGGTATAGCCTGCTCCGAAATCGTCTCCCAGCAGGGAGTACATGTGCAGGGAGCGCATCCGCCATTCGATGGCATCCGAGTACACAAATTCTTCTTTTTCGTGAAAGTCGGCCACGGCGTTGCACATGCGTGCGGCGATGGGATCTGCGTAGGTCGTGTCCAAGGCTTTGACGAACAGCGCTGCGTAGTTCATCGCTTCCGCATACCTTTTGGGTGCAAGTTCGGTGTAGAGATGGTACAGGGACATGTCTGCCCCCGGAATGTTCGCCAGGTTTTTGAGGGAATCTCGTTCTGATGCACGTGCTGTACCGGGCAGTAGGATGCCCAGCAAACAGAACCAGCAGGTTGTTATCAGAATCGGGTAACTTCCTCTTTTCATCGATGCTTGCTATCGGGTGGGAACCGGTTCTTTGGGTTGTAGGCGTGCGTCAATGCGGTGTTTGAGCAGGCCGTTGCGAACGCCATTGGGCATCAGGGTTGTCAGGGCAATGGCTTCGCTGGAGAAGATGTGCAACCAGTAGTGGCTCGCAGCAACATCGCGCGTGTGATCCTTGTAATAATCAATGGCAAACTTGCCGTTGGCGATGTGCGACTCTTTGGCCGGTGCCAACAGACTGTCGATCCGGATTTTGGTTTCTCTTTTTTCCTGCAACAGATCGAACAACCGGTTCATGGCCAGACGTTCTGCTTCCAATCCCGGTGCGAAGGCGTTTGTAAAGGCGCAGACTTCCCGATTGAGGCGGCTACCTTCCGAGATTTCGTAGGTGAAAGCTTCGGGAGTACCCGTAACTGAAGCACGGATACGTTCTTCGGGGGTAAGGTAGAGGTGGAGTTTGTAGGAGGATCCTTGTCTGTCAAAACGGGGCGCACCCACAGGGATGAGGACGATTTCCAGGTTTTCAGTCCCTTCCTTGTTCCAAGTGAGGCGGTGGCGGTCCGGTTGCAAGGTGTCCACGAGTGCCTTCGGTTGAGCCTCATCCAGGGGGAAGGTGTACATTACCCAGGCACCTTCCCAGTCTTTGGGTAAATCCACTCGCAGGCGGTCTGCAGAGCCGCAGGCGGTGAGAAGTCCCAAGCCAATGAGAATCAAAACGTATCTTGCTATTTTTTGAGTCATAATAACGCAAACTAAGATTGGCCGCAAAAATAAGATTTTTATGGAAATCAAAAAATTTTTATTGAATACACAAATAAAGAGACTCCTACATCTGCCCGAGAAAATCAGGACAGGTGTAGGAGTCTGTGAATCAAATATTGGGAGAACGACTAGAATTGTTCGTTCAGCAATTCCAACATCTTGATGGCTGCGAAAGCAATCGGGGTACCAGGACCGAAGATTGCAGCAGCACCTGCTTGGTACAAGGCATCGTAGTCTTGTGCGGGGATTACACCACCCACAACAACCAAGATGTCTTCGCGACCCAATTTCTTCAATTCAGCAACGATTTGAGGAACGAGGGTTTTGTGACCAGCAGCCAAAGAAGAAACACCCACGATGTGAACGTCGTTTTCTACGGCTTGTTTAGCTGCTTCTTCCGGAGTTTGGAACAAGGGACCCATATCTACGTCGAAACCGCAGTCAGCGTAACCGGTAGCCACAACTTTGGCACCACGGTCGTGACCGTCTTGACCCAATTTCGCAATCATGATACGAGGTTGACGACCGTCTTTCTTCGCGAATTCAGCAACCATAGCTTTTGCTTTTTCGAAGTCTGAGTCGTTCTTTACTTCTGAAGAGTAAACACCGGTGTTCATACGGATAACAGCTTTATAACGTCCAACAATTACTTCACAAGCGTCAGAGATTTCGCCGAGGGTAGCGCGGTTCTTCGCAGCTTCAACGGCCAATTCCAACAAGTTGCCAGAGTTGTTTTTAACCGCTTCGGTGATGGCTGCCAAAGATTCTTTGACTTTGGCTTCGTCACGGCTAGCACGCAAAGCTTGCAAACGTTTGATTTGTGATTCGCGTACTTTGGTGTTGTCCACGTCGAGGATTTCGATGGGATCTTCTTTTTCCAAACGGTATTTGTTGGTACCTACGATGGTGTCGTTACCTGAGTCGATACGAGCTTGTTTGCGGGCAGCTGCTTCTTCGATGCGGAGTTTCGGAATACCGCTTTCGATAGCTTTTGCCATACCACCGAGGGCTTCTACTTCTTGGATGTGAGCCCAAGCTTTTTCAGCCAACTCTTGGGTGAGTTTTTCTACATAGTAAGAACCAGCCCACGGGTCGATTGAACGGCATACGTTGGTTTCTTCTTGGATGTAGATTTGGGTGTTACGTGCAATACGAGCGGAGAAGTCGGTTGGCAATGCGATCGCTTCGTCAAGTGCGTTGGTGTGGAGGGATTGGGTGTGACCCAAAGCGGCACCCATTGCTTCGACGCAAGTACGGGCAACGTTGTTGAAGGGATCTTGTTCGGTGAGTGACCAACCGGAAGTTTGGCTGTGGGTACGGAGCGACAATGATTTCGGGTTTTTCGGGTTGAATTGTTTCACCAATTTAGCCCAAATCATACGAGCTGCACGCATCTTAGCAATTTCCATGAAGTGGTTCATACCAATTGCCCAGAAGAAGGACAACCGGGGTGCGAAGGAGTCGATGTCGATACCTGCTTTCACACCGGTACGGAGGTATTCCAAACCGTCAGCCAAGGTGTAAGCCATTTCGATGTCGCAAGTTGCACCTGCTTCTTGCATGTGGTAACCTGAGATGGAAATGGAGTTGAATTTCGGCATGTACTTCGAGGTGTATTCGAAGATGTCACCGATGATACGCATAGAGAATTCCGGCGGGTAGATGTAAGTGTTACGCACCATGAATTCTTTCAAAATGTCGTTTTGGATGGTACCGGCCATTTCTTCCAATTTGGCACCTTGTTCCAAACCAGCTACGATGTAGAATGCCATAATCGGAAGCACAGCACCGTTCATGGTCATGGAAACAGACATTTTGTTCAACGGAATTTGGTCGAAGAGGACTTTCATGTCTTCTACGCTGCAGATGCTCACACCGGCTTTACCAACGTCACCAACTACGCGCGGGTGGTCCGCATCGTATCCACGGTGTGTTGCCAAGTCGAAGGCCACAGAAAGACCTTTTTGACCTGCCGCCAAGTTTCTGCGGTAGAATGCATTGGATTCTTCAGCGGTGGAGAAGCCGGCATATTGACGGATGGTCCACGGCTTTTGCACGTACATGGTGCTGTAAGGTCCGCGAAGGAAGGGAGCTACACCGGCAGCGTAGTTCAAATGTTCCATTCCTTCGAGGTCGGCTTCGGTGTAGATGCTCTTTACTTCGATCTGCTCCGGAGTCTTCCAAGTTTCCTTGGTATATTGAATGTCTTTAAAATTCGGACGCATAGGTATAAATTTTTAAGGTTTGGAATTAAATGGCTTGGATTCCCAATTTTGCTTGGTATTCTTTCAGCGTTTCGAGTACGTTGCTCTTCACGTTGATGAAGTTGGTGATGCCTTTTGCTTCGAGTTCTGCTCTGCAAGCGGGGTCACCAGCAACAACGAGGATGGCTTTGTCACCGAGCAATTCAGCGATTTGCGGAACAGCGTCAGCGTATTCGTCATCGGATGAGCAAGCTACTACGATTTGAGCTTGGGATTCCAAAGCGGCTTTAACGCCTTCTTCGATGGTTGCGAAGCGGTTGTTGTCCATGATGCGGATACCGGCAACAGCAAAGAAGTTGGAAGCGAATTGGCTACGTGCACGGCACATGGCCAAGTTACCGAAGGTCAACATGAAGGCTTTCGGTTCAACGCCACTGATGTCGGTAGCGAAACGCAAAGCTTCAAATTCTTGAGCACCACGGTAAGTGCGGAGCGGTTCAGCGATGCGGTTTTCGCAAGTGCATTCGCAAACTTGACCACAGCATGTTTGAACGTTTTGGTTTACGATATCTTTGGTAATGCAGTCTTCTGCTTTTTCCAAGAAGTTCGGGTATTGGTTGGTACCGAGCAAAATTTCGCGGCGGGTAGCGATGTTCTTCGCACGTTTTTCAGCAACGGCTTTCACTTCGCCTTGGATGAATCCAGCTTTGAATGCTTCGATGTATCCGCCAGCTTCTTCTACTTTTTGGAAGAGGTTCCAAGCAGCGGTAGCCATAGAGTCGGTCAAGTTTTCGATGAAGTAAGAACCAGCAGCCGGGTCAACCACTTTGTCGAAGCCAGATTCTTCTTTCAACAAAATTTGAACGTTGCGAGCGATGCGGGCAGAGAATTCGGTGGGAGCGCGGAATGCGAAGTCGTACGGGAGAACTTCCATTTCATCCACACCTGCCAAAGCAGCACTCATCGCTTCGGTAGTACCACGGAGCATGTTTACGTATGCATCGTAAACAGTTTGGTTCCATTCGCTGGTGGTAGCGCGGATGAACATTTTCTTCGCGCATTGTCCTTCAGCACCGAAGGTGTCAACGATGTTCGCCCACAACATACGGGCAGCACGGAATTTTGCAATTTCCATGAAGTAAGAACTTCCGATTGCAAAAGAGAATTTGATGCTCTTGGCAGCCGCACGTGCAGAAACGCCGAGTTCGGTCAATTGTGCCAAGTATTCGCTACCAGCTGCCAATGCGAAACCGAGTTCTTGGCTGAGGGTAGAACCAGCGCCGTTGAAGGTAGCTGCGTTTACGTTCACTACAGTGATGTTTTGGTAAGCAGCGGTTTTTTCGATGCAAGCTCTCAAGGCAGCGAAAGAGTCTTCTTTGCAGAAGTTTCCGCTTTGGGTCAATGCGTTGATCGGGTCAAAGTCGAAGGAAGCGCGAACTGCGTCCGGTTGGTAACCTTTGGCGTTGATGTAAGCCAAGAAGTTGTCCAAAGTTTCAGCGGTTGACAAGCAGCAACCGAAGAAGTTTACAGGAGCTGCAGTCAAGCAGATACCGTTCAACAAGGTTTCGAAGTCAGCTTGAGTCAATACTTTGCTGCCATCAATGTGGAAACCGATGGATTCAACACCCTTGTTCAAGATATCCAAGGCTTTCTTGTTGGCCACTTCGTAGCCTTCGCAGCAGCATACAGATTGGAGAACCAACCAGTTGTTGTCGGTTTTGGTGCCGCGAACGTAAGGGAATTGTCCCGGAAGGGTTCCCAAAAACTGCAGACCTTTCAGATCTTCAGCGCGATAGTAAGGTCTAACCGAAAAACCTTCTTGGGTTTTCCAAACGAGTTTTTTCTCGTAATCGGCCCCCTTAAGGTCTTTGACGATCACTTCTTCCCACTGTTCTGTCGATACAGGCGGAAATTCAGCAAATAATTTTTCTGTCATATAAGTATGAAATTAAAATTGTTGTGTTGTCTACAAGATTATAAACTCCGCAAAGATAGGAATTAATTTATAGGTTTTCTTAGAATATTGACTAAATTTGAAATCGAAAAATAACAAAAAAGCGGGTGTCCGCATCGACTTTTATGGAACAGAATAAAATCCGACAATTTTTTACCGAAAAATTCGGGGAACGAGGCGTTTGTTACTTCTCTCCCGGTCGTATTAACCTCATCGGGGAACACATTGACTACAATGGTGGTTGTGTTTTGCCCGGAGCCATCGACAAAGGCATTTTGGCCGAAATCCGTCCCAATGGAACGGCAACGGTCCGTGCCTGGTCTGTGGACTTGGATGACTATGCCGAGTTCGGTTTGGAAGAGGCCGACAAGCCGCAAGCCAGCTGGGCCCGTTACATTTTTGGTGTGTGCCGGGAAATGATCAAGCGCGGTGCCAAGATCGGTGGTTTTGATACGGTCTTCTCGGGCGATGTCCCTTTGGGAGCCGGTCTGTCTTCTTCGGCTGCGTTGGAAAGCACCTATGCCTTTGCTCTGAACGAACTGTTCGAAGCCGGTATTGACCAAAAAGAGCTCGTGCTCGTTGGACAAAAAACGGAACACAATTATTGCGGTGTCAACTGCGGAATCATGGACCAATTCGCCTCCTTGTTCGGCAAGGAAGGTTTCTTGATCCGTTTGGACTGCTCAACCATGGAATACGAATACACACCCTTTGATCCGAAAGGATATCGTCTGGTCCTGTTGGATTCGGTGACCAAACACGAACTCGTCGGTTCTCCGTACAACGACCGTCGTGCTTCTTGTGAACGGGCCGCTGCGGCGATTGGCCGGAAACATCCGGGTGTAGAATTCTTGGGTCAGGCGACCGAAGCGTGGCTGGAAGAGGTGCGCAGCGAGATCAGCGAAGAGGATTACCTTCGTGCACTCTATGCCATCCAGGAAAATGTCCGCCTGCGCGATACCGTTGAGGCCCTCAAACGGGGTGACTACGAGACCGTGGGTCGCTGCATGTTCGAGACCCATCGCGGCATGAGCCAGTTGTACGAAGTCAGCACCGAAGAGTTGGACTTCTTGAACCAAATCGCTGCGGACTGTGGCGTGACGGGTTCCCGCATCATGGGGGGAGGTTTCGGGGGTTGTACCCTGAACCTCGTGAAGGAAGAACGCTACGAAGCTTTTGTGGAAACTGCCGTTCACCAGTTCCGGGAACGTTACGGCAAAGAACCGAAAGTTTATCCTGTTGTCATCTCCGACGGTGCCCGTAGAATAGAATAATCACTAACAATCAATTAATACTTTTATGAAAATCAAGAAAAGTTTATTCTTTGCATTTTTTGCGACCCTGGCTACCTTGGCCTCGGCACAAGAAGATGCCAAATGGTTGCGCTATCCGGCCATTTCTCCGGATGGTTCTACCTTGGCATTCTGCTACAAAGGTGATATTTACACCGTTCCCACTCAAGGTGGTAAGGCCGTGCAGTTGACTACTCACTCGGCATACGATTACCAACCCGTGTGGTCTCCGGACGGCAAGACCCTGGCCTTTGCGTCCAACCGTTACGGCAACTTTGATATCTACACAGTTTCTGCCCAAGGCGGTACTCCGGTTCGTTTGACTTACTGGTCCGGTGGAGAAATTCCGAAGGCCTTCAGCAACGATGGTAAACAAATTTACTATTCATCGATGTTCGTTTCGGATGCGACCTATTCCCAATACCCGTCGACAGGTCAGTCCCAAGTGTACAGCGTTCCGGCAGCTGGTGGTCGTCCCGAATTGGTGACCCCCGTTTGTATGGAAAGCATTGACTTCAGCGCAGATGGAAAACGCATCGCTTACTACGACAAAAAAGGTGTGGAAGACCACTGGAGAAAGCACCACCGTTCGTCAGTAACCCGTGATGTGTGGGTGTACGACGTGAAAGCGGACACTTATACCCAAGTTTCTGACTTCACCGGTGAAAACCGCGATCCCCGCTTCGTGCCCGGTGACGATAACAGCATCTACTACTTGCGTGAATGTGCAGAAAACCCGGCGAATTCAACCTTCAACGGTTCTTTCAACGTGTACAAACGCAACATCAAGACCGGTGCTGAACAACAAATTACCTTCCACGAATTCCACCCGGTACGTTTCTTGACCGTTGCCGACAACGGTTTGATGGCGTACTCGTTCAACGGTGAATTGTACACCGTTCGCGAAGGTGCTGAGCCCCAAAAAGTGGCAGTGGCCATTTACTCGGACCAAACCGAACCGGACTACCGCGTGGACTTCTACTCGGGCAATGTTTCCGACATGGCGGTTTCTCCCTCCGGTAAAGAAATTGCTTTCATCCTCCGTGGTGATGTGTACGTGACTTCTGTGGATTACGAAACCACGGTACGTTTGACCGATACCCCGGTACAAGAACGCAACATTGATTTCAGCCCGGATGGTAAAAAAGTCGTATACTCATCCGAACGCAACGGCTGCTGGAACCTTTACACCAGCGAAATCGCCGATGGTTCAGAACAATTCGTATATGCAAACGAAATCCGTGAAGAACAATTGACCGAAGGCAATGTGGTTCGTTTCCAACCGGCCTTCTCTCCCGATGGCAAAGAAGTTGCCTTCTTGGAAGATCGTACTACCTTGCGTGTCATTAACTTGGAAACCAAGAAAATGCGCACCATCTTGGACGGCCAATACAACTATTCATACTCAGACGGAGACCAATGGTATGCTTGGGCTCCGGATGGAAAATGGTTGGCAGTACAATTCTTTGAAAAAGGTGGCTGGAACAAAGAAGACATCGCGTTGGTGAAAGCTGACGGCAGCGGAGAATGGGTGAACCTGACCGAAAGCGGTTACTCCGAAGGAGGTTCCCGTTGGGTACTTGGTGGCAATGCCTTGATGTGGTATTCGGACCGTGCTGGTTACCGTAGCCACGGTAGCTGGGGTTCAGAGACCGACATTTACCTTGTCTTCATGAACCGTGAGGCGTACGACAAGTTCCTGATGAACAAAGAAGATGCTGCCTTGTTCAAAGAAAAGGAAAAGAAAGAGAAAGAAGCTGAAGAAAAGGAAAAAGCTGAAAAAGAAGAGAAGAAAGACAAAAAGGACAAAAAAGATAAGAAAGACAAGAAGAAAGAAGAGCCCAAATCTGAGCTGCCGACCATTAAGTATGAGTTGGACGGTATTCAAGATCGCATCGTGCGCTTGACCGTAGCTTCTGCTTCTCACGGAGATGCTTTCTTGTCCAAAGACGGTAACAAACTCTACTATTTCGCTTCCTTTGAAGGTGGTGGAGACCTCTGGGTACGTGACTTCAAAGATCATTCGACCCGTTTGCTCTCCAAAGGTACCGGTTACGGATCCTTTGCAACCAACAAAGACGGTAGCAAAGTGTTCTTGCTCAACCGCGGCCGTTTGAACACCATCGAGTTGAACTCAGGCAAGATCGAGCCTATCAGAATGAGTGCAGAATATTACTACCGTGCGGCAGAAGAACGTTCTTATATGTTCGAACACGCTTGCAAACAAGTGGTGGACAAATTCTACGATCCGACCATCCACGGTATTGACTGGGCAATGTACTGTGAAAACTACCGTCAATTCCTGCCTTACATCAACAACAACCACGACTTTGCTGAAATGTTGAGTGAATTGTTGGGTGAATTGAACGCATCCCACACCGGTTCCGGTTACCGTGCTTACTTGCCCGGTGATGCAACGGCTGTGTTGGGTATGTTCTACGACTTGGATTACAAAGGTGACGGTTTGAAAGTCAAAGAAATCTTGGCACAAAACCCGGTCGTTCCGGCATCATCCCGCATCGAACCCGGTGTCATCATTACCCACATCGACGGCAACAAGATCGTCGCTGGTGAAGATTACTTCCGTTTCTTGAACCACAAAGCTGGCAAACGCGTTCGTTTGAGCTTGAAGAAGGGCAAAGAAACTTGGGAAGAATGGGTAAAACCCATCTCATCCGGCCAACAAAGCGGCATGTTGTACAACCGTTGGGTGAAACAACGGGAAGATTTGGTGAACGAATTGTCCGGTGGTCGCATTGCTTATGTACACGTACAAGGCATGGATAGCCCGAGCTTCCGCAACGTTTACTCAAAATTGTTGGGTAAATACCGCAACTGCGATGCGGTCATCGTGGATACCCGTTTCAACGGTGGTGGTTGGTTGCACGACGACTTGGCAACCTTGTTGAACGGTGTACACTATGCCGATATGACTCCTCGTGGACAATACGTGGCTTCTGAACCGTTGAACAAATGGTACAAACCCTCTTGTGTCTTGGTCGGTGAAGGCAACTACTCCGATGCACACGGCTTCCCGTTCTCGTACAAAGCATTGAACATCGGTAAATTGATTGGTATGCCCGTACCCGGTACCATGACCGCTGTTTGGTGGGAAACCCAAATTGATCCGAGCATCTATTTCGGTATTCCGCAAGTAGGCTTTGCTAACCTCAAAGGTCAATGGCAAGAAAACCAACAACTCAATCCCGATATTCAAGTACAAAATACCCCCAAATCGTTGGTGGAAGGTCGCGACTTGCAAATTGAAGCCGCTGTAAAACACCTCCTTGAAGAAATCGCAAAATAATTGAGTTTTCCAAATACCCAAAATGGGCCGACTCTCTCTGAGCCGGCCCATTTTTTTAACACTAACACTAACATTAAAACGGATACTCACGTTTGCCGCTCAGGTAGTACTTGGCCCAAGCCGTGATGAGTTCGTTGCGGTCCGAATACCAGGCTTCCTGGTATAGGCGCGCTACCTCATCCAGCCAAGCGTGGTTGCGGTCCGCTTCGCTGCCCACCTGTGCTGTACCGCCAGCCTCGTAGTACATCTCGCGGGTCGTACTGCAAATGCGGGCATAACGGCCGGTTCTGGGTTTGAGGTCTGCGTTGCTCATGTTGAGGTAGAATTGCAGGTGTTCTTCCGTGCAGGTGCTGTCTTTCGGGAAATGGGTCGAGTCAGCAATGTACACCGTTACCCCATCTTTGAAGATGTAGGGGCGGTAGTGGTTCTTGACATACATGTCCTCGTACACGACACCTTTGACCGGAAATTGAGCACCGGATTGCCATTTGATGAAGTTGGAAAGGCGGTGGATGTCCTCAAAACGAACGGTGTCGGTGGCCTCAAAGACGGCATTGACAATCCACATGGATAGTTGGCGCGGGGAGGGGTTGAGCAGGTACACCAAGCCTTTTTTCGGTCGGTGAATCTTTACATCCACGCCGGTGTGGTACTCGTAGAGTTTTACGGGGAAGCCTTCCCAGCCGGGAATTTCGGTGTTTTCTCCCAAGCAACGGTCCGTCATGTAGGCGGCCGAGAGGATGTCTGCGCTGCGCAAGTCCATTGCTTTCAGGCTGTCCCGGAAGTAGTTCCGGAGTACCGGGTGGTCGTACTGTTTCCAGGTTTGGTCACCGCAGGCGGTAAGGAGCCAGCTGCAAACAAAGAGCAGCGAGGCTTGAACGAGGAGATTCTTTTTCATAACGAGGGGTTTTTGGTTGGTTGGCTAAGAGTTGTTATTTTTGCGCGCTTAAAAAACGCATCTGATTATGACAACCTTTTGGACGATACTTTTGTTGGTGATTTCCAACGTGTTTATGACCTTCGCTTGGTACGGTCACTTGAAATTTGGGGAAATGGACTGGTTCAAGAACCTGCCTTTGTTGGGCGTTATCCTGATCAGTTGGGGCATTGCCTTCTTTGAATACTGTTTTCAGGTTCCGGCCAACCGCATCGGTTTTGTTGGCAACGGTGGCCCGTTGACCCTCATTCAGCTCAAGGTTGTGCAAGAGGTGATCTCCCTTTCGGTGTTTACTGTTTTCACCGTCCTGCTCTTCAAGGGCGAGTCTTTCCGCTGGAATCACATCGTGGCTTTCGTCTGCCTGATTCTGGCCGTTTATTTTGTCTTTATCCCGACGCCGAGCAAGGGCTAGTTCGTTTCCCAGCCCTGCCCGCAAGGGTTATTCGAAGAGGTTGATGTACTCGTAGGTATTGCCCACGAGGTGCAGGTACCGTTGGAATTCCTCTTGGGAAATCACGACCGTGGCGGTGTTGTCATTGGGATGAAAACTCAAGCTGGGATAGTTTTTCAGGCTCTCGTCCAGAAAGAGGTGCACGTGGTTTTCGGGGTCGTTGACCAGACCGAAAGGAGACACGGAACCGGGGCGTAATCCCAACCATTTTTCCATCCGTTGTTCCGAGGCAAAACTCAGTTTGCCTTGGCGGAGCTTGTGTTCCAAATCGTGGATGGCCAAGGCCAAGTCGCAGTCAAATACCACCAAATAATGGCGGTTGCCTTTGTGGTTCCGGAAGAAGAGGTTCTTGCAGTGCTTTGAACCGTCTTGTTTCCAATATTGGCGGGCAATCTCGATGGTCGGTGCCTCCGGATGTTCGTAATAGGTGTATTGGATGCCGTGTTGGTCCAAAAAATCAAAGACCGGTCGGCGCCGTGCCGCCCGGTCTTCGGTCAAAAGGTTATTTTCTTCCATTATTGAGGAGTAAATTCATGGATTAGAAAGCCTGGTCAATGATTTCGTCGTCCACCAAGTTGGGGAGGGTTACTTTCAACGTAGGAGTGCGTTCCATTTCGCGTTTGATGGCGAACATAGCCCCTGCGTTGCGGGCCCAGCTACGACGGGAAATACCGTTGTTAACATCCCAGAACAACATGGTCTTGATACGGCGATCTGCTTCTTCGCTACCGTCGATAACCATACCGAAACCACCGTTGATTACTTCGCCCCAACCAACGCCACCACCGTTGTGGATGGATACCCAAGTAGCACCGCGGAACGAGTCACCGATGACGTTTTGAACAGCCATGTCGGCGGTGAAGGACGATCCGTCGTAGATGTTGGATGTTTCACGATAGGGAGAGTCGGTACCGGAAACGTCGTGGTGGTCGCGTCCCAAAACGATGGGTGCGGACACACGGCCTTCGCGGATGGCTTTGTTCATGGCCAATGCGATGCGGATGCGGCCTTCGGAGTCAGCATACAGGATGCGGGCTTGCGAGCCAACAACCAAGTTGTTCGGACCGGCTTCTTTGATCCAGTGAAGGTTGTCTGCCAATTGGGATTTGATTTCCTCGGGAGCCTCTTTCATCATGTCTTCGAGTACTTCGGCTGCTAAACGGTCGGTTTCTGCCAGGTCTTCCGGTTTGGAGGAAGTACATACCCAACGGTAGGGACCGAAACCGTAGTCGAAGAACAAAGGTCCCATGATGTCTTGTACGTAGGACGGGTAAATGAAGGTTCCGTCGGCTTTGACGATGTCCGCACCGGCACGGGAGGCTTCCAAGAGGAAGGCGTTGCCGTAGTCAAAGAAATACATGCCTTGAGCACAGAGCTTGTTGATGGCCGTTGCATGACGGCGCAAGGTGCTTTGTACTTCTTCTTTGAATTTTTCCGGTTCTTCGGCCATGAGGCGGTTGGATTCTTCGAAAGAAATGCCAGCCGGGTAGTAGCCCCCGGCCCACGGGTTGTGGAGGGAGGTTTGGTCGGAACCCAAGTCTACCTGGATGTTTTCTGCTGCCAATTTTTCCCACAAGTCAACGACGTTTCCTTGGTAAGCGAGGGAAACGGCTTCTTTGTTGTCGCGGGCTTGCAAAGCGCGGGTGATCAGGGCGTCCAAGTCGGTGTAGACTTCATCCACCCAGCCTTGTGAGTAACGGGTTTGAACGGCTTTCGGGTTGATTTCAGCCACGATACCCACGACGCCTGCGATGACGGCTGCCTTCGGTTGAGCTCCGGACATTCCTCCGAGGCCGGAACTTACGAAGATTTTACCGCGGATGTCATCGGCTTGGTGTCCGTTCTTCACGGCGTGCATGCGGGCAGCATTCAGGACGGTGATGGTGGTACCGTGAACGATGCCTTGCGGACCGATGTACATGAATGAACCTGCGGTCATCTGACCGTATTGCGATACGCCCAAGGCGTTGAATTTTTCCCAGTGGTCTTTGCTCGAGTAGTTGGGGATGACCATACCGTTGGTCACAACCAGGCGGGGAGCGTCTTTGTGGGACGGATACAAGCCCATCGGGTGGCCGGAGTAAAGTACCAAGGTTTGCTCGTCGGTCATTTGGGACAGGTATTGCATGGTCAACAGGTATTGGGCCCAGTTTTGGAATGCGGCACCGTTACCTCCGTAGGTAATCAATTCGTGCGGGTGTTGTGCTACAGCATAGTCCAAGTTGTTGGAAAGCATCAACATGATTGCCGCAGCCTGACGGCTTTTGTGCGGGAATTCGTCGATGGAGCGAGCTGTGATTTTATAATCCGGGCGGAAGCGGTACATGTAAATACGTCCGTATTCTTCCAATTCTTGTGCGAATTCTTTGGCCAGAACAGCGTGGTGCTTGGCCGGGAAGTAACGCAGGGCATTGCGCAATGCCAATTTCTTTTCTTCCGCAGTCAGGATGTCTTTGCGTTTCGGCGCGTGGTTGATGGCCGGGTCGAACGGTTTGGGTTGGGGCAGTTCGTCGGGAATACCGGCTATAATTGCTTTTTGAAAGTCGTTCATCATATTGCTCGAGCATTTAAGATTCTATCCCACAAATGTACGCATAATAAAACAAAACCCCGAAAGTTTTTGCTTTCGGGGTTGTCTGTGCTAGGAACAAGCAGTCGCTTATTTGGCAACTTTCTCCAGACGCTTCAGGATGATGAAGATGAGAAAATCACGTAAAGCAGGGTGACTATTGCTACAATAATGAAACTTGTGGATATGTGGAATTGTTTTTTTATTATGTCAATACTTAGTGGCCTGTGTCTAAAATACCAGCCTATGAGAAAAAATAGAGAACATGTTGCAATGGCCAACATAGCTATTCGTCTTTCATCAGCGGTAAAGCAGAGTGCACCCATCGAAAATACAAATACAATGACTCCCTCAAGGGGTGATACATGAGCACTCATCAGATTCCCCACTTCCTTCCTTTCAATTATAAAAAAGATAATGGAAAAAAGGATTATGCAGCAACTGATGAGTGTTTTGTGTGGCAGGCTACTGTTGAATATCAATGATAGAACGGACAATAACCCTGTAAAAAATGAGATACAGTATGCTATATACGACTTTTCAATGTTATTCATTCCAGTAAATTGAACTGCTTATGGAAAGCGACCCTATTGTTTTGATCTCTTCTTTCTCAGACGGTGAAAGGCTGTTATTTGGCAACTTTCTCCAGACGTTTCAAGATAATGAAAATGAAGGAAGCAGCTACCAAGCAGATGGCAATCAAGGTGCCCCATACAATGGTGAGGGACTTGCCCCACATCATCGCAGGAATAGCTACCAGGAAGTTGCCCACAGCAGTCGCTACGAACCAGCCTCCCATCATCATACCTGCGTATTTCGGGGGAGCTACTTTGGTCACGAAAGAAATGCCGATCGGAGACAAGAGAAGCTCAGCAAAGGTGAGGATGAGGTAGGTTGAGATAAGCCAGTTCGGGGATACACGCATGGCGTCAGCACCCATTGCAGTTTGCTCAGCAGGAGCCGGCAAGCCCAATGAACCTACGGTCATCAGCACGTAAGCGATACCCGCTACGAGCATACCCAAACCGATTTTCAACGGAGCAGAAGGCTCTTTGCCGCGTTTTGCCAAAGCTCCGAACAAAGCGATGGAGACGGGAGTCAACATTACCACGAAGCAGGCGTTGAATTGTTGGAAAATAGGAGCACTGACTTCGGTTACTTCAGCAATTGCATTGTATTTGTATACCAAACCGCAAGCAGCAGCAGCGATGACCGCCAAAGAAATGATGCGACCTTTGTTCGCTTTGCTTTGGAACAGACCGAAGAGACCGTACACAATCACGATGCAGAGTACCAAGTTCACTACGTCGAAGGCCATGCTTTGGATACCGGTAGACGAGGTAGCCACATAGTCACGGGCGAAGTAGGTCAAGGTAGAACCGTTTTGGTGGAAGGCCATCCAGAAGAAGATCACCACGGCGAATACCAAGCACAGGCAGATGATGCGTTCTTTGGTTTGAGCCGGGGTCAATTCTGCCACTTGTTGGTTGGAGGCAGCGGCAACTTTGCGTTTGTCGGTGTGAATGTAAGTACTGCGGAAGGCGTAGAAAATGATGATGGAAGCAATCAATGAAACGCAAGCTACAGCAAATGCGTAGTGGTAAGCGTCCGCTTCGGAAGCACCGAGGCTTCTTTGTGCCCATTCCATGATTTTGATCGCAGCCGTCGGGGCAAACATAGAACCGACGTTGATGGCCATGTAGAACAAACTGAAACCGGAGTCACGTTTGTCAGCATAAGCCGGGTCGTCGTACAGGTTGCCGACCATCACTTGCAAGTTTCCTTTGAAGAGACCGGTACCGATGGAGATCAACAACAGCGCACCACCCATTGCGATGACAGCGCCACGGTTAGCGCCCAAGGGCAGGGAGAGGAGCAGGTAACCGAAGAACATGATTGCGATCCCGATGGTTACCATTTTGCGGTAGCCCAATTTGTCAGCGGCGATACCGCCGAACAAAGGCATGAAGTAAACAAAACCTAAGAAGGTTGAATAGATCAAGCCAGCGGTGGAAGCAGAATATCCGAAGTTGGCTTGCAAGAAAAGAACGAATACGGCAAGCATGGTGTAGTAACCGAAGCGTTCTCCGGTGTTTGCCAAGGCCAGAGCGTACAGTCCTTTGGGGTGTTTGTCAAACATAATAATTGATTTTTGGTTGTTTATAAAAAAGAACAGGACCGAGATTGCTCTCAAATCCTGTTCCCCTCTTTGCTATGAAAACGGTTTAACGAACTTATTCTTCGTTGATTTGGAGGTGTTGCACGTAGATAGCTTTTTTCAATTCATCTCTTCTGCGAACAGACGGTTTTTCATAAGTTTTTCTACTGCGAAGTTCGCGTACGACACCAGTTTTTTCGAATTTGCGTTTGAATTTTTTGAGCGCTCTTTCGATGTTTTCGCCATCTTTTACGGGTACAATAATCATCTCTTTACCACCTCCTTTTTATTTGCGGGTGCAAAAGTAGGAAAAAAAATCTATTCTGCAATACCTTTTAATTTTTGGTAGACTTGCAGATAAGTGGTAAATTTGGGTTAAAAATACTATGAAAGCAATCGTGTCGTGCACCTTCCGTTTCTCGTGGGTGGTTCTTTTGTTCCTTTTTGTATCGGGTCGGGCCTTGGCCCAAACCGTTCCGTCGTGGTTCTTCAATCCGATAGGCGACGAGACTGTGGGCGTGTCACTGCCCAACCTGAGTGATCCCCAACTGCGTCAGGACCAGGCAGTCTCCCAGGCGTTGATCCAATGGTGCCTGCGGCATCTGGCTCAGCATCCGGAGCCGAAGGCAATCTCTAGTACTTATCAGGATGTTGAAAGCGGGATCATCTCAGAGAAAGCTTCATCGTCCTTGCTTTTGAAGAGTCAGCACACCTTGTCTTATCGGATCTTGGACCGGTACATCAATGAGAATGGGGAAGAGTTTGTCCGTCTACACATTGATGAGCAGGGATCCGATGCAAAAGTAACAATACTCCTTCGGTATGAATTGTATTCTGAAACCATATCTACCGGCACAACGAGTCATCTTAGTTTTCGGGATGAGGTGGCTACCTCCTTGTCGGTGGCTTCGGAAAGCAGGCGTTCGTTTATAATTTCAACCTACTTTAAGGAATATGATAGTACACCCCCGGCCTTTCTATTGGAATATAACGATGGAAAAACAGAACCGCAGGAGTTGAACTATGATTTCAAGGAAAAGGGACAGTGGAACTATACGCTTTCTCCTTCGGATAACCGAGGAGCGTTAGTCTATGCGTTGGGGCAGGAGCCCTTGTCGGTTGCTGTGTACAATGTGATTTGTAGCAACATGGAGCAGGTTAAGCAAGAGGATGGTACGGTTGAGGTATTCATCCCTGAGATTCAGGGTATTGGCGAAAAAGTAATCCGGAAAACCAATGGAAAAGTGGCAGACCGTTTTCCGGCCCTCCAATACGAACTTGTGCCTTGTTCCCCGAAAGCCAGAAACGAGGAGCAAATCCGCAGGCAACTTGAACAGGGGTCGGCGAGCTTTGATGCCGAAGCTTTCAAAAAGGCTATTGAAGGAGCCTTGCAATAAGAGAAGCCGATGACGCCGACGCAAACCTTCCTGCATTACCTGCGCACGCAGCGCCGTTGTTCGCCGCGGACCTATTCCTTGTACGGGGCGGCCTTGCAGGAATACTATGCGTTTTTGTTCGCGGACCGGGATTGGAGCCAAGTGCCAGCGCTGGTCTCACAGCCCGATGCCTGGGAGCAGCAGATGGCCCATTGGCCTTTGGCAGAGGCAGACTATTGGGAGGTGTGGCAGTTGACCCACCTGCGCTCTTTCTTGGCCTGGACTATGGAACGGGGGCTGAGTGCAACGACCGTCAACCTCAAACTTTCGGCCCTGAGTGCCTTTTGCACCCATGCCGTGAAAGCCGGTCAGCTGCGCGAGAATCCGTTGCGACTGTTGACCCGCCCCAAACGGCCGAAACGCTTGCCTGAATTTTACAAAGCCACTTCGTTGGAGGATTATTTCGCTTGTTTTGCCGCTCCGGATCGCGATTGGGACTTCTCGTTTTACCGCAACAAAATGCTGCTGCTGCTCCTGTATGCGACTGGAATGCGTCGCAGCGAAGTGGTTGGCTTGCGGGTTTCGGACTTTGACGTGGCACGTTCCTTGTTTCGAATTACTGGAAAAGGAGGAAAAGAACGAGAAATACCGGTGCCGATTAGGATTTCTCAAGAAATTGTATTATATTTGAAACGGGTTAGAGAAGAGTTCCCTGCTTCTCCAACCGAATGGTTCTTTGTTACAGATCAGGGAAATCCATTGTACCCGCAGTTTGTTAACAGCGTGGTGAAGAAAGAGTTGGCCGGGTTGGATGGTTTCAGTGGAAAAAAGTCGCCCCACGTCTTACGACATTCGTTGGCGACCCACTTGCTGAACAACGGTACCGACCTCAACAGCATCAAGGAAGTGCTGGGTCACGGGTCGTTGGCTGCCACCCAGGTTTACACCCACAACTCGTTCGAAAAGTTGAAGGAAACATACTTAACCGCTCATCCACGAGCAAAAAATGGAGGTAAATATGGACATTAGAGTACAATCGATCCGCTTTGACGCCGATCAGAAGTTGTTGGAATTCATTGACAAGAAAATCAGCAAATTGTCAAAATTCTACGAAGACATTATCAATGTGGAAGTTGCTCTGTCCCTCGAACCCGACCACAAAAAGAACGCAAAGGTTCGCGTGGCAATCCCGGGGAACGATCTCGTAATCGATCGTACGGCAGACACTTTTGAAGATGCTATCGTTGATTGTGCAGATGCCTTGAAAGACATGCTGGTCAAGGCAAAAGAAAAAAGATACGGAATGTAATTCCATCAGCAAAGACGCCGACTCAACCGAGCCGGCGTCTTTGCTGATGGATGATTTCTTGGCCATGATAATGGTTTTTACCAAAATTTGTAAATTTTGCGTAATTCATACGCCTGTTGGTGGACGTCGGTAGTGGGGTGGTGTTTCACTATCGGAAAGAATGACTATCTTTGTAGGTTATAAGTTTTTTGAGCGGCAATAGAATCATTATGGCAGGCAGTAACTTCATCGATTACGTGAAATTGTTTTTGGCCTCTGGAAACGGAGGAAAAGGTTCCACTCACTTGCGTCGGGAAAAGTATGTACCGAAAGGCGGTCCTGACGGGGGCGATGGTGGACGGGGTGGTCACATCATCTTGCGAGGTAATGCGCAATATTGGACGTTGATCCACCTAAAGTATCGCAAACACATCAAGGCCGAGCACGGCGGTGACGGAAGCGGAAACCTGTGCAAAGGTGCGAACGGGGAGGACATCTTCCTGGACGTTCCGCTGGGAACCGTTGCCCGTGATGCTGAGACCGGTGAAGTGCTCTGCGAAATCATGGAAGATGGAGAAGAACTCATCCTCGTCAAGGGGGGACGTGGTGGTTTGGGAAATGCCAATTTCAAATCGGCTACCAACCAGACACCCCGTTATTCCCAACCCGGTGAGCCCGGCTATGAGGGTTGGTTCATCTTGGAGTTGAAACTCTTGGCCGACGTCGGTTTGGTGGGTTTCCCGAATGCGGGTAAATCGACCTTGTTGTCCGCTGTTTCTGCGGCCCGCCCGAAAATTGCCGATTATGCCTTCACCACCATGGAACCGAACTTGGGAATTGTGCATTACTACGACGACCGTTCGTTTGTGATGGCAGACATCCCCGGAATCATTGAGGGAGCGCACGAAGGTCGTGGTTTGGGCCTCCGTTTCTTGCGCCACATCGAACGGAACTCGATGTTGTTGTTCCTGGTACCGGCTGATTCCAAAGATCCGGCGGCTGAATACCGCATCCTTTTGAATGAATTGGAGAAATACAACCCCGAACTGCTGGATAAGGAGCGCGTGCTGGCCATCTCCAAATGTGATATGCTGGACGAAGAATTGATGCGTGAAATGGAGTCACACCTTCCGAAAGAAATTCCGCATTTGTTCTTCTCGTCTGTCAGTGGACAGAATGTCCAACAACTCAAGGACTTGCTCTGGAAAAAACTCAACGCGTAATCTATGTTGGAAGCTCTTATACAAGCAGACCGCTCGTTGTTTAGTGCCCTGAACGGTGCACACGCGGATTTTCTGGATCCGATCATGGCCTTTGTTTCAGAGGTTTGGGCGTGGATCCCGTTGTATGTGGGAATCATCGTGGCCTTGTTTTGGGTGAAGCAACCGGGCCTTTCTCCGCAGCCGTTGGTGACTCGTCGCCAGCATCTGGTCTTTGGACTCTGTTGCCTGGGAGCTTTGCTGCTCTGTTTTGGCTTGTGTGACCAATTGGGCGGCTTGGGAAAGGATAGTTTTGAACGTCTGCGTCCCTGTTGGGATCCGGAGTTGGCACCGACCGTGCATTTGTTGGAAGGCAGGGGTAGCCGTTTTGGGTTCCCGTCAAACCATGCCGCCAACTGCTTTGGTCTGGCAGTCCTTTCTTCGTTGATTTTTCGGCATCGTCTTTATACCGGCCTGATGATCTTCTGGGCTGCTCTGGTGGGCTACAGCCGGATTTATGTTGGTAAGCATTTTCCCTTGGATGTGCTTTGTGGTGCCCTCTTGGGCATTTTTGTAGCAGTCTGTGTATACGGTTGTTTGCGCCGGTTATTGAACGGCCTGAATGATTCTTGCCGGGCAAAAAATTAATATAAATCAGTATTTATGCGTTACGTTTTTGACACCTCGACCGATCCTTATTTCAACATGGCGGCAGAAGAATATTTGTTGACTCATGTGGATGAACCCGTATTCCGTTTGTGGCGCAATGCCTCTTCTGTCATTGTCGGAAAGAATCAGAATTCCCTGGCAGAGATAGATACCGAATTTGTCCGGAATCGGAATATTCCGGTGGTGCGCCGCTTGAGTGGAGGTGGGGCTGTCTTTCACGATTTGGGCAACATCAACTATACCTTTATGGAAACCCGCCGGCCTGGGGAAGATAGTGCCCAGATGTTCCGCCGTTTTACCCGTCCCGTATTGGACGCGTTGCAGGCTTTGGGCGTGAATGCGGTCCTGGAGGGACGCAATGATTTGTTGATAGACGGACGCAAGTTTTCCGGTAATGCGCTCTGTGTGCATCGGGACCGTGTTTTGCAGCATGGGACCCTGTTGTTCAATGCTTCCATTGGGGATTTGGCCGGTGCGTTGCGGACCCGTCCGGAAAAGTTTGTGGACAAAGGGGTGAAATCCAATGTGAGTCGTGTGACCAACATTGCAGAACACCTGCCTGTGCCAATGACTGTTGAGGAATTCTGGTCTTATTTGCAGCGTTATTTTGCCGGGGAGGCTTTGTCTGCGGGGATGAGTGGCTCCATGGGATTTTCTCCGGAGGAACTTGAAGTCATAGAGCAGTTGCGGAAGGAGAAATATGCGACGGATGCGTGGAATTATGGCCGTTCTCCGCAATATGATTTTGTGCAGGGCAAGAAGTTCCCTTGTGGATGGATCGAATTGCGTCTGAACGTGAAGGGGGGAAAGATCGAGGCTTGTAAGATCCAGGGGGATTATTTCTTTGTGCGTCCCACTGAGGAGGTAGAGGAGGCATTGACCGGTTTGTTGCACCAGTACGATGATTTGTACCAGGCACTAAAAAAACTTCCGCTGAACGACTACTTTGGAGCGGTTCAAGCGGAAGATTTGATGGGTCTGTTCTTCTAAGCCCGTTTGTCGGATTACAACAAAGCTGAGATTTTTTCGAAGACTTCGTCGATGGTACCAGTACCGTCGATTTCTACGTATTTGTTTTGGTTGCGGTAGTAATCAATGATCGGAACGGTTTTGCTGTGGTAAGTATCGATGCGGTTTTGGATGATGGCCGGATCGGCGTCATCTTTGCGACCTTCGATTTCAGCACGGTGGCGGATGCGGTCAAAAATCATGGCATCGGGCAAGTGCAATGCAATGACTGCGTCGATTTGTTTGCCCAAGTCTTTCATCAATTGGTCCAAGGTTTCTGCTTGTGCGGTGGTTCTCGGGAAACCGTCAAACAAGAAACCGGCGGCTTCGGTGTTGTTGATGAGTTCGTTGCGGATCATGCCGACTACGATTTCATCCGGAACCAAGTTGCCTTTTTCAATCAAGGCAGCAGCTTGGCGGCCCAATTCAGTTCCTTGACGAATCTCGCTGCGGAGGAGTTCTCCAGTTGAGACGTGGTGGAATTGGTATTTCTCTACCAATTTTTGGGCTTGTGTGCCTTTGCCGGCACCCGGAGGGCCAAATAATACGTAATATTTCATACTATCAGATTGTTATAGGAATAAAGATTAAGATTCCAGGATGTAAATGTCCTTGAGTTCACGACCGAGTTGGTCGTAATCCAGACCGAAACCGACGATGAAGCGGTTTTCAATCTCACGGGCGCAGTAGTCGATTTTCAGCGGTTTGTCGTACACGTCCGGTTTCATCACCAGGGTGCAGATGCGGATGTCGGCCACTTCTTGGCAGCGGAAGAGTTCGTGCAATTTGACGATGGTGTTTCCGGTGTCAACGATGTCTTCCACGATGACCACGGTTTTTCCTTTCAAGTCACGGTTCAGCCCCATCACTTGTTTGACTTCACCGCAGCTTTGGGTGCCGCTGTACGAAGACAGGCGGATGAATTCAATTTCCGGTTGGATGGTCAGTTTCTGCATCAGGGATGCATAGAACATAAACGAACCTTTGAGTACACAGACAAAAATCGGATGTTCGACATCGGCCAAGTCCTTGTTGAGTTGGTCGGCAACGGCTTGGATGTCTTGTTCGATTTGTTCGTTGGGAATGTACGTACAAAAAGTTTTGTCGTGTAAGGTGACGCGTTTCATGGGTACTAATTTTCTAAAACGCGAAAATAATACTATTTTTGTTCATTGAGAAAAAAACGAAGATGAAACCGATTGTATCCATTAT
Source organism: Bacteroidales bacterium (assembly GCA_017647795.1). Lineage (GTDB taxonomy): Bacteria > Bacteroidota > Bacteroidia > Bacteroidales > UBA932 > JAGCJX01. Next base: position 9,130 of record JAGCJX010000015.1, on the reverse strand, counting down.
TATGGGGAGTACGTCCGACCTCCCGATCATGAAAAAAGCGGCGGAATTCTTGAATTCCATGGAAATTCCCTTTGAAATCAATGCTTTGTCTGCACACCGTGTGCCCGAACAAGTGGTGGCCTTTGCCAAAGGAGCCAAAGAAAGAGGCATTCGTGTAATCATTGCAGCAGCAGGCGGAGCGGCTCACCTGCCGGGTGTGATTGCGGCTTTGACACCGCTTCCGGTCATCGGGGTTCCAATCAAATCTTCGAACTCCATCGATGGTTGGGATTCGGTGTTGTCGATCTTGCAAATGCCTTCCGGTATTCCGGTAGCAACCGTGGCCCTGGATGGTGCACAAAATGCTGCAATCCTCGCGGTACAAATGTTGGCCATCGGGGATGAGGCGCTGATGCAGAAGATGGTTGAGTTCAAGACCAACCTCGCGAGCAAGATAGCCAAGGCCAACGAGGACTTGAAAGAAGTGAAATACGATTTCAAATGCTAATAACGAAAGGATGATGAAACGAGGGGAGCGATTGAGGGGAAGAGAGATTTCAGAAACTAGAATAAGATGCGTCGCTCCGGTGGCGCATCTTTTTTATTGTTGTGGACTGTGCTGGGCTTTGTGGCTCGGGAGTACTTTCGGGACCTCTCCCCTGTGGGCCCAGGCGGATTTTGAGACCTGGTTCGAGGCTTGGGTGGAGCGTCAGGCGACATCGGGCCTGGGAGAGGACGGCGATGACCTTGCTGGAGAGGAACTGGAAGCACGCTGGACCCATTTCCGGCGATTGTGGGACGTGGGATTGGACTTGAGTCGGGCTTCCCGCTCGGAACTGGAGGACAGTGGCTTGCTTTCGCCGTTCCAGTGTGAGAGTCTGTGGGCCTACCGGCAGGAATACGGAGGCTTGTCTTCTTTGCAGGAACTGGCGTGGGTGGATGGTTTCCCGGCTTCGTGGATTGAGGAGCACCGTCCCTTTTTGAGGGTAGTGGAGACGGGGGCTCCAGGGGATCGCCCCTCCTCCTCAGGGATGCGGCACGAACTTCAGTTGCGTGCCCGTTACGATGTGGAGCCGTCGGTGGAGGGATCGGGGATTCCGGTAGGGGGATCGTTGAAATATCAAGCTGCCGGAGGGCCTTGGGAACTGGGTTTGGTCTTGGAACAGGATGTGGAGGAACCACGTTTCCCGGATTATGCTGCGGGTTATCTGGCTGCGGAACCGTACCTGATGGGTCACCGGGCAAAGGTGGTTTTGGGATCCTATCAGTTGCGTTTGGGGCAGGGCCTGGTGGTGTGGAAAGGATTTTCAGTGGGAGCCGCGGGAAGTCCGAGCCAGTTGCTACGCCGGGGAGAGACGGTCGTGCCCTATCGCTCCACAGACGAGGTCAACGGTCTGACGGGCATCGCCCTCACGTTGGGACCGAAGCGGTGGATGTGGACCGTTGCCCTTTCTTCCCGCCGGGTGGATGCTCGGGTGGACGATACCTTCTTCTATTCGTTGCCCTCTGATGGCTATCATCGGACTCCCACGGAACAGGCTCGCCGAAAGACTATGTGGCATCACTTGGGGGTTGTTTCGACGACCTTTCGGCAGGATCGTTGGCAGGTAGGAGCTCAGGTGTTGTTGTGTGGATACAACAAACGGGACGGTCGTCAGTTCCGTGATTACCGTGCCCGGACAGCCTTCCAGGGACTGTGGGCCAATGCCTCGGTGGATGTGCGGGCCGCGTGGTCGGCGATGCAGGTCTATGGCGAATGTGCAGTGGACCGTCGCGGAGCCGTGGCGCTCTTGACGGGTTGGGAATGGGCTCCTTCCTATCCTTGGGAGCTGGCCCTGCAACTGCGTTATTACCAACCGGACTATACGGCTCCCCACGCCGGGGCTTGGGCTTCGGGCTCGGCTGTATCCAACGAGCATTCGGCAACAGCGCAGGTCTTGTGGCGCTGGGGAAGTGCGGGCTCCTTGGCGGTTTCCGGGGTGTGGGTACATTATCCAGCCTCCCGCTACGGTGTCAAACAGCCTTCGCAGGCCCACAAACTGCGGGTACAGCTGGGTTGGAATGGAGATTTTTGGCAGGGCCAGGCTCGCTGGCAGTGGACGCACGATCCACATCGTTCCCGGCCGCGACAGCAAGGACAGGTTCAGACCGCATGGTCCATTCCGCTTGCCGGGTCATTGCAGGGGAGGAGCCACCCGGGATTCGGAAAGATCTTTGTCAAGGTACAGGCCTCGGTGGTCTGTAGCCAGGCTTCGGCCAGCACGACGATCGGTGCAGGAGCTGCTGCTGGTTGGGGACGGGCCGCATCCGTGCAAACGGGATGGAAGAACGGCCGATGGGAAATCAGTGCCCAGGGGACGGCCTACCATGCCGATGCCTGGGAGGACCGGGTTTATCTTTACCAGCGCTCCCTACCGGGTAGCTTCTCCTTTCCAGCCTTGTACGGTCGGGGAGTCCAGGCTTCGTTGTACCTGCAATACAAACCCCGTCGCGGTCTGGCCTTGACGGGCGTTTGGAACCGGACGGGGTTGTCGTTGTTATGCAAATGGGGATTTCCCTAGCTTTTCTTGATTTTCAACTTCATACCCGGGTAAATCTTTGACTTGGTGGTGAGGTTGTTGAGTTTCATGATGTTGTTTGCACTCACACCCGGGAATTTTTGGGCAATGCTCCAGAGGTTGTCTCCTTTCTTCACGGTGTAAATTACGTAACCATCTTTTTCCGTGGTTTTTACATCACCCGATGAAGCCGTTGAGGAACTCGGGCCTCCGTTGCGGTACACAACGATTTTCTGACCGACGCGGATGTTGGTCTTCACGTTGTTCCAACGTTGCAAGTTTTTGACACTTACTCCATATTTCATCGCAATGTGGCTCAAGGTTTCGCCTTTCTTCACCGTATGGACGGTGCGGGTCGACGAGGAAGAACCGGTTTCTTTGATGAGTTTGAGAGCAGAGGGGTTGAAGTACACCGAATCCTTGAACTTGTAGATTTCTGCTTCGTGATCCACAAAGGCTGCGGTATAATTATAAGGTATGCGGAGGATGTACTCTTTCTCGGCACCAGGCACGATGTCGTGGAGGAATTGCGGGTTGAAATTACGAAGCTCTTCTTTGGTCATGCCGGTGAACTCGGTGACTTGATCGAAGTGCAGCATCTTGTTGATGTGCAAGGTGTCCACGTGCGGGGGCATCGGGATGCTGCGCGGGGTGATGTTGTGCTCTTGGTGGTATTCGAGCAGGTAGAGGGCTGCGATGAACGAAGGAATGTAACCCCGGGTTTCGCGCGGGAGGTAGGGGTAAATGGCCCAAACGTCTTTTGAACCTCCGCTACGGCGGATGGCTTTGCTCACGTTTCCGGCTCCGCAGTTGTAGGAGGCGATGGCCAACATCCAGTCTCCGAAGATTTCGTACGAGTCTTTGAGGTAGCGGGCAGCTGCGTCTGCTGCCTTGATCGGGTCATAACGTTCGTCCACGAAGGAGTTGATGGTCAAATTATAGCGCAAGGCGGTCGAGTACATGAATTGCCACATCCCTTTGGCCCGTGCACGGGAAACGGCCTTCGGGTTCAGGGCAGATTCGATGATGGCCATGGCAGCCAGTTCAATGGGCATTCCGTGGGCATCGAAGATTTCTTCGAATTGCGGCATATAGTACGGAGCCAGTCCCAACACGACTTCGGCCGTGGTGGGGATGCGTTCTGTGTAGTAAATCAACATGTTGCGAACTACCTGGTTGTAGGGAACGGAGATGAAGGAGTTCATCTTGTGCAGACGTTCCACAAACACCGAGTCGGGGATGTTGGAGGTCAGTCGGGCGGTGTCCAGGTCGATGCCGGTTTTGTTTTCCAAGGTCAAGTTCTTTTGCTCGTACCAAACGGCCAGCAATGAGTCCATGTCCGCCGGTTGGGTTACTTCCAGGACCTCATCATCGGTCGGATCGAATCCTCCGGTATTGATGGTTTCTGCATTCATCAGGGAGTCGGCTGCTTCCATCATTAAGAGCTCTGAGTTGTAGATGGCCAATTGGTTTTGCAGCGAGTCCGTCAGACGCAACAAGGAATCGATCTGTTTGCGCATCCGGGTCTTCTCCGGTGTAAAAAATTCAATGAACTTGCTAGGTTTGTTTTCGGTAACTTTCTCTGTTTGAGCCGTTACCGACCAGCATCCGAGGCTGGAGAAAAGGCAAAATGCCAGAATCAGGTGTTTGTATGATTTCATTAGGAATTCGTATTCAAATTAAAAGTCCAACCGGACTTGCATACCGAGACTGGTATACTGGTAGTTGTTGGGAATGGTGATGGGTTGGATGACGGACGGTCCGACTTCGAGACTCAAGTCGTCGGAAACGTCAAAGTCGTGCATCATTGCAAAGACGTTGGCGTCGATGATTTGCAATACATAACCCACAATTGTAGCCAAGATCGAGTAGTCGCGGAACCGGCGGAAGGAGTCCCGGTAGTGTTTGAGGTTTTCCGGGGAGTCCGAACCGGTGTAGCCACCGCCTTCGGTCGTTGCTTGGTTGTACAAGTTTTTATAGCGGGTATAAAGTTTGCCATTGTAATCCCAGGCATAGCCAGAGATGGTTAGCCAGGCGTAGAAAATGGGAATCTTCCAGTAGTCGCCGTTGTACGCTTGGCCCAAACCCGGTAACAATGCCGAATACAGAGCGGCGCGTCCGGGACTCGGGAAGTCGGCTCCTTCGTAGTTGACAACCCCGTCCAGCAGGGAACCCCAGTAGATCAGGGCCGCTCCCGCGAACATGGCGTTGCGCAGCATGAAATCTTGTTCACTGCCGCTGCGCTGGAAGGCCTTGTTGTATTGATAACCTCCGTAGGCCAATCCTCCTACTCCTGCGTAGAGGATGGGAAGTTTCCAATAGTCTTTGTTGTAGACTTGTGCAGAACCGGGCAGGACGACGGATCCGAAGAACATGTGGTTGATCGGAATGGTGTCCTTGTGTGCCAATCCTCGGAAATAAGTCTTGAACGAGAATTGGGGTGCGGTTGGCGGGACGTAGGTCCCGTCGTTAGTTTGGTTCTGGTTGCTGTTATTGCCCCAGCCACCATTCCCTTCGTTCAAGTCCTGGAATTGGGCTTGAACCGGTTGGGCAACGGCTCCGAACAGCAGGCAACAAAAGAGAAACAGGAATCGACGCACGGGCTATGAAAGTTTTGAATCGTTGAGGGCAGCTAGCAAAGATTGTACCTCTTCGTCGTTGTTGAACGAAATGGTGATGCGGCCTTTGCCTTGGGGATTGCGGGTAATGCTTACCGGATTTTTGAAATATTGTCCAATGCGGCGACCCAATTCTTCGTGGGTTGCAGGCAAGGTGTTCTTGGATTTTCCGGTTTCTGCTTTGGCATCGTCCGGAGTTTCCATCTTTCGGATTTTGGCTTCCAGCTGACGCACGGACCAGTCTTGTTGGAGGACCTGGTCGCAGAGTTTGAGTTGTTGTTCCGGATCTTCTACACCCAACAAGACCTTGGCGTGTCCCATGGAGACTTTTTCTTTGCGGATGGCCAATTGGATCTCAGCCGGCAACCGCAACAGACGCAGGTAGTTGGTGACGGTAGAACGTTTTTTGCCGACCCGTTCCGACAATCCTTCCTGGGTCAGACGGCATTCTTCCAGCAGTCGTTGGAAGCTGATGGCGATTTCAATGGCATCGAGGTTCTCGCGTTGGATGTTTTCTACGATGGCCATTTCCAGCATTCCTTGATCATCGGCTTTGCGGATGTAGGCAGGAATGTGGGTCAGACCGGCCAGCTGGCTTGCACGGAAACGGCGCTCACCACTGATGATCTGGTATTTCAATCCGACTTCACGGACGGTGATTGGCTGGATCAGTCCCAACAACCGGATGGATTCTGCCAATTCTGCCAATGCTTCTTGGTCGAAGGTCGTCCGGGGTTGGTAAGGGTTGGTGACGATGCGATCCAGGGGAATTTCCTGAATGGTCACTTCTGCCGCCTTCGGGGCTTCCACTTCCTGGTAATTCGGGACGATGGTGCCACCTCCGTTGCGGTTGATTTCGTTGATGTCCGAAATCAAGGCGCCCAAGCCTTTGCCTAATACTGATTTCTTACTCATTTGCCGTTTGTGTTTCGGGTTGTTCCGTGTGCGGAGTGTTTTTCTTGATGACTTCCCGAGCCAAGTTCAGGTAGTTGTTGGTTCCGGTGGACAGGGCATCGTACAGGATGACCGGTTTTCCGTGGGAAGGGGCTTCGCTCAACCGAACGTTGCGTTGGATAATGGTTTTGAACACCAGCTCTCCAAAGTGTTGGCGAACTTCTTCGGCCACCTGGTTGTCCAGACGGCGACGACCGTCGAACATCGTGAACAGAAAACCTTCGATTTGCAGGCCCGGGTTCAGTTTGTTTTGGACCAAGCGGATGGTGTTGAGGAGTTTGCCCAAACCTTCCAGCGAGAAAAACTCGCATTGGACCGGAATGATGACAGAGTTGGCCGCTGTGAGGGCGTTGATGGTGATCAGACCCAGGGACGGCGAACAGTCGATGATGATGTAGTCGTATTGGTCCACCACTTCCGAGAGGGCTTTTTTCAAGACGCATTCCCGGTTCTCAATGTTCAACATTTCAATCTCAGCACCGACCAGGTTGATGTGCGAAGGCACAATCTTCAAATCCTTGATTTCAGTGTCCAAAATGACTTCGCTGAACAAGCGTTGGCCAATCAATGCCTCGTACAAGGTTCTTGCAGAAGTCGAGTCCGGGTCAAAGTCCATTCCGGAGGTTGTATTGGCCTGCGGATCGGCATCAATGAGCAAGGTCTTCTTCTCCATAACGGCCAAGGAAGCCGCTAAGTTAATGGCGGTCGTGGTTTTTCCGACGCCACCCTTTTGGTTCGCGATAGCAATTACTTTTCCCATACGAGTATAATCATGCAATAACTCGCAAAAATAAGAATTCTTTTTGTTTTGGGATGCTTTTGTAGGACCATTTTTTAGATCCCTCGGTTAAAGGGGATCTACGTCCAGGAAGTAGGTCGTGTCGGGGGAAAACCGGAGGATCCGATCCAAGGTTTGGCGGACCGTTTTCTTTGTGTTTTCTTGCTCCCGGTTGCGGGCGATTTTCAGGTGGAACTGAAGGAGGTACTCCCCTTGCAGACGGTCGATGGGTGGCGGTGTAGGCCCGGAAACGACCAGGTTCCGGATGCGGCGCAGGTCTTCGCCCACCCGTTCGGCCACTTCTTGGAGGCGGTTGGCATCTTTGTCGCGTAAGGTGGCAACGACCATCCGAACAAAGGGCGGGAAGCCGTAGGTCTGACGCTCGTTCAGCAGCAGGGTTTGTTCGTCGGTCAGGAGGTTCGGATTTTCGGCCCATTGGAATACCGAATGGTCGGGTTGGTTGGTTTGGATGAACATTTCTCCCGGTAGGTCGCGGCGTCCGGCACGGCCCCGAAGTTGGGTCAGCAGTTGCACGGCCCGTTCGTCGGCCCGGAAATCGAAGAGGGTGGTCAGGGCCTCGGCCTGGATGACAGCGGTCAAGGTCAGGGCTTCAAAGTCAAAACCCTTGGCAATCATCTGGGTGCCGACCAAGATGTCCATTTCTTGGTTCTCGAATTGTTGCAGCAGGCGTTCCTCGTCGGTCTTGTTGGCCGTGGTGTCTGCGTCAAAACGGGCGATGCGGGCTTGCGGGAAGAGGGTTTTCAATTCTTCTTCGATCCGTTCGGTACCATTGCCCAGTTTCTGCAGGGCGGCCTTTCCGCAGGCGGGACAGGTCTCTACCGCAACGGTCGTATAACCACAATAATGGCACGAAAGTCGGTTGCCAGCCTTGTGGTAGCTCAGGCTTACGTTGCAGTGGGGACATTTGGGGCTATGGCCACATTCCGGACATTCAATCCACGTGGCATAGGCTCGGCGGGAGCGGAAGATCAGGCATTGTTCACCCCGGTCCAGCCGTTGTTGGATGGCGTTGATGAGCTTGAACGACAACGAACCTTTTACGGCCCGTTTGCGACGCTCTTTGCACATGTCCACAACCGTGATGGGACAGTCATTGCCACCATAAAACCGTTGTTCCAAACGGACTTCGGCGAACCTTCCAGCCAGGACATTGTACAAACTTTCAAAGGACGGCGTTGCCGAACCCAGGAGGGTCTTTGATCCGTGGATTTTGGCCAGGAACAGGGCGGCATCCCGTCCGTTGTAACGGGGAGCTGGCTCTTTTTGCTTGTAGGAAGCATCGTGCTCCTCGTCTACGATAATGGTATCCAAGTCCTTGTAAGGCAAGAACAAAGCGGAGCGGAGTCCCAAGACAACGTAGGGTCGTTGGTTGAGTGCTACCGCCTCGTATACTGTCCGACGTCGGGCCGGAGTTTGTTTCGAGTGGTACACCATCAGTTGCTCTCCAAAAATCTCCTCCAGCCGGTGTTCCAACTGGCGGCTCAGGGCGATCTCCGGAAGCAGGTAGAGGGCGTTCTTTCCTTTTTTCAAGGCCTCCGCAATCAGGTGGATGTACAGTTCGGTTTTGCCGGAACCCGTGACCCCATTCAGTAAGATGGTTTTTCCTTGCAGGGTTTCTTGCCGGATTTGGTTCAGGGCCTTTTGTTGGTGTTCCGTAAGGTTCGGCAGGGAAAGGTTGTGTGTCGATTTGGAACGACTGTCTGTAGGGGTGTCTTGCGGGTTGTTCGGATCGGTCCCCTTTCTTTTGCGCGATGACTTCAGAGCTTTTACGGTGGAGGGTGCTGCTGCACGGAACACATCTCCTGGACTGCACAGGTAGTAGGTGGCTACCTGGTGGATAAAGGCCAGGTTTTGGGCTGAGAGGGGAGGAAAGGGGGTGATTTCCTTGATCGGGATGATTTTGTCCCGTAAGCGGTAATTGGGCGTTTCCGAGACGCTGAGCACGACTCCGGTGTAAAGTCTGCCTACCAGAGAGACCCGAACCAGGGAGCCGGGTACCACCTGATCCCTCCATTCATCGGGAATGGAGTAGGTAATCAGGTCTTTGAACCGGACTGCCAGCAGGACCTCTGCATACAGGGTCGGTTGGGTCGCTTGGGTGGTTTCTGTCATGGACGGTGGTACCTGGTATGAATGGGCCAGGTTTCTGCAAAATTACATAAAATTTGAAGATTTTTTTGGAGATTGAGAAAAAGTAACTCCATTTGCACTCCCAAAACGAT
>JAGCJX010000014.1 GCA_017647795.1 Bacteroidales bacterium | reverse complement strand
GTTGCCTTGACAAAGAACCCACTGTCCATCAGGTGAAACGCACGGGTTTGAAAAGCCCCTGTTCTTATCTGTCAGAATCAGGGTTTCCTGACCTTTCTCATAGTTGACATGCCAGAGCTCACTGGTCCCGAAACTTGAATTTCTCACACAGATGAATTCTTCTGAACCATCACCTATCGGATATGGATTATAGCCTCTGCAGCATGATGTAAGAGCTCCATTAGAGAGATCGTAGGACCAGACAAAAGAGCCGGACTTATCTACGCGAGTAAAATAGAGTTTCTTTCCGTCATTGGAAAGAATGGGATTTTTATCAAGATTATTGCTGGTCAACTGCCTCATTATGCTTCCGACATGAGCATTTGTAGAGGAAATCTGAGAGCGGTTGTAGTCTACGACATCTCCGAAGTAAAGATTATTGTCACTTCCCCATGAGAAATCACCTACAGAACGGAATGTTCTCTGAGTTGCAGATCCCTGAGGACCAGTTTTTCTCACCATCACATTCCACTGATTGTTCATAATTGAAACGTAAGCCAATTCTGTTCCATCAGGAGATACGCCGAGAAGTCTCTCAGTCCCCCATGAGAATTTCTCAACACTGCAGCCTCCTATATTGTCATATGGAGCGAAAAAAGCATTGGATCTGTTACCGGCAACGGTGTTTGCTGCCTCATCTGTAATCTTCATCAGATTGAGTCCGCTCTCCTCCGGAGCATAACTCGCCATGAACTTAGGAGCGCCACAAGATGACAGTGACAAAAGTGCTATAAACACTACCCCCCCCCATTAAATAATTGAATTTCATATTGTTATAGATTAATGTGTTGCTTATGAGGGCAAGGGGATACTTACCGTTTACAAATATAATAAATTCCTGATTAATTCAATATAACCATATTACTCGTAGAAAAAGTTTCTCTTTTCGACTTTACTAAACAACTTCGATTCCCTAACCTTCTTTAAGAGTTCTTTAAGATGTTTGCTCTTCAATGAATCTATCAGACTCGTTCTACCAGCAGATATACTTTCACTCAGTTCTTTCTTACTTCTCGTTATGATATTCGTAGCATTAATATACGAGTCATATTTCAAAAAGTTGTAATCCTGTGCAAGAATTGGATATTGCATCGCATACTGTTCTTGCTTGGTAATAACGTTTGAATTGATGTTTGAATTAATATAGAAGAACCCGGCAACTTCTTCATCAGTAACACCTATCACGACAAAAAACTTCCCATGATCTATATCATCAAACATAGTGGAGTGAAAAATCTGTCCCCTCCTTATCGTATGATCCACTAATACTGCAGGAAGTTCCATTATGATAAGCAATTTGACTCTGTATAAATTTTCTCCGTAATGTAGTTCACATATCCTTCTTCATCCCCTACTTCTCTCAGGATATCCTGAACTGACATCAATCCATTCCTTGGAGCATTACTCCATGCTATGTTATGAGATAAATCTGTCAGTTGGCCAAAAGACAAATCTTTACATTTTTCTATTGAGGCATCCAAACACTCAATATCACTCTCTGATAAATAATCAAGGTCTGGATCCTGCAAACTCTCAATAGTAAATTTATTAAGAAACCTAAAATACGTAGCTAACATTTCCGCCGAAGGAGTACCAGAAAAGTAACTATCTCCACGAACTGCTTTCAACATATCATCAACCTTAGAAGGTACTGGGCCATACTGCATAGCAATATAACAGTCACCAGTAATACTTCTTCCATAAAGGGACAAATGTTGCTGATCAGCAAAATACAAGATTTTGCTTAACTTATGCATATCAGTCTTTCCACCCAATTTGCATAAGATGTACATTATAGCCTGCAAGGCAACATCCTTCTTGAATGACCTGTTCATAATCAGTGTGTTTAATACATAACAAAGTATTGCAAAATCAGTACTACAATCCTGATTTACAACAACATTGTGTTTACTCATTGTATAACAATGAGTTACAAAGGTAGTGAATATCATGATATTTGCAAAAGAATATAAAGGCAATTGCAATATTATTGTGATGGTTGGCCCAAGAGTTCTCATCTATGAATTTCACTACCTTGCAGAAGTCATTCCATAGGTTCAATAATTCGATACCTGCGGGAGCAAAGAGGGTGACTAATCAGTCATAAGACTTTTTAGTCACCCTCTTAAGGGAATTCAATATCCGTCTCTCTAAAAAGAAAAGCTAGTATTCATTTGAGACTCGTTCGATCAATGAGAAATATACGTCAAAACTAATTGAGCAGAATGCTCGTAGTGGGCTTGTGGTAGTAGTTTTGACTCTAAAAAAATGAATACTAGCTATGTATAAAGGAAGCCTATGTCCCATTAGGCATTATAGAAGGGTTGAAAGTGAAGAATCTACAGTGATTATCGGGACATAGGCTAGAGTAAGGAATTACTATTTGAAGATAATCCAAGCTGAATCAGCACCGGTAACATTTACCACACCGGGAGCGAAAGGAGTGAGGGGTTCACCAACTGCATCGTATTCTTGTTGAGCAATAGCAACATGATATTCGCTATCGTCACCCTTAACCAGTGTATTTGCATCATTAAATGCAAGTGTATAACTTGTAACAGGATTATTGTTTGAATTTCTAACAACCACAGGAATAAATGCATTAACTTGGCAGTTTTCAATAGTCAAACGACTTGCACCAGTAGCATCGTGACGAATACCATATTTTCCAGCAGCAGACGCAGTAATCTCAGAATTGCGCACAACGCAAGTAGGAGATGTACCAAGAGAAATACCTCTTCCGCATTCGGTATCCACATTGTCAATCACGAAATTCCAACCACCGGTAAATTGAGCAAATGAGTACAAGGTAGCATCTGCAGTACAATCAAAGATGTTTACATCAAAGCTCTGATATGATCCAATTGCATTAACGTTAGTTGCAGTTGTCGTAAAGGTACAGTCCTCGATAGTAACATTATGGGCATAGTTATTATTCTTAGATCTGTCACTTATATGAACGATAGCACTAATTTTTTCGCCTGAATTGGGGAAGTTTTTATTTGTACCAGTAAAATTAAAGTTTACATTCTTGATCGTCAATGCCTCAATACCGCCTGCATTACTGCGACCATCAATAAGAATCTGGGCATCAACTTTATTACCTTGTCCATCAATATAAATTTGAACATTCGGATTCTGAATCAAGGTAATAAGGTCATCAGTTTGAATATCGTTCGCCAATTTGATGATGACTTGGTCAACACCAGTAGTATTGACAGCGGCTTGCAATTCAGCAGCAGTGGTAACGGTTTTGGTTACAGTGTTTAAGATTTGGTCGTCTTTATCACCATCAAATTCTTCATCAATAACAACATTGAAGTCGGTCGGACTGGTCAAGAGTCTACCCACAATGTTGGTACGGTAATTACGTTGTACAGGAACGTTCACAAAGTGAGTAGTCGGGTTGTTAGTAAGGCCATCTTCCGTTTTCCAAACAAATTCAATGTCCGTCAAGGATTTTTCAGTGCCATCATTGTCGCCCACCAAGATGTAGTTCATCGCGAGGTAGGTGTACTCGTTTGCACCAATAGTCAATTTTTGAGTCGGAACGTCATTGAAACCAAATTCCATTACACCCAAAGCACCTGCTACAGCATTATCATACGCACTGAATGCCTTATAAACATTGCTAACAACGATCTTACTTTGTTCAACCACAAGACCTGCATTTGCAGCTGCATCGAATTCACCTTGATCGATACCCAAGTTCAATTGTGCAAAAGGACGAGTCAGTTCTACCTCTTTTGTAAAGGCGTTCATGGTCTCACCCTCTTTGATATCAACATAGGCAGTAAACGCATCACGATTTTCCATGTTGGAAAGGCCTTCACTGATAGTGATGTTTTTCATATTGGCCAGATTGTAGATACCAGCATCTTTATCGTAAGCAAAGAAAGCTACACGGTAGTTTTTACCTTTGGCCAAACGAACAGAGTAAGTCGCACGACCTTCGTCATTAATAGTTACAAAATTATTACGAAGTTCAGTGAGCTCTTCTTGGTTGTATGCATCATAAACAGCACAAGCAACTACATTTACGGTAGTTCCATCACCAAAAGTAGCACGAGTACCGATACCATCTTCGGTTGCAAGCGTAAACGTTGCATCAATGTAATCACCATTTGCAGATCCGTTACGCAAGTCGTCTTGAGTACAAGAGGTTGCAAACAACATACCTGCTGCTGCAAGCACACTCAAAACCAAATTCTTTTTCATATTTCTAAATTTTATCCTGTTTTAAATGTTGAGGAAGATAGGTAATGCTACCCCAATGTTTAAGGCAGCATTACCTAATAGAATCAAAGGATTAGATAGCAGCTACAGTCCAGGTTGAACCATTCTTGGTTGCAGCATATCCTTCAGCTACCCATGCAGTCGGATCAAAGTTGAAAGTACCACCGGTGATGATAACCTGACCACCGTTTGAAAGAACAACCTTGTTATTTGATGCTACACCACCAAAGTTTCCACCCTTAACGTAGATAGTAGAGTTATCAGCCCAGAAGTATGAATTTTTTGCACGGTCATTCTTGAATGTACCATCGTTGATAGTGATTGTAGAACCGTTCCGTGCACAGAAAATGTAACGAGATGTACGTTCAGGATTATGGTTGATAACACCGCTGTTGAATACTACATTTGCGCCATCAGCATATACACCTGCACGTGTGAAGTTTGCATTGTTGATCTCAACGTCGTTGTCACCATAAATCTGAAGAGCATACCAAGTAGAGCTTGCGGTAGAACCAGCATTAAGCTCCTCACCCTGGAAGTCGAAAACTACGTCACGCTCAACCTCAAAACCAGTACCTACGCTAGTAATTGCGGACTCAACAATAACTTCTTCATCATAGCTGTTAATTGCTGCATCAAAAGCAGAAACAGAATTAACAGGACCAAAGTATGCGCGGAATGCTTCAGCACCGTCCAAGGTGAAAGTACCTTTAGGAGCAACCGGATCAACACCGTTTTCATATTCGTTAGAGCAGAATGCAATCTCGTAAACTTCACCTACCAAGGTGTTATCGCCTTCAAATCGAACAGTAGCTTTGCAAGCATCGTCATTCATCTTACGAACATTGACAGGAATGAAAGCTTCAATAGTTGCGTTTTCGATAGTTACAGCAACCTCACGTGTCTTCTCACCGTCCAAACGTACACCATAACCCTTTGTAGAAATCTCAGCGTTAGTGATAGTAGCGCTTGCCATGTTACCCAAAGAGATACCATTCTTACAGTTCACAACTTTTACATTCTCGATAACAGTTGCGTTATCTACGCTTTGGAACTGAGCGAGTGTGTGGATGTTAGTAGCTGTACAGTTCTTAACAACAGCGTTGTAAGTTGTAAGCAACTTGATACCAACGATTTCTTCGTTGTACTCTTCAGAAGAGAAAGTACAATTGTCAACGGTCACGTTGTGTGAGTAATTGTACTTACCATCAATCTTGGTAGGAGCATCAATAAATGTCTTCGCTTCATCAGCAACAAAGTTGATGTTCTTAAGAGTCAAAGTTTCAGCACCCTTTGCACGTGCATTACCGTTAATGGTAACACCACCATTCCATTCGTAATTATTACCATCAATAACGATGTCTACACCTTCTCTTTGGAGAATGGTAACGTCACCAGTGATGTTAGCACCGAGGTAGAAAGTGTGTGTACCGGCAGCTTGATTTCTGTCAAGAACACCTTGCAAATCTTGGGCGCTAAATACAGTGTGAACAAGCTCTTCACCGTCAAAATCAGCATCAACAACGATTTCGAAGGACGCGGGGTTGGTCAAAAGTTTACCGATGATGTTTGTACGGAAGTTACGTTGTACAGGAACATTCAAGAAAGAAGTAACGGGATCATTGGTCTCACCGTCTTTACCTTCCCAGGTAAAATCAACATTTGTCAAGGTTTGAGCACCTGCAAGGAGGTAGTTCAATGCCAAGTAGGTAAATTCTTTTTCCTCTCCGTTTACAGTTACGTTCAAGGTTTCAGTGGGAATCGTGTTCAATTCGAATACCATTTCACCAGCTGCTGCACCTTCAACCAGATCATTGTCATATGCGCTGAATGCTTTGTAAACATTGCTAACAACGATTTTGGTTCTTTCAACCACGATACCTGCCTTTCTTGCATCTTCCAATTCGAAAGCATCAACACCCAAGTTCAATTGAGCGAACGGACGTGTCAAAGTTACGGTCTCGTTGATGGCTGAGTTATTGGTCTTGATGTCCTTGAAAGCGGTGAAAGCGTCACGACCCTCAACGTTAGACTTCTGATCGTCTTTTACAACGACGTTCTTCAAGTCAGCTACATCATAAGCGTTTGCTGCTTCATTGTAAGCGAAGAAAGCAAGACGATAGTTTTGACCTTTCGCCAAACGCACGTCATAAGTAGCGGTTTTGTTCTCTACATTCAAAACAGTGTAGAGCTCATCCAATTCAATACCCTCTGCGTCATAAACAGCACAAGCAACTTTGTCAACGGTTTTTCCGTCACCAATAGCACGGGTACCGATAGCATCCGCGGTAGTGATTGTAAACGTTGCATTAACATAGTCACCTTGAGGAGCATCCATCTCTTGTGAACAAGAGGTTGCGAACAACATACCGGCAACTGCCAACATGCTGATAAACAAATTTTTAGTTTTCATAAGGTTTTGTTAAAAAGGTTATTAAGTAATTTTATAAGGTTTGATTTTTATCTTGATCCGCAAATTCACCAAGTGAAATATTGTAAGTAATGCTTCCCGTCAAAAGACCTCCTACTATGTTCGTTTTATAATTGCGTTGAATGGGAACGTGCACAATCTGCACATCTGAACGAATGTCTTTCCCAGATCCGTCCTTGATGGTGAACTCGATATCTGACAAACTTTTCTCTGTGGTACCATCCACAAAAACATAAAAGGATCCGAGGGACTTATAAGTAGTACTTCCCACATCAAAGGTTCCCGATGCGGGCGCTGTACGGGTTATGCTTCTATAATTCCTCGTGAGTCCACCTGTCAGGGCATTGAAGGCATCATAAGACTCATAGGAAATACTTGTACTAGCAGGTGTCTGTCCGAGAGCAACTACAGCATTCCAGTCTTCCTCAGTCACACCAATGTTCAGCTGCGCCAAGGGGCGGGTAAGGGTCACAGCAATGATCTCACTGCTCTCAACCGTAATATTTGTGGTTGCAGTAAATGCATCATAATCAACTTCAGGTTTACCTTCCACACGATATATTTGGGACAGATTATCAACATTGTACGAACCCTCCTTCATGGCCCAAAAGACCACGTCATAAGTACGTCCTTTGATCAACCGAGGAGCAAATATTATAGACTGACTTTCAACTATGTCAATATTTTGACGTAGATTTGTAATCTCTACACCATTCTCAAATACGGCACAATAAACTTTGTCAACTGACAATGTCGAGGAAGCACGTGTACCCATAGGCTTAGGAATCTCTGCACAGAAACTTACCTGTACAGACTCTTCGCTGGTTGCCATATCTTCGTTACTACATGATGTGAATAGCAACGGTAGGGCTAATAGTAGATAGATTAAGTTCTTCATATTAATACTATATTATTTATCATAAAAGGATTGATTTTCCATCCAAAGTAACAGTTCCCTTAGAGTCCAGTAAAGAAACATAGTAAACCCTACCAATCATATTACATTTACTATGCTTATCCCAACGATTGGTACACTTTGTATTAGAATCGACAGTACAATTGGTCAATACAATTTTATCTTTTTGATCATCAGAAGTACGGATATCACCAATAAACTGTCCAACGTGACGACCTGGAATGGGTATAATATAATATGCCTTTTGATCGTTTTGACCGAAAGCATAAATCGTGGTACCTTTGACATGGCAATTAGATATTGTAGCAAAATTTTCAACAAAACCAATCAGCCCACCAACCTCACCTGGTGAATAAAATTTCACGCCATGACCAAAATCTTCCTGATGCTCTTTGCAATTGTAATTTTCAATATAACAGTCATTTACTGAGCAATTATTGATTGTAGCCATTGTGGCTGATACCAAACGTCCCGCTATAATTCCCGTCTTCTGCAATGCAAAAACTTTACAACCGTAGGCATGTACATTTTCCATGGTGTAAGTCGCTCCCCCTATAGCCAACACAACCGTCGCTCCATAAGATTTATCTTCGTTGTCCTTGACAACATGTGGTACAACAGTGCAGCAATTGTGGAAAGAAACGTTTTTGTGAATGTGGCCATTGTCGCCATTGAGAATAAAGGCATAACGTTCAGAGCCTTCGCTGTTAAGAGCCACATTATAAATACCCTTGTTGTTGCCCTCCAACAACGCAATCGACGTAAATGCATCGAAATTATTATCGTCTGCACTGTTGCAGGCACTCTTCGTAAAGTTGCTGTGAACAAAGTATTTACCATCACTTCCCTGGCCAAACATATCGACATTTTCCATCAGGTACAAGGCAACAGGAGTGGCCGTCTTATTTCGCAAACCGGCCAGGTCATAAGCCGAATAAACCACGTAACGGTTTGTACCCGCAGTTACATTGGCGTCATAAGTAGCATCTGCCAACAAGGGTTCTATCTTCGTTGTTCCATCCCAACGAGGGATAAAACGTTGTGTTCCATAAAAGACTTGTCCACGGTAGCACTCTTCATTACCCAACCATCCGTTGAACGGGCTATAATCATTCGCTGCCAGCCAAGCTCCTTCGTTTCCCTCACAATAGGGTGAAACTGGTCCGGTTGCGAGCGATGCGGAGGCAGAAGCGACATAGGTACAGTTGTCGTTGAACCGCAGAACTTCACCTGCATCATAACCGCGCAACAAACCCACGAAATGACCTTGCGCGAGGCTGCCGGTAACGGAGCTTCCTTCCACACGACAATCGTCAAAAACCACTTCCAGGGCTTCGCTTCGTTCGTTAGCAGATTTCCGAACCACGTATCCAACCATACCTCCGGCTGCTCCCGTAGAAGATTCAACCGAAGAATTCTTGATATGGATACCCGAGAAGGAACCAGTGCCTTTCAACGTATTCACCAACACTCCGGCATGACTATCGGGGCTAATGACTTGGACATCCTCCAAAGTCAGATTTCTCATAATAAGCTCTGTAGCGTCTCCAAACAATGCTCCGGACAGGCGCACGCCCTTGATGGTATGCTTTTGGCCATCCAGGGTAGAACCTGAGGGCAATTGGATGGAGGAAAGACCCGATTTTGCGGCCATATCAATATCAATGGTCAGCAAAAACGTTTTTCCTGCTTCCAAGGTAGAAGCATTTACGCCCAACCACGCAATATCTGCTGCCTCATCAATTATGTATCGGTCTTGATCCAATGCAGGAACCGTCTCAGGCTCTGCCGAACCGTCCCACACACTCCAGGTAGTGGGTGTACCGACAATGGAGCCCAACACATTGGTCTTCATATTGGGTTCCATCAACAAATCATCGACAACGATTTTCTTAAGCGAATTGCCCTGATTATCTTGAAAATCAAGGGTTGCTTTTGAGATCGTATACGGAGCAAAGAAATAATTGGTAGCTACGTAATAATAGGTTTCTCCTTGAGCCGACAAGGTTTCCGTCGGGTAATCTTCAAAAATAAAGGTCAGATCCTCAGTTGTCTCTGTAACCGTTTTGCTGAAAGGATCGATAGCGGTCGGACAATCATCGTAGGTAAGTTGTGTACGGTGCGAACCTTGTACGGGTTGGGTAGCATTATCTGCAAAATTGACCTGCGCCAACGGACGAACCAAGGTAATAGAACCCTTATCTTCTACGGCACTGCTACCGACTGATACCGAAGTCGTGGCATAAAAGACATCGAGCTCCTCCATCTTCTCGAATCCTCCATTGATATAGTCATCATAATCTACTTCAACTCGACCATCATCTGTTATCTCATATGCAGAGTTTTCACTATTCTCTGCCCAAAACAGAATTTTATATGAGTGTCCCTCAACCAAAGTCAATGCAATACCATTACTTTTTACTTCATCCCAATCTTCCGAGAAAGAGAACTTCTTTGACAATGTTTGTGTTCCTTCATATACAGCTACCGTCAGACGATCAATACCAGTTGCATCCCCAATCGCACGAGTCTGCATATCACCACTAAGGACTGGAGTAAAGGTCACGACCGACTCACGCTCTCCCACAACAGGGTAGCGTTCATCTATGGTACACGAAACGAGTGCCCACGAAGCCAATACGGCCAAAACAGCATGTATGTATTTCAGTTGTCGCATGTTATTCAATTACAATGTTGTGGTCTCCGTCAAAGTCTGATTCAATGTTGATACCCCCGGATGCCTGTTGCAACAAGAAAGATCCTTTCAAGACTGTATGTCTGCCGCGAGACAAAGGCATGTTGAAGGGATTGGAAAGGGCAACTTGCCGCTCATCTTTCGCATACAACCCAACTTGAAGGGTCACCGCGGTCTGCTGTCCATTCACGAATACGTAGTCAAATCCCAACGAAGCCTCGTTTTCATTGATAATTCCGATTTTGGATTCAAACCACACACCCGTGCGGGCATCTACCGGTTTGTCAGCTGCAATGTTGTAGGTATCCGGCAAATAACCGGAATAGTAGAACACGACTCGATAATCATCAGTATTCACCTGAATTAGAGGGGATTCACCTTTAGTCAAGGCTTCATTTTGGAGATACTCGTATTCTTTGACGATAAATTCTTGCAAGTCAGTTGAAAGAATCTCGTACTTGCCGAGAGGACGTTGCATCGCAATACTCAATGTGTCCGGGAGGTGATCCAACACATCGGATTCCAAATGGATGAAACGGGATCCTCGATAAGCATCACGGTAATCGTTGTTGGCCTCGTATTCTCCGACCATCGTAATGTTTGAAAAATTTGTAGCATCGTAGAAATACGGGTTGTTGCCCATCGGCACCAAATCCGACCAAACCATGATGCAGTAATTTCCACCCGGCAGGTCAATCATAGACTCAAAGTCATATCCATCTTGAAGGGGCTGTGAATAAACAAACTCCTTGATATGATTGTTGGATGAGAGGACTCCTTCTTCATTCGCCGGAAAAACACGAACAATATAACGGATGGTTCCGTAAGCCTGACTGTTATCGTAGGTTTCGCCCAATCCGAGGTCATAAATTTCATCACCATCGTAGTAGTTATTCCACTTGACCATTTCCGTCTCGTAATCGAGTCGGAGACAGAAGTGCATATCGGGCCATTCATGTACACTACAACCGGAAATAAAAGGTAGCAGCAAAGAAAGCATGAGCCAGAACCTTATCATCTCGTACCTCCTTTTTGATTGTTGAACGAATAACTCAAAGTGACTGCTACCTGGTCTATTCCGAAATAGGTCTTGCGGGCTGTCTGAATGAGCAGACCATCTGCCGTATTGGTAGTATTGTCGAATATGTCGTAATGTAACGGGTAAACTCCCAGACCAAGAGAGAAATCCAAACTCAGACGTTGGTCACGGGTTAGCGGAAGACGATAACCACCGGAAAGGCCGCCACCCCAAGCCGGAGATTCTGCCGCATGATCCTGATAACGGTATCCTCCATCCACTGCCACGTTGTAGTAAGCCAGACTGGCATGAGCTCCCACGAACCAGTTGGTGTGATTTTCATTAAACCAATAACGGACCTCCGGTTGAACGGCAAACGTACGGAACTTGATTGTCTCGATAAAATAATTCCAACCACTGTACAACAGCGGCACGGCTACGGACCAGTGTTTGGCAAAATCATACTCCACTCCCAAGCTGGTAATTCCCATCCCCAAAGCCAGGACATTGGTATTCACGTACCAGTTTCTGTACCAAGCCGGTTGGTACGTATCCATCGCCGATTGACGGAGGGTGTTGGCCGGACGAATAATGTTGGACGGAACCGCATGTTGGACTTGTACCGGAGCGACAGCTGTCTGCTGACGACGAATCTCCTCACGACGCATCTCGAAGACCACAAACGCCTCACGCATATTTGCAAAATAACGTCGGTTCAACTCCTTCCAAGTCTCTCCCCCACCCAATTGACGAATCTTCAAGATCCGTTCATCAATCTGTTGGTTATTATAATAAGGGACCAAGGCGGCTTCTTCCTCCAAAATCCGCAACAGTTCTTCCTTTTGCGGAAGGTCTGACTTCGCCACTTCGTATTTCAAAAACTCCCAGCGGATATAGGTTTCCTCACGCGTAATCAAACTGTCAGGAATCTCCACCCGACTACGAATCCACTGCTCCAAGGTTCGCAGACGCGCCCGTGCCAGACGAAGGTTTTGTTGATAACTGCCTTCCGGAGAGGCGGAACCATAAAAGGACACCGACTGCAACTCATAAGGCCGTTCACTTTGTAAAAAATTCACAAAATCTACAATCTCTTGAATCCGCTGTGCATTGTTCATATAGGTCGTATCCAATACAACACGATTCACCCGGAAGTCAATCCCAACTTCCGCGCGGCGAATCTCCTGGCCATTTGCACGCATCATGCACACAAAGACCAATATGATAGATACAAGGCTGTACCAAACACGCATACTTATTTAATTTTAAGTTAGTTGCAGATCTCTTAGTAAGAGAAAAATCTATTAGTAAGAGATTGATAGAAAATACTTGTGATTCTATACAAATCTTTTGTAGAAGTTGAATTGTTGTATGTTATAAGGGCTAAAGTGGAGCATTTTGAGGCAGAAAGTAACTCGTTGAGCCGCCTTATACTTTCTCAAATTTGTAAAAATTATTTTTGGAATCAAGGAAATGAGTACTACCTTTGCTATCCGAATATCAACGAATTACAAAACTATCTCTTACTAAGAGACAGGCTTATTTTTCATAAAAAAAGATCCACAAACTCGGTCATTTTCTCTTGGCTGAGTTTTATTTTGTCCACTTTTCGCGACTCTCAGGATTGATACCGCGCAAGTTTGAAGAATTTCTATTAGTTTTGCCCATTCATTTACTTCAAACTGTAACCTATGAGAAATTCTCTCTTCTATCTCCTGCTGCTGGTATTTGGATTACTTTCCAGCCTTGAAGCCTCAGCCATTCCAGCAGATTCCAAACCTGTTCGCGTAACTCAACCCGACGGTACTTCTTTGGAAATTTGTATCCATGGGGATGAATTTCTGCATTGGAAAACCCACAACAACCGCTTGATCGAACAAGGACCGGATGGTTTTTACTACTATGCCGACTTTACTTTTGATGGGGATATACGCATTTCCAAAACCCGGGTCAATCCCAATGGAATCAGCATGCTGCCCCTTGGGGAACAGAAAGTTGTCCCGCCACCGGCAGCCATCCAACGGGCCCTGGAATGTCGTAGCCAGGCCCGGAGCAATGCGTCCCAGATGATTCTGGACCCTACCGTCAATCCATATACACGAGGACAACAAAAACTCCTGTGTATCCTGGTAGAATTTCAAGACATCAAATTCACCATTCCGGATCCCCATACGAAATTCCAAAACCTGATGACCGAGCAAGGTTATAATTACGATGGTGCCATCGGTTCGGTACGAGACTACTTCTATGAGAACTCCAGCGGAGTATTTGAACCGCTCTTTGAGGTATACGGCCCCGTAGTTCTAGATCAAAAGTCTTCCTACTACGGAGAAAATTTAAATGGAAGGGATACACGTGCGCGATATCTTCTTGGCGATGCGATAGCTGCGGCCATTGACCAATGCGGTCTTGATTTGACCCAGTTCGACACCGATGGAGACGGTGTTGTGGAGCCGATTTTCCTATTTTATGCAGGTCTCTCCGAAGCCACCGGCAACTCTTCCGACTGCATCTGGCCCCACCAATCAACATCCATCTGCGAGTTTCAAGGCGTCACCACCCGCAAATATGCATGTAGCTCTGAGTTATTTGGCAACAATGGAACCAACATCGATGGAATTTTGACGGTCGTTCACGAGTTTGGACATGCCCTGGGCTTGCCTGACTTCTACGATACCGACTACGACAAAAACGGGGAAGGAGCAGGACCTGGAAACTACTCTGTGATGTGTGGAGGTGTCAAAATCCCCCCCTATCTTTCCTTTATGGAACGCTACCTGCTAGGTTGGTGCGAAGAACCCATTGAATTAACAGAAAACGGAGAATATCAACTGGAACCCGTTTACAACAACGTGGGCTACTGGACCCCGACGGCTACTGAAAACGAATTCTTCCTCTACGAATACCGAGACAAAACCGGTTGGGACGAGAAGATCCCCATGCCCGGAGTTTTGATTTACCACGTGGACCAATCTAACAACCTCATCAACAACACCACTACCGCCATAAGTCTCTGGAACTCATGGAGAATCAACATATATGGAGACCACCAATGCTACGAACTGGAGGGATTGAATCCGTTTCCGCACTACGATAAAGCCTTCAATACTTTGTACGAAAACTTCTTCAACCCGGGAAATGGAGCACTTGACTGGAATAAAAACCAAACCGGATACAACCTCTCCAACATCACCGAAGAGGGCAGTTTTACCCTAACAAAGTATGAAGGAATGGTCATCGAGGGAACGGTGGATAGCGACATCAACTGGGGTACGCAGAATGCAGTCGTCACCTGTACCCCGGTAGGAAAGAACACCTCCACCAGCACACTCGTTGGCATAACAAAATGGGACACATACAGCTTGTTTGCAGAACCGACCCGTTCTCTTCTGGAAGTCCAATTTGAAGGTGACTCTTTCGGAAGTTTCTCTCGCTATGTCACTTGGATAGAAGGCGACAAAATGCATGTAACCCAGGACATCACCCTGCATGGACATTTTGACCGTCCCAAAATCGTACTCTCAAAAGGAAAAGGTGCTGCAGCAAATGTCCTAAAGGCTGGTCCCAAAGCCTACGTGGGCACCTTCTTCACGAAGGAAGAAATGTCCATATACTTGGATTGTGGTATCGGCGACATTGAATTCTCCTTGGTCCCCGACATCCCCCTTCCTGAGACATTGGGCGTATTTGTCTTCGACGTGACCACCCAAACCTTCCTGGTGGAAGCCCCCATGACAACAAAGCCTGAAAACACCCGCCACAGCCTCGTAGTCAACATCAGCGAACACAACCTCCTGATTGAATCGAATCACGAATACATCTTTGGCTACTACTTTGATGGCAACACCCATGAGGCGCCGATCCTAACAGATGCGAAAGCACAAGTAGCGGGAGGAGGATGCATCTCCACCGACGGCCAAAACTGGACCGACCTTCCCAAAGGAAATGCCCTTATCTCTGTCCGCCTGAACAAATCCGAACTAAAATCGGATTTCCCGATGATTTATATTGAACGAGTGCCTTTCGATGGTAAACAACGCTTCACCCTTCGTCTTCGCCGTTGTGACCAACAACCCGAAAGCATTACCTGGACTTTCAACGGAGAACCGCACAAAACGGGAGACATCATCGAAGTACCGGATGGCATCCACTTCGTCAAAGCGGAACTGACCTTTGCCGATGGAAGTACCCTCACCTTGGAACAAGAAATTCTTGCGGGCTGTCCGGAATAGGATTTGATTTTTAACAAAAATCTAAGTCTTTTTAATATTTTCTATTACTTTTGTAAGATTGTACCAATTAAAATTAATAACAATGAGAAAAAATCTACTCTTCGTATTTTTCGCTCTGATTTCCTTGTCTCTCTTTACAGGCTGTCAGAATGATAACGAACCTTCCTACGAAAACCACGCAATGAACCAAAAATCCACCGTCGGATTTTACAGTGGCGATGCTTGGAACGCAACCTTCACCTACCAACCTTACCAAATCCAAACGGCTTACGGTGAAAATGCAGAAGGCTACTTGTACCGCCTCAGCCACGCAACTGACCTGCAGACCTTCCAACTCAGCGGCCTGCCCAAATCAGTAAGCCCGAACCAAGAGTTTGAAGCCAACCTGACCATCCAAGGTTTCTCCGGCAAGAACTTCGATGGCAAAGTAAAATGCGCGGTTACCAAAGTTGACGGTGGTAAAGTGTGGATTTTGGATACCGATCACAATTACGGTTTCATCATTGAATACAAATAGACATGAAAAGATATTTTCTTGGACTCATCGTTGCGTTCATCGGTTTGCTTGCTACCAACGAAGTAATGGCAATTCCGGCGAACCCCAAGGCGGTACGAGTGTATCAGCCCGATGGAACTTCGCTTGAAATCCGCATCCACGGGGACGAGTTCCTGAACTGGCGTACATACAACAACCGCCTCATCAGCCAAGGTCCCGACGGATTCTATTACTACGCGGACTTCGCTTTTGATGGCAGCATCATCCGCTCAGAAACCCGTGTGACCTCCAACCAAGTCAGCCTGCAATCCTTCGGCAACACCGAAGTGATTCCCCCGCAAGCCGCGATTCAAAGAGCGATGGAACGCAGACAACGGGCAAACAGCCAGGCAACCCAGTTGATGTTGCCCCCGTTGGACAACCCGTTCACCCACGGCAAATACAAATTCCTGTGTATTCTGATCAACTTCAAGGATACAAAATTTGTAACAGAAGATGCCAAAACCAAATTCGGCAACTTGTTGAACCAAACGGGTTATAGCGAAAATGGCGGTACCGGTTCCTGCTACGACTACTACTACGAAAACTCAAACGGAGTCTTTGACCCTTCGTTTGATGTGTACGGTCCGGTTGAATTGAACCAAAACATGGCTTATTACGGTGAAAACACCGGAGACTCGTACGACAAAAACCCTTGGGCAATGGCCAGTGATGCTGTACGTGCTGCCATCGACCAATGCGGTTTGGATTTGGCCCAATACGACAACAACAAGGACGGTATTTTGGACAATGTATTCTTCTACTACGCTGGCTACAGCGAAGCAGAAGGAGGTCCTTCGGACGCAATCTGGCCCCACAAATCAGAAAGCTACGGAACCTTCCAAGGCATTTCACTCAAAACCTATGCGTGCGGATCGGAATTGCGCGGAACTTCCGGTACCCGAATGACCGGTATCGGTACCTTTACCCACGAATTTGGACACGTACTGGGGTTGCCGGACTTCTACGACACCGACTATGCTGCCAACGGTAGCTGCACCGGTTTGAGTACCTACTCGCTGATGTCCAACGGTTGCTACAACAACGACCTGAACACCCCTCCCTACTTGACCTACATGGAACGCTATATGCTCTCCTGGGCAGAGGCTCCGACCGAATTGACCGAGAGTGGCAACTACAAACTCGAACCCGTGTACAACAACATGGCTTACTGGACTCCGACCGAAACCGAAAACGAATACTTCCTCTACGAGTACCGTGATCAAACCGGTTGGGACTCCTATTTGGCTTCTGAGGGTATTTTGATTTACCACGTGGACCAATCCAACAACGTCATCCACAGTGGACGTACCGGTAAAATGAAATGGCAATCTGGTGACATCAACAACTATGCTGCCCACCAATGTTTTGACCTGGAAGAAGCTGTAGGAGAGGCTAATTTACAGAGAGATTCTGAAATTCCCTTCCCCGGTTCCGGCAACGTCACCCGTTTTGATGCAGCTTCGGATCCCGGTTCCATTGATTGGAATGGCAATCCGACCAACTACAACTTCACCAATCTCTCCGCAGACGGAAGTTTTACCTTGCGCATCTACGAAGGGATGACCGTCACCGGTACCGTGAAGAATGAAAACAACGAAGTTTTGGCCGGTGTTAAAGCAAGCATCACCGCATTGGACAACAAAGAATGCATCCAAGCAACCACCAACGACAAGGGTTACTACTCACTCTACAGCACCATGACCCGCTCGTTGTTGGACATCAAAGACAGCCGCACCAACGCAGACCAAACGGCACACAGCCGCTACATCATCTGGGTGGAAGGTAACGATGAGAACGAGACTCGCAATGCGAACCTCAAAACCTTCAACAACGTTCCCGCAATTGCTTTGACCAAGTCTCATGCGGAAGCAGGAAACACCAACGCGGTCGGTGCATCCGCATACGTCGGTATCCACTACAGCCCGGAAGAACTCACCTACTACCACGAAACTTCAATCGGAGGTATTGAATTCTCCTTGGTTCCGGGTATCACTGCACCCGATGAAATCGGAGTATTTGCATACGACGTGACGGACCAAACCATGTTGTTGGAAACAAAAGCCGACAAACCGAACCGCTTTGAACACAGCATCTGGGTTGACTTGAGCAACACAATGGTGCTGATTGACAAGAGCCACGAATACGTCTTCGGTTACTACTTCAAAGGTGCGAAAGACGAAGAAGTTGTTCTGACAGACCGTGCATCACAAATAGACGGAGGTGCGGTTTACTCCACCGACGGAAGTTCTTGGAATCCGGTAGCCCAAGGTAACCTGATCACCACCATCCGTCTAAGAAATGCAGAACAAATGGCAACGTTCCCGATGATTTTTGTAGAGAAAACCCTCTACGATAGCGGTGACCACTTCCAATTCCGTTTGCGCAGATGTCTGATTCAACCGGAATCAGTAACCTGGACCTACGACGGCAAATCCTACAAAAACGGTGAGAGCGTCACCTTGAACAGTGGATCGCACACGGTGAAAGCAGTGCTTACCTTCTCCGATGGTAGCACCCAAACATTGGTACAAGAAATCGGCGTGTTATAACAAGTCCAGTTGGTTACGGATTTCCCGAACCACTGAAGCATCCGACCAACCGGTCCAGCCATCTTCGGCGGGCCGGTTTTTTCTTGCAGAAGAATGGATGAAGGAGGCTTGTGTTTGACGAATGATGGCTGCCGCATTTTCGGGATTGACCCCCGAACCCGGCATGATGACGATCCGACCGTTTGCCACGCGGACCATCTCCTGGAGTACGTCCACCCCTTCCGGAGCCGTCGCATAACCACCGGAAGTCAAGACGCAGTCACAGCCCAAATCAATGGCCTCCTCCAACGTCTGGAAGACATCACGACTGACATCGATGGCACGATGGAAGGTAACCGACAGCCCTGCATCCTTTGCAATTCGGATCCAACGTTCCATTGCTGCACGGTCCACATTGCCCATAAAGTCCAATGCTCCGATTACGACCCCGTTCACCCCGAGCTCGGCGCACGCACGGATGTCGGCTTCGACCTCACGGATTTCCACTTCGTTATAAACGAAATTTCCTTCTCGCGGGCGCAACAACACATTCAATTCGATGTGCAAGGCCTCTCGAGCGGAGCGAATCGCACCATAGGACGGGGTAACCCCTCCGACTCCCAATACAGAGCAAAGTTCAACACGTTGGGCACCACCTTCTTGGGCGGCAATTGCACTCATTACTGAGTTTGCACATACTTCCAAATTACAAATCATGGTCTTTGTCATTTAATTGAAGTACAAATGTACGAAAAAGGCGAATTTGTTTTTGTAACTTTAAAAAAAACACTACATTTGCACTCCCTTGAAACGCCCAGATGGTGGAATGGTAGACACGCTAGTTTCAGGGACTAGTGGCCGCAAGGCTGTGCAAGTTCGAGTCTTGTTCTGGGCACAAAAAACCGACCCTTAAGGGAGGGCACTGAAAAAGGTGCCTAACCAGAAGGCCTCTGACAATTAAGACAATCGAAGGATATCGAGATATTTCGGTATCCTTCGATTTTTTCGATTCTCAATGTGATGATTGTTCGATTTAAGGGTATATTTCTGGTATT
>JAGCJX010000013.1 GCA_017647795.1 Bacteroidales bacterium | reverse complement strand
TGCACTGCGTTCATCAAAGAAAGGTTATTATACGCAGTGTAATAATTTTTGGAAGTTTGCGATTTGTCCCAAAAGAGATGGTGGTAGGGTAAAATGTCAGGATTGTCCTTCAAAAGACTATAAAGAACTAAAAGGCAGGGTCATTTTGCAGCACCTGCAAGGTCTTAAGGAACCTTCTTATCATATACCTGCAACAATGTCCTATAATGTGACCAAGACAACAGAATCGCTGATTTTCCACACGCCGTGTGGAAAATCTCCGGAAATGACTTATAGAACTCGCAGAACTGATATAAGTTACTCTTGTTGAATCCTTTACCATACTCATCAGTTAAATCCTTCGAGAGTCTTATGATCACATTTGCACCATATTCTGCACGATTCTCTCCCTGCAATTCTTCTTCTGCAATACGCTTACCCAAAAGCCAGTTTCTCTCAACTAACGCAACATTGACAGCCGCATACGCTTTAGTTCGCGCACTATCAATTATCGTCCTCACATCACTTAGCAAATTTATTCAAAGAAGTTCACTGAATGAAATGAATACGCAGTCGCAAAACCGCTGTTTCGGAAAAGATGGTTTCGCAACTATATCATTTTATCGAAAATTAAATACTGTATAGTAGGAATCCTCTGTGAGTAATGTTATAGACATTAAAATATTAGAGGCATATACAAGTAAGCAAGAGTCACCTTTCCAAGGTTTTTGCAGGCCGCCAATCTACTGTGTTTTTTCGCGAGTAATTCGATTCCTTTGGGGAATCTACAACACTCGAATCAGAATTTTTAATTGCAGGACGTATCAAAACAGTTATACATATAGTGATACAAAATTGAGCCAAAAACAACCAAAAACCGCAACAGAAGCACTTCTATTGCGGTTTCGTCGTGGTGCCACCGGCACACAAGCTGCAATAATTCTGCAAGGGCCCTACGGCGAGTGCAGAGGGAATGCACAGCCCGCAGGGCGAGCCCAATCCCTCCGCTACAGGTGGGGAGGGATGTTGGAGTGAAACGACGAAATCCCGGAGAGAGTTCCCTATAACGCTTGTTGAGTCAATGTATCGTATTCAGTTGTACGTATATACACAGGGACTGTTTTGACGTCACCTTCTCTGTTCGTATAGGTGCCATTTTATCACTTGTCACCGATTTGTCCTAGAGAATGGATCTGTACATGTGAAGATTTGGGAAAGGCATCCTTGTATAGTGCGTGCAAATACTTTGATATACCACTGGATAAGCATCATAATGCTGTGGCAGATGCTAGAGCAGCCGCTCAATTGTATTTGAAATATAGTAAGATGCCAGGAGAATACTTGGAGATTCCTAAACTCGCAGAAGCTGATTTTAGAACATTATCCGCTGCGGTAAAACGGCCAGACTTGGAGCATTGTAAAAACTGCAATACAATTTTTTATGATAAGAGAGTTGTTATAACAGGTGTTTTTGATGCATATCCTGAACGTGAAGCATTGGCTCAACTCTTGAAGGATTATGGTGCAGACATCAATACCTCTATTTCTAAGAAAACAGATATTGTTGTGGTGGGAGTAGGTGCTGGTCCTAAAAAGTTGCAAACAGTAGCAAAACTAAATGACGCTGGGGCTACAATATTATTGTTGAATGAGGCCCAATTGTTGAATGAATTGAAATTATAAATGGCAAACAATCTCTTAAAGTCATCATAATCATCCGAAATATGGCAGTCGATAATATTATTCGGGACAAAGAGGGCATCCAATCGGGTCATAAAATGCCTTGTTTGTCCCGTAAATTTAAAAAATAGTATTATTTTTGTCCCGATAGAAGTGGATAACTATGACTATACAGGTAGAAATATTGCAGTTCCTGCATGATAATCCATCTTCAAGCAGGGTGGAGATTGCAGCGGGTTTGACGGAGGCTCCAAACGAGAGAACTCTGAAAAGAATCATTGCCGATTGTGTTCGCAGCGGTGATATTGTTATTGAGGGCAGAGGAAAGGCGACCCGATATTCCTTGTCGGCACAGGCACATCTGATGATGCCCTTAGATATCGATACCTACTTCATAAATGAGGTGGATGAACGCAAAGTTCAAGAATCATTCAACTTTAAGTTGATAAGGGACGTCCTACCACAGGTCACGCTGTTTACTGCCGAGGAGACTGCAAGGCTGGAGACCGCCCATAACTCCTTCTTGGCAAATATGTCTACATTATCTGACCTGGAATATCGCAAGGAGATGGAACGCCTCGGTGTTGATTTGTCTTGGAAGTCTTCGCAAATAGAGGGTAATACCTATTCTCTTCTTGAGACGGAGCGACTTCTGAAGGAGAAAGAGACAGCGCAGGGGAAGACAAAAGAAGAGGCTGTGATGCTCTTGAACCACAAAGATGCTTTGGACTTCATCCTTGATTGTCCGGACTATCTGAAGGAACTCTCTGTAAGGAGGCTTGAGGATATTCACAGCATCTTGACCAAGGAATTGGGTGTGGGTAATGGTATCCGAAAGAGGCGTGTCGGTATAACCGGTACGAACTATCGTCCTCTTGATAATGAATTCCAAATCAGAGAGGCGTTGGAGGATACATGCCAGTTGATTAACGGAAAGGATAATGTTTTTGAGAAGGCATTGCTGGCTCTTGTATTGTTGTCATATATACAGGCATTCACTGATGGTAACAAACGCACTGCGAGAATCAGCAGCAATGCCATTCTTATAGCGTGGGGTTATTGTCCGATTTCATTCCGTACAGTGGATTCGGTGGATTATAAGAAAGCGATGCTGATGTTCTATGAACAGAACAATATTGCAGCATTCAAGCAGATTTTCATAGAGCAGTATGAGTTTGCTGTGAAAAATTACTTTTAATGCTTGATACTTCCACTGATAAGTGGCATGTTTGCAATCTCATTACACCTGTCCTTGCTGCGGGCACAAATGGGAAGAGCACGACTATAATTTCCCTGGTCAATCCGTTCTCAACAAATTTCCAGCTGATATCCTTTGAATCCGCAGTTCTTCGTGATCTGATTCAAAGGTTCTGAGAAATGGACAGCATCAAGTCCTTCTGCGCCAATGAGCAGAGACATTTCACGATAGGACATCGAGAAGATATCAGCCTCGACAAAGGATACCGCTCCCGATGGCGGGATAATCATCGTATCTCATCGCCATATCCCATAGCAATATATGTATCCTTGTTCTTGATCACATAGTCAAGCTGCTCATCAATACCATAGCGCAATGCGTCGTACCTGAGCCTAAGAAGTTCCTCATCCGACATGAATTCAGGGTCCTGGAGAGTCTCAGCAGCCTCAATCAAAAGACTCGCCGCATCGCTGTAGCCGTAGGTCAGTGCTATGTCGACATACTCCTTGCCCTTGACAAGATCAATCTCAAACCCAAACTTTCCGTTCAGCAACGCATCTGCCATGACATATGCACAAAATGCACTGCCCAGAGAGACGCCTTCTGGCAGATTCCTCTTCAGTCGGACATGAATAGTTGTCTTCTCCAGATTGTCCAAAGAATCCCAACATGACTCCTGCTCGAATCCCAAAGCATAGCACTCAGGAATCTCCAGCTTCATTCCGATTTCCATCAGAGTTTTATAGTATTCAAAATCATCCTCATCAAGAGCAATCAAAGCCAGGTCAAATATCGGAACATAATAACCATTGACTATGCACTTTTCATATGCATTGACAGCCTTCTCTGTCTCACCTTCCAACTGATAAAACCATCCAAGCTGTTCCGCCCATAGAATCGACTCGCTGAAAATAGCCGAAGACTCACGTTCCGCCACTGCAATGGCCGCTTCTTTATCCGCCTTAAATTCTGCAGTGCCTAAATACAGGTCTTTGTTGCGCCTGAGTTTGGCAGTAATACTACCTTTTTCTATCGCCTGAGCTTGCAGCTCCATGGAAAGCTTACGGTCCATCACAAACTTTCCAGTATTCACGTCATATGCCTCGCCAAGATAATACATCCTGGAGAGCAGCTGCAGGGCATCAGTAATGCCTGCACGCGCTGATTCCTCAAAGATCTTGAAGGACGTTTTAAGTGATTCACTATCTTTGTGGGTCGTCCAGAGCCATACTCCATATCCATATCTGGCACATGGTTTTGTGCTTCTCTCAAGTTTTGAAACCATCGATTTTGGCAACTTCCTAATCGCCTTGAAATCATGAAAATAAGTTAAGAACTTATTGTCTTCAGCAAGTTCAAGATTATCTGCTGCGTACTTCCTGCGAGTGTAGTCAAATTTATGAGCGGCATCATCATTCCTCCACCATCCCCAGAACGTCTGATTCCATGACTCAACTACCTCTTTGCGAGGACCAGGCTTGGTGTTGGGGTGGATCAATCTGCCGCAGCTGTCATACTCTCCCATCTGCACCCATTCCCACTCTTCATATTCACGGATGTACTGACTGAGTTCATACCATACTCCATATCCGGAGCGGACTCCGTGCACGAAGTGGCCTTTGTACCTGAATTTCTTCGACGTGGTTGCCACATATTCCATAATGCCATGTCCATGCGGACGTCCTTCGTCATCCTTCTGGCCAGTGTAGATCGTGCGTGAAATTTTCGTCTTGTTGTCTGGCAGTTTCATGTCTTGAGATTTAGATTGTCACAAATATACAAATAATTAGGCATGAATGTAAACCGACTTTCCAGCGTCCGCATCCACAAAACTGGGTCTTTTCATGGATAGGCGGGGCAATTCATCGTCCGCATCCACAAAACTGGGGCTTTTCATGGATAGGCGGGGCAATTCATCGTCCGCGTCCACAAAACTGGGTCTTTTCATGGATAGGCGGGGCAATTCAGCGTCCGTATCCATAAAACTGGGGCTTTTCATGGATAGGCGGGGCAATTCATCGTCCGCATCCACAAAACCGGGTCTTTTCATGGATAGGCGGGTCAATTCAGCGTCCGCATCCTTCAAGATAAAGTACTAGCGTACCTTACTCAAATCCAATTTGGTGAGTCGGCCGCCCAAATCCAAGACATAGAGGATGTTGCCGTCGAGGACGGGAGTTGCGAGGATGGGAAGGCCGATTTCGTGTCGCCAGACGTAGCTGCCTTTCTCGAAGGTCAGTCCGTACACGTAGCCGTCGTTGGTGCCGACAAGGAAGTGGTCGTCAAAGGTCGGGTGGTTTCGGTAGGGGACCAAATCGCCTTCGACAGACATTTCGTAGCTCTTGGTGTAGGGGGATGTGTAGATGAGGGCGGGCATGGTGGTCGTGTTCCAGCTTTGGCTGAAATCTTCCATTCGGTAGCCCGTGATGCCGTGGTTGGATGTGCCGACCAGGAGCATATTGCCTTCAATCAGGGTGCGGCACCGGGTGTTGAAGATGTGTCCTTGTTTGACCCGTTTGGTTTCTTTTCCAGTGCGGGGATCGGCCTCGATCAGTGTTTGGTATGCCGTGTAGTACAGTTTGCCGTTGTGGTAGATGGGGGTTCCGGTGCTGTACCGGTTTTCTGCATCTTTTTTCTCCCACAACAAGGCTCCAGTCGCGGCATCAAAACCGTAGCGGCCCACCCAATATGCATTCACGCAGAGCACGCCGTCTGCAACCACATAGGAGGAAACATCCGTGATGCCACCGCCCTTTCCAGTTTGGTTCTGCCAAACGAGGGAACCGTCATCAACGCGCAAGGCGGTCAAGTGCGCACCCTGGCCGATGTACACGATGCCTTCGTGGCAGACAATGCCTTGGGTGTGGATGGGATACATTCCGTCGTTGCGGAATTTGTGTTGCCAGATCAACTGGCCATTATTCGGATTCAAGGCATAGAGCTCGGAAGTGACGTCGGCTGCCAGGAGCAATCCGTTGTGCAGGGCGATGTCGTTGCGGACCGAACCTCGGGTGTGGAAGAACCACTGGGTGGCTCCATCTTCTTGGTTCACGGCAAGAATGCCGCATCGTTCGCTCATTTCGTCATCCACCAACGGAATCAACAGCAGGTCTCCGTACAGGAGGGGAGCTCCCATTGCGGCTTCCCCGGGCAATTGGCGTTCCCAGAGCAGAGCCGGTTGGAATTTGACTTCGTCCACGCTCACCGAACCGTCGCTGAACTGTGCCCGGACTTGGTAGTGTTGTCCATCGTCCCGGACGTCGGCTTGCCAGCCAAAACGGCCGTTTGCACTCATCGTTGTGGCTTTGCCGTCGCAGAGGAGTTCAACTTTCTTGACATCCGATTTTCCGTCGTACACCACGGCTGAAACGTAGATCCGACCTTCGCGGCGTTGGCCGTTCGCAGCAATGTGTAGGGGCATCGGGTAGTAATGGAGTTCGTTCGTAAACCGGCCCTCCGATGTTCGGAACAGGCGCCAGCTGGAGGGAGAGTGGTCGTTGCCCCCTTTGTTCGGGGCGACGGAACAAATCAACTGGGTTCCGTGGTCGTTGGTATAATGGTAGTTGACGTGGTTGTGGCCGTAAACATAACCGATGACGTTGTATTGGCCCAGGTCCAGGCTTTCGTGTTCCGATTGCAGGAGCAGGTGTTCGGTATTGCCCAAAACCCCGTGGTTGAAAATGACAACCGGAGTGTCCTGGGGCAGTGATTCAAGGTCGGTGCGCAGCCATCGGTAGACGTCATCTGCAGAGTAGGAGGGACGGGCATCCCCAGTCAGCATTGGGGTGATGACATAATGGACCCCGTGGCTGTTGAAGGCATACCAGCAGGGACCGAAATGGTCTTCGTACATTTTTTCGCCATAGTCCCGTCCTTGGGGATCGGTGAAGCCTTTGATTAAGTCGTGGTTGCCCAGGGTATAGACCATGCGGACGCCGAGGTCGTCGGTGTTGAAATGATCTCCGTTCAATTGCAGCCCTTGGGCATAGCAGATGTCTCCGGTGATGGCTACGAAATCCACGGGATGGTTGCGGACATAGGTCTTGAAATCGTCCATCCAGTCCAGATAGCTTCGTTCTTCAATGTCGCTAAAATGAATGAACTCTCCGTTCGTGTCGGGGTTCTTCTTGAGGCCGAAAGACCAATCCCCGGAGCGGTTGCTTCGGATATCGATGTAATAAGGAGAGGTATGGGCGTAGCCGGAGGGGGTGTAAACGGTGATGAAACGGGCGCGCTCGGCCGGTTCCAATGCGAATTGTCCTTGAGCATTCGTGCGGACCAAGGAGAATCCGTCAGAGACCACGACACCCTTCAGTCCTTTTTCGTGCCGGTCCTGGTGACCGTTTTGGTTGGTATCCCAGTAGACAATTCCGTTTTGGGCGGCAAGGTTGTTAGCAAACAGCCCGATAATCAATGCGAAGAAAAAAGGTCTCATACACGAACGTTTTTGGTGTACAACAAAGATACGAATTATCTTTGCGTGTTGGAATCAAATTGTAGAATTGTACCCATGAATACCAAACCCCATTATCTTTTGTTGGATGCCCTGCGGGGTGTCGCTGCTTTGTTGGTGGTCTGCTACCACGTGTTTGAAGGCTTTGCATTCGCACAAGTGCAGAATGGAGCTGGCGATGGACTCATCACCACACTCAACCATGGCTACCTTGCGGTGGATTTCTTTTTCATGCTTTCCGGTTTTGTCATCAGTTACGCCTACGATGACCGTTGGTCGTCTTTGTCGATGGGCAACTTTTTCAAACGCCGTTTGATCCGTTTGCATCCGATGGTGGTCTTTGGGGCCCTTTTGGGAGCGTTGACCTTCGTGCTAGGAGGACGGTTGCAGTGGTCCGGGGAGGTGACTTCATGGGCATGGGTGTTGGGTGCAACCTTGTTGGGCCTGTTTTTGCTGCCAGCTGTTCCGGGGACGGGATTTGATGTCCGGGGCAACGGGGAAATGTATTCGTTGAATGGTCCGAGTTGGTCCCTGTTCTTTGAATACATTGGTAACTTCCTATATGCCTTGTTTATCCGTCGTTTTAATACGCGTCAACTCCGTGTTTGGGTGTCGTGCCTGGCCGGTATTTGGGCTTGGTATTGTTTGACGGATGTGTCAGGCTACGGTTGTATGGGTGTGGGTTGGACCTTGGATGGGGCGAATTTTGGCGGCGGTCTGATCCGGATGCTTTTTCCTTTCTCGATGGGGATGTTGATCTCCCGCACCTTCCGTCCGATCGCTTGTCGGGGAGCCTTGGCTTGGGCGTCTCTGGCATTGGTCCTGTTGTTCGCGGTT
Organism: Bacteroidales bacterium; assembly: GCA_017647795.1. Lineage (GTDB taxonomy): Bacteria > Bacteroidota > Bacteroidia > Bacteroidales > UBA932 > JAGCJX01. The sequence continues at coordinate 35,024 of JAGCJX010000013.1, read as the reverse complement.
CCTTACCTGTCGGGTGGGGGGGTGTTCTCGTACAACGGGCTCTATGAACTGTTCTGTGTGATGTTGGTGTTTCCGCTGCTCATTCAGTTGGGGGCTTCCAACGAGCCGAAGCAGCCCCGTGTGGAACGCCTGGCCCGTTTCCTAGGCGATCTGTCGTATCCGTTGTATGTGGTGCATTATCCATTGATGTATCTGCTCTATGCCTGGATGATCCGCAGGGGCAGTTATGACTTGGCAAGCGGTTGGGTATGGAGTCTGGTGACCGTGTTTGCCAGCATCCTGGTGGCCAGTCTGGCTTTGAAGTGGTTTGACCGTCCCCTTCGAAAATTTTTTGGTCAAAAAAATGCGTAGTTTCATTTTTAGTACTATATTTGTTGCTTAATTGCACTTTTAAACGCACATTAAACCAAATTAACCTAATTTTATATCATTATGAAGAAGAGTTTCTTGTTACTCGCTCTGACGTTCGTTTTGGCCCTCGTAGGTTGCGAACAAGAAGAGAAGCTTCCCAACCCTCAGGTGTCTTTGACCGCGGGTGAAGCTACCGAAACGACTTTGTCGTTTACTGTTACTCCCTCCGAAGCAAAAGAATGTGCTTACATTCGTCTTGCTGTTGGTGAGGAAATCCCCACTGCTGAAGTGATTCTTTCAGAAGGTGTGTCTATTGACGCTACCAAAGAATCAACTCAAACTGTAACTGATTTGACTGCGAACACTGAATATGTATTCGTAGCAGCTGTTAAGAATGAGTCTGTGACCAAAGTTTCTACTGCGTTGAAAATGAAAACTTTGGAAGCTCAAGTAGTTATCGAAGATCCCACCGTTGCTTTGACTGCAGGTGATGTTACCGAAACTACCATTGCTTTCTCTGTTGCTGCAACCAACGCTGAAAAAGTAGCTTACGTAGTTTACACCGAAGGTGAAGCTCCCGCTGCTGAAGCAATTTTGGAAAACGGTACTGAAGTTGAAGCGGAAGCTACTGTTGTAGTTGAAAACTTGACTGCTGAAACTACTTACTATGTAATCGCTGCTGCTTCAAACCAAGGCAAAACCGCTGTTTCTGAAGTGTTGGAAATGACTACTGAAGAGCCTGCTACTCCTGGTGACGTTGATATCTACACCATCTACGGCCGTAGATGGGGCATCAACAACTACGGTTTCCAAATCGTATTGACCGACGGTATGAACGTGTTCTTGGATATGTACTGCGAAACTTCTGTAGCAAACATTCTCCCGGAAGCTGATTATCCGGTAGTTCCCTACGAAAATCCCGAAGATCTCAACGATGCTATCGCAAACGGTGAATACTTCGTACACGGTGCGGGTTCAATCACTTACTTCGGTAACTACGAACAACAATATGCTTTGTTGGAAGGTAACGTAGCGGTTGAACACTTGGAAGAAGGTTACAAAGTGTCCATCGACATCGTGAACGAAAACGGTGACGCTGTGAACGTTTCTTACGAAGGTATCATCAACGGTTTGTTTGAAGGTGAAAACTTTGGCAACCCGCCGGTACCCGTTAATGATGATGTGATCGAAACAACCGTTACCTCAGTAGGTGCTCAATTCTATGACACCAATCCGACCAACTTTACTTTGTGGTTGACTACCGAAGACGGTCCCTACAATATGTTCTTGCCCTTGTTCACTCCTGAAATTACTGACGGTGTTCTTCCGGAAGGAACTTACACTCCTTACTACGGTTCTATGGAAGAAGTTCCCGCGGGCGAATGCTTGATCAACGCAGCTGACGGTTGGGCTCACATCCAATTGGGTGAAGACGGTACTTACATTGCTTTGGATCCGGAATCTACTTTCACTGTAGAACACATGGAAGGTGCATACCGTTTGATTTTGAACATGAAGAGCGCTTTGGGTACTACCATCAAAGCTACTTACGAAGGCGTAATCGGCAAACACTGGGATTGGGATCCCGATATCACCCAACCTGGCGGTGGCGACAACCCTCAAAACGAAGTTTACGTATTTGGTAAAGGTTCATGGCAACCTGGTGAATATGAATTGTTCTTCCGTGACGCAGCTGAAAACGGCAACGACTTGTTGTACTTGTGCGTTTACTGCTCAGGCGACGTATGGGGCGTAATCCCGGAAGGTGAATACAAAATCGACCCCAACGTTTCTTGGGAAACTGGTTCTCAATACGGTGACTTCTATATCCACGGTACTTGGTCAGGTTGCTACCTCAATGGTTACCAACCTTTGCAAAGCGGTACAATGACCGTCGCTCACTTGGAAGAAGGTTACTCAATCGCTATTGAAGGTACTGACGCTGCAGGTACTGAATTCTCTTATACTTACAATGGCATTGTTCCGGCAGATCCGAACAACTGGTATACTTTCAACAACCCTCCGATTCCTTGGAACGACGTAACCATCAACACCGGTGTTGAACTCATCCAAGGTTCACACAGTGGTCAAGGTTACTTTGACTTGTATGTGACCACTACCGGTGGCGAACACCAATTGTACTTGCCTTTGATCGCTCCCAACGATCCGGGTCTCGGTTTGATCCCTGAAGGCGTTTACACCGTAGGTAACGACGAAAGCGTAAACTGCGTGAAAGGCGGTTGGATGCAAGAAGGTGAAGACGAAGATTCTCGTTTGAACTTGGCGAAAGGTACTGTAACCGTTACTCACTTGAGCGAAGGTTACCAAATCGACATCGCTGTTGAAAACGACTTGATGACTGAAGTGATCGCTTCTTACTCAGGTTTGATTTTCAAAACTGAATCTTCAAGCAACCCGTTCCAAAACCCGGGTTATACTTACCCTGCTGACATCGAATTGTTCTTCGATTCTATTGAATACACTGGTGAAAGCAATGGTGGTGACATGTTCTTGATGACCAACGCTCATGGCGATACCATGACCCTTTCTTTCAACGCTGCTAAAGTGGACGAAAATGGTCAAATTGAACCGGGTGTTTACACTGCTTGCTACTGGTATGACGGTTCTGATGCATTTACTTTCAATGGTAACGACTGCGCTGCTACCATCGTAGATATGCCTCGTGACTATCCCTACTACATGAACGATGGATACATCAAAGTTGAAAAAACTGGCAATACTTACACTATCCTTTACGATGGCTACACTTGGACCGAAAGCAAGAAAATCTTCCGTGCTCACTACGAAGGTCCCATTGGCGAAGAAGTAGGTGGTGGTGATCAAGAAACTCATCCGTTCGAAGTAACTTTTACCTATGCATACTGGGAATATGATGGTATGGGTCTTGCTCTTGAACTCCAAGGTAACATCAACGGACAAAGCGTAACTGCACAATTCTGTTTGATGGACTGGGGTTATGTGAACGAAGATCTTGCTTACCAAAACATTTTGGGAGAAGCTGAATACACTGTATCTTCAGCTTTCTCAGGTTTCACCATCTGGTCAGACTACTCACAAATCAACTTGGGCAACGGTATGGAAGTTCCCACTGCTGGTACCTTGACCGTTAGCCACGTCGCAGAAGGATATCATTTGGTATACAACATCGAAACTGCTTCTGGCGTGTTGACCGGAGAATACACTGGCGAAATCCGTGGTTTGAACAACCCCAAATAATCGGAGATAGTTCGAATCATTTTTAGATCAAGGCGCTGCAGCAATGCGGCGCCTTTTTTTGTGCCATTTCCTTGGCGGTTGGGGCTGAAAAGTTTACATTTGTGCACTGCTTAAACGATACTTCTAATTTTAGGATTATGTTTCATCGATTGATCAATGCCTGTGTCAAGCTGGTACAACGTTACCTGCCGGAACCTTTTATCTTCGCCATTCTCTTGACCTTTGTCGCCTTGGCGGCTTCCATCTTCGGGTTGGGTAATTCCCCCGTAGAGGTGGTGACCCATTGGGGAAACGGGGTCTGGAGCCTTTTGTCGTTTTCCATGCAGATGGCCTTGGTGCTGGTCTGTGGTTCTGCCTTGGCTGATAGCGAGCCGGTACGCAAGGCGCTGGGTCGCATTGCCCGTCTCCCGAAATCTCCCGTACAAGCCATTGTGTGGGTGTCGGCCGTCTCGTTGGTGGCTTGTTGGATCAACTGGGGCTTTGGCTTGATTGTCGGGGTTATTTTTGCGAAACAGATTGCCCGTACAGTGCGGGGTGTCGATTACCGTTTGCTGATTGCCGCAGCCTACAGTGGGTTTGTGGTGTGGCATAGCGGAATTTCTGCGTCCATCCCCTTGGCCATGGCGACCCAAGGTCAAGCCTTGCTGGATGCTTCCGCGGGTTGCCTGACCGAACCAATTCCTGTTTCACAGACCATTTTCTCCGGTTTCAACCTCATCATTGCGGGTGCGGTTACCTTGGCCCTCATTGTTATCAATGCTCTGATGCACCCGAAGGGTTCCGAAGTGGTCAGCGTAGAACCTGCATTGCTGGAAGAAAAGGCAGAGTCTGTCTCTGACAGTTTGCTGGAGGGGGGAGAAATCCAATGGACCCCGGCAGCCCGTCTGGAGAACAGTCGCCTGCTTTCGGGCTTGGTGGTCTTGTTGGGCTTGGGCTATTTGTGCATTTCCCTGTTTGTTCAAGGAGGAAATTTTGATTTGAATGCGGTCATCATGCTCTTCATGATGTTGGGCATTCTCTTGCACAAGACCCCGATCCAGTACGTGCGTTCGTTGACGAAAGCTACCTCTTCTTGTGCGGGCATCTTGTTGCAATTCCCTTTTTATGCAGGGATTATGGGAATCATGACGGGCCTTTCGGCCGAAGGTGCTTCCATTGCGGGTGCCATCAGCCAATGGTGTGTGGAGATTTCCAACGAACAGACCTTTCCGCTGGTGAGCTTTTTGAGCGCGGGGTTGGTGAACATCTTTGTTCCCTCGGGTGGCGGACAATGGGCTGTGCAGGGGCCGATTATGATTCCTGCCGGTCTCCAATTGGGCGTTCATCCTGCTGTGACCGGTATGGCGTTGGCTTGGGGGGATGCATGGACCAACCTCATTCAGCCGTTCTGGGCCATTCCTGCCTTGGCCATTGCCAAGCTTGGCGCGAAAGATATCATGGGGTTCTGTTTGATCGACTTGATTGTGGTGGGCATCATCGTATGCTTGGGCTTCCTCTTCTTGGTGTAGGAAGCTAGCCACGAATCCATATTTTGCTTAGGGCACCAGGTAAATGGTGCCCTTTTGTTCTTCTTGAGCGGAGATTTGATGATGAATTTCCGGACGGTCTCCCCAGCTGTTGTAGCCGGCAACTCCCTGGTGTTTGAAGTCAATGCAGACTTCGACATAGTCTTGTGGACGGATGTCGTTGATGTGGTGTTGGCGACGGAGTACGTTGCGGGCCGCTTCCGGGTCTTTGTTGGCAACTTGCTCGGGCGTGAGGTTCGGCCATTGGTAGTCGTGCTGGCGCGCTTCTTCGGAATCAAAGTCTTCGATGCTGTTGCGCAGGGCATTGAATTCAATGGGTTGCGCTCCGATGATGGACAAGGATCGGCGTTGTCCAGCAAGACGGAACCAACGGACATCGGTGCGGTGTCCATTTTCTTGGGGACGGACGTAGGGGAAGTACATGGCATCGGCCGTCGTTTCGTAGCAGCCGATGTGTGCCCCGGCATTGCGGTCCACATAGTTCTCTTCAGGACCACGACCGTAGTAGGTCACTTGGTTCATGGATTTCGGGACGCGGAAGCGGAAGCCAACGCGGGGGATTTCAGCAGTCTCGGTACCGGCACTCAGGCTGGCATCCACGCGGATGATGCCGTCGTTGCGGACTTCGTAGGCAACGCAGTAGTTGTTTCCGGCCGGCAATGCATAGGTGATTGAGAGGGTGATGGCTGTCGGGGTGACCTTCTGATCCAAGGCGGCCACGGTCCATTCCTGGCTGGAGGTCTTCCATATTTGCAGGCGTTTCGGGGCTCCGTTGCCGTAGTCGTTGTCGGTGGGAGCGCGCCAGAAGTTTGGCCGCAGACCAAAACCTTCGTGGAAGAAGGATTGTCCTTTGTATTGGTATTCTGTGACGATGCCGGTTTCCTTATTCAGCACAAAGCGTACATCTTTGGAGAAGAGGATGATCTCGGTATCATTTTCTTCCACTTGCAGTTGTTTTCCTTTGACGGGTTTCGGTGTCCAGACTTGGCCGTCGTGTACCCGGAACTGCTCGGAACCCATGGGGAAGTCTTTGGCGAAGAGCGGGTGGGAGCCTGCAAGCATCCGTACGTTCAGGAAGTATTCTTGGTTCGGGTTGAACTTGCCCCGGAAGGGGATGGTGACCGTTTCAGCTGTTTGGGCGGCTGCTGATGCGCGGAAGGTGCCGCGTTGGACAACCTTGCCGTCGGCCAACCATTCGTAGGCGAAGCTCCGTTCGCTCAGGGGGGTGAAGTAGTAGCGGTTGAAGATGCGGATGTCCAAGGCATTGCCGTTCCACGCGCTGCTGTCTGCCCGTTCAAAGGCCACATCCTGGTAGGCGTATTTCACTTCCTGGAGGGCGGGGTGCGGGGTACGGTCGGGACTAACCAGTCCGTTGCAGACAAAGTTGCCGTCACTGGGCATGTCCTTGCCGAAATCACCGCCGTAGGCCCAGTAACCATCTCCGTTGTTTTCGACCCAGAGTCCCTGGTCTACCCAGTCCCAGATGAAGCCTCCTTGCAGGTGCGGGTATTGGTAGATGGCCTCCCATTGTGCGTTCAGGTTGCCGTTTGAGTTGCCCATGGCGTGGGAGTATTCGGAGGGCATGATGGGACGGTCTGCTCCGCGTTCACCGATGCGGTAGAACCATTGGGTGTCCGGATACTGCGGGACGTACATATCGGTGTTCCATTCCCAAATGGCACGTTCGTAGCAGACGGGCCGGTTCATCCGGTTTTCTTCCCGGCCTTTGATCCAGAGGTAGGTCTGGTAGAAATTGTATCCGTTGCCGGCTTCGTTGCCCAAGGACCAGATGCTGACGCAGGGTTGGTTTTTGTTTCGTTCGTAGTAGTTGATGGTACGGTCCATGTGCGGGGCCAACCAGGCCGGGTTGTTGCCCAAGGTGCCTCCCTTGCTCAGGTCGTAGTACATGCCGTGGGATTCAATGTTGGCTTCGTCGTATACATACAGTCCCATTTCGTTGCAGAGTTCGTAGAAACGGCGGCCTTGGGGATAGTGGCTGAGGCGGACCGCATTGATGTTGTGCTGTTTCATCAGCGTCAAGTCCTGGCGGATGCCCTCAAATGTTACGTAGTGTCCGGTCATTGGGTTGTGTTCGTGTGTGTTCACTCCTTTCATCTTGACCGGCTGTCCGTTGAGGAAGAAGAGGATGTGAGCTCGTCCGGTGCTGGCGTAGGTGCCGGAGGGGCGGATTTCAAACCGACGGAAGCCGACGGGGTAGGGAACGAATTCTTCGGCTCCCGTTTCGTCCGTGACGTGCATCATCAGGCGGTAGAGGCGCGGGGTTTCTGCAGACCAGGTTTGGACGTTGGGCAGTTCCGCATTCCAGGTCACGGTCGTCTCGCTGTTTGCCCCGAGGGAGACCTCTTGCGAGGCTTGCCATACGGTATTTCCTTGAGTGTCTTTCAGGTAGGCCGTGTAGGTGGCTGTTTTGTTGCAGTCGTCGTTGTTTTTGAGGTAGGTCTTCAGTTCCCAGATGCCGTTGGTGTAGGTGTCATCCAGGGTGGAAAGAACTTCAAAGTCGCGGATGGAAGTGCGCGGCTGGGTCCACAAATATACATCCCGTTCGATTCCGCTGATCCGCCAGAAATCCTGGCATTCCAGGTAAGAACCGGTGCTCCAACGGAAGATTTTCAGCACCAGGGTGTTCTTGCCCGCCTGAAGGTAGGGGTCGATGCGGAATTCGGCCGTGGTTTTGGAGTCTTCGCTGTAACCGACTTCCTGGCCGTTCAAGTACACGTAAACCCCAGATTTGGCACCGTCGAGGTTCAAGAAAATGGTTTGGCCGGCCCAGTCTGCCGGTATTTCAAATTCGGTACGGTACACGCCGACCGGGTTGGCTTCCGGCAAGGTCGGCGGTCGGGGATTGCGGGGTTTGAATTCGTAGCCGTGGTTGGTGTAAATGGCGGTTCCAAAACCTTGCACTTCCCAGTTGCCCGGGACTTGGATGTCGCTCCAGTTGTGGGTGTCGCAAGTCGGGTCGGTGATGTCTGCAGGCAATTCTTGGTAGGCTTCTACAAAGAAGAATTTCCAGGTCCCGTTCAACGAGCGGTAGCGGCAGCCTTCAAAAACGGGCCAGTGCTCGGCTGCTGGATAACCCAGTTCAGCTGTCGCAGCAGAGGGATAACTCATGAACGTCGTTCGGGGGTATTCCCGGTTTTTGGACACAACATTGATGTCTTGCCAGTAGGGCAGGGTTTCTGCATAGGAAGAGAACGAACAGACGGCCCAAAGGCACAACAGGAAGAAAATTCTTTTCATAAGATTTATTTTATACGGACAACGAAGATAATAAATATCGTCGAAAACAATCTTTTTTAGTATCATTGTGGTATGGAAACAAAACAAATCTTGCGCAAGCAAATGGCACAGGCCAAGAAGGCCCTCTCACCCGAAGAGAAAATCCAACGTTCGTCCCGAATTTTTGACCGTCTGGAAGCCCTGCCGGCTTTTCAGTCAGCCAAGAAGGTGCTGTTGTACTGGTCCCTGCCGGACGAGGTGCAAACCCCGGCCTTCGTTCTGAAATGGGCGGCGCAGAAGGAGATTTACCTGCCGGTGGTGCAGGGTGAGGATTTGGTCATCCGGGCCTTTTGTGGAACCGAAGATTTGGTGGAGGGTAGTCTTTCCTCCATTCCCGAGCCTTCTGTCGCAGCCGAAGAGATTTCTTTGGACCAGGTGGATCTGGTGGTCGTTCCCGGTGTGGCCTTTGACCCGAAAGGTGGACGGATGGGCCGTGGCAAAGGTTTCTACGACCGTTTGTTGTCTTCGGTGCAGGGTCCAGGACCGGTGAAGGTCGGTGTTGCCTTTGATTGTCAGGTGGTGGATGCGGTCCCGCGCGATTTTCGTGATGTGGCCATGGACTATGTTTTGTGGGAGTCCGGTCAGGCCCGTGTAAACCGTGTATGTGCTTTGTTTGGTATTGAATACCCGATTGTAGCCGGCGGTATGGTCTGGTGTAGTGGCTGGCGGTTGGCCGCGGCGGTGAGTGCCGCGGGTGGCTTGGGTTTGATTGGTGCCGGTTCGATGAAGCCGGAACTCTTGCGCGAGCACATCCAAAAATGCAAGGCAGCGACCTCCAAGCCCTTTGGGGTGAACGTCCCGCTGATGTCTCCCTATGCAAGCGAATTGATGGATGTCATTCTGCAGGAGCATGTGCCGGTGGTCTTTACCTCGGCCGGTAGTCCGAAGGTCTGGACCGCACGTTTGCACGAGGCGGGCATTCGGGTGGCCCACGTCGTTTCCAGTTCTGTCTTTGCCAAGAAGAGTCAGGACGCTGGTGTGGACGCTGTTGTGGCCGAAGGCTTTGAGGCCGGTGGACACAACGGACGCGAAGAGACCACGACGATGGTGCTCATTCCGCAGGTTCGTTCGGCCATTCACATTCCGTTGTTGGCTGCTGGAGGGATTGGCAACGGTGCCGGTATGGCTGCCGCTTTGGCCTTGGGGGCCGAAGGTGTTCAAGTGGGAACCCGTTTTGCCTTGACCCAGGAGAGCAGCGCCAGCGAGGCCTTCAAACAACTTTGTCTTACTTTGAAAGAAGGAGACACAATGCTTTCTCTCAAGAAGGTTTCTCCGACCCGTTTGATCCGCAACGAATTCTTCCGCCAGGTAGCCGAGGCAGAAGACCGAGGTGCTGGAGCGGAGGACCTGAAAGCACTCCTGGGTCGTGGACGCGCCAAGCTGGGTATGTTCGATGGCGACTTGGACGAAGGCGAGTTAGAGATTGGTCAGGTGGTATCCTTAATAAAAGATCTGCCGTCCGCTTGTGAAGTCGTCCGGCAGATGATCTTAGAATACAATCAGCACGTGGCTGCTTTATTTCCATTCAATTTCGACCACAAAGTCGATCGCGTCAGGGATTGCATCCAGGCGTAAGAGAATGCCGTCCTTGTCTTGGGTGTAGCGGACCGGCGTACGGTTGTCAAACTGCACACACGATTTTACCTTTTTGTCTTTGCTGATCGGCAAGAAGATGCCGGTGTCTTCCGCATTGAGGATGTGGACGAAGGTCTTGTTGCCTTTTTGGGTGGTTACGCCCCATTCACGGGGTTCTACTTGGCCGCCGCGGGTTCCGTACAGGGTCTCGCCGTAGGTTTCCATCCACGCACCTACTTCTGCCATGCGTTCCAAAGCTTGGTCCGGGAAGGCTCCGTCGGGGCGGGGTCCCACATTCAGCAGCAAGTTGCCGTTCATACCGGCCGCACGTACCAGCAAGTGAACCAGTTCTTTGGTGGACTTGTAGTTGCGGTCTTGAATCTTGTAGCCCCACATGCCGTTCATTGTTTGGCAGGTTTCCAGTGGTAGTTGGCTGATGTCTTGGCCCGAGAGGCCCGCCAGGTTTTGTCCCGGAAGGTCGCGTTCAAAGATCTGGATGTCTTCGCCCGGGTACGGGGTGATGTGGTGGTTGTTGGCAACCATACAGCTCGGTTGCAAGGCGTGGACGAGTTTGTATTGTTCTTCCAATTGCCAGTCGAAGCCCGGTTGTTGGTCTTTGTCCCAAAGACCGTCGAACCAGATTGCACCGATCGGACCGTAGTTGGTCAGCAGTTCGGTAAGTTGTCGGTTCATGAAGTTGTAGTAGCCTTCCCAGTCCGGAGCGAGGGTGCGGCCGGTGTTGTGGCCCGTGCGGCCCAGCGGGTAGTCGGGACGGAACCAGTCAATGTGGGAATAGTAGAGGTGGAGGCGGATGCCTTGTTTGTGGCATTCGTCGGCCAGTTCTTTCAGTACATCACGGCCGAACGGAGTGCCGTCCACAACGTTGTAATCCGATTCTGCTGTGTGGAACATGGAGAAACCGTCGTGGTGGCGGGTGGTGAAACAAATGTATTTGGCACCACAGGCTTTGACCGCTGCTACCCATTCCGCTGCATTGAATTTGGAGGGGTAGAAGGCTGCCGGCAAGTGTTCATATTCATCAATGTCCAATCCGCCAGAGTGCAGGGCCCATTCGCCACGAGCGACCATGCTGTACACTCCCCAGTGGATGAAGATGCCAAACTTATTGTCCTGGAATTCTTTACGAGCACTCAGAATCTCCGGGGTCGGTTCGTAGATCCAGTCTCGGTCGGGTTCGGTTTGTGCAACCAGCGAGGGACTAACCAACAGCAAACTCAGCAGCAGTCCCAATGATTTCATAGTTTTTTTCATAATGTTTCAGTTTCGTAGTTCACAAAAGTAACTAAAAACCTTGAAAGATGTTACCTTTGTCCAGAAATTGACGTATCATGAAACGAATCATCGCCTATTTGACTGCTTTGGTCCTGATGTTGGGTTGCGCGGCTTGCGGCAACCAAGAGCCTGCTTTTGATCCCAACTCTAATTTTCACTGGGCAAAACGTGTGCTCTCCCCGGCAGATCCCCAATTGGATTGGGATCAGGTGCCGGATCAAAAGAAAGTATATGTCAGGGGACTGATGGAAATCCGCGAGGTCTATCCGCAGATTAAAGAGGTCAACGAGCAAGGAATCAACCCGAACTGGCGCATGCTCTCCAAACTGGAGGAGAACACCAAAGGCTACACCCTGTGTTGGGAAGATGCGGAGGGCAACGAACAGCGTTTGCTTGTCTTGGCCAATTTGCGCGACGAGAAATACCGCTTTACCATCCCCACAGGCTATTATGATGTCCTGGCTTTTGACAACAAAGCCGTGAATGGCTCGCTGGGAAATGTTTCGGGTGTTTATCTGAGCATGCCTCCCCGTACCTTGGCCATCCTGGTGTCCAAGTAGTCCCTACGATGCAAAAGGAAAGAGACTGTCTCGGGAATGAGGCAGTCTCTTTTGTATGAAGGGTTGTGATTAGGCTACTTCTTCGAAGTCCTCTTTGGTAACACCACACAAGGGGCAAGACCAATCGTTGGGAATATCTTCGAAAGCAGTTCCCGGTTGGATTCCACTGTCCGGGTCTCCAATTGCAGGGTCATAAATCCAATCACAAACGGTGCATCTGTACTTTTTCATAATTCTAATGGTATTAAAGGTTATTATTTCTATTCATTTATTTTTCTAAATTAGAATTATTCAAATCTTATGCCAAACTAAGTTGCGTTGAAAAAATTTTTCAGCAATTAGTCCCGATCGGCGAATCCCAGGTAGTAAATCAGCGAAGCAAGGGCTGACAGGGCGGCGACCAAGTAGGTGCGGGCAGCCCAGGTCAGGGCTTCACGGGCTTGTTCAACTTCCATTGTCCGCAGGGTACGGGAACCTTCCAGCCAAGCCAGGGCCCGATGCGATGCGTTGTATTCCACCGGTAAGGTAATGAGGCTGAACACCAGGATCATTGCAAACATGGCAATGCCCAGCCAAAACAAAGCGGGGAAGCTGTGCAGGGTGAAAATGCCGAGGATGATGACCAGTTGGGAGAGCATGGAGGAGATTTGGACTACGGGGACTAGGCGGGAACGCATTTTCAACGGGGCGTAGCCGGTGGCGTGTTGTACGGCGTGGCCGCATTCGTGGGCTGCCACAGCAGCAGCAGCAACGCTGTTCGATTGGTAAACGCCTTCACTCAGGTTGACGGTCTTGGTGGCCGGATTGTAGTGGTCGGTGAGTTGGCCGGCAACACAGGTGACACGGACGTCGTAGATGCCGTTGTCCCGCAACATCTTTTCGGCAACCTCGCGGCCGGTCAGTCCGCCCGGAGAAAGGACCTTTGAATACTTCTTAAATACGTTTTGCAATTTGGTTTGTACCAGAAAGCCGGCGATGCCGATGGCAATCAATAAGAAAATTTCAAAATTCATCATAGTAACCCCTCTCTAACAAATAACATTCCGAAAAGAAAAAATCCGGAAGAGACTGCCAAAACGGCGGTTCTTCCGGATTTTTAGGTGCTGTTGCGAATGACTAGCGAGCAGTTTCGCTCAATTTTTCGAACAAGCTGTCCAATGCTTTCAAGAATTCAGTGTGAACACCGTTGAAGTAAGCACGGGCATTTTCACGATCGTAGTGGTTGATCTTGATATAGATAGCTTCGCGCAAAGCGATGGCTTCGCTGATTACGTTGTAGATTACGTCTTCTTTTTCGTTTCCTTGTGCAAAGTTCAATCCCAACAAAGCGTCAGAAATGATTTCTTCTACTAAATAATCTACGTCTTTTTTAAATACTCTCAAGTTCATGGTAGTAACGTTTATTTGTTAATGTGTTTGTTTTATTGATTACAAGGAGATGATGCCCGGTTTCGGGGTCAGACCCAAGCCCGGTTTGTCATCCAATGTGATTCGTCCGTTTACAAGTTTCATACCGTCAAAGCAGTCGTTGGCGATGAGAACATTGCCGTCCAAGTCCGCCCATTCCATGACCGGAGCCAGTTGGGCTGCTGCAGAAATGGCGATGGAGGTTTCGGTCATACATCCAATCATGAGTTTCATGTGGAGGGATTGTGCCAGGGAAACCATTTCGCGGGCTTCGCGCATACCGGTACATTTCATCAGTTTGATGTTGATGCCGTGGTATGCACCTTTCAAGTTGGGGATGTCAGTCAGGCGTTGGCAAGCCTCGTCCGCAATGACGGGCAGGGGACTGCGTTCGGTAACCCACGCAGCATCGTCCAGCCAGAGCTTCGGCATCGGTTGTTCGATCATGTTTACGTTGCGTTCGCTCAACCAGTTGATCATGTCCAACGCATAGTGTTTGTCCCTCCAGCCTTGGTTTGCGTCGATGCAGATGACGGTGTCGGTTTTGGCGCGGATGAGGTTGATCATACGCTTGTCTTCTTTTTCCGACATACCGAGTTTTACTTTGATGACCTTGGTCCAGGAAGCTTCTTCAATTTTTTCGTTCACCACGTTGTCGTCAGCATCGTATCCGATGGTGTAGGAGGTCAACGGGCAGGTGTCCGGGTTGAAACCCCAGATTTTCCACCAGGGTTGGCCCATGATGTTGCCGACCAAGTCGTGCAGCGCAATGTCTACAGCCGCTTTGGCAGCGGTATTGTTGGTTGTGAGTTTGTCAACGGCTGCCAGAATGTCCGCAATGCGGAACGGGTCGTTGAACAACGGCAACACTTGTTGGCTGACTTTGATCAAGAACTCGTTGACCGAAGCTTGGGTTTCTCCCAAGTACGGAGGCATGGCGGCTTCTCCGTAACCGGTGTAACCGTCCCAGGTCAGGCGGGTGATGACAATCGGTGTAGTTTTGCGGGAAGATCCGGAGATGGTGAAGGTGTATTTCATTTCTCCGTTGAAGTTTTCCCAATCCAGTTGGAGGTTCTTGTTTCCACTGCCCTTGCGGGTTTTCCGTTGTGCAAACAAAGTGGCCGGATCCATAAAGGCGGCGGCAGCGGTCATCAGACCGGCTGTTTTTAAGAATGTTCTGCGGTTGCTTTTCATCACATTGTACAGTTATTGGGTTGGGATACTAGTACCACGGGTGGTTCTTGATGGAAGTGATGCCGGTTTCTTGGTCTTGGTTGCCCAGGATGCGGCGTACGCGAACCAGGTTCTTGGATCCATCGTAATAGTCTTCGGCTTCGGGGTTCAAGGAGTTGATCTTGACGCGGGAAGCGGAGTGGATGAAACGTTGGTCGCCCATATAGATACCCACGTGGGTAATGCTTTCTTTTTTCTCTGCAGTGGCCTTGCGTCCGAAGAAGAGCAAGTCGCCCGGACGGAGGTTTTCAAAGTTGTCGGTGACTTCGATTTCGGTACCGGTCTTCGCTTGTTGGGAAGCGTCGCGACGCAGGATGATGCCATTGAGGAAGTAAACCGTCTTGGTGAAACCGCTGCAGTCCACGGCTTTTGTGGTGGTACCTCCCCACAAGTAGGGATAACCGTTGAAGTGGAAGGCGGTGGTCAGGATGTTTGCCTCGGTGGGGTTGCGGCTGTCCAGCCATTTGTCGAAGGGAACGGTTGCCGAGCGCAGGATCCAACCTTGGCGTCCGTCGGGAAGGTGGACTGCAATGTATTGGCCGCGGCTTTGGTGATCAACGGCCAGGATGTTGCCCAAAATGGCGTCGCTGACAGTTGCTGCATCGGCTTTGGGTTGTTCCAGTACTTGTACGAAGTCGGCGGTTACCATGACTTTGTCGGTAGCTTTCCAGGCTTCGAACTCGGTCTCGTTCATGCGGGATACGCCGGTGGTTGTGGTCCAGGCAGTGTAACCTTCCGGTGTGATGACACGGTACCAGTAACTGCGTTTTTCCAACACGCGCAACGGGGTGCCCATCGGAACTTGGGTCGCCATTTCGGCTGAGTAGTTGGCTCCGTAACGCAAGGAAGTGGAAGAAAGGGTGGCTACCCCCCAGGTTCGGTCGCCAAGTTGTGCGGTGTCGGGGAGCATACGGACTTCCGCCACTGCTTTTTTGTCGGCTTGTTCCAGGCGTTCTCTCAACGCATCCAATGCGGCTGCTTCGGTTGTCGAACCGCTCACAACCCATTGGCCGTCTTTTTCTTCGGCGGTAACGTCAAAGGTCTTGTCCCGGCGGTCCGGTGCATATTCTTTCTTGATTTCAGCAATGATTTCCTTGTACTTTGCTGCAGGATCGGTGTCCTTTTGCTGGCAAGAAGTGGTCAACAAAAGAATTGCAAAGGCGATAGCACCGATGCAGAACAGTATTTTGAGCCAAGAAGTTCCTCTTTTCATGGTTTTGTTTTTTGATATCTGCAAAGGTAAAGATTATTTATTATTTTTGCCCGTCAAAATTCAATTTATCTACGCAATTATGATCATTGATTCCTTAAAAAGTTTTGAACGGTATTTGAAATATCATCCGGGTTTCGACAAGGTGGGTGCATTTTTGAAGAAAAACGACTTGTACACCCTTGAGCCGGGTAAATACGACATCGATGAAAACAACAACAACAGTTGGTGTACCATTTGGGAAGGAGACGCTTGTGGCATGGACGAACTGCCCCAATTGGAAGTGCACGACTCATACGTTCACATCCACATTTTGTTGGAAGGCGACGAAACCATCGGTTACAAGGACCGTGCAAAATGCGTAGGTGATACCGAAGCGAAATACGACGAGGCAACGGATACCGCTTTCTTGGACGATGCTCCCGAAGTATTTGTTTCCTTGTCTGCGGGCAACATGCTCTTCTGTTTCCCGAAGGATGCAACGGCTCCACTGATTGGTACCGGCCGCATTCGCAAAGCGCTGATTAAGGTTCGCGTCTGATTGCCTGAACCCTGGCATGGAACCGCGGTACAACTCATACGTAGGGTATTTCCGTCGTGAGTACGGAGAACGGTTGCAAAAGATTGTGATCGACGCAGGTTTCACGTGCCCGAACCGGGATGGAAAGGTCGGTTTTGGGGGTTGTACGTATTGCAACAACGACGCCTTTCATCCGAATTACAGTACTCCCGATCGTACGATCGAATGGCAGATAGAAGAAGGCATCCGTTTTCACGCCAAGCGTTACCGGAATGCTTCTTCGTACCTGGCCTATTTCCAGCCTTATTCCAATACTTATGCTCCCTTGTCTGTTCTGAAACAACGGTACGAGGAGGCTTTGTCGCATCCGCAAGTCAAGGGGATTGTTGTGGGTACCCGTCCGGACTGTGTGGACGATGCTGTTTTGGATTATTTGGCAGAATTGGCGCAGCGGCACATTGTGATTGTGGAGTATGGTATTGAGTCCTGCTACGACAAAACCCTCCGTCGTATCAACCGGGGCCACGATTTTGCCTGTGCCCAACAAGCGGTTCGGAAGACCGCCGAGCGGGGTATCCGTACAGGGGCTCATTTTATTTTGGGCTTGCCGGGTGAGACCCGTGAGGACCTGCTGGGAATGGCTCCCCTGATCAACGAACTTCCCCTGCATTCGGTGAAATTCCATCAGTTGCAGATTGTGAAGGGAACGCTCATGGAACAGGAATACCGGGAATGCCCCGAAGATTTTTTGACCTTTTCCTTGCCGGAATACATTGACTTTTTCATTGACTTGTTGGAGTACCTCCGGCCCGATTTGTACATCGAGCGTTTTGCCGGAGAAGTGCCGCCGCGATTCGTGAACGAGACCCCGTGGGGCCTGATTCGCAACGTGGAATTGCTCCGTCTGTTGGAAAAAAGATTGGAGGAGCGGAATACAAGGCAGGGAATTAAAATTTTTGATTAACTTTGTACGTTAAAAATACAGCTTATGCAAGAACTGATTCATTTTAACATTCCGGAAGGTTTGACCTTCGACGATGTTCTTTTGGTGCCGGCTCGTTCCGAAGTCCTGCCCAGAGAAGTAAATATCTCTTCCCATTTTACCCGTGACATTGTATTGCACACTCCGATCGTTTCTGCAGCGATGGATACCGTTACCGAAGCGGCTACGGCTATCTCCATGGCTCGTGAAGGTGGTATTGGTGTGATTCACAAGAACATGCCGGTGGAAATGCAGATGGAACATGTGCGTCGTGTGAAACGTGCCGAGAATGGTATGATCTACGATCCGGTGACCATTCATCCGGAAGAAACCGTAGGCGATGCGCTCCGTCTGATGAAGGAAAATCACATCGGAGGTATTCCGGTGGTGGACAACCAAGGGTTCTTGGTAGGTATTGTGACCAACCGGGACTTGCGTTTCCAAGACAATTTGCGTACGCCCATCAGCGAGGTGATGACCAAAGAAAACTTGATCACTGCCCGCAACGGTGAAGATTTGAAAGGTGCTGCCGAGTTGTTGCGCAAACACAAAATTGAAAAATTGTTGGTGGTGGAACCCGATGGAAAACTCGTGGGTCTGATTACCTACAAAGATATTACCAAGATCAAAAACAACCCGACTGCCAGCAAGGACAGCAAAGGACGTTTGTTGGTGGCTGCCGCTGTGGGTGTAAATGCAGATACCTTGTCACACGTAGAACGCCTCGTGTCTGTGGATACCGACGCCGTTGTGGTGGATACCGCTCACGGTCACTCCGTAGGTGTGTTGAACGTGATCCGCAAAGTGCGCGAAGCCTTCCCTCACTTGCAAATCGTTGCCGGTAACATCGCAACCGCAGGTGCTGCGAGAGCCTTGGCAGAAGCGGGAGTGGATGCTGTGAAAGTAGGTATTGGACCGGGTTCTATCTGTACAACCCGCGTGATTGCCGGTGTGGGTGTTCCCCAATTGACTGCCATCATGAATGCAGCGCACGCACTGAAAGGTACGGGCATTCCGGTAATTGCTGACGGTGGTATCCGTTATTCCGGTGACGTTGTGAAAGCCTTGGCAGCAGGAGCTAGCACCATCATGGCTGGTTCGTTGTTGGCTGGTGTGGAAGAGTCTCCGGGAGAAACCATCATCTTGAACGGACGTAAATTCAAATCATACCGTGGTATGGGTTCTTTGGAAGCCATGCAAAAAGGTTCGAAAGACCGTTATTTCCAAGATATGGAAGACGACGTGAAGAAATTGGTGCCGGAAGGAATCGTTGCCCAAGTTCCGTACAAGGGTACCCTTTCTGAGGTGATTTACCAATTGGTCGGCGGTTTGCGTGCTGGTATGGGCTATTGCGGTGCTCCGGATATTGAGACCCTGCGTGATGCTCAGTTCATCCGCGTGACGGCTGCCGGTGTGGCAGAAAACCACCCGCACGACGTGACCATCACCCGCGAAGCTCCGAACTATAGTCGTTAAAAGAAATGAACCGGAGAATCATACCGGCTCTGATCGTGTTGGCCCTATTGGCAGTTTCTTGCCAATGGGCCGACCGCGTTTTGAAAGGCGACGTTGTGGCCCGTGTCGGCCAGGAAGTTCTCTACCGTTCTGACTTGGAATTGATCGTTCCGAAGAACGTAAAACCGGAGGACAGTCTGGCTTTGGCCGAAGCTTACATCCAGCAATGGGCCCTGCGTTGTTTGCTGTTGGAGCAGGCCGATTCCCAATTGTCGGACACGGAAAAGGACTTGTCCCGGGAGATTGACGAGTACCGGAAATCCGTGTTGGTGTACCGCTACGAACAGCGGTTTGTAGAAGAGCGTCTGGATACGACGGTGACTTCGGCAGAGAAGGAAGTGTATTACCACGAACACGAGTCCCTCTTCCGCCTGGAAGGTCCGGTGGTCAAGGGCCGGATGGTGAAGATCAACCGGAATTCGCCGAATTTGTCGCGGATCCGGTCGTTGTACAAGACGTTGAAAACCGACGAACTGGAAGTGTTGGAAGAATTGTGTTACAGTTCTGCCATTACCTACAACAACTTCAACAACGCGTGGGTGGATTTGTACCGGGTAGCTGCCGAGATGGGGCTCAGTGAACAACAATGCGCGGAAGGAATGGCTCGTCGGAATTGGTACGAAGTGGAAGAAATGGGCTATGTGTATTTGCTTTTTGTGTATGATCGCGTAGCGAAAGGGGAGGTCGCTCCCTTTGAATATTGTGAAAATCGTATCGAAGAAATCATCATCGGTCGAAGAAGGGACCAGTTGTTGGTGGAATTGGAACACGATTTGCTACAAGAGGCGACCGAAAATGAGAAATTAAAAATTTATAGAAACTGATGAGAAAGATAGGTTTGCTTGTATTGTGTCTGGTAGCAATGATGCTGCCGGAAGTCAAGGCGCAACGTTACAACAATGGTTTGGTGGATAAGACCATAGCCTTGGTCGGCAACGAAATGATCATGCTTTCGGAACTTGAATCCGAAGTGATGAACATGAAGGCCCGGGGTTATACTTCCACGGGTAAGGACATCCGTTGTGAGGTGTTGGAGAGCATGATGGAAGATTGCTTGTTCCTGATGCAAGCCCGTTTGGACAGTGTTTCCGTGAACATGGACTACATCCAAGTTCAGTTGGAAGATTATGTGGCAAACATGGTGGCTAACTTCGGCGGCATCGAGCCGATGGAGACCTATTTCGGAAAAAAAGAATACCAGTTGCGTACCGAATGGTTGGAGATGTTCACAGAAATGAGCATGAAGCAGGAGATGCAACGTGAGATTCGTTCGAAGGTGAAGGAACTGACCCCGAGTCAGGTGCGTGATTACTACCGCAATGTGCCGCAAGACAGCCTTCCGATTATCTCAACCCAATACAAGTACCGTCAGATTGTGTTGTATCCGGACAAAGAAGCGGCTGCGATGGAAGCCAAAGAACGTTTGTTGGAGTTCCGTCAACGCATCTTGGATGGTACCAGCTTTGCGATGTTGGCTACGATGTATTCCCAAGATCCGGGTAGTGCCATTCGCGGAGGGGATTTGGGTATGGTTTCCAAATCCATCTTCTGGCCGGAGTTCTCGGATGCTGCTTCGATGTTGAAAGACAACCAAGTGTCTCCGATCGTTGAGACCCCCGACGGTTTTCACTTGATTCAGATGATTGAACAAACCCAAGACATGATGCATGTGCGTCACATCTTGATCAAACCTTATTACGGGGACGATCAACGTCAGGCTGCTTTCAAACGTTTGGACAGTTTGCGTAACTTGGTTTTGGCGGATAGCCTTTCCTTCTACGATGCGGCTCGTTTCAATTCGGAAGATGCCAAGAGCCGTACTAACGGCGGTCTGGTGGCGGACGAACAATACACCGGTTCTTCGTACTTTGAAGTGGATATGTTGAAACCGGCCGATTACAAACAGTTGCAAGGCTTGTCAGCCGGTGAGATTTCAGAACCCTTCGAATCTACAGACAACGAAGGACGAGGCAACCTGGTGTACAAGATTGTGCAGTTGGAAGAAGTCGTTCCGGCGCACCCGGCTGCTTTCGAACAGGATTTCCCGGTTCTGTTGCAGGAGGCCAACGAACGCGCAGCACAAAAGAAGATTCAGGACTTTTTGAATGAGAAGATTGCCACCACCTACATTGTTATCGATCCTCTGTTCCAGGGATGTGATTTCAAGAGAGCGGGTTGGCTGGGTAAATAACGGATGAAAAGAATACTATTTCTTCTCCTATTTGGATGGATGACAACGCTTCTGTCGGCACAGGAATCTGAGCCGGCAGATTCGCTTGTTCGCTTGTTGAGTGCCCAGCGGGCAAAACTCATCGAGAAAAATGGACGGAATTTCCGGGAGGTGACCGGAGATGTCCGTTTCTTGCATAATAATACCTACCTGCATTGCGACACAGCCTTGTGGAATGTGGACAGTGAGTTCATCGATGCCATCGGCAATGTGAAAATCATCCAGGAAAACACTATTTTGACGGGAGACAAGCTCCACTACATCGTAAAAAGGGACTTGGCCCAGTTCCGCGGTTCCCTGGTTGAATTGTTGGACAAGGATGGTAACTGTCTTCGCACCAAGTATTTGGATTATAATACCCGCGACAGTGTGGCTACCTTCTGGAACGGTGGCAGCATGCGCGATGAGGACGGTAACATCATTGAGAGCCAGCGAGGGGTTTACGAGGCAAAACTCAGCAAATTCTCCTTCAACCGCCGGGTGCAGATGTTTTCGGACACGTTGTTCTTCGTGACCGATAGCCTTCGATATTATTCAGACCGCAATTTTGCGGAGTTTACAACCAACACCCGGGGCTGGCGCAACGACAATTATTTGGAAGCCGAAGCTGGCTGGTACGATCGCGGTGTAGAGAAGTTGTTTTTTGAAAAGGACGTTTACCTGCGTACGCCCGAGTACGAGATCTGGTGTGAACGTTTGCATTACGATCGCAACAATGCCATCAGTTTGTTGGAAGAGCGTGTCCGCATTTTGGACACGGCCCACCAGGCGGTGATTGCTACCAACCGTCTCTTGTACGAAGATATGCGGAAATATGCGGAATTGACGGACCAACCGGCCATCATCTATTACGGTGAGGACGAGAAGGGCGTTCGCGATACTGTATTCTTTGCCGCCGATACCCTCATTATCCAGAACTTGCGGATGTACGAGGTGGACAGTGCGGTGGTAGAAGTGGCCAAACGCCGTCGCGATCAATCACGTTTAGATCCGGTGGGTGCTGCCATTCGCCAACGTCAACAGGCACAAAGCCAACCGGCTAGCCAGGGTAACCGACCGGGTTCTGGGCAGGGAGCCGCTCCAGCTAACCGACCGGCTGGCAACCAACAGGCCGGTCAGACTCCGCCCAATGCAAACCGCCAATCCGGTCAAACAAACCGTCCGACTCCGCCGGTACCGAATCGCCAAAGTCAAGGCCAAACCGCGCCGCCGGTTCAGACTCAGACAGCCGGTTCCAACGATTTCCCCCGCACGAAATCTCCGTCGGGTCCTTGTACGGCTGATTTTTCTGCCGTCATCGACTTTGGGTTCGAGCAGGACACGACTGCGGTTCCTTCGCAACGTCCTCCGCGTCCGAGCCGTCCCCCGATGGACAGTTTACGCAACCGTCCCGCATTGCCCCCGGCCGACAGCATGCCCAAAGCAGGCAACCGTCCGCCGATGGATAGCCTGATGAAGAGCCGTCAACGTCCCGACGGTCTGACAAACCGGACTGCAGCAACCGATAGTTTGCAAAAGACAACCTCGGTGGTGGACAGTCTCCAAATGACGCCTCCGACCGACAGTTTGCAGGCAAAAGCTCCGGCAGATAGCACGGTCGTGGTGCCCGAACCCCCGAAAGATACGACCCAGGTGGTTTTCATGAAAGCGTACCACCGTGTACGGATGTACCGTTCTGAGATGCAATTGATTTGTGATTCTTTGGAATATACGGGCATTGACTCGATTGCCCGTTTGTACAAGGACCCGGTGCTTTGGAACGAGATATCAAACCAGTTGACCTCCGATAGCATGCAGCTGGTGATTGAGGATGGGGTGTTGACCAAAGGAATTTTGAATTCGAACGCCTATTTGGTGGCGGAACAGGATACGTTGTTTTACAATCAGATCAAGGGGGCCGAGATGATCGGTTATTTCCAAGATTCGGAACTGTACCGCTTTGATGCCCTTGGGGGTGCTTCTGCCTTGTTCTTCTTGGCCGAAGATTCGTCCATTACGACGATGAACCAGAAGGAGTCCACCATGTTGTCATCCCTGTTGAAGGACAATACGATCGAACGTTCGACCTATTTTGAGAAGGTGAAGAACGATTTCTTCCCCATTGTGGAGTTGACACCGGAACAGAAGTTCCTGCGGGACTTCCATTGGCGGCCGGAGGATCGTCCGCAAGACCGATTCTCGGTAACGGATGCGACGGTACCGGAGTCTGAACGCGAACGTGCGGTTCACCGTTTCTTCCCTAGATTCATGACCACCGAGAATTATTTCCCGGGTTATATTCCGGGTATCTTGCGAGAAATCGAAGTCCGCGATTCGTTGAGCCGATTGCCGCGTGTGCCGGTTTTGAGTTTCGACGTTGATACTTTGGCAACTCTCCTGGAAGAGATTCCGTTGATTGAAAACGAATCCATCGCTGTGTTGGAGGCGTTCAAGAAGGAGAAACAGGAGAAGGAACGCGCCCGGAAAGCCGAGGCGAAGCAAGGAAAATCGAAAGGCAAGTCCGGACCGGATCCGGCGAAGGTGAAGAAAGAGGAGCCGGTGGTTTCCGACAAGCCGGTGCGTCGCACGCCTCCTACCTTGCAGAAGTACCCGTTGAGGAACCGTCGTGATACAACGCTGTACGAACAACTAGCCGAGAAGTATGCGTTGCTTGCAACAGCCATGGATACGGTTTACATCCTGCAAGACAGCTTGTACCGCTCTGCGGATACCATGGATCGGGACGATGTCCGTTATGCCAAACGGGTGATCCGCTACTACGAACGCCAAGAAAGAAAACTGAAACGTTCGATCCGTCGAAACGAACGGAAGCTGCTCAAGCGTTTGGATTTGTACACAAAGCCAGAAGAAAACGATTAAATTTGTAAACACTAATTGAACTATACTCCTATGAAAGAATTTTTGATCGATGAAGGTCGCCACGGAGTGGAAGATGTGAAGACCTTGCTGTCTCCCGATTGCCGTTTGGTGTTGGGTGAAACTGCCAAGAAACGGATTATCAAATGTCGTGAATACTTGGATCACCGCATGGAAACCCAAAAAGAACCCATCTACGGGATTACTACCGGTTTCGGTTCCTTGTGCAATGTATCTGTCGGCAAAGAAGATTTGTCACAGTTGCAAAAGAACTTGGTGATGTCTCACGCCTGCGGAGTGGGCGAAGAAGTATCCGTCGAAGTGGTGAAACTGATGCTGGCTTTCAAGGTGAAATCCTTGGCTTACGGTTTCTCGGGTGTCCGTTTGGAAACCGTGGAACGTTTGGTCGATTTCTTCAACAATGGAGTGTATCCGGTGGTTTACCAACAAGGTTCGTTGGGTGCTTCCGGTGACTTGGCTCCCTTGGCAAACATGTGCTTGCCGTTGTTGGGCCTGGGTGAAGTAAATTACAAAGGCCGTCGCTGCTCAGCCGAAGAAGTGAACAAAGAATTCGGTTGGGAACCCCTTACATTGGCATCCAAAGAAGGTTTGGCCTTGTTGAACGGTACCCAATTCATGTTGGCAAACGGTATGTGGTCGTTGTTCCACGCAAAACGTTTGTCTGGCTTGGCTGATAAGATTGCTGCCGTTTCGTTGGAAGGTTACGACGGTCGCATTTCTCCCTTTACTCCGGGTGTACACGAAGTACGTCCGCAACGCGGCCAGATGAAGACCGCAGAAAATATGCGCAAATACTTGGAAGGTAGTGAAATCATTGTTCGTCCGAAAGCACACGTACAAGACCCCTATTCTTTCCGTTGTGTTCCGCAAGTACACGGTGCGTCCAAAGATGCCATTGACTACGTAGAGCAAGTATTGACCATTGAATTGAACAGTGCAACCGATAACCCGACCGTATTGCCGGACGAAGATTTGGTTGTATCTGCTGGTAACTTCCACGGTCAACCCTTGGCTTTGGCGTTGGATTTCTTGGCCATTGCTTTGGCTGAGTTGGGATCCATCTCAGAAAGACGGATGTACCAATTGATTTCCGGCAAACGTGAATTGCCTTCGTTCCTGGTGGCTCGTTCTGGT
Source organism: Bacteroidales bacterium (assembly GCA_017647795.1). GTDB lineage: Bacteria > Bacteroidota > Bacteroidia > Bacteroidales > UBA932 > JAGCJX01. The sequence goes on along the minus strand of JAGCJX010000013.1, from coordinate 10,077 downwards.
TTGAACTCCGGCTTTATGATTCCGCAATACGCTGCTGCTTCGGTGGTGAGCCAAAACAAACAACTCTGTACTCCCTGCTGCGTGGATACCATTGACTCTTCACAAGGACAAGAGGACCACGTAAGTATGGGTGCCAATGCGGCTACCAAATGTGTCCGTGTGGTCTTGAATGTGGAAAAAGTCTTGGCCATCGAATTGATGAATGCAGCCCAAGCGTTGGATTTCCGTCGCCCGTTGCGTTCTTCTGCAATTTTGGAAGAATTTGTGGCAGAATATCGCAAGGTGGTTCCGTTCATCGAAGAAGACCAAGTGATGTACACCCACATTGAAAACAGTATTCAATTCTTGAGAACTCAAACTGCATGATTTTTATAAAAAATATCAAAGCCTTGGTGGGCGTGCGCGAAGGGGGGGAAACCTCCCCTTTGCGTGGCGCTGACTTGGGTAACCTGAACGTCCTGGAAAATGCCTGGATCGTCCTGACAGGAGATCGGATTGCCGATTATGGTGAGATGGATGAGTTGGGCAACGAAGAAGACGGTTGGGACCAGTTGCTGGCCTTGGAAAACCAAGCCGATCGCGTCATCGATGCGACCGGTCGTTTCGTTTTCCCTTCTTGGTGTGACTCCCACACACATCTGGTATATGCCGGTAGCCGTGAACGTGAATTCATGGATAAGATTCGGGGACTTTCGTACCAGGAAATTGCTCGTCGGGGAGGAGGAATCCTCAACTCGGTGGAACTGTTGCACAATACCTCGGAAGACGAGTTGGTGCGTCAGGCCAAAGAGCGGGCCGATGAAATCATCCGCTTTGGTACGGGTGCCGTCGAAATCAAAAGTGGTTATGGCCTGACCTTGGAAGACGAGGTGAAGATGTTGCGTGTGGCTCGTCGGATTGCCGAAGAGACTCCGCTGACGGTGAAAACCACCTTCCTGGGTGCCCATGCGGTGCCGGTACGTTACCGGGAAGACCGCGATGGTTATGTAAACGAGATCATCAACGAGATGATTCCGGTCATTGCTTCGGAAGGTCTTGCCGAATACGTCGATGCTTTTTGTGAGCAAGGCTTTTTCACCGTGGAAGACACCGACCGTATTTTCAATGCCGGTCTGAAATACGGCCTGGTTCCGAAAGTACACGCCAATCAGATGAGTTTTTCGGGTGGCGTTCAGTTGGGTGTGAAATACGGTGCCCGCTCGGTGGACCATTTGGAATTCACCGGTCCGGAAGAGTATGCTTTGTTGGCGGCCAGTGATACCATTGCAACCTTGTTGCCGGGAGCTACCTTCTTCTTGGAAATGGACTTTCCGAATGCCAAAGCCATGATTGATGCCGGTGTAGCTGTTGCCCTGGCAACCAACTACAATCCGGGTTCTTGCCCTTGTGGCGATATGCGTTTCATGGCGTCGTTGGCTTGTTTGAAGATGAAATTGACTCCCGAGCAAGCCATTCAGGCGGCGACCTTCAATGGCGCCTGTGCCATGGATGTGATTGAGGACTTGGGATCCATTACCGCTGGCAAACGGGCCAATTTGTTTATCACCAAGCCGATGCCTTCGTACGAATTTTTGCCGTACGCATTCACCACTCCCTTGGTCGATACCATCATCTTAAACGGTCAACTGTATGAATAGTTATACAACTCCCCTGGGCGAGGTTCGCATCGGCTGGATGGGACACGCTTCTTTGATTTTGGAATGGAACGGAAAGGTTATTTATTCCGATCCCTATTCCGAAGTGGCGGACTATGCCGGTAAGCCTGCAGCCGACTTGATTTTGATTACCCACAACCACTACGATCATTACGATCCGGCAGCCTTCTGCCACGTGGAGACGCCTGCAACGAAGTTCGTTGTGAGCCAGAATGTGGGGGCTGTGGATGCCCGTTACCAAGTATTGGAAAACGGAGAATCCACCGAGTGGGAAGGGATCCGCATTGCTGCTGTTCCTTCGTACAACATCGAGCGACGCAACGAAGAAGGCAATCATTTCCATCCGCAAGGGGTTGGCAATGGCTATGTCTTGGATTTCGGTGGTTTCACCCTTTACATTGCGGGTGATACGGAGCCGGTTCCGGAAATGGAGGCCCTTCCGGCTTTGGACGTCGCCTTGTTGCCGAAAAACCTGCCTTACACCATGACCGATGAGGAGTTCATCGGCTTGGGTAACCGTTTGCAGCCGAAATATTTGTATCCCATTCACTTTTTTGAATTGGACTACGACGCTCTCCGAGCCGCAATTGATTCGAAAATACAACTAGTAAATCCGAAAAAATATGATTAAGAGACTTATCGAATGCGTTCCGAACTTCAGTGAAGGACGCAACATGGATGTCATCAACCAAATCACCGCAGAAATTGAATCGGTGGATGGTGTGAAATTGTTGAACGTAGATCCGGGTGCTGCCACCAACCGTACCGTGGTAACCTTTGTGGGTGAGCCCGAACCCGTGATCGAAGCTGCTTTCCGTGCCATTCGCAAAGCGGGTCAATTGATTGATATGCGTCACCACCACGGGGAACACCCTCGCTTCGGTGCTACCGACGTATGTCCTTTGATTCCGATTGCCGGTATTACCATGGAAGAAACTGTGGAATATGCTCGCCAATTGGGTAAACGTGTGGGTGAAGAATTGGGTATTCCGGTGTATGCTTACGAAAATGCAGCCTTCACTCCGGAACGTCGCAACTTGGCTTACTGCCGTGCTGGTGAATACGAAGGTTTGACCAAGAAATTGGCCGATCCGAACATGAAACCGGACTTTGGTCCCGCAGAATTCAACGAGTCTGTAGCGGGTACCGGATGTACTGCCATCGGTGCTCGTGACTTCCTGGTAGCGATCAACTACAACTTGAACACCACTTCAACCCGTCGTGCGAACGCCATCGCTTACGATGTGCGCGAAAAAGGTAGAAAGAAACGCGAAGGCAACCCCATTACCGGTAAAGTAGTGAAAGACGAAAACGGAAACGATGTATGGATTCCGGGTACGTTGAAAGGTTGCAAAGCCATCGGTTGGTTCATCGAAGAATACGGTATTGCTCAAATTTCTATGAACGTGACCAACATCTCTGTAACCCCTGTTCACGTAGCTTTTGAAGAAGTTTGTGCCAAAGCACAAGCTCGTGGATTGCGTGTAACCGGTTCGGAAATCGTAGGTTTGATTCCCAAAAAAGTGTTGATCGATGCGGGTAAACACTTCTTGGCAAAACAACAACGTTCGTTGGGTATCTCTGAAGAAGAAATCATCAAGATCGCTGTGAAATCCATGGGATTGGATGATTTGTGCCCCTTCAACCCGCGTGAAAAGGTCATCGAATACTTGTTGGAAGACGACAACAAGAAACGTTTGATCGACTTTACCTGCAAAGGTTTCGCTGAAGAAACTGCTTCTGAATCACCGGCTCCGGGTGGTGGATCCATCTCTGCATACATGGGTTCTTTGGGCGCAGCTTTGGGAACCATGGTTGCCAACTTGTCTTCCCACAAACCGGGTTGGGATGACCGTTGGGAATTCTTCTCCCAATGGGCAGAAAAAGGTCAGGCTTTGATGAAAGAATTGTTGTTCTTGGTTGACGAAGATACCAATGCTTTCAACAAGATCATGGATGCCTTCGGTTTGCCGAAATCTACCGATGAAGAAAAAGCGGCTCGTACGGCTGCAATCCAAGCGGCAACGTTGTATGCTACCCAAGTTCCTTTCAACACCATGAAAGCGGCTTACCAAGTGTACGACATCGTTGAGGCTATGGCCAAAGAAGGTAACCCGAATTCTGTTTCCGATGCCGGTGTGGGTGCATTGAGCATTCGTGCTGCTGTACAAGGTGCTTTCTTGAACGTGAAGATCAATGCAGCCGGTTTGAAAGACCGTGAAGTGGCTGAGCAAATTATTGCAGAAGCAGCAGCTTTGGCGGCTGAATCCGATCGTCGTGAAAAAGAAATCATCGCGATTGTCAACGAAGTGATTGCAAAATAAGTAGCGCAAAGTTTATCATGAGAAGGATACTAATTTCGTGTTAGTATCCTTTTTTATTGTCATCTATTGATGAACTATTTTGCTTATCTACTATTTTCAGCAGTAGGGTAAGTTAAGGAATGGATGGTCGCCCGTGACCTTTGAACGGGAGGGACCCGCTCCGAAGGAGTGGGAGGGATGAAGTCGGAACTAAGTTCTGACGAACCATTCCGTACTTACCCTACTGCTCATAATGATATGAAAAAAGAGGCAAACCTTTTGGGGTCTGCCTCTTTTTCTTTATGGCGTTTGGTTGGATTATTTACCAGCCAATCTGCGGTACGATTCGTAGCGGAGTTTTGCAAACTCTTCGGTCTTCGCGAACAAATCAGCGGCTTCTTCGGGGAAGGTCTTCAGCAATGAACTGTAACGAACTTCGCCTTTGATGAAGCTTTGGAATTTGCTCCAATCCGGTTCTTTGCTATCCAAAGTGAAGGGATTTTGACCTGCTTCTGCCAAGGTCGGGTTGAAGCGGTACAAATGCCAGTAACCACATTCTACTGCGAGTTTTTCTTCGCGTTGGCTTGCGCCCATACCATTCTTCAAACCGTGGTTGATACAAGGAGCGTAAGCAATGATCAACGAAGGTCCGTTGTAAGCTTCTGCTTCTTTGATAACGTTGAAGTATTGAGCCGGGTTCGAACCCATTGCCACTTGTGCAACGTATACGTAACCGTAGCTCATTGCCATCATACCGAGGTCTTTCTTGCGAACACGTTTACCGGAGGTAGCGAATTTAGCCACAGCACCAGCCGGGGTTGATTTAGAGGATTGTCCACCGGTATTTGAGTAAACTTCGGTATCCAAAACCAATACGTTGATGTTTTCGCCAGAAGCCAATACGTGGTCCAATCCACCGTATCCGATGTCGTATGCCCAACCGTCACCACCGATGATCCATTGGCTACGAGCTGCGATGAGGTCTTTGCGAGCGAGCAACTCTTTGCAGATGTCGCAACCGCAAGCTTCCATCAACGGAACGATTTCGTCAGCGATTTCGCGGGTAATGGTTGCATCGTTGCGGTTTTCCAACCATTTTGCAAACAATGCTTTCAATTCAGAAGAGCAACGGGTGCATTCCAAACCTTTGATCATCCATTCTGCCACGGTTTCGCGGAGGCGTTCGGTACCGACGCGCATACCCAGACCGAATTCAGCGTTGTCTTCGAACAATGAGTTTGCCCAAGCCGGACCACGACCGTTCTTGTCGGTGGTGTAGGGAGATGCCGGGAACGAACCACTGTAGATAGAAGAACATCCGGTTGCATTGGCTACCATCATGCGGTCACCGAACAATTGGGTGATGGATTTGATGTAGGGAGTTTCACCGCAACCTGCACAAGCGCCAGAGAATTCAAAGAGCGGTTGAGCAAATTGAGCGTTCTTCAAGTTTTGGGTCTTCGGAGCCACGGTGTCTTTGTAACCTACGTTTGCGTGGAGGTAGTCAAAGTGTTCTTGTTCGTGAACTTGGCTTTCGAGGGGTTTCATTACCAATGCCTTGGTCTTCGCAGGACATACATCAGCGCAGTTGCCGCAACCGGTACAATCCATCGGAGATACTTGGATGGTAAATTTGTATTCTTTGAATGCTGCGTTGCCTTGTACGCGTTTGATGCCTTCCGGTGCGTTTGCGGCTTCTTCTTCGTTCATCAAGAACGGACGGATGGCTGCGTGAGGACAAACGTAAGCACATTGGTTACATTGGATACAGTTTTCTGATTGCCATTCGGGAACGTTCACAGCGATGCCACGTTTTTCGAAGGCTGCAGTACCTGCAGGAATGGTACCGTCTGCCAAGTTGCCGGTGAATGCGCTTACCGGAATTTCGTTACCGTTTTGAGCGTTCACTACGTCCGCTACGCTGCGTACCCATTCGGGAGCCAAACGGTCGAAGTTAGCCGGGCGGAATTTGGCACGGATGTTTTTCCATTCAACGGGGATTTCCACTTCGTGGTATTCTGCACCGCGGTCCACTGCGGCGTAGTTTTTCTTAACCACGTCTTCCCCTTTCTTGCCGTAGCTCTTGTCGATGGCTTTCTTCATCATGGCAACTGCATCTTCGTAAGGGATGATGCCGGTAATTTTGAAGAAGGCAGATTGGAGGATGGTGTTGGTGCGGTTGCCCAAACCGATTTCTTCTGCAATCTTGGTTGCGTTGATGATGTACATCTTCAAGTTGTTTTCAGCCACGAGTTGTTTAACGTGGTCCGGAATGCGTTCCAAAGTTTCTTCTACAGACCAGAGGCTGTTCAACAAGAAGGTGCCGTTTTTCTTGATACCGCGCAGTACGTCGTATTTTTGCAAGTACGAAGGAACGTGGCAAGCAACGAAGTCCGGGGTTGATACCAAGTAAGGTGAGGTAATCGGATCGTCGCCGAAACGGAGGTGTGAACAGGTGTATCCGCCAGATTTCTTGGAGTCATAGTCAAAGTAACCTTGGCAGTATTTGTTGGTGTTGTCACCGATGATCTTGATGGTGTTTTTGTTAGCACCTACGGTACCATCGGAACCCAAACCATAGAATTTACATTCGTAAGTACCTTTGCGAGCCAAAGAGAATTCTTCGCCAACGGGCAATGAGTGGAAGGTAACATCGTCCACGATACCGATGGTGAAGCCGTTTTTGGGCTCTTTCTTGGTCAAGTTTTCAAATACAGCGAGGATTTGAGCCGGGCTGGTATCTTTTGAAGACAAACCGTAACGGCCGCCTACGATCATCGGAGCGTCGTCGCCACGGTCAGCCAATACAGCTTTGATGTCCATGTAAAGCGGTTCGCCTACAGAACCCGGTTCTTTGGTGCGGTCCAAAACAGCAATGCGTTTTACGGTGCTGGGGAGAACGCGCAAGAAGTATTTTGCAGAGAAAGGTCGGTACAAGCGAACGGTCAAAACGCCGACTTTTTCGCCTTTTGCCATCAACATATCCACCACTTCGCGAACGGTTTCGCATACAGAACCCATCGCAACGATGATGTTCTTTGCTTCCGGATCACCGTAGTAGTCGAACGGCAAGTAGTGACGACCGGTCAATTCGCTGATTTCACCCATGTAACGGGCAACGATATCCGGAACTGCATCGTAGTACGGGTTGCTTGCTTCGCGTGCTTGGAAATAAACGTCCGGGTTTTGGGCAGTACCACGGGTAACGGGACGGTTCGGATTCAATGCTTTTTGGCGGAAGGCTTTCAACGATTTTTCGCTGATCATACCTTTCAAAGCTTCTTCGTCCAACATTTCAATTTTTTGGATTTCGTGAGAAGTACGGAAACCATCGAAGAAGTGGATGAAGGGAATGCTGGATTTCAAAGTAGCCAAGTGAGCAACAGCAGCCAAGTCCATGGATTCTTGAACGCTACCGGAAGCCAACATAGCGAAACCGGTTTGGCGAGCTGCCATCACGTCAGAGTGGTCACCGAAAATGGACAACGCTTGTGCTGCCAATGCACGAGCAGAAACGTGGAAAACGGTCGGCAATAATTCACCGGCAATCTTGTACATGTTGGGGATCATCAGCAACAAGCCTTGTGACGCGGTAAAGGTCGAAGTCAATACACCGGCTTGCAAAGAACCGTGAACGGCTCCTGCAGCACCACCTTCACTTTGCATTTCAGTGACTTTTACCTTTTCTCCGAAGAGATTCTTTTTACCGAAAGCAGACCATTCGTCTACGTACTCAGCCATGGTAGATGACGGAGTAATCGGGTAAATAGCAGCATGTTCGCTGAATAAATAGGCTACGTGGGCGGCAGCATAGTTACCGTCACACGTGATAAATTTCTTTTCTTTAGCCATCTTGTATTAGGTTTTATTTGATTTTCACTGGGTTGTCTTTTTGTTGGAAAACGACAACAATCGGGCAAATTTACGAAAAAAATCCAAGATTGTTATTGGCGACCGGAAGTATTTGCGTCCGGAATGCATTTTTTAATCAGGCCTTGGAGTACGTTGCCAGGACCAAGTTCAACAAATTCAGTCGCACCGTCCTGTTGCATTTGGAGAACGGTTTGGGTCCAGCGTACCGGAGCGGTCAATTGCATCAAGAGGTTTTGTTTGATTTCTGCCGGATCGGTGTGGGGTTTTGCATCCACATTTTGGTATACCGGGCAGATGGGTTGGCGGAATTCGGTTTTTTCGATGGCCTCTGCCAATTCCAGACGAGCCGGTTCCATCAGGGGAGAGTGGAAGGCACCGCCGACCGGCAGTTGCAGCGCGCGTTTTGCACCGGCCGCTTTCAGGCTGGCACAAGCTTGTTGAACCGGTTCAATGGCTCCGGAAATCACCAATTGGCCCGGGCAGTTGTAGTTGGCAGGAACCACAACACCTTCAGTTTCAGCACAGATCTTTTCTACGAGTTCGTCGCTGGCTCCGAGTACAGCTGCCATGGTAGAAGGTTCTAATTCACAGGCTTTTTGCATGGCTTGAGCACGAGCGGAAACCAGGCGGAGACCGTCTTCGAAATTCATCGCACCAGCGGCTACCAAAGCAGAAAATTCTCCCAAGGAGTGGCCGGCAACTTGGTCCGGTTGGAAATCTTCAGCCGTCAAGGCCAAAGCAACAGAATGCAGGAAAACAGCCGGTTGGGTTACCTTGGTTTGTTTGAGATCTTCAGCAGAGCCGGTGAACATGATGTCCGTGATGCGGAAGCCCAGGATTTCGTTGGCTTTTTCAAACAATTCTTTGACTTTGGGATTGGAGTTGTAGAGGTCTTGGCCCATTCCAGTAAATTGGGAGCCTTGCCCCGGGAAAACAAAAACTTTCATATATTTTCTTATCTATCAAAAATTAATTTCTAACTTTGCGCCCCATCGCTCTCGTAGTTCAATGGATAGAATATAGGATTCCGGTTCCTACGATGTGGGTTCGATTCCCGCCGAGAGTACAATATTTTTACGTCGAAAATCCCGCTTGTAGGCGGGATTTTTTTATAATTCCTCGTAAGTGGTGTCTTCGATCTGGGAAGTGAAACCGTTCGCACCGTTTTCTTTGATGCGACGGCTAAAATTGTATGTTTCAATCAATTGAGAAACTCCATAGATTAGTAATGCAATGCCGAAGATCCAGAAGATGCGGTTGCTGCTGTCGTTCGGGAAGAAGAACATGGAGAAGCCACAGAGTGTAATCAGGATCGGGATGATGGCAGATGTCCACGAAGTCTTGACCAGTTTGCGTGTGTTGAGGAACGCGGCAATGGAGCCGATTCCGACCAGCAGCAGGATGATGCCGAACAGGAACACCAGGATGTTCATAAAGAAACTCGGGAAAATCATCAGGATTGCACCGAAGGCAATGGAGAACCAGCCGTTGGCAGACATCAGACGGGTTGTCCAATCTGCATTTTCTGAATTTTTGAGGCTGGTAACCAGGGAGATGATGCCGCTGATCAAAATGAGTGCTCCCAAGATGTAAATGATGGTGTTTTGTACGGCTTGGGGCCAAATGACGAAAACCAGACCCGCCAAGAGGGTAATCGCTGCCCGAGTGTAGCCGTGGGCGTTATCGTATAGAGAATAAAACAGTTTCATAGGCACAATTATTTGCAAATTAATTCACAAATATAGTAAAAATCGAATATTGTGCCAAAAATAGGGTTGGGATTAGGCCTCCGGCATTCCCATCCCGCTCGCCGCGGGGGCACTTCCAAAGCCGATGCAGTTATCTTGATGCCTGCGCTTCATAATGAAGCAAACATTTCGATGCTTACGCTTCTTCAATGAAACAAACATCTTGATGCTTGCGCTTCTTAATGAAGCAAACATCCCGATGCCTGCGCTTCTTCAATGAAACAAACATCTTGATGCTTGCGCTTCTTTAATGAAGCAAAACATCCCGATGCCTGCGGCATCCTGGTCTTTTTTATTGCCATCTTCGCTCGAGCAAGCTCGGCTCAGTTGGCAATAAAAAATTCCAGCACTGCGTGCGAGGGCACTGAAAAAGGTGCCTAACCAGAAGGCCTCTGACAATTAAGACAATCGAAGGATATCGAGATATTTCGGTATCCTTCGATTTTTTCGATTCTCAATGTGATGATTGTTCGATTTAAGGGTATATTTCTGGTATTA
>JAGCJX010000012.1 GCA_017647795.1 Bacteroidales bacterium | reverse complement strand
GAAGCTGAAGTCAATCAGGTCGTTGATTTGTCTCAGCAAGTGGTTCTGTGGCACCAATTTATCATAGAGGACAGCATGCTCGCTGAACTGTATTTCGCCTTGAATAGGTAACATAACTCTTTGATTTCCAAAGGTTAAGTTACGAAAAATCGAGGAAATATCCAAATAAATTGAACATTTCCTCGATTAATTTAGGAAGCCTCTAAAGGGACTTTTTCAGTGCCCTCCATTGCTGTCGCCCTTTTTTTGTTCTATCAAATTCGAATTATTTTCCTTCGATGTAGCTGATAGCGTCACCTACGGTACCAATTTTTTCAGCATCGGTATCCGGAATGCTAATGCCGAAAGCTCTTTCAAATTCCATAATCAATTCAACGGTATCCAAAGAGTCAGCACCCAAATCGTTGGTGAAACTTGCGTTAGGAGTAACTTCGCTTTCGTCAACGCCCAATTTGTCAACGATGATAGCTTTTACTTTTGAAGCAACGTCTGCCATGGTTTAAAATTTTAGTTTGTTAATAAATCAAAAATATGATGCAAATTAAGAAAAAATTTTTGAATTTATGAAATAATTCTTCGTACCCCTCTACCAAAACAAGTCCACAAGAGCCGAACTGGCTTCCAATCTTGTCCCATCAACAAACTCTATTTCAACAGATAGCTCACCTTGCTTTAGAGTTGGCTCGGAATCAAATTTAAGCAGAAACAACAGCAATCAGAAGCAACAAATGCTTTCTCTTCACAACTAATTCCACCATGACGGATATTTATAAGTTAAAATCTTATGTTTTAATACATAATCATGAACTGGCGTGTCTTCAACCGAATCCACTTCCTCATCATATATTAAACGGGCCTCTGCCAACTTTAAGATATTATAAAGTCTTCCGGACGAAGAGCTATATAAAATTATCAAAAAACATGCTGAGAACCACAACTAGTCAAAAAAACTAGAATATAATCGCAAGTTTTTGAAACGACCTTTGCAAACTTACAAAAAAAGAAACTATATTGCGAAAAAAGACAAGATATGAGAAACATCGTCATCCTCGCCTCCGGTTCAGGTACCAATGCCGAAAATATCATCCGCTATTTTCAAGACAGCCAAATAGCACGAGTTCAATTGGTTATGGCCAATAAACCCGATGCTTATGTACTGACCCGAGCGCAAAACCTGAACGTTCCGCACACGACCTTTACCGCCGCAGAGTTCCGTCAGACACCGGAAGAAGCCGCCGCTGCAGGACAAGAGCACAAAATCATGACCGCATTGCAAGCGTGCAACGCCGACCTGATTATCCTGGCCGGTTTCCTGCTTCGTGTACCGGAATACCTGCTGGCAGCCTACCCCAACCGCATCATCAACATCCACCCGGCCCTCCTTCCCGCCTACGGCGGCAAAGGCATGTACGGGGAACACGTACACCAAGCAGTCATCCAAGCCAAAGAGACCGAATCCGGGATCACCATCCACGTGATCGACGAACGCTACGACTGTGGCGAGAACCTCTTCCAAGCCAAATGCAACATAACCCCCGAAGACACTCCGGAAACCTTGGCTGCCAAGGTCCACGAATTGGAGCAGGCACACTTTCCCCGCGTAATTGAAGAATTCATCACCAACAAAGGTTTGGAGCTGAGCATCGGACAAACCTTCACCAGCACCACCGTCGTGGACAACAGCAACACCGCTGCCACCTACGGCTCGGGCGATATGCACGTATTTGCCACCCCCGCTATGGTCGGCCTGATGGAAAACGCAGCCTTGAAGCTTGCTGCAGCAAACTTGGATGAAGCATCCGCTACCGTCGGCACACAAATGAACGTGGCCCATGTCAAAGCATCACCCCTGGGCGCAACCATCACCGCCACGGCCAAACTCATTGCCGTAGCCGGTCGCAAACTTACCTTTGAAGTAAGGGCTGAAGACGAAAAAGGTTTGATTGGAGAAGGCATTCACGAACGCTTTGTCGTGAACCGCGTCAAATTCATGAGCAAGTTGTAAGACGGCGTAAAAACTCATCCGTCGCATTCTCCAAGAGATCCAAGACGTACTCAAAGTCTGCCATGTCCCCGTAATACGGATCGGGAATGGTGGACTTTGTTGCATATTCCCCCGTCAAAAAATCTGCTGTACGAAGCACTTTCTCACGAGCCTCGGCATCCGGAGCCATCCGGCAAACGGTATCATAATTGTTGTCGTCCATGACCAGAATCGCATCAAAAAGTGAGAAATCCCTCACCTGCAACGGACGGGCGCGGTGGGTCATCACATAACCACGCGCCTGACCACAACGGCGCATGCGGGGATCGGGCAATTCTCCCCGGTGTCCGCTGTACGTTCCGGCCGAATCAATTTCCAACTGCAAGGCAGGCGAAAAGGCTGCAGCACGTACCCGCAACACCTCCTCCGCTGCAGGTGAACGACATATGTTTCCCAGGCAGACAAAAAGGACTTTGTATAATTTCGGATGGGTCTTGCTCATAGCGATCGTGTTTTTACAAAAGTACTGATTTTTTGCATTTCCACGAATATTCCCTAACTTTGCGAACCTTTTTGGCGCTCTGGTGGTGGAATAGGTAGACACGCAGGACTTAAAATCCTGTGGGCAGCAATGCCCGTACGGGTTCGATTCCCGTCCGGAGCACCCCGGACAATTTCCATAAATTGTCTAATTACAAGAAAGCCTGATAACAAGCAATGCTTTTATCAGGCTTTGTTTTATTTTCGAATATGTCTTATTAATACGTGTGAGTCTCCGTGTGAGAACCCAGGTACTTTCTTTCAAGTTCCGTGTACTTGTTCGACATATTGTGCTCATGTTGGCCACAAACACAGCATGTATAGTTATTTTTATACACCGTTACATTGTAAAGAACGTTGTAATCATTATAGAGGTTTGTCTCTGTAGTGGATTGATGATCCTGCACATTCTCCTTCCAACTTTTTTTACTTCCATCCGAATAGGTTCTGGTAACTTGCGTCCAGGTCTGCCAACGATTGGTCTTCGAACTTAATGTCTTGGCAAATTCTTTCTCCTGACTCCACTGCTTATATTCATGGTCATAAACAGAATCCACAAATTGCACTGATTCGATATGGCGACACTGGGGACATCTTCCACTGGGAATGTACGAAGCCAACGGAGCACTTGCAAAACCGTAGAAGAACAACGCAACAAACGGAAGAGGAAGTAAGAACAACCACATAATACCCCATCCCAAAAGCAGGACGCCCCACAAATAAGCACAAACCACAGTAAGTACAAGCATCAATACAGACAAAGCCTTATTGCTAAAAACATACAACACCTTTGGATAATGCATCAGCGCACCTATCAGAAAAACAGGAATCATCGGAGTAACATACAACCAGATGGCAACAAACACCAGATAAATCAGAGTAACCAAGAGGCCCAAGATTTTTTTCGCAATCGTAGGATTGTTCTTCGTTGCAGGCAACGACTCATACATAGAGCCCTGAATGAGACTGTGACAGAAAGGATTATCTACCGTAGCACCCACCAATGGCATTATCTTCAAAAAGAACTTGGCTCTCTTCTTGGAATCCTCGTTAATGTAAGACGTAGCCTCACCCGACTCATCATACACGACGGTAGGAGTATACCTCATCCCATCGGTCGTATTAAGAATATACATAGGATAGAACGCATATGTCAGATTGCCTTTTTTGACAACATAACGTGCAGGAACCATTCTCCTATCGTTCTGCTCCAACGTTGATCCGATATACTTTCGCTCGAATTTTTCTCTAGACATGTACGAGCTATAAGAACCGGTACTCAAATACTCAAATTTCCAGGAATCGGGCCACTGAGGAATAACATCATCACAATATAAATTCTTAACAGTTCCATCCTCGAGCTCGCACACCATTTTATCTTTCTCAAAACCCTTTACCTTGACAGGAACAGGCGCTTTCTCATCTTTGACCAAAGCTGTGTATTCAAGGTCAAAATCAGTACAATAGATATAACCTCTCGAACCATCTTCAAGCTCCACCCAAACTTGTTCAGGAATCAACATAGTTCCCTTTCTGACACCCAGAATCTTGATCTCACTTCCCTTCTTTACATTGACTTCAAAATCCTCATTATCAACTCTTCCTCGCAATGTCGCTGATTTTTCAAGCTTGACTATATGCGGATTACTAGGGACACTGTTATCGTTGACGATCCAATTTACCAAAAGTATCCCTATGGTTACCACTAGAGCAATAAAGCAGGTGTAAAAATGAATTTTTGCGCCTTTTGAATAGAATCTCTTTTTCATAGCATCGTGGTTTAAAAGTTAAGAACTTTTCAAAGATACGAAAAATTAGTTGATGTTCCCGTCCGGAGCACAAAAACAAAACCCAAAAGTTTTTTGTCCAACTTTCGGGGTTCATGTCAGAGCTATCCAAAGGGTGGGGACAAATTGTCCACCCCCTTACAGTTCAGACGGCAGGGGGGCCTCAAAAAGAGAACTGCGCTACACTGGAAGGGATATTCCGTATTATCCAGTCTATCCCATCAAAGAAGGCGGAACCATTCAAGCAGTGGATGGCATCAATTGACATCCTCTGCTTCACGATCACAGTAAACAGGCCGACCAACCCTCAATCCTGTCTTTCAGAGGTGTTTATACAAAAAGGACCCGATCCTCGCGGTCGGGCCCTTCTATGATGATTCCTGTAAAAGACTATTCTTCTACGGGAGCCAATTTCACGGTGAAGTGACGGAGCAAGGGAGCTTCCCAAACAATCTTGTATCCGTGTTTGATTTCGTTACGACGGTCGAATACGTTTTTCAAAGCTACTGCAATCACGTCCATGTGGTTGTTGGTGTAGGTACGACGTGCGATGCACAAACGCAACAAGTCCAAACCACCGAAACGGTTTTCACGGGTTACCGGATCACGGTCAGCCAAGATGTAACCGATTTCGCAACCGCGAACACCTGCTTCTTTGTACAATTCGATTGCCAAAGTTTGAGCCGGGAATTCTTCTTTCGGAACGTTGGTCAAAACCAAAGAAGCGTCCACGAACAAAGCGTGACCACCTACCGGACGTTGGTAAGGAATTCCAAATTCATCCAAACGGGCAGCCAAGTATTGAACTTGTTTGATACGGGTTTCAATGGTGTCCAGTTCGGTATTTTCATCCAAACCAACTGCCAATGCATCCATATCACGACCGTTCATACCACCGTAGGTCAAGAAACCTTCGTAACGGATACAGAATCCTTTTGCACCTTCATACCATTCTTCGTGGCGAGTTGCAATGAAACCACCCATGTTCACCAAACCGTCTTTCTTTGAAGACATGGTCATACCATCTGCGTAAGAGAACATTTCGCGGCAGATTTCTTTGATGGTCTTGTCTGCGTAACCGGCTTCACGGGTTTTGATGAAGTATGCATTTTCTACGAAACGAGCAGAGTCAAATACGACACGTTTGTTGTATTTGTCAGCCAATTCGCGTACGCCACGGAGGTTTTCCATAGATACGGGTTGACCACCAGCGGTGTTGTTGGTAATGGTTACAATGATGAAAGGAACTTTTTCACCTTGTTCTGCCAATACTTTTTCCAATTTTTTGAGGTCCACATTACCTTTGAAGGGCAATTCCAATTGGGTATCTTTTGCTTCATCGATGGTGCAGTCTACTGCAAAAGCAGCACGACCTTCGATGTGACCTTTGGTTGTATCGAAGTGAGAGTTACCGGGAACGATATCACCTGCATTTACCAAGTAGCTGAACAATACGTTTTCAGCAGCACGGCCTTGGTGAGTCGGGATGATGTGTTCAAAACCAGTGATGCGGGTAATGGTTTCTTTGAGGTGGAAGAAAGAAGAAGCACCTGCGTAGCTTTCGTCACCCATCATCATCGCAGCCCATTGACGGTCGCTCATTGCGCCAGTACCAGAGTCGGTAATACAGTCAATGTAAACTTGGTTGGATTTCAAACCGAAGAGGTTGTAATGTGCATTTTTGATCCATTCTTCGCGTTCTGCACGGGTTGATTTGCGAAGCGGTTCTACCATTTTAATCTTGTACGATTCTGCAAAAGGGAGTTCCATAATGATATTTAATTTAAGCGTTTTGAATTTGCTGTTAATTTCGCAAATGTACAAAAACTTTTACAAAAGAAGGTGCTGGTTCGTAAAAACAAAAAAGTCGTCTCCGATGGAAAACGACTGCATATATAGAAAACCACGTCTGGTTGTATTTTCAAAAGAAAAAGAGATGATTACTCATCTCTCTTCCTTGGAGCGGAAAACGAGGCTCGAACTCGCGACCCTAACCTTGGCAAGGTTATGCTCTACCAACTGAGCTATTTCCGCGTTGGGATTACAAAGGTAGATATAATTTTTGACTCTCCAAATTTTTTCGCACTTTTTTTGAAAAATTTTTGAAAAAAGTGCGTTTGGGGCCAAAAAACTACATGGAAGTCTCAAATTCCCGCAAGAAACGCACGTCATTTTCAAAATAATGACGCAAGTCTTTTACTTGCCATTTCAACATTGCGATGCGTTCCACACCCATACCGAATGCAAATCCGCTGTATTCTTTGCTATCAATGCCACAAGCTTCCAACACATTGGGATCGACCATACCGCAACCCATGATTTCCAACCAACCGGTTCCCTTACAGATGTTGCAGCCTTTACCACCACAGATGTTGCAGCTCACGTCCACTTCCGCACTCGGTTCGGTGAAGGGGAAGTACGAAGGACGCATCCGGATTTGGGTTTGCTCTCCAAACATTTCTTTGGCAAACAAGAGGATGGCTTGCTTCATATCTGCAAACGAAACTCCCTTATCAATATACAAACCTTCTACTTGGTGGAAGATACAGTGAGCACGAGCCGAGATGGCTTCGTTACGGAACACACGACCCGGACAAACGATGCGGATCGGCACCGGCATTTTCTCCATCGCACGCACTTGAACCGAACTGGTGTGGGTGCGGAGCAAAATCGGGTTTTCACCACCGGGAGAAACGAAGAAGGTATCTTGCATATCACGGGCGGGGTGTTCGGGCGGGAAGTTCAAGGCGCCGAATACGTGCCAGTCATCTTCGATTTCCGGTCCTTCGGCCAAAGCATAACCGAATTTCTTGAAGATGGAGATGATTTCTTCACGGGTGATGGAAATGGGGTGACGGGTTCCCAATTCTTGCACATCACCGGGTTTGGTCGGATCAAACGAAGAGGAAGTTGCTCCGGCAGTTTCTTCCAAGGCCGCACGCAGTTCTTCGATCTTTTGGGAAGCGGCCTGTTTGAGGGCATTCAACTTTTGACCGAATTCACGTTTTTGTTCCGGTGAAACAGTGCGAAAATCTTCAAACAAACGGGTGATATCCCCTTTCTTACCCAACAAACGGGTACGAATTTCTTCCAAATCCTGAGCCTTCTGCGCCTTCAAGCCAGCAATCTCTTCCAACAATTGTTCAATCTTAGCGTTCATCTTCTCTCCAATTATTATGGTCTGCAAAGGTACGTTTTTTCTTGGTATGTTGTTACCATTCTACCGCATTTCGCGACAAGGGCATGGTCATGCAACGGGCCCCACCACCGCCGCGGGGCAATTCAGAACCGTCGATGGTTACAACACAGAGCTTGTCCCCAGTGATATCAGCCTTGCCGTTGATCACATCCCAAGCCGGGATGATTTCAAATCCTTTGTTGGCCAATTCGTTCAATGTATGGATGTTCCGTGCATACGACAATACTTTGCCGGGTGCAAAGGCAAAGAAGTTTGCACCACTGTGCCATTGTTCGCGTTCTTGATCCCAGTCGTCGGCTTGTCCACCGCAAACGATGGGTTCGAGGTCCATACCCAAACGACGCAAGACAGACGGGATGTTGGCTACGGATTTGATCTTTGTCACTTTGCCGTTGTCAATGGTCATGTGTACGGTTTGGTATTGGTTGTCTCCAAGGATGAGGGGTTCGAAGACCATGCATTTATCCTTATCCAACAACGTGAATACCATATCCAGGTGAATGAAAGATTCGGGGGTCGCCGGCAATTGCTGCACAATGACGTGACGCTTGCCTTCGAAATTGCTGCGACACATGCGTTCCACCAACAAGTCGATGCCTTGGGTGCTGGTGCGGACACCGTTTCCGATCAAGAGGATGTCTTCGCGAGCAATGAGGATGTCACCACCTTCCATAAAAATGTCACGGCTGTTGGGCTGAAACTCGTGGGAGTTGATGATATCACACTCAAACATACCACTGCCCTTGTAGATCGCTTCCATAATCAAGGACTCACGCATACGCACTTTGTTCGCCATGCGGCAGATCAGAGCACTGTTGCCGATGGTTACGGAAGAATCTCGGGTAAAGTAGAAGTTGTACAACGGCGCCAAAGCGTAGTATTCGTTTTGCAAATAAGCCGTCAGGGTATTGATGCGGGCGGGCAGACCTTCGATGAGAACACGGGCGAGGTCTTTGGAATTCATCGCCATCAATGCTTCGTAATAATCGGTCACCTCTTCGCTTACACAAATTTTTCCAATCAAAGCGGCACGCTCTTGCGGGTTGTCCAAAACCTTTTGCAACAAGGTCTTTACGTCGTAGATTTGAGCCACTTTGCCCAACACTCCGTACAATTGTTCGTACTCACGCTGTGCAATGGAAAGGTTCAGAATATCGCTGTACAACGCACGTTGCGCATTGCGAGGGGTCATGTTTTCCACCTCGGCACCGGGAGAGTGCAACAAAACAGCGTTGAGTTTCCCGATTTCTGACTGGATGTTAATCTTCAAGGGTTGTTGATTCATATCGTTTAATTTTTATTTGCTATTGGAATTTACCTTTTTCGTTGACAGCCAAATCGGTCAACATATTTTTGAAACGGACCTCGTCTCGGGGACAGATCATCAGGACATCGTCGGTGTTGATAATCATGTAGTCCTCCAATCCTTTTACGGCCACCAGCTTACCGGGTTCTGTCGAGTAAATGATTGAACCTTTCATTTTGTCCATCATCAGTTCGTCACAATGGATCAGGTTCTGGTTGGCATCCTTTTGTGCATGGATGTACAAGGACTCCCAGGTTCCCAGGTCTGACCAGCCGAAGCCGGCTTTGAGCACCCAGGCCGACTGGGTCTTTTCCATCACCCCGTAGTCAATGGAAATACTGGTACAGTCCGCGTAAGCCTGTTGGATGTAACGTTGTTCATCAGGGGTATCGTACACATCCATGCCTCGGGCAAACAAATCGGTCACAGCCGGCAACCAACGCTCGAGTTCTGCTCGGATGGTACGCAGGTTCCAAATAAAGATCCCCGAGTTCCACAAAAACTCCCCACTCTTGATAAAGACTTCAGCCAAGGCCCGGTCGGGTTTCTCGGTAAACGTCTTGACCGCATGGAAGAGGTTGCCTCCCACACTTTGGAAGTTGCGAACGCTAGCCTGGATATAACCGTATCCGGTTTCCGGACGGGTCGGCTCAATCCCCAAGGTCAACAACTTGTCGTTGGTTTCCGCGTATGCCATTGCATTGCGGATGGTATCAATGAACAAGGGTTCGTTGGTGATGTAATGGTCCGACGGTGCCACCACCAGGGTTGCATCGGGATTCTTCTTCCACAACTTGTACACGGCATACGCGATACAAGGAGCAGTGTTGCGACGGAACGGTTCGCACAGAATGTTTTCCGGCTTCAATTCGGGCAACTGCTCTGCCACGAGGTCGCGATAGGACTCCGAGGTTACCACCAGGATGTTCTCTGCGGGAACGACTTGGACGAAACGGTCATAGGTCTGTTGCAAGAAAGTCCGACCGACCCCCAAGATGTCCAGAAATTGCTTCGGTCTTCCGTTGCGGCTGATTGGCCAAAAACGACTACCGACCCCACCGGCCATGATCACACAATACTTGTTCGAATTCATATCTCAAATTTTTTCTATCTAATCCATACGAAAGGATAAAATGCTTCAGGGAAATACGTCACCGACATCGTTCCATCCTCCCGAATCAGCACAGAGACGACATCAAAGACCACCTCCTTCTGAACCGCGAAGCGCCTCACATAGGCAGCTGCCGCCTTCTGCAGACAATCTTGCTTGGATTTGGAAACCGTGTCTTGTGGCAACACGACTGCCGGTTCTTTCCGGGTACGGACCTCCACAATGCGAATGCAACGGTCATCTTCCATGACCAGGTCCAACTCCCATTTTCGGTACCGCCAGTTGCGCGTTTGTAACCGAAATCCCCGCAGCAATAAGTATTCCAAAGCACATTGCTCGCCCTCTTTTCCTACCTCTACCGTCGTCCTTTTCGCCACCATCATCCATCTACTGCACAAAATTTTACAAAGATAGTCAATTCTTCGTAAATAAAAAGAAAGAGCGTGACTCAAATCTGAATCACGCTCTCGATAAAACGGGTTCGGTCAAAAGACCTACGCTCTATTGGAAGATGTAACGTACGCTCAATTGGAGCAAGTAAGTTGAACCGGTTCCGATAGAAGGAGTGAAGGTGCTCTTCAATACTTCAGTACCGTTTCTTTGGAAGTTGTAAACGGGTGCACTTGCTTGGCTATCGCCACCTTGTGACCAGCTGTTCTTAGCAACTTTCAAGATTGCACTGCGGTTCATGGTTACGAATTGACCCCAGTTGGGATTCAACAAAGCGCCCAAGTTGCGAACGTCCAAGCCCACTTGGAGGGTGTTGCGTTGACCGTTCTTCATTTGCAAGTAGAAGTCTTGGGTGATGCGCAAGTCGAATTGGTGAACCCAAGGGAATACAAGACCGTTACGTTCTGCGTATTGACCTTTGCGAGTTCTCAAGTAGTCGTCTTGTTCAACGTAGTTCCAGAAGTCTTCACGTTGTTGTTCTGCAGTGTAGATCACTTTGTTTTTGTCAGCGTCAGTGTATTCGTAATCTGCAAATTGCAATTCGTCTTTGGTCTTCGGAACGTAAATCAAGTTGTAAGCACCACCGTCACCTACTACGTTGGCAGTGTAGGTGTAAGAAGCACGACCTCTCGGACCGCCGTCATACAACAAGTTCACAGAAGTAGCGAAGTGTTTACCGTAGTTTACTTTGTAACCCAAAGAAGCGATCAAACGGTGAGGCATTACGTAGCTAGCGTAACCCAAATCAACGTAGTTTTGACCGTTTACGGTGTTAGCGCTGTTCCAAGCTGAGTAAACTTGGTCACCGAAACCATCGCTCAAGCTGCGTGCGTCACTGTATGTATAAGCAACCATACCGCTGAAACCATGCCAGTTGTTCTTTTCGAGTTTGGCAGTTACAGAGTAGTAGTGACCGTTTTTGTCGGTATTGTGCAACAAGTAAGCGTTGGAAATTTTGCTGTCATATTTACCACCCCATACCATACGGTTATCGGCGTAGTTGTTGATGTTGGAAGAAATCGGATCGGTCAAACCAATGTTGGTAATGGTTACAGGATCGATGTCGTAGTTGTAGATACCTTCGATACTTGCCATCACGTCACCCGGCAAACGAACGTCCAAAGCCAAAGAACTCTTCCAGGTTTGCGGCATGCGCAAATCGTCAGCCATCAAAGTGATGGAGCTGATAGACAAAGCAGATGCGTTGGGATCGTATACTTGTTCGATCATTTCTCTGCGGTCGGTAGTAAAGCCAGGCAATACTTTGTCTTTTTCACCGTTTACAGCAGTGTAAGTGGTTTGGATCACACCTGCGTCACCCGCTTGTGCCACGATCCACACGAAAGGCAGACGGCCGGTAAACAAACCGGTACCCCCGCGCAATACGTAAGTACGGTCACCGGTGATGTCCCAGTTGAAACCTACGCGAGGAGACAACATCACTTTGGTAGAGGGCAATTGACGGGTATCGTATTTACCACCATTGCCTTTGTAATCAGCAAAGGTTGCATTGGCCACTTGTTGGCTGTAGTTGTATGACAAATCCGGATACATCGGCAATTCCAAACGCAAACCAGCAGTCAATTTGAAACGGTCGCTGATCGCCATTTCGTCTTGCAAGTAGAAAGACAATTGGTTGAAGGTAAAGCGAGGATAAGATTGGCTGTTGGGATCTTCCAACGAGTGGGTAATTGCAAATTGGTGAGGATTGTCGAAAATGGTGTTGTTGTTGATTGCATTCATCAAATCTGATTCAGAATCAAACAAGAAGGTATAGTAACCTGCACCGAAACGTTGGAAACCGTTTTTGGTTTCGTTGGATTCAAATTGAACACCGGCAAAGAGGTTGTGGATACCTGTTGAGAAAGAAACTTCGTCAGTTACGTTGAAGGTAGTCACATCACGCAAGTTACCGTAAGAGAACAATTCTGTACCGAAAGAGGTGTAGATATCACCTTCTACAACCACGTCCACGAAGGGGAAGAAACCACCCTCTGTACTACGGGGTTCGTATTGGTGTGAATAGGTTGCACGCAACATGTTGTTCAAACGACCGTCCAAGAAACGTGAGTTCAACTCAGCTGCAATGGATGAGAAGTTTTGTTCTTGGTAGTAACGTGCATTTTGGAAATAGATCGCGGACATCGCAGTACGGTTCTTGCTGGTAAATCCACGGTCACCCAAACCTGAGGTTGAAGTAGAGGGAGCAGAAACGTATTTTGATTTGGTGTTGCTATAACGGATGTTGAACTTGTGGTTGTTGCTGATGTTCCAGTCCAAACGAGCCAAGAGTTTCCAACCCGGAGTTTCGGATGCATAACCTTGGTAGAGACCCGGGTTGTATCCGTATTGGGTTTTCAACAAATTGGACAACGCATCCATCACAGAAGCGCTCGGACGAGCGATACCATCGTTACCAGAGGTGTAGGGATTTTCAGCAGTTGCTGCTACACGGCTCGGACCCGGGGTCACGTTGCTTTCCATTTCAAAGTTAGCAAAGAAGAACAACTTGTTTTTGATGATGGGACCACCGATGCGGGCACCATAAATCAAGTTGGTTTCGTCGCTGATAGAAAGTTCGTGTTCACCCACGCGTTTTCCACGGAAATCCTGGTTGTAGAAATAGGTGTAGGCCGATGCTTCGAATTGGTTGCTACCTGAACGGGTAACTGCAGCCATGGAACCACCCAAGAAACCACTTTGACGAACGTCGAAAGGAGTAACGCTCACAGAGATTTGTTCGATAGCGTCCATAGAAATTACGCTACCACCTACGGGCATACTTTCACCTATACCGAAGGCGTTGTTCGCAGCTGCACCGTCGATGGTGAAGAAGTTTTGACGGTAGGTACCACCCCCGATTTGAGGACCGCTACCTGAGTCATAAGACTGAGGAGTCAATTTCACCACGTCAGAAACGCTGCGGCTCAATACGGGCAATGAAGAAAGTTGGTTCACGTCCAAGTTGGTCATCGCGCCAGAACGGTCAGAACGCATGTTGGAGTTTTTACCTTCTACGACCACCACGGCAGCATCCAAAGTCATGGATTCTTCAGTCAATGTAGCATTCAAGACATAGTTGTCAGACAATGCAACACTGATACCGGTTTGTTCGAGTGTGTTGTAACCCAACATTTGGATCGACACGGTGTAAGGTCCACCGGGACGAATGTTCAGGATACGAAACAACCCGCCTTCATCGGCAAGTGCGTAGTACTGAGTTCCGGAGGGCATGTGGGTAGCAACTACGGTTGCTCCTACAACAGCTACTCCAGAAGCATCTACCACCTTACCACTCATGGAAGAGGTGGTTACCTGAGCGAACATCGCTGTAGCGGACAAAAGTGCCACTACGGTCAGGCACAAAGCTTTAAAAAAATGTTTCATAAATGTATTAGTTGATTGGTTCGTTATCTGACCGGCAAAGGTATTAAATTTATTGCAATTTGGAAGAATGTATTATCTTTGCGCCCGAATTTTAGAAATGTGGACGGATTTGACTCGCTTGCAACCACACAAAAAAATGCTAAAAGGTATTTTAGCCCGTGTTCAACATCGTCAAATCTCTTCCTCAAGAAAGAGATTTTTTTATTTTTAAAACCCTACGAATTACTATGGCTTATTTATTTTCATCTGAATCCGTATCCGAAGGACATCCCGACAAAGTAGCGGACCAAATTTCGGATGCCATCCTGGATGACTTTCTGCGTCAAGACCCCGATGCCAAAGTCGCTTGCGAAACCTTTGTCAGCACCGGTCTGGTCGTTGTAGGTGGAGAAGTTCGCGCAGAAGCGTACGTGGACATCCAACAAATCGCACGCAACGTCATCGAAAAAATTGGCTACACCAAAGCAGAATATATGTTCGACGCAAAATCTTGCGGAATCCTGTCAGCAGTGCACGAACAATCTCCGGACATCAACCGGGGTGTAGTCAACGAAAAAATTGAAGAGCAAGGTGCCGGTGACCAAGGTATGATGTTCGGTTATGCCTGCTCCGACACACCGGAATTCATGCCCCTGCCTTTGGTTTTGGCCCACAGAACCTTGGAAGAGTTGGCAGAAATCCGCAAAGCCGGTCAAGAAATGACCTACTTGCGTCCGGATGCAAAATCCCAAATCACCATCGAGTACGACGACAATCACCAACCGTTGCGCATCCACACCATCGTTGTCTCTACCCAACACGATGAGTTCGACACCGATGAAGCTATGCAACAACAAATCCGTCACGACGTAGAAACCATCCTCCTGCCGCGTCTGAAAGCCAAACTTTCTGAACAAACCGCAGCCTTGTTCGATGCAGACTATCGGCTGTTGGTGAACCCCACCGGCAAATTCGTGATCGGAGGTCCCCACGGCGACACCGGTCTGACCGGCCGTAAAATCATCGTTGATACCTACGGTGGACGAGGTGCTCACGGCGGTGGTGCCTTCTCCGGCAAAGACTCCAGCAAAGTGGACCGCTCGGCTGCCTACGCTGCCCGCCACATTGCCAAAAACATGGTTGCTGCCGGCATTGCCCGCGAAGTCCTCGTACAAGTGGCTTATGCCATCGGCGTAGCAGAACCCGTAAGTTTGTACATCAACACCAACGGCACAGCTTTTGTTGACAAAACGGACGGAGAAATCGCAGACATCATCCGCGGTTTGTTCGACCTTCGCCCCGCGAAAATTGTGGAACGCTTCGGTTTGAAGAACCCGATTTTCCAACCCACTGCCAGCTACGGTCACTTTGGCCGCACTCCTTACACCCAACCCGTAACCCTGGTTCGCAACGGCAAGGAGGTAACTGAGACCGTACAATTCTTCGGATGGGAAAAACTCGATGCCGTAGAAGAACTCAAAAAAGCTTTCTTCTAATCCCCCAAACGGTGCATCGGAACCCTCCCGAAACCTGATACAACGGCCATGACCTTCATGGCCGTTTTTTTATTCCCTGCCCCCAGTTTTACCCGCTGCCCCATTGTTTGATCATCATGAGAATTGACAATTCCAAAAACGCAGCAAAAAATGCCTCGCAGGACCCGAAAGCGGGAAAAGCCATGCGGTTCGTGCTGCGTTTGAAGGATGAATGGACCTGCTTTTGGGAAACACTCTTTCCGAGAACCTGCCCGGTTTGCGGACGACGACTCCTGGCCGACGAAGACGGCTGGTGCCTACTTTGCGACCGCGACATGCCCCTGACTCATTTTTGGGACTGGAGAAACAACCCCGCCGAAAAACGGCTATGGGCGCGAACCTACCTCCAGGCCGTCTATTCGTTGTTCTATTTTAATAACAGCAACGACTACCCCAAACTCATCTACCGAATCAAATACGGTGGCGGCCAGCAACTGGCCCGGCTAGCCGGACGACGGTTGGGTTCTTACCTCTTGGCCCACCAGGGCGAAGCCGGATGGACCGGTATTGTTCCCGTGCCCCTCCACCCCCGCAAACGCAGACAACGGGGCTACAACCAAGCCGAATGGATTGCGCTCGGACTGAGCGATGTGCTGAACCTACCCGTCTATCCCCACCTGCTCCGCCGCAAACGCTACACCCGCACGCAAACCAAAGTTGATCCCCAACACAAATGGGAAAATGTCTCCGGCTCCTTCAAAGTCCAACACCGCCACATCCCCCCGGACCTGCTGACAGAGCCGAATCGCGCGCCCGGTAGCGGTCCGTACCGCCCGCACCTGCTCCTAGTGGATGACGTACTTACTTCAGGCGCAACATTAGAGGCTTGTTCCGAGGCGTTGCATTCCTCCCTTCCCTCCTCCGTCCGCATCAGCGTCGCCACCTTGGGTTTTGTGGGCGAGGTATAGCGTCGCCAGTCCACAGAATCAGCCGATTTCGTGGATAGGCGACGGAATTCAGGATGAGTATCCACAAAAAGCACCGATTCGGTGGACAGAACACGAAAATCACAGCCGGTATCCATAGAAACAGGCGATTTCGTGGACAGGCGATGGAATTCAGGACAGCTATCCACAATAAGCGCCGATTCGGCGGATAGAATACGAAAATCACAGCCGGTATCCATAGAAACAGCCGATTTCGTGGATAGGCGATGGAATTCAGGACAGCTATCCACAATAAGCGCCGATTCGGTGGACAGAACACGAAAATCACAGCCGGTATCCATAGAAACAGCCGATTTCGTGGATAGGCGATGGAATTCAGGATAAGTATCCACAAAAAGCACCGATTCGGTGGATAGAATACGAAAATCACAGCCGGTATCCATAGAAACAGCCGATTTCATGGATAGGCGATGGAATTCAGGACAGCTATCCACAATAAGCACCGATTCGGTGGACAGAATACGAAAATCACAGCCGGTATCCACAGAATCAGCCGATTTCGTGGATAGGCGATGGAATTCAGGGCAGGTATCCGCAATAAGCGAGGATTCGGTGGACAGATAGCTGCACTTATTGCATTTGTATTGCTATTTAGCATCATTTGCATACCTTTACAAAACTTTAGAACCCGTAAAACCTGCATAGACTCATGTCAAGATACTCCCTGTTCGTTAGCTTGATTGCCGTATTCGGTCTCGGCCTGGCGCTCAGTCCCACCACAAAGGGACAAGCCAGACTTCCCCACACATTCACAAGCACCGTCACGGTCACACAAACAGCCAGACGGGCAGCAACACAGACAGCAACACTAACCGCCAGCCAGCCAGCCACACAAACAGCCACACAAACAGGCGTCCACGCCGGTGTTTTTGCCAGTACCTCAACAGGAGTTCGAATAGGAGGCCTGGACCACAACATCCTGGACCTGCGCAACAGTGCAGTCCCGAATTTCCATTACAAGTACGATGATTACCTGCAATATGCACCAGCTGCCTTGATGCTTGGATTGAAGGCTTGCGGCGTGGAAGGGCAAACCCCTTGGGTCCCGATGCTCGTGGCAGATGCGTGCTCGGCTGGAATCATGGCCATCGCGGTGAATGGCATCAAATACACGGTCGGACGCCTGCGTCCCGATGGTAGCCGGTACAATTCATTCCCCTCCGGCCACACAGCAACAGCCTTCCTGACCGCCACCCTGCTCCACAAGGAGTACGGACACCTCAGCCCCTGGTACAGCATTGGGGGATACACCGCTGCGGCCATCACCGGGGTTTCCCGCATCCTCAACAACCGTCACTGGCTCTCGGATGTAATGACTGGAGCGGCCATCGGCATCGGCTCTGTCCATCTGGGCTACTACCTCACCGAACTGATGTTCCCGATAACGGAGGACAATACTGGTTTTGAAACAATTACCCCCCCCAATTCCACAAAATCGATCGAAGCCGGCCTGGTTTTTGGACAAAAATACCGACTCTCCCAAAGAAGCAGCGCGTCCCAACGGACTGCCGCCCTGGCCGCCATCGCCACCGACGTTGCCCTCCATCCGAACCTGGGTCTATCCGCCCGTATCTCCACCAGTACGATGACGAACCAACAGGGTCTGCAACAGCCTTGGTACACCGCCTCTGCCGGAGGATTCTACCGACTCCACCTCGCCGAACGATGGAAACTTCAACCCTACCTGCTGGCCGGCTGCTATTGGAATTCTCCCCACGAAGATTCCAGTCTAATTGCCCTCGAAAGCCCGAGCTTGACTTCTGGCTCCGGTCTGCATCTGACTACCGGTGTGGGTCTGCACCTGACTACCGGTATCGGTTTGCACCTGATTACGGGTGAAAATTTCAAACTCAAACTCTTTGCGGAACTGGAATCTGCCTGCGACGTTGTCCAAAACACCTGGACCCACTTCGGCGTCATCGGCTGGAGTTCTTCCTGGTTCCTCTCTTGGGGATCGTAAATACCATTTTGCCGTTGTTCTGAAAAAAATGTAAATTTGCGCAAACGTGCATTATGTTTGACTTCATCGACCTCAAAATCATTGATATCATCGATATCCTGTTGGTAACTTACCTGATTTACCAACTCTTCAAGTTGATTCGTGGCACCAACGCCATCAACATCTTCTTTGGAATCATTTTCCTGTACCTATTCTGGTTCTTGGTCAAATCGTTCAACATGAACCTGCTTTCGGCCATCCTCGGTCAGGTCCTCGGGGTCGGGGTCATAGCCCTGGTTGTCATCTTCCAACAAGAGATCCGACGGTTTCTGGTGCATTTGGGTAGTCAGTACATTGCCAATTCCAAGGCCGGAAAACTTTCCCGTCTGCTACTGGGTGGCGGCAAAGAGGAAGAAATGAACAGCAGCATCATGGAAGAAATTGCACAGGCCTGCAGCCGGATGTCGGAAACCCGCACCGGAGCGCTGATCGTCCTCTCCCACAAATCGTCGTTGGACTTCATCATCGAAACAGGTGACCGCATCGACGCCCTCCTGAACCGCCGGCTGATTCAAAACATCTTCTTCAAAAATTCCCCGTTGCACGACGGGGCGATGATCATCAGCACGGAACGCATCATTGCTGCACGTTGTACCCTGCCCATCGCAGAGAACCCAAACCTGCCCCCGCAATACGGTATGCGCCACCGGGCCGCAGCCAGCATCTCGGCCGAAACCGACGCCGATGCCATTGTGGTCTCCGAAGAAACCGGCAACATCTCCTTCGTTTCCGGAGGTAGCATCCGCACCATGGGTAGCATGAGCGAACTGAAACTGGCTATCGAGAATTCTTATAAGAAATAAGCGGTTCTACCGGCTTTTTGAACGAAAATTTCTGTTCTTTTCCCTGAATCAGACGTTTCAGGTTGCTCAAATGCGTCAACCACAGCACCAAGGCAATGACGATGCTGAACAACTGGATTGTCAAGGTCTCGGGATGACCGAGAATCGCCTCAAAAAGAACATTGATAAAAACCGGATAAAACGTCACCGCCAAGAGAACACTCAAAGAAATATAACGGGTCCACCAACAGAACAGAAAAAAGACCAGCATGCAGATCAGGGCTGTCCAAGGATGCAACATGGTCAAAATCCCAACAATGGTTGCCACTCCTTTCCCTCCATTGAATCCAAAAAACACGGGAAAAATATGTCCCAGAACCGCTGACAGTCCCAACAGAATGCTGAACCCCTCAAACCACTCGGTTCCTTCGGGAATGGGCGTAAAATAAACCAGGCCTACCGCTCCAATGCCCTTCAGTGCATCAAACAGAAAAACAGCAACCCCCATCTTCCAGCCCAGGACACGTTGCACGTTGTTGGCTCCGGGATTGCGACTGCCGTAATTCCGGATGTCAATGCCGTAGAAAATCCGAGAGAGAAGAACGGCACTGCAAATCGAGCCCATGCAATAGGCCACCAACAACAAAATCAAGTAAATCATCTTGATACTTCGTAAAACTGCTTGCGAAGGTAGCAAAAAAATAAAGAATCCGGACAATTCGCTATCTTTGTGGGTTCAGAACACGACATCGATTTATGAGCTACTCATTCAGACAACGGGAACAAAAAATCGGCTTCGACAAGATCCGTACGTGGATCTCCAATCGTTGCCAAACGCGCTATGCCGCCGACCGCGTGGCCAACGAAGAAGTCAGTACCGAGGCCTCCATCATCCGGGAGCGACTGGAACTGACCGATGAGATGCGCCTCATCCTGATGTTTGAGAGTTCGTTCCCGGACTCCGGCTACCTGGATTGCCTGGATTTTCTGGTACCCCTGCGTACTCCGGCAACCTGCATCGACCTGGAATCCTTGAACCGGCTCAAAGAGGTACTCAACACCCTGCGTCGTCTCACCTCATTTTTTGAACGGTGCAGCGAGGTCCAATACCCCCGGTTGAAAGCCTTTTCCCACGGTGTCGATGCCTTCCCGGAAATCCTGATGGAAATTGACCGCATTGTGGACCGTTTTGGCGAAGTCCGAGACAATGCCTCACCGGAACTGCTGCAGATCCGCCGCTCCCTGCGTGAAAAGGAAGGCACCATCTCCCGACGCATCCAGAACATCCTCCGCAACGCCCAAGAAGCCGGTTTGGTGGACAGCGATGTGTCCATCTCCGTCCGTGAAGGCCGGGTACTCATCCCCGTCCCTGCCGGAAACAAGAAAAAAATTCCCGGCTATGTCTTTGATGAATCGGCTACCGGAAAAACAGCCTTCATCGAGCCGATGGAAATTGTAGAACTGAACAACCAGGTAAAGGAACTGCATTTCGCCGAACAACGGGAAATACAACGCATCCTCCTGGCCTTCTCCGACCGGATCCGCCCCGAACTGGACACCTTGATTGCTTCGGCCGAATACCTCGGGGAAATCGATTTCATCCGAGCCAAGGGCAGCGTTGCCTGCTTCCTGCAAGCCGGCAAACCCATCCTTTCTGAAAGCGGCGAGCTCAAACTCCAACGGGCCCGCCACCCCATCTTGGAACAAACCCTGAAAAAAGAAGGCAAGGAAGTGGTCCCCTTGGACCTGCACCTGGACCCTCAAAAACACATCCTGCTGATCTCCGGACCCAATGCCGGAGGAAAGTCAGTGTGTTTGAAAACGGTCGGCCTGCTCCAATACATGCTGCAATGGGGCTTCGCCGTGACCGCTTCCGAAACCTCGGAATTCCCCATCTTCGATAAAATCTTTGTGGATATCGGGGACAACCAGTCCATTGAAAACGACTTAAGTACCTATAGTTCGCATTTGACGAACATGAAAGACATCCTCGAGGAGGCCAGCGAACACAGCCTGGTCCTCATCGACGAATTCGGTTCCGGTACCGAACCGGCGGCTGGGGGAGCCATCGCCGAAGAAATCCTCCACACCCTGGAATCGCGCGGTACGTACGGGGTCATCACCACCCACTACACCAACCTGAAGTTGTACGCCGGCAACAGCAACGGGGTCCTCAACGGAGCTATGCAATTCGATACCCAAAAAATTGCACCGCTCTTCCGTCTGGAAATCGGTCTGCCGGGCAACTCCTTCGCTTTTGAGCTTGCCCGCAAAATCGGTTTGCCCGAGTTCATTGTTCACGGGGCCGAAGAACGCGCCGGCAACGAGTTCGTAAACATCGAACGCAACCTGCGCCGCATTGCCCGCAGCAAACGCCAGCTCGAAGAAAAACTGGTACGCATCCGCCACACGGACAAGACCCTGGAGTCCATCACCGACAAATACCAAAAGGAATTGGACGACATCCAACGCCTACGCAAGGACATCCTGGATCAGGCCCGTGCTGAAGCGAAACAGCTCCTGGACGATGCCAACAAAAAAATCGAAGGCACCATCCGGGAAATCAAAGAGGCCCAGGCCGAGAAGGAACAAACCCGTCTAGCCCGCAAGAACCTGAACGAATTCAGCGAGACCCTTGCCCAACCCGACTCCTCCGAAGCGGAACAACTCATCCAGCGCAAGATTGAAAAGATCCTTGCCCAAAAGGAACGCAAAGCCCAACGCAAGGCCCAGCGGGAACAAGAACGGCAGGAAGAAAGCAGCCAACCGGCCCCTGTTGCAGAAAGCCGCACCTTGGGCATCGGCAGCAAGGTCCGCATCACCGGCACCAACATGGTCGGAGAAGTGGTACAGATTTCCGGCAAGAACCTCTCCATCAACATTGGCCAACTCACCACCCGGACCCAGGTCAACAAAGTGGAATTGATCTCGGCCAACGAATACCGCCAAACTGTGCGTACGGTCACACCGCCCAAGAGCACGTACAACACCTCCTCCCTGTCGGAACGCCGGTTAAACTTCACCCCGAACATCGATATCCGGGGACAACGGCTGGATGAGGCCATCCCGACCGTCACCCGCTTCATTGACGATGCCATCATGGTCGGCGTCAACGAAGTCCGCATCCTACACGGAAAAGGAAACGGCATTTTGAAAGAAGAAATTAGAAAATACTTGAAAATAACTCCGGGCGTACGCTCCTTTGCCGACGAACACATCGAGCACGGTGGTTCCGGCATCACGGTGGTACGGTTGGACTAACCCCTTATCATCATGAAAATCAACAAACTCCTGGTTGCCTTTTTACTCCTGGCTGGCGGACTGACTGCCTGCAAAAGTTCCCGTCAAACCCCTGAAACCGTTGCAGAGAATTTCCTCCGGGCATACTTGACCTGCGACTACGAAGCCGCTGCCCAATATTGCCAACCGGAAGCGGCTGCCTTCCTGACCGACAGCCAAGAAGAACTGAATACCCTCCCGCAAGAAATCCAAGAAGAAATGCGCCGACAAGCAGCCGGCATCCAACCCTCCTTGTTGCAGGTCACCGAACACGGACGGGACACCGTCTGCATCGACTTCTGCCTCCGTCTGGATTCCCTGCACCACGCCGACGGACAAATGCTCCTGACCCGCAATGCCGAAAAAGAATGGCGCATCCAAGGATGGTAACCGACCTTAGCCCCACAAACCATGAAACTCGTTGATACCCATACCCACTCCCTGTTCTCGTCGGACAGCAAAATGGACATCAATGCCGCCTTGCAATACACTCGGGAAGCCGGATTGCACGGCATTGTCTTCACGGAGCACTATGATTTTGATGTTCCCGAAGGCATCATCGCCTTTGAATTTGATCCGGCCGAACAACAGGCGGCCGTACGGGATATTGCGGAACGCTACAAAACGGATATCACGGTCCTAACCGGCATCGAAGTCGGCATGCAACCGGCCTCCTTCGACAAAATCCACGGGCTGTTGGACCGGCATACGTTTGACCAAATCATTGCCTCCGTTCACTTTGTGGACCAGGAGGACCCCTACCACGGCGGTTACTACATCGGAAAAGATGCCAAACGGGCCTATGGACGCTACCTGGAAACCATCTACAACTGCATCCGGCAGATGAAGACCTTCGACATCCTCGGCCATTTCGACTACATTGCCCGTTATGCCCCGTATCCGGAATCCATGTGCTACGCCGATTTTCCGGACCTCTTCGATGCCATCTTCCAACTCCTGATCCAACACGGACGAACTTTGGAATTGAACACCAAGACCTACCACATCAAGCCGGACGGAACTCCCCATCCGGATCCGCACATCTTCCGACGTTTCCGGGAACTGGGTGGTGAAGCCTTGAGTTTTGGATCCGATGCCCACAAGTTAGAACACATCGGTATCCGCTTCGACGAATATGCTGCCTTGGCAAAAGAATTCGGTTTCCGATACTCGGTGTATTACCAAGACCGAAAACCGATGTTCCTACCGTTGTAAGCAGCAAACTACTCGTTCCGTTTGCGGCGACGTTCTTCGCGGGCCTTTTTCCGGTCCTTCTTCTGACCGGAATGCAACAAGTAGCGGTCCCATTGTTCAGGGGTGAAGACCTTTTGATATGCGGCTTCGATTTGATTCCGCCAGCGATCCTGCACAATGCGGAAACTGCTGGCTTCTTGCATTCCGGCACGTTGCATTTCCTGGATTTCATCCATCATTGCCTGCATATCGTGCTGCAGAATGGAATCCACATAAAACGATTGGATCTCATCCAACTTCAACAACTTTTCCAGACGGGCCACTTCCTGCTCCGCAAATTCTGCCGGAGACGGCGGAGCCTTGGGTTGTTGCTGTTGGGCACACAAAGGGGCCGCCTTCAAGGCAAAAACGGCCATCAGACAGAGCAGATACAAGAGTCGTTGTTTCATCGGTTCCGTGTTTTATTCGTTAGGTTGTTGAAAAATAGTTGCTATCTTTGTGTAGATATAGCGATAATTTTATTGACAAAATTACAAATAATCAATCGTATTTATGAGAAAATTTATTTTTTCCGCATTTTGCCTCGTAGCGGCCCTCTTCGGAGCACAGCCCCTCGACGCATGCAGCAACGTGCTGGTTACCAAAGGAGCTTCCAAAGACGGCTCCGTGATGGTCACCTACTCTGCTGACTCTCACCAGCTCTACGGAGAATTGTATTACAAACCGGCCATGGTTTTTGCCCGCGGCACCATGCTGGACATCTACGAATGGGACTCAGGCCGTTACCTCGGTCAAATCCCGCAAGTGGAACGTACCTACCAAACCGTCGGAAACATGAACGAACACCAATTGATGATCACCGAGACCACCTGGGGCGGTCGTGAAGAATTGGTGGACCCGAACGGTATCGTTGATTACGGTTCCCTCATCTACATCACCTTGCAACGTGCCAAGACCGCTCGTGAGGCCATCCAAGTCATGACCGAACTGGTTGCCGAATACGGTTATGCTTCTTCTGGAGAAAGCTTCTCCATTGCAGACAAAGACGAAGTATGGATCCTTGAAATGATCGGTAAAGGCTCCAAAATCGTCAAGGGCAAAAACGTAAACAAAGGTGCGGTATGGGTAGCTGCCCGTATTCCGGACGGATACATCTCCGCTCACGCCAACCACGCCCGCATCCACAAATTCCCGTTGAAAGACAAAGAAAACTGGTTGTACTCCAAAGACGTGATTTCATTTGCCCGTGAAATGGGTTACTTTGACGGCAAAGACGAAGATTTCAGCTTTACCGAAGCCTATGCACCGGCAGACTTCAGTGCTTTACGTGGCTGCGAGGCCCGCGTATGGTCCGCCTTCAACATCTTGGGCAAAGGAATGATCGGCGACAAAAAAGCAGAAGAATACTTGGACTATGCCATGGGGTACAACGTTAAAAACAAAATGCCCTTGTACATCAAACCCGCCGAAAAGGTTTCCATGAAAGAAGTGGCGGACGTGATGCGCGACCACTACGAAAACACCCCGATGGACATGACCCAAGACATCGGAGCCGGTGGACATAAAAACCCCTACCGCTGGAGACCGATGAACTTTACCTACGAAGGTGAAACCTATGTAAACGAACGTGCCATTGCTACTCAACAAACCGGATTCTGGATTCTCTGCCAAGCCCGCCCTTGGTTGCCGGATGAAATCGGTGGCGTCCTTTGGTTCGGAGTGGATGATGCAGCCACTTCCTGCCTGACTCCGATCTACACCTCCATCACCGAAGTTCCCGAATGCGTACGCGTAGGCAACGGCAACATGCTTGAATACTCCGAAACTGCGGCCTTCTGGCTCTTCAACCGCGTCACCCATTTTGCATACCTGATGTACGACCGCGTAGCTCCCGTGGTACAAGCTGCTGCGACCGCCCATGAATTGGGTTGCGAAGCTGAACTTCCGAAGATTGACGAACAAGCCCTGTACATCCAACAACACGGTGGTGACGTTCGCGCTTTCTTGACCCAATACTCTACCGACCGTGCGAACGACATGATGAACACCTGGAGAGAACTGGATCGCTACCTCCTTGTGAAATACATCGACGGCAACGTGAAGAAACAAGGCGAAGACGGTGCTTTCTTGGGCAATGGTCACACCCACCGCATCCCTGCTTTCCCGGACCAACCCGGATACAGCGAAAAGTGGAAAGAAGCCGTAGCAAAAGACGCAGCTGAAACCTTGAAAGTTCCGGATATCAAATACTAATCCGACGGACTTATTCCATACGAAAAAGGCGACTTATTCAGTCGCCTTCTTTCGTATTTGTATGGATATAACGACAGTTTATCTGGATGAGCTAAAGCAATTGCTGCCAGGAGTCTAAAACGAATAAGCCGCGCGAACGCCCAACCAGCTAATGCCGAATATCCGACTGGGAAACATCAGGAAATCCGCCGACCCGCCAACCCACCAGTCACCGCCTTTGGGACTGTTGCTGCGAATACGGGCACCCAATAACAAAGCCGCCGTCGGATAAGTTTCCGCAGGCAATTCCTGGGTCTCGGTGATTACCAAGGCTCCCGCATTCAAACCTACGTAAGGAGTGACCCGCTCATCGGTAAGGGAATAACGGAAATCCACGAGCGGCGCAAGATGAAAGCGCTCCGCAGTCAACAATGGAAGATAAGTTCCGATACCACCTCCCAAATAGAAGTGCTCATTAAAATGATAACCGGCAGTCACATTGATCGATGTCATTATGAATGGAATCGCATCCACCATGACCGTAAAACCACTCCGATCCCCCAAGTAATAGTTGCTACCATTGTACCGAGGATTGTCGGACGGAAACAAAGAACCGATCAAAGCGGCACACCCACCAAAGAGAAGCGCATAGGCAGCCGGAGCCATAATCAATGGCAGAGAAAAAAGGCCTGGCAGGGATCCCAGACTCTCACCATCTACGTCCGCAACAAAGGGTGACAAGGCAATCCCATTGAATGCCGAGGAAGCAAGCCCAGATACCATGATTCCTCCCCCAGCATACAGCAGGCCTTTGCGCACATTCAGCATAGAATTGTTGACATACGTAATGGTGTCCTGATCGTAGTCTGTCATGACTGCCTGTTGGGCATGTACCGGTGGTACCAATACAATGGATCCAACCACCAGCAGGAGAAGAAATAATCTTTTCATATAGAAGATAAATTAAGCGAATCAATAACAAACAATAGATGCAAAAACACCCTGATTCGCTGCAAGTCCCCCCTATTATTCCGCCTTCCTTCCGTTGTATGCAGTCAAGGCATTGCTGTACGCAATCTGCTTACTGATAAGATTCTCTGTTGCTTCAAACAAACTGGTCTGGTTCATCAACAGGTCCGATAACGGAACCAGACCCGCATTGAATTGGGACAGTTGGTTGTAAACCGTCTTTTGCGCAAGAGCAACATTCTCCTCGGCAACCTTCATCTGTTCCCAGGCGACATTGAGGTTCAACCAAAGCTGACGCGCCTGCAAGACGAGTTGGGAAGTCAAGTGTTCTTTTTCATTGGCTGCCTTTTGAATCTGGTAATCCAATCTCTTCAACCGTTGCGAACCTTTTCCCCAATTGGAAATGGGAATGCTGATGGTGGCAAGACCGACAGCATTGAAGTTATCATTCATAAAATTGGCATAACCGTAGCTGACTCCGACACCGACGGACGGAAGGTATTCGCCCAATGCCAGTTTCTTTTCCAATTTCTTGGCTTCCACCATGACATCCAAGAGTTCGGTCTCCGTCACTCCTGCCGCAAATTCCTCCTCCGGAATGTAATAATGAGACGGCGGAAGCAACGCGGACAACCGGTCGGACAACACAATCTCGTCCAGGTAGGGATTCATCGGATCAGCCAGTTCCTCAACAAATGAGTATCCCATTCCAATGGTATTGAAGAGATTCATCTTCAGCAGTTTGATACCTCCCTCCAACTGAATCTTGCCACTCTTGAGCTCGTTCTGCTTCATTTTCACCAGCATCTGGTCCGATTCGGTGATAACACCGGCATCCATCCCACTGAGAACGTCCTTGTGGAGTGTATCCAAGAGTTCTTCAAGGTGCTTGAGAGTACTGCGCTTCTCCTCCAGGGCCACAATCTCCCAATACATTTTTTCAATCTCCTCGCGTTTTTCCCGAAGATTCACTTCGTGTTTGAGTTCAGCTGCCTTGATACCCACTTTGGCGAGTTTGTTTCCCGTACGGATTCTTCCACCTGCATAAAGCGGTTGCATCAAGGAGATGGAGGCATGGATCCCAGACTGGGTAAATCCCACCGCTTCGGAAGATCTCACCAACTCACCCAATTCCGGTCCAAGTACGATGTCTATAAAATAGTCCTGCGACCACAAACCCAACGCACGGAATGACACACGAGGGAAGTACTCGGCAAACACCTCTTTCTTCTGAGCTTGTGCCGCCAATACGTCCAAATGAGTATTCTTAATATAGGGATTGTTGGTCTCTGACAGGTTGATACAATCCTGCAGACTCAAGCGAACTTCCTGCGCAGACATGGCCAAAGCCGCTGCCAAAAACATCCAGATCAATACTATCTTTTTCATCTCGCATCTCATTTTTCCAATTCTTCCATAAAAGTGTCGTTTTTCTCGTTCCGGAATATCAGCCAATAACATACGGGCATGATTTCCACAATCAGAACGATGGAAAGCAACGATCCAAAACAAATGACAACGCCCATGGGCATCCACAAAGCATCCTTACTCAAAATCATAGGCAACACACCGAGGGCGGTTGTACAGGTCGTGAGGAAAATAGGACGCATTCTGCGTTTTCCAGATTCCATAGCGGCATCCTTCACACTGTATCCTTGTTCAAACCGCAAAGTCTCAGCATACTCGTACATAAGGATACCGTTTCTCACCACAATACCAATCAGACTGATGACCCCCAGCACGGCTGTGATGCTGAAGTCCAGGTCGAAGATCCAAAGACCGAAAGCGGCTCCAAATACACAAAGGAGACTGAGGACAATGGTGAGTACCGACAGGATGATCTTCTTGAAGTGATAC
Source organism: Bacteroidales bacterium (assembly GCA_017647795.1). Lineage (GTDB taxonomy): Bacteria > Bacteroidota > Bacteroidia > Bacteroidales > UBA932 > JAGCJX01. The sequence continues at coordinate 59,325 of JAGCJX010000012.1, read as the reverse complement.
AATAGGAATCCGAACAGAATCAGGGCAGCACAGATCAATACCAGGTTGATTTGCGGAAGTACAATCCGGTTTACGGCAGTCAGGCCCTCATAATCGATGGTCACATGGGGCGGAAGGTTGGGTCTGATCTCACGGTCAATGTACTTCCGGATTTCCTTCATGGACTTGGGTTGGCTGTTACCCCTTTGCAAGTCCGCAAAGACCGTGATGGATTGTTCCCCGTGGGAGTGCGCCAGACCGATCGGTTGCCAAGAAGGAGTAACGTCCGCTACCTGCCTCAAGGGAACATAAACCCCCGGTATCGGCGTTGACACCAGTTGGTTGCCCAATTCCTCATAGGTCTTGTCCTCAGAAATGGCATCGTTGTAGAACGTAATCGGAATACTCTTGTCACCTTCCCAATACGAAGCGACCGTCTGACCGTTCAAGATTTTGGCAATGGACAACGACAACAGTGCGCGGTTCAGACCCAATCGAGAGGCCTCATCAGAATCCAAATCCACGGATACCGTAGACACACTCTTGTCATAGTCACTGTGCACCCACTTCAAGGTTCGGTGCATTTTTTCCGTCATAAACGCCTTGATGGAATCCGCAAAAGGACGCATCTGCTCGTGTTCGCCTCCTCGAAGCGTCACCATAATAGGAGCGGTCACCCCTTGATAATCCAACTGCTTGAATCGGACCTGTGCTTCGGGGAAATGGTATTCGTATTTCTTTTCATACTCCTCAATGACGGCATCGGTTGCTTTCGGATCAACCGTATTCACAATCATTTGAGCAAAGTACTCACCCGGAATCTTCGGACCGTATGTCGCATGGAATCTCGGCGTTCCGGTTCCCACAAAAGCGGTTACCGAAGTAATCCGCTCATCGTTCAGGAGTACCTTCTGAAGTGAGTCCGACACAGCACGGGTCTGGTTCAGGGTAGCATTCGGATCAAGATAAACTTCAATTGCAAAACAGTCACGAACAGCCATGGGCATCATCTGGATGTTGACTTTGGTAAACAGATAAACACCCAGAACAACCGAACCGACTCCGACAAGAATCGTTGCCAACGGGAAACGGAAGCATTTTGCCTGAAGGGATTCGTAACCTCTCTGCAAGACTGTAAAGAACTTCTCCTGTACGATGGCAAACTTCGATTTCTTCTCCTGGTCTGAGGACTTGATGAATCGGACCTCCAAAGAAGGAACCACAAAAATGGCATAAACCAGCGATGCGGCCAGCGCAATGGTAATAATCCAGGGGAAGAGTCTGACAAAATCCCCCATATAATCTGTCATGATAGCCAACATCGGGAAGAACATGGCACTGATGGATGCTGTCGACAGCAACATCGGAACCAGCAGTTCTTTCATACTAGAACTGGCCGCTTCCAGGCGGTTCATCCCTTTGCCGATCTTATCCATGTAGCCGTCCATCGTAATGACAGAGTCGTCCACAATCATACCCAGCACCACAATCAATGCCGCAAGGGTCACCGTATTCAGGTCCATCCCCATCAAGTACATGATGGCAATGGCAATGGCCGTACAAATCGGAACACCGGAACTGGCTATCAATGCGGATTTCAACGGGAAAAGGATCAACATAACCAGTATGACGACAATCATCGCAATCACCAGGTCCCGTACGAAGGCCCACACAGAAGTATCGACCACCTTCGGCTGGTCCGAAATTTTGGTAAGGGTGACACTGTCCGGAAGCGTTTGGGCAAATTCTTCAACCACCTTGTCAATCTCCTGACCAAAGGTTACGATGTTGTTGCCGGAACGCATCTCAATGGACATAACCAGAGCCTTGTTCCCATTGTACTCCACGTAGGAGGTCGGAGTCTTGTATCGTCTTTCAACCGAAGCAACGTCCTTCAACCGAAGGGTGTGACCTTCCGGATCCGACCAGACGATCCGATCGCGGATTTCCTCTTCGGTGGACAATTTCCCTTCGATGTGAATCGGAGCATTGATATAATCTGACTTGAACTTACCGCTGATGGTCTGCATGGCGGCCGTCTGGTAGTCAAAGGTCATCATGGTGGAGTTGACACCATAAGCCGAGAGCCGGTCGTTGTCAATCTTCACTGCGATCTCCTCTTTCTGTGTACCCAACACCTTGACATTTGACAATTCCGGAATGTTGTAAAGTTTTTCCTTCAATTGGTTGGCATACTCTTCCATTTCCCGGTAACTCTTGTCCGAGGACTGCAAGGCAAGCAGAACAGAAGAAACGGCACTGAACTCATCCATCACCTGCACGGTCAGAACACCGGAGGGCAGGAAAATTCTGGAGGCATTCAGTTTGAGTTTGATTTTCGACCAAACTTCATTCTTCAGTCTTGCGGGACACTGAAGTTTGACAAATATGTAGCAGATCCCATCCTGGGTATAAGAATAGGTGGTACGATTCACCTCTGCAAACTTGAACAGGATCTCCTCCAAAGGCTTGGTAAGTTGCTCTTCTACCTCTTGGGCATTCGCACCCGGGTATACCCCCACGACCAATCCATCCTTGATCTGGAAGGTCGGGAATTCATCTTTATTGATTGCAAACAGACTGTAGATTCCGAAGGCAACCATAATGGCAATCAGGAAATAGATCAATCTCCTATGTTGGATTGCGCTTGTGACAAAGTTGCTGTCCTTTTTCATAAGTCTGATTAGAGTGCCTGTTCAACTGTATTTACTTTCATGCCGGTGCTGACTTTGGATCCACCTTTGACGATGACCTTGTCACCCGGCTCCAAGCCAGCTGAGACGATGATACCACGCTCCTGGTAACCATTCACGGTGACATAGGTTTTTTCGACGATACCATCTTTGACGGTCCATACAAATCTACCTTCGGAATCCATCTCAACAGCCGAGGCAGGGATGCCGATTCGCAAGGAATCTGACTCCTTCGACAGTCTTACCTTACAAACCATGCCCGGGAAAAGATCCGTCTGCGGTTTTTCAGGCACAAGAATACATTCATACGTATGGGAAGGAGAGAGTGCCACCACACCTTTTGAAGCTACTTGCGCTTCAATGCCAACGAGGCCCAACGCAGGAACATCGATGAGGGCCTTCTGACCCACCCGAATCTGTCCAATCTCCCCTTCGGGAACAGGAATATCAATCTCAATGGTGGACAGATCCACCAGTTTCAAAATGGCCGATCCCGGATTTACATGTACACCGCGCTCCACCAGAACCTTGCTGACAGTTCCGTTGAAAGGAGCCTTGATCTTGCACTCTTCCAGGGATTCTTCGGAAGATCGTGCAGCCGCACGAGCTTTTGCCAATTGCGTCTCGATTTCTACCATCTTGACATCCGCTACAGTACCGCTCTCATGAACCTTCTTGACCCGTTCAAAACCGTCTTCGGCTTGTCTGAGGGTTGCATGGGAGATTTCATAGGAAGCGAGCACATTCTTGGAGGTCACCTCTGCCAGCACATCACCAGCCTTCACTTGGCTGCCTTGTCCGACATGAATGGCCTCCAGGACACCACCATGGTTGGTTGAAATGAGAGCCGTACCAGAAGCTTTCACTTGACCCACATACACATTATAATACTGGGAGCTCATGGGAGTCACCGTCAATACTCCGACATTTACCGGTTCTTTTTGGGTGGATTTCCGCTTCTGATTGCCTCCACAAGAGACCGCGATCAACACCAGGCCGACCAAAATCAACTTTTTCATAAGATTATCTATAATTAACGTTCTTCTTTATGTGTTCTTACTTATCCCCTTCGCCGGAACGTTGGCGGGGCTCCAGAATGGTCTCAATAAAATACTCCAGCGAATGATCCGTTGACATTCCCAATTTTTGGCGGAACCGGTGACGGAGCATCAAGACACTTCGAGGAGCAATGGCCAACAATTCTGCGATTTCCTTGTTATCCTGTTTCAGAACAATGAGCATGGAAAGCAGCTCCTCACGACGGGTAATGGACGGCAACTGCTCCCGCAATCGGGGGAGAAAGAGGGGATACAAGAGTTCAAAGCGTTGGCGAAACTTGGATTCGCCCTGCGTCAAAAGAATGGAAGGAGTCAACGTCTCCAATTCCTGCCGCCGATCCTTGTCCCTCATAATATCGTTGATTTCCTTCGACATCAAATCCTTTTCAACATTGGACTGATGGAGTTTCTCAGCCAACAAGGCCAACTTGTCAGCGGCCTGCTTCATCTGGATTTTATGCTGCCTTTTTTGATGGAAAAGGAAAATTACTATCAAGACCAGGATGAAAAACGTTGCGGCAGCCACAACCAGAAACCAAAGTCGCTGATTGGTGCGCTGAAGCTGCAGAATCTGCAACTCCTGTTGCTTCTGTCGGGTCTGCTGCTCCACAATCGCTTCCACCAAATTAAAATTCAGCCTCTTCTCTTTCAAGGACTTCTGCTCCAGAAGCATCATCCCGGTATAAAGTTCCACCTGATGGTGGTTCCCGCTGTTAAAGAAATGCTCCAAAATCGGCTGATAATCTACATGGATATACAGTTGGGTAGAGGATTGGTTCAATAAGAAACTCATGCTGTCCAGCATGATTTCTGCCTGATATCCCATGTGATTCCTCAAGTAAATCTGTGCCAACTGGTGATAAGCCTTTGCACGGTTGAGGACCGTTCCTCGGTGAACTACCTGTTGAAGTTCATGAATACCCAAGTGCAAAGAATCTCCCCCTTGCTGTGCCAAATACATTCCATGCAGGAGATCTACATCCACAGAACCACTATTGTACGGCAAGGAAGTGCAGAAATTCCGCGCCTTTTGCACATAGAAAGAAACCGAATCCATTACACCCAACTGCAACATGGCCCGGCCCTTGCTGATATAGGTCTGCGCTGATACCATGGGATTCTTCTTTGTCATGCCTTCCTCTACCCGAATGGCTTCGTTCGCACAGAAGTTGGCATATTCGGGCACATCCCAATGCAAGAACAAATCTATCTGTGAGTGAAGACTGTTCAGAACGCCCAACTCATCACCTTGCTGCAAGGCCTCTTCGCGGCTCTGCTGAAACAAATCCAATGCCTTATTGAGTCGTCCGCTACGCTTGTAGAGGGACCCCAACATCGAGGTCACCCATTGTTTTCCAGAGCGTTTGTCGCAAGATTGGGCCTGCAACAAGGCCTCTTCACACCACTCAATCACCTCCTCCTGATGCGCAGGACTGCTGTAAAAGACAGCGGCCGCATAGGCATAATCCCGGAAATATCGCTCGGGAGTAGGATGATGCAATGGCAACGTAAATACCTTCCTCGTTACTTCCCTTGCTTCCTGCATCTTCTCGGTTCGTGATAACGCATAGCCGAGCACAGAATAGTAATCCCGCAAACATTCCCGCTGTAGGAGCGGGGATGCCTGGAAGAGTTCCTGCAAGGCAGTTATACACGCTTCCGGCTCTCCCTTGGCCTGAAACGTATTCATCATCTGCATCAAGGCCTCCGCATACAAGGAGATCTCCTGCCCCACAAATTTCATCCCAGGCTCAGGTCGCATCAAGAACAGCTTGAATGCCTCCACCGCCTCATCGTATCTGCCATCCTGTTGCAACTGCCTCGCTCGTTGAAAGGAATTCTCATCGGCAAAACAGCTCCAACACAACAGCAGGAACGTTAAAAACGACAACAGTACTTTTCTGTAGGAAGACCTCCTAAACTTCATTTTGCCTTACACTTTTACAATTGTACAAAATTAGATAAATTAAATGGGGCGACCCAATCACAGTTGTTTACATTTCGATTTACATTTATTGAATAATCACGATTTTATAGAATATAAAACAAAATGTAGGTCCCGAATCTTTTGAGTTATCAAACGTCAAAAGTAACTTCGATTTTGGGTATAATTTAGTCACCCTCTTTTTGTTCACAAGGTCACAAAAGCATAAAAGAAAGGGGATGGCGAATCTGTCTTTAAGACTTTTCGTCATCCCCTCTGTTTATTCCTTGAAGGAAGCGGTTAACCGTTTACTTTCTTGTAATCTTCCAAGAATTTCTTCAATCCCACATCCGTAAGCGGGTGGTTGAGCAAGCCTTTGATTGCAGAAAGCGGGCAAGTAGCCACATCAGCTCCTGCTTCTACGCAATCAATGATGTGCATGGTGTGGCGGATGGAAGCAGCCAACACTTCGGTGGTATAACCGTAGTAGTTGTACATAGCAACGATCTTGCGAATCAATTCAACACCGTCGTGGCACACATCGTCCAAACGGCCCACAAACGGAGAGACGTAGGTTGCTCCTGCTTTGGCAGCCAACAAGGCTTGACCCACAGAGAAAACCAAGGTACAGTTGGTACGGATACCTTTGCCTGCAAAGTATTTCACGGCTTTGATACCGTCTGCAGTACAAGGGAGTTTCACAACGATGTGTTCGTTCAAGGCTGCCAATGCTTCACCTTCGCGAACCATACCTTCGAAATCGGTAGCAATCACTTCTGCACTTACATCACTGTTTACGATGTTGCAGATGTCCACATAGTGTTTGTGTTGGTTTTCGGTACCTTTGATACCTTCTTTCGCCATCAAGGAAGGGTTGGTGGTTACACCATCCAAAACACCCATTTCATACGCCTCACGAATTTGATCGAGGTTGGCTGTGTCAATAAAAAACTTCATATCTCTTTTGTTTATAAAATTGTTACTCCTGTAATGTCAATCAGGACCAGTTGGTAGGTCGAGTTGTACTTGGTCATGATACCGGTCAGGTCGCAGACCGCTCCGATTTCCGGAACAGATTGCGTAGCAAAATCTGCATAGCCACTGCTACGAACGACGATCTTTTTGCCACCCAAATCAAAATTCTGATTGCCCGAGTTGGCTTCGATTCCGTTTTCGGTATCTTCGGCCACGGCCCAAGTCTTCAAGCCATTGTCGCCTCCGGTATACTTAGCACCCTTCAAAGTTACTAATTTTCCCAAAATTGCATCGTTGATTTCAGCAGCTGTGGCAATTTCTTGAGGCTGAAGGGGGGCTCCCACCTCTCCTTTGAAAACCGTCCGGTCAATGAGGGACTGGGCATCGATGTAAGAGGTTTCGTAGCGTTCTTCGGTGGAGACGCCTCCCAACTGCACCATTCCACCGTAAGCTCCCAAGCACAAGTATTTGGGTTTGATATAAATACGCATTCCTTCCGGATAGTCATTGTACAGGCCGGTTTTCCCGATTTTGACTTCGATTCCACCGGTCTCATCCTGGATGTAGAAAGAACGGTAGAAGTTGCCGGAAGCATCGCTGCTGTTCACGATGCCTGTAATCACAAGGTTCTCGTCGGAGATTTCCAGCGGGGTTCCGGTGTACAAACGTTTGAACTCGGAAATGGTCATCGTGGGTTCCATCACCACCGGTTCTGCCGGCTGCGGGGCTTCCCATTGTTGGCAGGCAGTCGTCAACATCATCACGGCTGCACAAACCATCGTAACATATCTTTTCATAAGCATCCTCCTGTTTTAGAATCTGAAATAAACATTGACCATGTAGGTCGTACCGAACATGTAGAAGTACTTGGAGTCAAATGCGGTGTAATTCAAGATATTGCCCGAAGCATCCTTGTTGGCTGTCAGACGCATTTGCTCAAAACCTCCGGTGCGGAAGTTGGTGTTGTTCAAGATGTTCTTTATGTCCACACTCACACCCAAGTTGTATTTTCCGTGGATGTACCACGATTTTCCGATGTTTGCATTCACCACAAAACCGGGGGTCAAACGTTCTTGATCGGTCATTTTACGCATTTGGGCATAACCTTCAGGAGTCGAGAGGTCGTAACCGATGTTTGCGTAGTCCGTACGACGGAGGGGGTTCATGGACAAATACATACCATCAAAGTAGCTCACATCGATACCGGCAAAGAGGTAACGTTCCGAACGGTAGTTCAATCCCAAGTTGGCAGCCAACTGCGGGGTGCTGGGTACTTTGTATCCTTCCCAATACACCTTTGCATTCTCCAGAACCACGGCTTCGCTGTTGTCAATGGTTTGGGTCACGTAAGGCGTCGAAGTATAGACGTAGTTGCCGTAAGACAAAGCTCCTTGAAGAGAGAGACCGTACGACAACGGCACTTTCATTCCCAATTCCATCCCTACGTTGCGTTGGTCGATGCCACTCATCGCAAAGTTGGTGTAGGCACGTTGGATGTCGTCATAGAAACTGATCAAATCCGTCTGGTCGTGGATGGTGGTGTAGAACACCGACGCACGCAGGGCAAACTCACCCACCTTCAGGGCATAGTTCAAATCTGTACTGAAGGTCTTTTCGGTCGTCAGGTGGGGTACCAGGCTGTTCCGGGTTCTCGGGGACAGGAACGACTCTTGGAAGTAAGGTGCCGACTGTACATAACCGATGTTGGCGTATAGGCGGTTGCTGCCTTCAAATTTGTAGTTCAATCCCAATTTCGCGGTGTAGGTAAAGAAATTGGATTTTTCTGACTCACCATAAGAGTTGTCCGGGAAAAGGCCCTTGCGGTACAAACCGTCACGCCAGAAAGTCTGGTAACCGGCTTCCCCTGCCAGGGTAGCTTCCAAGGCACCCACGTTGGTCTGAGCCACAACCCATGCCCGGTGGTTGCGTACATTGGCATAGTAGTCATAGCCATATTTGTCGCCCACCTTCACCTTGCGGTCGGGGTTGTTCAAGTCATTTTGAATCTGATCACCGGAACCGTAATCACGTTCGGCAAACTGGTCCACGTCAATCCAGTATTCTCCCCCCAACAAGTCCTTGATGATCTTGTAGTATTCGGTACGGTTCCAACGGTAATTGTAACCAGCATTGAGTTTCAACCAGGCAGCAAAACGGTGGCTGTACTGGAGGTTGAAGTTGAAGTCATCCTGGTCGGTGTGGGATTCTTCCACAACGTATTTCGAGCGGGCTCCGCTGTTGCGGTTTACTTGATACAAACGGTCCCAATTGATGTGGCGGATGTTGTCATCGCTCAACCAACCGTCTTTCACCCACGCCGCCAAAGTCGGGTTTTCATCGTAGTAGCTCGGCAGGTTGCGGTAGTAATCCGGGCGAGGATCGGCTGCATCGTACCAGTCCAAACGGGAGTATCCGTTGCGACCCATGCGGTACGAAAGGGCAAGCACCCACTTGGTATCGTGGTTCGGCGTATATTCGTAGTTCAACACAAACAACGGCTCGTGCGAATCACGCACCCGGGAGTTGCGTACTTTGCCATTTTGATAACCCCAGTTCGGGTTGTAGTAGTTGTTGCCCAACAAATCATAGACCTCTTGGGTCGCTGCCGTTTGTGCACCACGCTGACTCGGAGAGCCCAGCAAGGTCAACGAAAGCTTGTGTGCATCGTCAAATTTCTTCTCAACCCCTGCATAGTATGCCAGGGCATTGTAAAAGATGCCTTCGACGTAATCGTTACCCCCCAAACGGGTTGAAACCGAGAAGGCATAGGCCCAACCGTTGTCCATCATTCCGGAGGCATAGGTAGCCATGGCCCGGAAACGGTATTGGCCACTGGAGGTCAACAAACTGAAACGGTAACCTTTCTTCACCGAAGATGCATAGGCATTGATGTTGGTCACACCGTTGATCCCACCGACTCCATATTCGGTCGCACTCATACCGGTCACCACTTCTTTTTCACGAGTTGCCTCGTTCAGACCACTCCACAACGAGTGCGGGGTATAGCCTGTCAACGCATCGTTCAAACGGATGCCGTTCAAATACACATCCGAGGTACCACTTTCGTAACCGCGGCTCAAGAAACGGGCTGCGCTGAACTTGTAGCCGGCGATGTTTTCATAGACATCTTTGCTGGAAGCAAGAACAGAGGGAACATCTTCGTAGCCGGCTTCGTTCTCACTGTCCAACTCAACAAAGGCATCGTCCACACCCACAGACCCCAAGTCGGGTGCCATGGATATACGATGCAAGTCTTTTACATAACCTTCTACCTTGACGTTCAAGTCGGTATCCTGAAAGTAGGCAGCTTCCACGCGCACGTGTTGCATGCCGTCAGGAATACCCACCAACTCAAATGCACCGTTCGCATCGGTATAACGGAAGAATTCCCCCGCCGTTGTCACCACCGATACCTTCGCATCCGCGATGGGTTGTTTGGTGACGCGGTTGATCACAATACCGCGGATTCCCCCTTCTTGGGCCCACACAGCCGTCGGCACCAACAAAGTCAACAACAGAATCAGTTTTATCGAAAATATACGTTTCATAGGCACTATTTTTCTTTTCCAATCGTAATGAAAACAGGCAAGTGGTCACTGTACCCGCCTAAAAAAGCATTCCCGCTGTACGTCCGCCAAGGATAGTTCTTGTACTGCCCTTTTTGTTGTATCAGGAACGAACGTTTGAAGATGGAAGCGTAGTAGGTCTGACGGCGCAACTTCACGGGCATCAGGCGCAGACTTCCTTCCTGATCCAAGTTCATCAGGTTATCGCTGACCACGATGTTGTCGTACAAACTCCAGGCATCCTGGTAGGCCAAGGTGCCATAGCCGTCCTGGAACAACGCATAGAACGGGTTGAACATTCCACCTTCGGGGATGTTTTCCGGATCACCGGCTCCACCCAGAACCTCCAGAATACTCTTGTCCACCGGATCATCGTTCATATCGCCCATCACCACCAACTTGATTTCCGGGTGGACCTGGCGCAAAGAGTCTGCATAGTCCCGCACAGTTTGAGCCCCACCACAACGCAGGTACTCGGACGACTGGGCTCCACCACGGCGAGACGACCAGTGGTTCACAAAGAAACAAAACAATTCTCCCTCAATACGACCACAAACGGCTAGAATGTCGCGGGTCTTGAAATCCGGACGGCTGGGGATGCGGGTTCGGATGGGATCACTCCATTCGTACTCAAACAGATCTGGACGGTACAACAACGCCACATCCACCCCACGAGCCTCCGGAGAGTCGTAGTGGACAATCTGATAGTTGGCCGAAGCCAGGCGTTCGTCGGAAACCAAATCATCCAAGACCAAACGGTTTTCAATTTCACTCAAACCAATGATGGCCGGGAACTGACGGTTGGCTTGCGCGATGGCATGCAACACCTCCGCGGTGTTTGCAATTTTCTTCCAATACTTGGTTTCGGTCCACTCCTTCGGGCCTTCGGGCGTAAATTCATCATCCCGGACGTTGGGATCGTTGTACACGTCAAAGAGGTTTTCGACGTTGTAGAACATCACCGTATAGGTCCGGTCCTGCGCCGACAAGGAAACTGCCGCAAAGAGACAGATCAGGCCCAGTAACAAGTTGTTATTGATTTTCATCTTCTTCTTTCCTTAAAATCCCCAAGCTCCGGGGTTGTATTCCGTTTCCACTTCCTCGGCAACTGAAGCCGGCAAGTTGGCAAAAAAGTTAAATCCTGTACGTTCTTCGATCTCACGGACAGTCTGGGTCTCGGAAATGGTGACCGTATTGCCATATTCCCGGTGTTCAAACCAGAAGCCAATCGACGAATAATGGTTGGATGCAACATTGTATTTCAACAGGACCTTGTAATAGGCCTTGGGAACCGCCACATCGTTTCCATCGTTGTCCTTTGCGTACTCCCGCGAAGCATCACCCTCGGCGGCCAATACCGCACCGGTCACTACGTACAACGTATCACACGAAGATGTATAGCCGCGTACCCGACCTTCCAGGTCCGCCCAAGCCCGTTGGTTCAACGCACCACGCTGAGGTGTCATGTTGGTAAAATAGAAGGTTGTCCGGTTCAAAGATCGGCTCTGAGTACGATCTGCCGACGGGAGTTGGTGTCCCCGGTCAAAGCCACCCGAGAATCCCCGGTACAGGTTCGGTTGGTACTGCTTCGGAATCTTGGGATCAAAACCCCAATCGTCACTCCTGCCCGAACTGCCCATGTAGTCCGCGCACAAGGGATAAGCAACCCACAACGCTACGCGGTTGGTGGCATCGTAAAGCATGGAGTAATTGCGTGCAGAAAAATTGTTCGACTCAAAACGGTGCGTCACAAAGGCTTGCATCGTTCCCACCTCCACTTGCGGCAATTCCATCCAAGCCTGCACCGGATCGGACACCAAGCCGTCGTTGTTCGGGTCATCATTCGGGTCATCATTCGGATCATCGTTCGGATCATCGTTCGGATCGTCCGTACCCGGAGGCACTCCTTCCGCAGCCTCCTGAACAAAAATCACCGAAAGGACCTCCGTCTCAAACACAACACGAATCAAAACCTTCCTCGGCTGATCGGAAGTATTCTTGGTATGGTACAACTGCAGGTCGCGTTGGGTACCCTCACCCTCCAAGGGTCGGATGGTACACCAAGGCTCTACCCCATAGGGATAATCCATCTGAATCTCCCAACGCTCAGAAGATTCAATGGCAAAGAATTGGCCCGAGTTGGTCGCACTGACCGTCTCATGTTGCAAGACAATACGGTTGGGAATGCCCTCTTCGGAACAAGCGTTCAGAAGCAGCAAAATGGCGACCATGGCCCATGCAGCGAGCCCACAAAAACGAAAACGTCTCATGGATTAGTTCACGTTCAAACCGGTCAGAATACAACGAGGTTTTGCATTCGGCGTAGAGAATGTCAACGTTGTATTTTCGGTAACACCGGTCAAGTTCAACGTATAAAAATCTTTGTCCCCAAAAGTAATCGTAAACGGAGTATTTTGGGCCGCCCCCTGGTTCGGAACCAACGAAAGGGTTTTGGAGGCTCCTCCATCAATTTGTCCACCGTTGTTGACCGCAATGGTCAAATCACAGGATTTTCCTTTCCAAGCCACACCATAGAAGGTCAAGGTTACATCTCCGGTTGCCGGCAGATTTCCCACGGTATAGGTTCCACCCGCTTCCGATTTACCTAGTTTCAAGGCCGGATATTCCTCACCATCCACAATCACTTTCACGGCATAATGCGCCTCAGAACTACTATCCGCGGTCGGCAAAGCAAGATTGCTGGAGTAAACACCATTTCCTTCGCCGCCACTGGGGTTGTCATTGCCCGGATCATCTCCATTGCCTTCATTTCCGCCATTCATGTGCTCGGGGGTACCGAAGATGACGTTGTCCAAACGGTAGGTATTCGATTTTCCGGTATAACGGAATGCCACAAACAATGAGTCTGCCGCCGCATAATCCGAAAAGTCCACCGTATGGGTCTTCCAAACGTTGGTTTCCGAAGCTGCCGGATAGGTTGCATCGTACACAACCGTCCAAGTTGCTGTTTCAAAATCTCCTGCAAAATCCGAAGATACCACCACTTCAAACTGCGATTGGTCCTCTTCCTTGTAATACAAAGCCGTATCAAACTTCAGTTCCTTCGGAGCCGACTCTGCCACGTTCATCTTCGGCAGCATGGCAAATGCAGTCACTTGTGCCTGAGAGGAAGCATAGGGGGCAATGTCCAAGTATTTATCCACCGCCGTTTCAGCTTCCCAGACGCGGGTCTTGAATTGGTAGTTGATATCCGACATATCCGAAGACCAGAAGGTCCAGTTATCGGAAACATACGAAATGTAGCCGGTTTGAATGGATTGGAAGTCATCACCAAAGGCCGAGACAGCCGGATTCTTCCAATTGTCCCCAATGTCAGAAGGATTGTCCGGATTATTAGGATTGTCGGGGTTGGTTCCCGCTGTATCACCAAAGACCACGTTGTCCAAACGATAGGTGTTGGACTTACCGGTATAACGGAATGCAAAATACACCTCCGCCACATCTCCGTAGGTTTCTTCCAGGTTCACGTTGTGCGTCTTCCAACTATTCATTGAGGCTCCTGCCGGGAAGGTTGCGTCGTAAACTACTGTCCACGTAGCCGCCGCATAGTCTCCTGCGAAGTCGGTGGAAGCCACCACTTCCAATTTCGAAGCATCCTCTTCTTTGTAGTACAGGGCCACTTGGAAAGACAGGTTCTTTTGCGCCGCATCACGCACATTCAACAAAGGGGTCGTTGCATAAGCCACGACTTGGTCCTGCGAAGAACTATACGGTGCAATCTGGATGTATTTGTCGCTATTGTACAAACCGGTTCTCCATCCGTAATACACATCGCTCGGATCGGACGAGTAGAAACTCCATCCTTTGTCGGTATAGGCCACATTGGCCTCTTCAATGGAAGCGAAGTCATCTGAGAACGAGGTCACCGCCGATGAAACATTGCCCTTTTGGGTAACACGAACCGAAGCATAGACCGTCTCGGTTCTAAAATTCAAGGTAGCCTGACGAGTCACACCATCCAAGGGAAGCGTACTAATGGTAATGGTATGCGAAGCCTCCGAAGCCTCGGCCGAGATTCGGCTTACCGCCAACCAGGTCACTTCTTCGCCAACAACTTCCAGCTTCCAGTCGCGGTTAGAGAGCAACTCAATGGTTGCAGAACCGCCTTCCGCAGAAAAATTCAACGTCGTAGTGCTAACAGAAATGTCAGCCGGCTTAAACTCCGGATCCGTAATACAACTTGCAATACCCAGCAAGGTCACGGCCATCATCATAAAAGCCAATAATTTACATCTTCTCATAATGCTCTTATTTAATTTCCTTTTTCATTCACACAGGACAAAATCCCGCAACCCACAAAGATAAAAACAGGATCAAAAAAGAGCAAGAAAACAAGAGAAAACATTAATCAGGGAGTTTTTCCAGCACCTTCTGCGACAAAATAATCTGCAACTCCTCCTCGCACAAAGGAAGATCCACCAATCCCTGATATTTTTTCTTAAAGTAAGAACCCGGAGTCCAATAAAGAATCAGGCGAGAAAGGTCTTTATAATACTTGATCCGCATATAAGGAACAATCTTATTGTCAACCGTTGTTTCGTAGGCCCATACCTCCTGCTCCTCATCGTTGACAAGCACATGTGGCAAATAAAATGTTTTTGAATATTCAGCAGGAGCCCCAATCTGTGAAAAATCTCTCACATAGGAATTAACTTGGCAAGTAAATCCCGGACGGCTATGATTTTCATAAAATGAAAGTTCAATACGGCATTCTTGTCTCATAGCCATCCCGTTTCCCGCGGGGAGCTGAGGCGAGAATAAGGTAAAGCTTAACCACTCTTGCGCCAACCACTCCACAAGACTCAATTCTTTACTTACCAGAACGCTCTGCGGCAAATTCCTGATTGGATCCACGAAAGACCCAAAAAGCATACTATATATCCGCGAGAAATCAAAATCTGCCTGCAAGCCTTTTTCGCGACCTCCTAATCCACAAACATCTACGGTCTGGAGAGTTAATAGAGGATAGTCCAATCCATTCCACCAAATCTCCATCACCTCTCTCTCTGGTTCAAATTTTATCAAATCTGCCTCCAATATTTCGCGGGTCGGAGAATGAAAACCATCATCCAAGAAAAAAACCAAGAAGCACTCCCAGCCCCCATCGGGCAAAGAATTTAGCTGGATATCCGTGGATACAACCACTGCCGTATCCACTAATCCAGGATAAACATAGGTCCCTTCCAGAACCATCCCCACCAGAATATCACGGATATCCTTAATCTCTACATAGTCTATTAACGGATTTCTAGCTTGCTCGGTTTCACTATCCAATTGAGGTAGTTGCTCACAAGAGAAAGCCAAAAATAGCAAACCGAACAATAGAACAGACACTCTACTGATTATACTCTTCATAATAGCAATATACTAATGGACTCATCCGTTGGCGATAAATAGCCCCAAATATCCCCGTCCCATTCTGTACATTTGTATAAATTTCATGGCGCTCATATAAACTGGCAAAATCCGATATCGGCAAATGGTCCAACTTCAAATCATAGGAGATTACCTCTTTCAGATAACGGTCATATTCTGCAGATACCGAATCAAAGCTCACGTAAGAATAACGATCCGGAAGGCCGTCATCGCGGAGAGCGAAATCGGGAATCACATTGATACCATACCACCAACGCCCTCCCTCTACATGAGGTCTTGATTCCGTACCCAATTCACACCGGACATAACGCCAATGTATAGGCTCGCCAACATCATCAATCATAGCTAACACATTAAAAGAATCCACATCAATATGCTGTATAAATTCCACTTCTACATCGAGCCCGTTATAATCAGCTACCGTTAGTTTGGGATTTGCATAAATGTATTGGACTGGAACAAAAGAATCTTTCCGATAATCCATTTCAACTCCATATACCCACAAATACAAGGGAGCATTCTTGGATTCAAACCAATATCTATCATTCTGCTTCGTTAAATTTCTAATGTTCTCTCGAATTGGATACACTGTGGAAGCAGAGACTGTTGCATAACCCGGAACCTCAACGGACAGATTATACCGAAGACCAAACTTCGGTTCAAAGTATGCCTCATACTGGCCTGAGCCACAAGATTCAAACTCATACTCAGCAACCACCTCCCCATCCAAATTCAACTCCTCCACCACTACGTTAGCATGATTAATTTCCATCATCTCAACCTCATGCAGATAAGCCGAATAATTTACCAAAATGGTCTGTTTCGGCTCATTGATCAGCGCCCCCTGCACAACAATAAACCGCTCCCGAGGATCCAAATCCAAGATAGCCGTACAGGATGTACAAAACATCAATAAACAAAGACAGAAAAAGCGCATGATGGAATGATTTTAGGGAAATTCATGCTCTCTGTATAAATTGCCGGCTCATAAGAAACTTTTACCCCATATTGAGCCTGAGCGGTCCAAGCCGAAATCAGAAAAAGAGATAACGCCACCAAAAGAATTTTTCTCATAACACTCTGATTATTAAAATTACACATGCTGTTTCTGCAAATTTAATAAAAGTTTATTGCAAAAAACAAAAAAACGAGGCTCCAAAAATGGAGCCTCGTCTAGTGTTAATCAGAACTATCTAAAGGAATTAGTTCACGTTGATACCGGTAAAGATTCCTCTAGGTTTTGAGTCCGTGGTCGAGAACGTCAAGGTTGTAGATTCGGTCACTCCCGTTAAGTTCAGGGTATAGAAATCGCTTTCCCCAAAGGTAATAGTATAGGGCGAGTTTGAGGTTGCTCCTACATTTGCAACCAATGAGATGGTTTTCGAAGTAGCTCCATCAATTTCTCCACCACCAGCAATTGTAATAGTCACATCACATTGTTTGTTCTTCCATGCCACTCCGAAGAAAGACAAGGTCACATTACCGGTTGCCGGCAAAGAAGAGAAAGTATAAGAACCCCCTTTTTCTGATTTTCCCAACTTCAATCCTGAGAAAGATTCGCCGTCTACAATCACCGTTGCCTTGTAGTAGCAATCGGTCGAATTATCCGCGGTCGGAAGTTCCAAATTACTTGCATATACAGAACCTTCATCCTCTACCGGAGCTTCGCCAAACAAAGCTTCGTCGATGTCTCCACGTACTTGCGGTTTCAAAGTTGTCGGTCCATAAATAACACCGTAGAGGTAACCTGTTTGATCGGAAATGTATTCTTCAGCCCAAGAAGAGGTCTTGTAAGTAGTCACGGTAAATTCGTTGGCACCGTTGGCATCGGTAAATTTCTTGTTACCGGACCAAGTGGTAGACACAGCCGAAGCAACTGCTTTCACGTCGATCACCTTCACATACAAGGATTGGTATTCGTCAGACAACAATTGTTCTGCGGTGAGTTCCGGGGTTACGGTTGCATTACCACTGCTCAACACTTCAACTTCATTGTTGTATGCAGTGAATTTCACTTGACGCATACCGTTGTACACATCGAAGGTAGAAGCCAACAAGCTTACACGAACTTTGTCTCCCAATTGGAAGTTGTGAAGTTCAGTAGAGTTGTACAAGAAGATACCGGTATTGGCTTCACCCGTACCGTCAGCGATTGCCAAACCTTTGTACAAGTTTTCGTCTGCATTGGTACCGACAACGATACCTTCTACATAAGAACCGACAGTTGCCAAAGAAGCACCGCTTTCCATTTCTTTCATGGCAGCCACCAATTCAGCTACGGTCAAGGTGATTTCTTCTGCTTGCGGAGTTACAACCACCATCACAGCACCGTATTGAGTTTCGCCATCGAGGACGATGTACGGAACAAAGTCGTAAGAAGTTTCCGGGCTCAAACCGGTTACTTCCACCACGAATGAGTTTGCCAAGTCAGCAGCAGCCACTTTCACATACTCATCAGCAGAACCGGTAATACGGTAAGCCACGCCCACTTCTGCTACAGTTGCTTCACCGGTATATTCGTAAGCACCGCTGATCACAACACTTTCAGAAGTCAAATCGCTGAAGCTATCCAAGCTCATAGAAAGTACTTTCTTGAAGTCGGCAATGTGCGCTGCCTTGTTCGGGAAGAGTTGTACAGTACCGTTGTATACTTGAGCCACACCGGTGATGCTACCTTCTGCATTGTTGTCGATCACGTCGTTTGCCCAAGCCACATAGCTGCTGGTACGAACGATGATTTCGTCACCGTTTGCATCCACGAACTTGGTGTTGGTGGTCTTTCCGCCAGACACCCAAGTGGTACCTTCCGGGTTGTTGCTGGTCATACCTTCGAGGGTTACCAACATACCTTGATAAGCATCGCTGTTCAATTCAGCAGCCGTGATGACCGGAGTCACGAATTCGTTTCCACTGCTCAACACTTCGATATCGTTGTTGTATGCAGACCAGGTAATTTCACGCAAACCGTTGTAGATGGTCAATTTTGCATTGGCCAAGGTCACTTTCACGCGGTCACCGATAGCAAAACCATCGTTCAAAGCTGCATCGTAAAAATATACACCCGTATTGGCTTCGCCAGTACCGTCGGTAATACTCAAACCTTTGTTCAAGTTTTCTTCATCATTGTTTGCTACTACGATACCTTCTACATAAGTACCGCAACCTGCCAAGGAAGCACCGTTTTCCAAGGTCAACAACATTGCGCTCAATTCAGCAGCCGTCAAAGTCACTTCGGGAGCACCTTCCAAGGTGAAGAATTTTTCTTCGCCATAGAAAGTTTCTTCTCCCAAGATTGCAAACGCACGGAATGCGTAAGTTTGACTTTCCTGCAAATCGGTCAAAGCCAATTCAAAAGCTTCTGCCACCGGTTCTACGGTTTGGGTTTCATAAGCTTCTGCAGAATTCACTTTGTATTCAAAACCAACCGCTGTGATGTCTTCCATAACTTCGTAAGCCACGGTTGCTTTCAACAAAGCGGAGTTGTGGGTTACTTCTTCCGCTGCCAGGGTGGTCACCACCGGAGGAACAGGTTCATCAGAAAGGAAGGCAGCGATATCTTCTACGCTGATCGGGTAGATTTGTACCGATTCTTTGTAGATCTCTGCAACACCTGTCAAGTTGGCGGTCACTCCAGTAGCGATAACAGCATCTTTCCAGGTTGCATATTTTGAAGTTCTTACTTGAATGGAGCTTTCGCCATCTGTAAAGTTCACGTTGGCAGCACTGGAAGTACCGGAATACCAGGTTGTACCTGCTTCGTCTGCGCTGTACACGTTCTTCAAGGTAATGCGCATAGCTTGGTACTCGTCGGTCAAAGCTTCAGCGATGGTCACTTCCGGAGTTACCACCTCGTTGTCTGAGCTGATCACTTCGTAGTTTGCACCTTCGTTGCATTTGATTTCACGCAAGTTGTTGTAGTTTTCATAGATTGCGTTGCTCAAGTTGAGGCGGATCTTGTCACCAACAACCATTTCGTTAGCAGCAGGATCGTACAAGACGATACCGGTGTAAGCTTCACCGTTGCCATCCACCAAGCTGGCTTTGTTGTTGTAGTTGCCACCTTCACCGTTCACCGCAACCACAATAGCTTCCAAAGTACCGAAAGAAGCCAATGAAGCGCCACTTTCCATACCGTCACGCAATGCAGCAACCAATTCAGCAACGGTTGTGATCACCACTTCGTCAGAAGCCAAGAAGCTCTTTTCTGAACCGGCAAACACTTCTTCACCAATCTTAGCATAAGCATAGTACACATAAGTTGTACCGTTTTCAAGACCTTCCACGGTTACAGAGAATTCGTTGGCTACTTCTGCAGCGTCGACGAATTCGAAGGTTTCAGCACCTTGTGCTTTGTATGCAATACCCACTGCTGCGATGGTTTCTTCGCCAGCGTAAGTATAACTACCTGAGAGGACAGCCGAGCTACCGGTTACCTCTGCAGCATCACCGGTTTTCACCACGGGAGCACCAGAGAAACGTTCGCCAGTCATGCCAGCAAAACCTTCAGCAACCGAAGGCACCAATTGCCATACGGCGCTGTAGCTGCTGCAAAGACCGATGAGCGGACCAGCACCTTGGGGAACTGCGTCTTCTGCCCAGGGAGCATTGCTACGAGAGTACATCAAGAAGGTGTTTTTGTCTTCGGTTTCAACCTTCGGACTTTCACCCATGGTCTTACCCAAGTCTGCGTCAATAACCTGAGCAGCGATGATCTTCACATATTGGGATTCATAATCACCGGACATGAATTGAGCACCGGTAATTTCAGCATATTCAGGACTCGGAGCAGCACCTTCTTCCAACACTTTGAATTGGGCGTCACCGGTGGGTTTGTATTGGGTCAAACCGTAGTAGGTTTCCAACACACCACCCTTCAACTCAACTTCCACCAAGTCACCGAAGTTGCACATACCCCAGATGGATTTTGAGTAGATGATGATACCGCTGTGCGGATCAGTACCGTCTTGAATCATCAAGTTACCTTCGCTGACAGTTTGCGGTTCGCGGGAAGAAACCACGATACCTTGGATCTTCACAGCTTCTGCCACAGTCAGTTTGTCTTCACCGCTGTCTTGATACATTTGACGAGCCTCAGCAATAGAAATGAGGGTGGTACGGCTGATGCTACCTGCTTGGAAAATCTTCACAGGTGCATACGGAGTATCCGCATGGGTGGGACGGAATTTCACAACGAACTCACGTTCATAACCGTCTTCGTTGGGAACTACGGTAATGCGCACCGGGTTCAAACTGTTTGCGGTACCTGCTTCCGGAGAAACAGTTACGCGTTCACGGATCCAAGCTTCATCTTCTCCTTCGTTTGCATTGTTGACATACATCTCAACAATCCAATCTACGTTGGAAGTCACATTGACAACCACCTCGCCACCTTCCAACGGAAGCGTAGCCTCGGTTACATCGGTAGTGATGTCAATGACAGAAATGGGATCCTCACTCTTCTGACAAGCAGAAAATGCGCACAGTACGGCCAAGCCGAACAATGCGGAAAGCAATCTTTTTCTTAGGTTCATAATTGATTTATTTATAGGTTCTTATATGTTTTCTAAAAACGGTCTCCTTGCAACTAGCAAAGTTAAACAATTGTTTTCAAAAACTCCACGAAAATCCGGACAAAAACGAAGCGTGAAAGCCATACGACTTTCACGCTTCGGGTGGGCCCAACTGGGCTTGAACCAGTGACCCCCTGATTATGAGTCAGGTGCTACTAACCAACTGAGCTATGGGCCCGAAACCCTGCCTTTGAGGTCAAAGACAGGGTATGGAGTTAGAACACTTAACAAACTTTGATCAACACGTCAACACCGCTGGGGAGTTCCAATTTCATCAAAGCGTCTACGGTGTTAGGAGTAGAGCTGTAGATGTCCAGCAAACGACGGTATGAGTTCAGTTCGAATTGCTCACGAGATTTCTTGTTAACGAAAGTTGAGCGGTTAACGGTAAAGATTTTCTTGTCAGTCGGAAGCGGAATGGGACCTTTTACAACTGCGCCAGAAGCCTCTACTGTCTTCACGATCTTTTCAGCAGACTTGTCTACCAAAGCGTGATCGTATGATTTCAGTTTAATTCTAATTTTTTGGCTCATATTATCAATTTTTACTAATCAATTATTCATCCATGTCATCCAACTTCCGGTTGCCTGATTTCTCGATAACTTCTTTCGCCAAGTTTGACGGAAGTTCAGCATAGTGTGCGAATTCCATGGTACTGGTCGCACGACCGGAGGTAATGGTACGGAGGATGGTTACATAACCGAATTGTTCTGCAAGCGGAACTTTTGCTTTCACGATACGTGCGTTGCCTTTGGAGTCCATGTTGGTAATTTGTCCGCGGCGTTTGTTCAAGTCACCGATCACATCACCCATGTAATCTTCCGGAGTAACCACTTCGAGAGACATGATGGGTTCCATCAAAACAGGAGCTGCTTTGGGAAGCGCGTGACGGAATGCTTGACGAGCACAGATTTCGAAAGACAAGGAGTCTGAATCGACAGGGTGGAATGAACCGTCTTTGAGGACAACCTTCATTGCGGTAACTTCGTAACCTGCGAGAACACCATTGGCCATAGCAGATTTGAAACCTTTTTCAACAGAAGGAATGTACTCACGAGGAATGTTACCACCTTTCACTTCATCCACAAATTGCAAACCAACAACGCCTTCATCAGCCGGGCCGATTTCCACAATGATGTCCGCGAATTTACCGCGACCACCGGATTGTTTCTTGAAGACTTCACGGTGTTGAACTGTAGAAGTGATAGCTTCCTTGTAGTTAACTTGCGGAGCACCTTGGTTGATTTCAACGCCGAACTCGCGACGGAGGCGGTCAACGATGATGTCCAAGTGAAGCTCACCCATACCGCTGATAACGGTTTGACCGGTTTCGTGGTCTGAACGTACGGTGAAGGTGGGGTCTTCTTCGGCCAATTTGCCCAACGCAATACCCAATTTATCCAAGTCTTTTTGGGTCTTCGGTTCAACAGCCAAGCCGATCACCGGATCCGGGAAAGTCATGGATTCAAGCACGATCGGGTTTGTTTCCACGCAGATGGTGTCACCGGTGCGGAGTTCTTTGAAACCTACTGCAGCGCAGATATCACCAGCTTCTACAAATTCGATCGGGTTTTGTTTATTGGAGTGCATTTGATACAAACGAGCTACACGTTCTTTCTTACCGGAACGGGTGTTGAGGATGTAAGAACCTGCATCCAAACGTCCAGAGTAAGCACGCAAGAAAGCCAAACGACCTACGAAGGGGTCAGTTGCAATCTTAAATACCAATGCGCAGAACGGCTCTTTAGAATCAAACTTACGAGTTTCTTCGTTGTTGGTAGTCGGGTTTGTACCTTTGATTTCACCTTTATCGAGGGGTGAAGGCAAGAAGCGCATTACAGCGTCCAACAAGAATTGAACACCTTTGTTCTTGAAAGATGAACCACAACATACGGGAACGATCGCCATATCAATGGTTGCTTTACGCAAAGCGTCGATCAATTCTTCTTCAGTGATAGAATCCGGATCTTCGAAGAATTTTTCGAGGAGTTCGTCGTTGTATTCAGCAGCAGCTTCAACCAACTTACCTCTCCATTCTTCTACGTCAGCTTGCATTTCAGCAGGAACCTCAGCATAAGTGTAGTTAACCAACTCTTTGCTGTCTTGGTTGTAGATAATAGCGCGGTTGGAAATCAAGTCAACGATACCAGCAAACTTGTCTTCTGCACCGATCGGCAAGCAAAGCGGAACTGCGTTTGCACCGAGTTTTTCACGCATCTCATCGATTACAGCCAAAAAGTCCGCACCTACGCGGTCCATTTTGTTCACATAAGCGATTTTCGGAACACCGTATTTGTCAGCTTGACGCCATACGGTTTCTGATTGAGGTTGAACGCGACCTACTGCACAGAAAGTAGCAACAGTACCATCCAATACACGCAATGAACGCTCTACCTCTACGGTAAAGTCAACGTGGCCTGGAGTGTCGATCAAGTTGATTTGGTAATCTTTGCCGTTGTATTTCCAGAAAGCGGTAGTGGCAGCAGATGTAATGGTAATACCACGTTCTTGTTCTTGAACCATCCAGTCCATGGTAGCAGCACCTTCGTGTACTTCACCGAGTTTATGAGTTTTACCGGTGTAGAACAGAATACGTTCAGAGGTAGTGGTCTTACCGGCATCGATGTGCGCCATGATACCGATATTTCTAGTATATTTTAAATCTCTCGCCATTGCTTATTGTCTAATTAAAAACGAAAATGTGCAAATGCTTTGTTAGCTTCAGCCATACGGTGCATGTCTTCTTTTCTCTTGAATGCAGCACCTTCGTTGTTGTAGGCAGCAATGATTTCCGCCGAGAGTTTTTCGGCCATAGAGTGACCAGAACGTTTGCGAGCAAAAAGTATCATGTTTTTCATTGCCAATGAAACTTTTCTTTCAGGACGCACCTCGGTAGGAACTTGGAAGTTTGCACCACCCACGCGACGGCTTTTCACCTCAACTTGGGGGGTTACGTTTTCAAGTGCTTTCTTCCAAATGTCGAGAGGAGCCTTGTCAGAATCTTTCATCTTCTCGCCTACCATGTCAATGGCATCGTAAAAAATAGCATACGCGATACTCTTCTTCCCCTGCAACATCAGATTGTTCACGAATTGAGTCACAGCCACTTCGTGAAATTTGGGATCAGGAAGTAGAATCCTCTTTTTAGGCTTCGATTTTCTCATTTCTGTAAAAACTTACTTAAATAATTAAATAATGAATTGATTACTTCTTAGCGGCGGTTTTTTTGGGTCTCTTCGCACCATAGAGAGAACGGCTTTGAGTACGTCCTTCTACGCCTGCGGTGTCCAATGCGCCTCTAAGGATGTGGTAACGTACACCGGGAAGGTCTTTTACACGACCACCACGCACCAATACGATGCTGTGTTCTTGCAAGTTGTGTCCTTCGCCGGGAATGTATGCGTTGACCTCTTTTTGGTTAGTTAACCGAACACGAGCTACTTTACGCATAGCTGAGTTAGGTTTCTTCGGAGTGGTTGTGTAAACACGTACACAAACACCACGTCTTTGAGGACAAGCATCCAACGCGCGAGATTTACTTTTCTCTACGATCACCTCGCGTCCTTTGCGAACTAATTGTTGAATTGTAGGCATAAATAGTTGTTATTCTTAACTTTATACTACCCCGTCAAAATTAACGGGCTGCAAAGATACATATTTTTCCCAAACTTTCAACATTTCCTTCAGAATTTCATCAATTTCAGGAATGTACGCGGTTCGAACGGCCAACAAAAAGGGTCCCGAAAGGACCCAAAAATGATAAAAATCTAAAAACCTTCGAGCGAGAAAAAGATCGTCGGCAACAAGAGCAGAAAACCAACCAGAATCAGGAAGAGGATGAACTTCCACACCCACTTCACCCATTTCGCATAAGGAATCCGGGCCAGACCGAGGACGGCGATCAGCACACCGGAAGTCGGTGTAATCATGTTGGTAAACCCATCGCCAAACTGGAAGGCCAACACCGTCGCCTGACGGGACAGGTCAATCATATCGGCAAACGGTGCCATGATGGGCATCGTGATGGCCGCCTTGGCCGAAGCCGAAGTAATGAAGAGGTTGATGAGGGTCTGAATACCGTACATCATTGACAAGGAAGCCACCTTGCCGGCCTCTCCCAGACTGGAAGCCAATGCATACAGCATCGTATCAATGACCATCCCCTGTTTCAGGATACCGACAATACCAGCAGCCAAACCTACGATGACAGCCGCCGAAAGGATATCCTTGGCCCCCGCCAGAAACTCCTGGACAATTTTGTTGGCCGAATAGCCCGCCGCCACGCCAGCCGCCAAGGCCAAGCCCAAGAAGAGGGCCGAGATCTCTCCGATATACCAACCATAGGCCGAAACACCGACCACCAGGTACACGATGGTAAAGCCGAGCAAGCCCAGAATATAGAAATGGACCGATTTGCGTAGGGCCACCACAGAAACCAAGGCAAAAAGCCCGGAGAGAACCCACAAAAGGTAGGGGGCCGGAATCGGATTGTTACCAAAGGTCAATTCGCATCCCGAACCATAAGCAAACGCAAATACCAAGGAAGCCACCCACACCAAGGCAAACGACACCCAGGCCGAACGGTTGGTAAAATAAGGGATCTTTTCTTGGGCATCCCCGTGCTCTTTCCGCCAGGAAGCATCCAGCTCATACATCGGCGACAACTCGGGGCGACGCTTGATGCGGGCCGCATACACCAGCACCACCGCAATGGTCAGGGCCGTCAGTACCGCCCAACAAACCAGGCGGTAGCCCATTCCCGAGAACAAAGGCAGATCGGCCATGCCTTGCGCAATGCCGATGGTAAAAGGATTCAAAAAGGCTCCCGCAAAACCCACGTGGGCTGCCACATAAACCAAACACACACCCACAATGGAATCATACCCCATGGAAATGGCCAACGGCACGAGGACCACGACAAAGGCAATGGTCTCCTCACTCATACCAAAGACCGCCCCAAAGAGGCTGAACAAGATCATGATCAAGATCAGAATCAGGTTGTGGACACCGACCTTCCGAAGCAGCGGATAGGCCTCCAGCCGTTTGGATGCATTTAGGAAGGCAAAGATGCCCACATCAACCGCCTTGCAACCGTTGACAATCCAAAAGGCGCCCCCAATGACCAGGATAAAGACAATGATTCCAGCCTGGCTGGTAAATCCTTCGAACAAGGTCGTAAAGACCTGCCAGGTTTGTGGCTCGCTAGGGACTGAACGAAAGGCCGTAAGCCCCTCCTCGGTTTTATAAAATTCACCACCGGGAACAAACCAGGTCGCCACGGCGGCCAAGACGATCAGGAAGAATACAATGACGTATGTATTCGGGAATTCGAATTTCTTTTTTGCTTTCACGAGGGCAAAAGTAACCAAATTCCATAAGATTATTTATATTTGCTAGTCATAAAAGAAATCGCTTATGGAAATCACGCCCAATGCACAACGCTACATCGCCCAAGAGGAGCAATATGGAGCGCACAACTACCACCCGATGCCCGTCGTCTTATCCAGAGGACAAGGCATTTATGTGTGGGATGTGGATGGCAAACGTTACTTCGACTTTCTGTCCGCTTACTCTGCGGTCAACCAAGGTCACTGCCACCCCAAAATCGTAAAAGCCTTGTGCGACCAAGCGCAAAACCTCTGCCTGACCTCGCGCGCTTTCCACAACGACTGTCTTGGTCCCTACGAAGAATTTGCCACCCGTTTCTTCGGTTACGACAAATTGCTTCCGATGAATTCCGGTGCCGAAGCCGTTGAGACCGCGCTGAAATTGGCCCGCCGCTGGGGTTATGTGCGCAAAGGCATTCCGGAAAACCAAGCCATCATCGTGGCTTGCCGTGGCAACTTCCACGGCCGGACCATTTCCATCGTTTCAATTTCTACCGATCCTGACAGCTACTCCAACTACGGACCCTTCACGCCGGGCTTCGAGGTCATTCCTTACAACGACCCGGCTGCCTTGCAAGAGGTACTTGAACGCCACGGAGACCGTGTTGCTGCCTTCCTGGCAGAACCCATCCAAGGGGAAGCGGGCGTATTCGTTCCGGACGACGGTTACCTGAAAGCCTGCTACGACTTGTGCAAACAACACAACGTCCTGTTCGTGGCTGACGAAGTACAAACGGGCATCGCCCGTACCGGCCGTATGCTCTGCTGCGACCACGAAGGCGTTCGTCCGGACATCGTAATCTTGGGCAAAGCCCTGTCCGGAGGCACCCTCCCCGTCTCTGCCGTCCTGGCGGACGACGACATCATGCTGACCATCCGACCGGGTGAGCACGGATCCACCTTTGGTGGCTTCCCCCTGGCAGCCCGCGTGGCCGTCGCAGCCCTGGAAGTGGTCCGGGATGAAAAATTGACCGAAAATGCAGAACGTCTCGGAAAGATCTTCCGGGAAGAAATAGCCAAAATCAAATCTCCCTTCTTCAAATACGTACGGGGTAAAGGCCTGCTCAACGCCATCGTCACCGAACCGCACGACGGCAAAGAAGCCTGGGACATCTGCCTGAAGATGGCGGAAAAGGGATTGCTGGCCAAACCCACCCACCGTCACATCATCCGGTTTGCACCGCCCTTGGTCATCAACGAGACCGAATTGCGCGAAGCCATCCGCATCATTTTCGAAGCCTTTGAAGAATTGTAAAACAACCATTATGAACCAACAGACAACCTCTACCGTCTTCATGATACAGCCGGTCCGTTTCGGCTTCAACCCGCAAACGGCCAGCAACAACGTGTTCCAGACCCAAGAAGACAACCAAATTGCACAGGACAACGCATTGGCCGAATTCAATGCGTATGTAGACCTGCTCCGTGCCAACGGCATCCGTGTGATTGTGGCCCAGGACACTCCAGAACCCCACACCCCGGACTCGATCTTCCCGAACAACTGGTTCACCACCCACGCAGACGGCAACTTTGTCATCTTCCCGCTCTTTGCCCCCAACCGTCGCCAGGAGCGCAAGCCTCATTTCATCCAAGCCATCCAAGAGGGCTTTGCCAACTACCGGCAAACCATCGACCTGACCCCGGGCGAAGAACAAGGACGCTTCTTGGAAGGAACGGGCAGTATGGTTCTGGACCGCATTCACCGCATCGCTTATGCCTGCCGATCACCGCGTACCCACGAGACACTGCTTCAAGAGTTTGCTGAACGCCTGGGTTACACCTACCACCTCTTCACTTCGGTGGACGGAAACGGCACCCAAATTTACCACACCAACGTCATGATGTCGGTCGGCACAGACCTGGCCATCGTCTGTCTGGACTCCATCCGCGATCCGCAAGAACGACAACGCCTCTGTGAATCGCTCGAACGCAGCGGTCGCCAGATCCTGGACATTTCCTTGGAACAAGTACATTGCTATGCCGGCAACATGATGGAACTGACCAACGACCAAGGCGAACGTTGTTGGGTACTCTCAGCCACAGCCTACCAAAGCCTTCGTCCGGAACAATTGGCCCTGTTGCAAAAAGAACACCGCCTCATTGTTCCCCGAATCGATCACATCGAGAAAAATGGAGGCGGTTCTGTTCGCTGTATGATTGCTGAAATCTTCTAAGCTTCTTCCCGGATCAAACCTCCGCGGTAAGCTTTCAACAATTCTTTCAAGTCAGAAATCTGTTCTGCCAACTCTCGTCCGGTATCCGTATCCCGGACGTACATCCGTTTGCTTGCCATGTCCACGACGTGGTTGGATGAAATGATGTCCAAACCATCCTCGATGGCCTTTTGCCGGGAAATGAAAGGTTGGTGTTGCACCAAGTGCAGACCGTACGAGTTGAAGATCAAGGTATAGCCCGCAATACCGGTTTCGGATTGGTAAGCTTTTGAGAATCCCCCGTCGATCACCATGAGTTTGCCACCGGCTTTGATCGGACTTTCTCCCTTGATGGTTTTAACAGGGATGTGACCGTTGATGATGTGGCCATACTCTGCATCAATTCCGAATTCGTGCAGAATCATTTCACAAATCTCACGCTTTCCCTTCAAGGTATAGTAGTAACCCTTCTCTTCTTTTTTCGGTTCGGGTGCATCGAGGTAGTAGCGTTCAAAGGTCGCCATCTTACGTTTGTCAAACGGAGGAGAATAGGGACCGCACCAGAGGTACCAGACAAAGTCCTGTGCATATTGCTTCAGCTCCATGTCCTTGTTTTCAAAGTACGCGATGCGCACCAGCTGGTCCACCTGGTCAAACAACGCCTTGCCGGCATACTTCCTTCCGTTTACGGTCACCTCTGCCAGCGTTCCGTCTTCGTTCAAAGGCACGGAGCCGTGGTACAGAAGGTTTCCATTGCGGACCAGGTACAACGCCCCTTTGGAGTAGAGACAACGCATGTGTTTCTCCATTTTCGTACTCAACTCAAAGCTGTGCATCAGTTTGTCCACCACCAGGGACTCAGCTGCCGTCAGGCGGTAAGGATCTGTCGGATCAATGGTCGGAAAATGACGGTCTTT
Organism: Bacteroidales bacterium; assembly: GCA_017647795.1. Lineage (GTDB taxonomy): Bacteria > Bacteroidota > Bacteroidia > Bacteroidales > UBA932 > JAGCJX01. The sequence continues at coordinate 29,706 of JAGCJX010000012.1, read as the reverse complement.
CAACGGGTAATCAACGCCACCGATGCGGATCGTTCCTTTTTCGTAATCAATCTGGTTCAACAACAGACGGTCGTCCATCTCAAAGTCCGGACGACGACGGATGATTTCCCCTTCCAGTTTGAACTGGATGACCGAAATCGCCTTGTGCATCTGGGCAATCAGACGGATCTGATTGGGGGTAATGGTCGGATCTTCCACCGATTTGGGCATGAAAATAGTACAAGGGTCGTGCTCATAGACTTCCATAGCAAACGTTGCCAACGGCAGCAGGTTGATGCCGTAGCCATCCTCCAACGTCTCCAGGTTGGCGTAGCGCAGGCTCATCCGCAAAACGTTGGCCATGCAGGCTGCACTTCCCGAAGCGGCTCCCATCCACACCAAGTCGTGGTTTCCCCATTGGATATCCACGTTGTGGTAATTGCACACGGTGTCCATGATGTTGTGAGCCCCCGGACCCCGGTCGTAGATGTCCCCAATGATGTGCAGGGAATCAATGGTCAGGCGTTGGATGAGGTTGGAGATTGCAATGATGAAATTGTCGGCCCGCCCCGTCTGTACGATGGAATTGATGATGGCATCCGTGTATTCCTGTTTGTTCCGGTCGCCGTGAATTTCGTACATCAACTCCTGAATAATATAGGTATATGTCTCGGGCAAGGCCTTTTGTACCTTCGATCGGGTGTATTTGGAAGAACAATAGGAGCAGACCTCCACCAAACGCAACAGCGTCATTTTGTACCAGCCCTCCAAATCACTCTCCTGCTGCTTCACACGTTTCAGTTTTTCAGCCGGGTAATAAATCAAGGTACAGAAATCCCGTTTCTCAGCTTCGCGCATGTTGTGTCCAAAGATTTCGTCCACTTTGCGACGAATCACCCCCGAAGCATTTCGCAACACGTGTTGAAACGCTTCGTACTCCCCGTGAAGGTCGGTTACAAAGTGCTCCGTGCCCTTGGGCAGGTTCATGATGGCTTCCAAGTTGATGATTTCGGTACTGGCGGCCTGAATGGACGGAAATTTCTTCGCCAGCAACTGCAAGTATTTAAGGTCTTTGTTCATCTGTAATACAATTCGTAGTTGACAGACAAACTTACAAAATTTTATGCAAAAGGCCTAATAAAAATTTCACGTCGGGCCGTCGCAGTCAGGTAAATAGCCCGGGCCAGCAAGTGTGCCGCATACGCCAGGAACAAGGCCTGCGAACCCACAAGCCCCTCAACCGCGAAAAATACCCCAAAGAAGGCCACCACCGACCAAACCATGCTGTTCCGGATGGCGGTGGCTGCGGTCGCCCCAATGAAGATTCCGTCCCACATAAATGCAGCGGAACTCAACAGAGGCATCAGCAGAAGCCAAATCAAGAAAGGCTCTGCGGCTTGGACCACGGCTTCGTTGTCGGCCACCCAGCCCAACATCGCCCGGCCACCCCAACCGTAAACGAAGGTTGAGAAAATACCGATGACCAGACTCCACACAAACAGCAGACGGACCGCCTTCGACAAAGAAGCTTTGTCCCGGGCTCCGATGTACTTCCCGGCCAAAGCTTCCCCGGCATAGGCAAAGCCGTCCAAGAAGTAAGAATAAAACATCAGGAGTTTCATCACGATGGATCCTACGGCCAACAAGGTATCCCCGAAACGGGCCGAGAGGGCTGTAAAGCCGGTATAAACGGCCAGCATACACAGCGAACGCAGGAAGAGGTTGCCGTTCAACACAAAATAACGCCGCATATCACGCAGGCGAACGTCCCGCCGCCAGGAAAAATAGCGCAAGAGTTTGCGGTAATAGCGCAGGAAGAGGCCCGAAGCCAGGGCCAGGCCCGAATATTGGGCAATCACGGTCCCCAAAGCCACCCCAACCATGCCGAGCGGGGTGTACAAAGCCAGGACCCAACTTGCTACGAGGTTGACCACATTGACAGTAATGTCCACAGCCATGGGACTGACGGTATTCTGCATACCAATGAACCAACCCTTAAAGACATACAGGCTCAAGGTTGCCGGAGCCGCCCAAATCCGAACATAGAAGTAGTTGCGGGCCAACGAGGCAACCTCTGGAGAAGTATCCAAAAAGAAGAAGGCAGCCTCCACAAAGAAGTATTGGATCAACCAAATGAAGAGGGCCACACCCAAGGCCGTCGCCAGCCCTTGTGTAAAGGCGGTCACCGTTCCTTGCAAGTCACGGCGGCCATAAGCCTGTGCCGTGATTCCTCCTGTCCCGATGCGCAAAAAGCCCATGTTCCAGTACAGCAGGTCAAACAGCATCGAACCGATCGCAATGGCGCCAATGGCAGCAACACTGCCCAAACGGCCGGCTACCGCCAAATCCACCATGCCCACCAACGGGACGGTGATATTGGCCAGGATGCTCGGCACAGCCAGTTTCAAAATGCGACGGTTCATGATTCGTCAGGAGGGGTTAACGGTATTTTTCTTCGTCTTCCAACATTCCCAGGTAGGCATCGTACCGTTCGCCGGCGATGAGACCTTCGTCCACAGCCGCTTTGACGGCACAACCCGGGTCGTGGGTATGGGTACAAGGCTTGAAACGGCAATCGTCCATCACCCGAAGCATCTCCGGGAAGTAGGTGGAAATTTCTTCTTTGTCCACATCCACCAAACCGAATCCACGAATACCCGGCGTATCAATCAAGAAACCACCGCTGGCAATGGGATGCATTTCGTAGAACGTCGTGGTGTGTTTGCCTTGCAGGTGGGCCGAGGAGATCTCACCCACACGCAGATCCAGGTTTGGATCCAAAGCCCGGATCAACGACGACTTGCCGACGCCGGACACGCCGGAAAACAGCGCCACACGATCCCGGCACAAGGCCCGCAATTCCTCCACACCGGCCCCTGTTTCCGCCGATGTTTCCATTACGGGATAACCGGCCCCTTCGTACACTTCCCGGAAATAATCCACCAACGGACGGTGGGTCTCTCCGTACAAGTCAATTTTGTTCAACACAATGCAGACCGGAACCTTGTAGGCCTCACAAGTTACCAGGAAGCGGTCGATGAACGGCCACTTGGTCTCCGGGTAGGCGATTGTCACCACGAGTACGGCCACATCGACGTTGGCTGCGATGACATGGCTTTGGCGCGACAGGTTGGTGGACTTGCGCACCACACAATTGGTCCGCGGCAACACTTCCCGAATGACTTCTCCTTCCACCACAACCCGGTCACCCACGGCCACCGGATTGGTGGTCCGACTGTCCTGCATCCGCAGTTTTCCTCGTACAACAGCAGTGAACGGAGCCCAGGCAGGTAACTCCGAGAGCAGGTAGTGACTACCCGTATGTTTGACGACAACGGCCGTCCTTTGTTTTACATTTTCCACGGACGCAAAAGTACGGAATTTATACTAACTTTGCGGAGTTTTACGCTTTAACCCAAACGAAAACCATGCTGACATTTGCAGAAATCTCCGCTTTGACCGAAAAGACCGTGGCTACCGTGGACTTACGGAACGAACCGAAGGAATTGTACGACCCCATCCACTACATCTTCTCCATCGGAGGGAAGCGGATCCGTCCGAAGTTGTGCCTGACCTGCTACAACCTGTTTGCAGACCGGTTTGACGAACACATCCTCCGTCCGGCCATGGCCCTGGAGATTTTCCATGCCTTCACCTTGATCCACGATGACATCATGGACAAGGCCGACCGCCGTCGCGGCCACCTCACCGTGCACAAAAAATGGTGCGACAACATCGCCATCCTCTCCGGGGACGTGATGTCCATCAAGGCTTACGAATACCTGGCCGCTGCTCCGAAAGACTGCCTGCCCCAAGTATTGGCCTTGTTCAACCGCACGGCCGCCCAAGTCTGTGAAGGCCAGCAATACGACATGAACTTCGAAGACCTGCCCATCATCAGCATCGAGGAATACACCCAAATGATTGCCTTGAAAACGGCAGTGCTCCTGGCTTGCTCTGCCAAAATGGGAGCCCTGATTGCCGGCTGCGATGCCCAAACTGCGGATGCACTCTACCGTTGGGGGTATGACTTGGGACTGGCCTTCCAAATCACAGACGACTACCTCGACAGTTTCGGGGATCCGAAAACCTTCGGCAAAAACATCGGAGGCGATATCACCAACAACAAAAAAAGCTGGTTGCTCATCGAGTCCCTCCGGATTGCCAGTCCGGAAGACCGCCAGGAAATTGAAAAAATCATGGCCTTGGGCGAAGCAAACGCCGCAGAGAAAATCGAACGCATGCTGGCGATGTACCGGAAACTGAACATCCACACAAATGCACGCGAGGCCATTGTTCACTATTACGATTCTGCGATGGCAGCCCTGCAAGAAGCCGAACTGAACACCGACCAGATCAAACTTCTGGACCAATTTGCACAAAACCTCATCAAAAGAGAAAAATAGACGATGAAACGTACGTTTGAAATCATGGCCCCGGCCGGCAACTTCGAATGCCTGATGGCGGCCATCCAAGGAGGCGCTGACTCCGTATATTTTGGCATTGAGAACCTCAACATGCGTTCTCACTCAGCCAACAACTTCACCCGCGAGGACCTGCCGAAAATCGTAGCCCTCTGCCGGGAACACGGTGTCAAGACCTACCTGACCCTCAACATCACGCTCTACGACGAAGACCTGCAACAAGCCTACCAAACCTTGGACATTGCAGCAGCAGCCGGCGTCTCAGCCGTCATCGCTTCCGATACCGCAGCCATCGTCTATGCCCGCAAGATTGGGTTGGAAGTCCACATTTCCACCCAGTTGTCCATTTCCAATGCAGAAAGTCTGCGTTTCTACGCGCAATGGGCCGATGTCATCGTCCTGGCCCGCGAACTGAACCTCCAGCAGGTCCGTGCCATCAAAGACACCATTGACCGCGAAGGCATTACCGGTCCGTCTGGCCGACCCGTGGAAATTGAGATGTTCTGCCACGGAGCCTTGTGCATGGCCATCTCCGGCAAATGTTATTTGAGTCTGCACGAATACAATGCTTCTGCAAACCGCGGTTCGTGCTTCCAACTCTGCCGCCGTGGATACGAAGTCACCGACCTGGAAACCGGCATGAAACTGGAGGTGGACAACAAATACATCATGTCTCCCAAAGACCTGTGTACCATTGAATTCATTGACAAAATTCTCGAAGCTGGGGTTTCCGTCTTCAAAATTGAAGGCCGGGCCCGCTCCGCCGAATACGTCAAAACTGTCGTAGCCGCTTACAAAAAAGGCGCTCAAGCTACGGTCGATGGCAGCTTCACCCCTGAACTGGCCCAATCCCTGAAAACAGAACTGTCCAAAGTCTTCAACCGGGGCTTCTGGGACGGTTACTACCAAGGTGCCCGTCTGGGACAATGGTCCGAAGTCTATGGCAACAAAGCCACCCAAAAGAAAACCTACGTGGGCCGCATCACCAACTACTTCTCCAACCTCGGTGTTGCAGAAGTCACGGTGGAAACCGGCAGCATTGCCGTTGGCGACCAAATCCTCATCATCGGTCCGACTACCGGCGTGGAGGAACTGACAGTTCCGGAAATCCGCGTAGCCCTGGAGCCCGTAGAAAAAGCAGAAAAGGGAACGGTTTGCTCCATTCCCTTCCCGCGCAAATTGCGTCGCTCTGATAAAGTTTTCCTGATTACGGAAGCGTAACCTCCGGGACCAATTTCACTTCGTCCCAACGGTCGATGGCCTCAAACAACTGACGGTCATCGGCCAGGCCGCGTTCTGCCCCTCCTGCCTGGAAGTAGTACACCACGGCGATTTCGCGTTCCAACAAAGACTTGATGATGTTTTTCTGACTCATCAAATACGTCGTTTTGTCCTGGTCCAAGGCTTGTTTCAAGGCATCAAAAGCAGCAGCTCCCGCTTCATAAGTACCTTCTTCTTTGGCCACCTCAATCAGACGATCCATTTCCACCGCCGCTTCGGTACGGTGATCAAAGGTCTGTTCAGCCGCATAGGTCACAAAGTCTTCGTATTCGGCATCCGTCAACCGCAAAGCTGCCGGGGCCGGCACTTGTTCGTGTTGCGCATAATAACGGATGGCATAGTCTTCCAAGATACCGCTGTACACCAAGGCCATCAGCGGACGGGTGTAATATTCGGGCTTCACCTCCAAATCCGGCGTAATGCCACCCCCGTCGTACACCAGACGACCCGAACGGGTCTTGAACGACTGGCGGAGGGAATCCGGGGTCTTTTGCAACGAGCCGTCCTTGGCACGGGCACTGTAATCAATGGCCTGTACACAACGGCCACTGGGAGTATAATACTTGCCCACCGTCAGTTTCAACGAGGCATCGTACCCCAAACCACGGATGGACTGCACCAAACCTTTTCCATAAGAACGGTTGCCGGCAATGACCGCCCGATCCAAATCCTGCAAGGCTCCCGCCACAATCTCCGAAGAGGAAGCCGAAGACGAGTTGATCAGGACCATGAGGGGAATGTCCGTGTTCCAAGGTTCCATTTCCGTATACGAGTCACGTCGGGTTTCCGGTGTACGACCTTGGGTGTACAACACGTGGGTCCCTTGGGGCACAAACAACGACACCAAGTCAACGGCTTCCACCAAGAGGCCACCTCCGTTGCCCCGCAAATCCAACACCACCCGTTTGATGTCGTGGTCTTGTTGCATTCTTTCCAAGGCTCCACGGACCTCTTGTGCGCCACCGCGCGTAAATTCTGACAATTGGACATAGGCAATGCTGTCCCGAAGCACACCGGCATAAATCATCCCGGAGACGTGAACAATCTCACGGACCAGTTTGACTTTGACCGTATCACCGCTGCGGGTCTTCCTGACCAACATTTCCAGGTCTGTACCCGGTTGTCCCCGCATCCGCGAGCTACAGTCACTCACCGTCATCGAAAGGGTAGAGACACCATCCACTTCCAGGAGGATGTCTCCGGGCTGCAAACCCGCCTTGATGGCCGGAGAACCGTCATAGGGTTCTACAATCATCACTCCTCCGTCCGGAACTTTCCGAATGATGGCGCCTACGCCACCATAGTTGCCGGTTGTCATCTTCTCAATGTTCTCCTCCTCTTCTTCCGGCAAATAAATGGTATAAGGGTCCAGGCTGGACAACATCGCATTCACGCCCTTCATCACCAGGGAATCCAGACTGAGTTCGTCCACGTATTCTTGCTGCAAGGCCCGCAGAATAGCTGCCTGCAAATCCAACGATTGGCCCGCTTTGAAAGCCGCCGACTGTCCCCAAAGCGAAACGGCACCAGAGAATGCCAGGGTCAAGCCTAAGGTCCATCCCAAAAATCGATTCTTCATCCTATTCTCTTAATCTTTTTACTTGCAAATTTAATCTTTTCATAACTTTGCTGCAACAATCAGACCACGTATGAAAATCATTTTTGCCACCGGCAACCGCCACAAACTCAGTGAGGCCCAAGCCATCTTGGGACCGGAATTTGAATTGGTCAGCCCCAAAGACCTCGGCTGTCACGAAGACATCCCCGAAGACGGCAACACCTTCGAGGCCAATGCCGAACAAAAAGCCCGCTACTTGTGGGACCGTTTCGGCCTTCCCTGTTTTGCTGACGACTCCGGTCTGGAAGTGGACGCCCTGCACGGGGCTCCCGGTGTTTTCTCGGCCCGGTATGCCGGACCGCAGAAGAACGATGCCGACAACCTGAACAAACTGTTGGACGACCTGCGCGAAGTTCCCGTCCACGACGCCCAAGGACGTGCGTTGCGCACCGCCCGCTTCCGTTGTTCCATTGCCCTGATTCTGAATGAAGAATGTCACGTTTTCAACGGCACTTCTGAAGGAGAAATCACCCTGTCTGCCAGCGGGAACGGCGGTTTCGGCTACGATCCGATTTTCCGTCCGGAAGGCTACACCGCCAACTTCTCGGAACTCAGCGCTGAAGAAAAGAACCGCATCTCCCACCGGGGCCGCGCCATGCGCCAAATGGCCGACTGGCTCCAACAACAGACTCGTTAGCCCTCCATGATTGTCCTGCACTCCACCAAATACGGCGACAGCAGCCTCATCGTACACGTGTACAGCGAAATGCACGGACGCACCGGTTTGCTCCTTCGGGGTGCCGGCCGCTCGCGTAGCACTCGCAGCGACCTGCGCGTCATCCACTCGTTGAGTGTCCTGGACGTAACCATATCTCCAAGAACCAACAAAGGATCGTTGCTATCGGTGCAGGAATTTGCACAAGCGTTTCCCCTCCCCACCCTCAGGGCCAACTTCCTCAAAAGCACCCTCTGCCTTTTTGTCGGAGAATTGCTCTACCGCACCTTACGGGAATCCTCCCCCGACAGCGAACTGTACCGTTTTCTGGTGTATGCCATCCGCATGCTGGAGTCCCTGGAAGACCGCTACTGCGCCAATTTCCACCTGTGGTTCCTCGTGGGTTACGCATCCCAACTGGGCTTCCTGCCCCAAAACGACCACAGTCCGGAACGGAACTGCTTCCACATCCCGACCGCTCGCTTTGAACGGCAACCGACCTGGGCTGATGAAAGCTGGTTTTCCCCCTTTTGCTCGGAACTATTGTCTGACTTGCTACGCTTGGAAATCGGAGAAGTGCTAACCCGACCGCTCTCCAGCGAAAAACGGAACGATTTTTGCCGTGCCATGCTACGCTACCTCCGTTACCATACGGACAGCGACTTTGAAATCAAATCCCTGGACGTTTTATCCCAAGTGTTGCACCCATGAATACCATTCATCGCATCCTCCAAACCTACTTCCGGCCCTTGCTCCGACAAATCGAAGCCAGCGGCCAAGCCTTTGAAGCCTCCCAACAGAGGACCTTCCGGATGCTGATGCAACACGTGGCAGAAACCCAATTCGGGAAGGAGCATAGCCTGACAAAAGACACGACCTACGAGACTTTCCGTCGCAACGTGCCGGTGCGGGAGTACAACGACATCCAACCCTACATCGACCGCCTACGGGCCGGGGAAGACTATGTCCTTTGGGATGAACGAGTGCATTGGTTTGCCAAATCCAGTGGCACCAGCTCCGACAGAAGCAAATTCATTCCCATCACCTCCCACAACCTCAAACACTGTCACTACCGGGGCTTCCAGGCCATGGTGGCCACCTACCTGCGCAACAACCCCGACAGCAAGATGTTCCTCGGCAAGTCCCTGACCTTGGGAGGCAGTGTAACCCCGAATCCCCTTACCGAGACAGGAAAGACCCAAAGTTTCAGCGGAGACCTTTCCGCCATCCTGCTAAAAAATTCACCGGCTCCCATTGAAATTACACGGACCCCGGGACGGGCAACCGCCTTGATCGGCAACTTTGAAGAAAAGATAGCACGGATCTGCAAGGAATGTTCCCAACAGAATGTCACCAACTTTGCCGGTGTTCCTTCGTGGAACCTGATACTGTTGAACCAGGTTATGGAATACAACCACGCCAACAACCTTTTGGATATCTGGCCCAACCTGGAACTCTTCATGCACGGAGGCACCCATTTTGAGCCCTACCGCGAACAGTTCCGCCGGTTGATTCCCAGCGACCGGATGCACTATGTGGAAAATTACAACGCCTCCGAAGGCTATTTTGCCTTCCAGGATGAATTCGGAGACCCTGGCATGCGCCTGGCTTTGGACAACGGAGTATTTTACGAGTTCATCCCGCAAGACAAGGTCGAAGCCGTCCTGCAGGGAGATTTGAGCCATGTCCTTCCGCTGGAAGCTGTGGTTACCGGCCAATCGTACGCCCTGGTCATCTCCACCGACAGTGGCTTGTGGCGTTACCTCATCGGAGACTGTGTCCGGTTTGTAAACACCCATCCCCACAAACTCATCATCACCGGACGGACCCAGTTGTTCATCAACTTGTTTGGGGAGGAACTGATGATTGGAAATACAGAAAAGGCCCTCAGCCAGACCTGCCAGACCACAGGAGCCGTCGTGTCAGAATATTCGGTAGCACCGATGCCTTTGGACAAACAAGGGAAAGGAGGACACGAATGGGTCGTGGAATTCGAACAATTGCCGGAAGATGAAGACCTGGAGGCCTTTGCCGGCCAACTGGACCAGGCTCTTTGTGAACAAAACTCAGATTATGAGGCCAAACGCAAAGGCACAATGAATGCCTTGAAACTGACCTGCGTTCCAAAAGGTACCTTCTACCGCTGGATGGAACAACGCGGTAAAACAGGAGGTCAGAACAAAGTTCCCCGCCTGTTTCCGGAACGTAAATTTGTAGAAGCGTTGAAAGAAGTGGCTAGTCAGCTATAGGTTCCTCAATCAATTCGTAATCGATGAGTTTCTGCTCCATCGAAGCACGTACCACCCGAATCTTTACCCGATCCCCCAACAAATAGCGTCGGCCGGTTCCTTTGCCCACCAGGCTGTAGGTTTCTTCATCGAATTCGTAGAAGTCGCCGCGAATTTCACGCAACGGCACCATGCCTTCGACCTTGGTCGGATCGATCTCCACATACATGCCCCAATCGGTCAGGCCAGAGATGTTCCCTTCGAACACCTGACCCACTTTGTCCTGCATGAATTCCACCAACTTGTACTTGATGCTGGCACGTTCGGCATCCATGGCAATCTGCTCACGCTGAGAGGCATGGACACATGCAGCCTCGTATGTTGCCTGGTCTTGCGAATCAGCCCCGTCCAGGTACAAGGCCAACAGGCGGTGGACCATCATATCGGGATAACGACGGATCGGTGAGGTAAAGTGTGTGTAATAATCAAAGGCCAAACCATAGTGACCCACGTTTTCGGTCGAATACTTCGCCCGGGCCATGGATCGCAGGGCCAGAATCTCGATGGCGCCCCGCTCGGGACAGCCTTTCACATCTGACAGCAGGCCGTTGATGGCCGTAGAGATGCCTTTGCCCGTAGCCTCCTTGAGGTTGTGGCCAAAAAGTTTGGCAAAACGACGCAGGGCATCCACCTTTTCCGGATTCGGATTTTCGTGGATTCGGTAAACGAACGTCCGTTTCTTCCGGGCTTTTCCAATTTGTTCGGCTACGCAACGGTTGGCCAACAACATGAATTCTTCGATGAGCCAGTTGGCCTCCTTGCTGATTTTTTGGTAGACAGCCACCGGACGACCTTCTTCGTCCACTTGTACCTTCATTTCCGGCCGCTCAAAGGCGATGGCACCGGCCTCGAAACGTTTCTTGCGCAAGATGGAAGCCAGGCGGTGCAACAACAGCACCTCTTCCTGCATTGGACCTTCGGCTCCTTCAATCAAGGCTTGTGCCCCATCGTAGTCCAGACGAAGGTCGGAACAGATCACCGTCCGTCCCACCCATTTGTCCACCAAACGACCACGATCGGTCATTTCAAAGACGACGGAGAAACAGAGTTTTTCCTCGTTGGGCCGCAAAGAACAAAGGTTGTTCGAAAGTTTTTCCGGCAACATCGGAACCGTCCGGTCCACCAGATAGACCGAAGTCGCCCGTTCATACGCCACCTGATCCAACGCTGTACCGGGTGTCACATAATGGGTCACGTCTGCAATGTGAACCCCAATTTCCAAATGGCCGTTGTCCAAACGTCGCACCGAGATGGCATCGTCAAAATCCTTGGCATCGGTCGGGTCGATGGTCAACGTCGGCACTTGGCGAAAATCCCGACGACGGGCAATTTCCTCGGCTGTAATTGTGGTCGGAATGGCCTCTGCCAGGGCCTCAATCTCCGGTTCAAAGCGGTAAGGCAAGGAGTATTCTGCCAGGATCGCATGCATTTCCGTATCGTTGGCACCGGGAGCTCCCAAGACATCGACAATCTTACCCAGGGGAGCCGGTACGCCGTAAGGCCAGCTTTCCACCAGGACGGCCACCTTCATCCCGTGCAACGGACGGGCCTCGGCCGGAGTCATGTTGATCCGGATGTCGTAGGGCATGGAGCGGCTTTCCACAATGGCCCAGACTTCCCGTTTGGTCACCTGCAACAGAGCGATGTGCGGACGTTTGGAGCGTTCCAACACCTCCACAACACGGCCTTCCTTGCGCAACACACGCTGACGGCTTCCGGGCATGGGACGCTGACGAGCCGCTGTCGTAACCACCCGCACACGGTCGTTGTTCAGCGCACCCCGCAACCGCACTGCCGGCACGAAAATATCTACCTCAGAATCTGGCGTTTCGATGAAGGCAAAGCCCTCCCGGGTCATCCGAACAATTCCCTCAAACTCCTCACGGACAAAAGGTTTCTTCTCTTTCTTTTCTTTCTTCCCAGATTTTCTGTCTTTTTTTGAAAGTCTTTTGTGGTTTGATTTACGGCTCATATTTTTTGTGTAATTTTGCACGTTCTTTGTTGAACTCCGACAAAGGTAACACCAGAAACCCGAATACAATATTAAAATTCCAATAAAAATGAACAAAAAGGTATTATTGATGATTTTGGACGGATGGGGCGAAGGCAATCGCGACCAATCCAACGTAATATTCACCCAAGGGGCTCCGCACATTGACGCATTGCGCGCCCAATACCCGGTTTCCCAATTGATGGCCTGCGGCGAAGACGTAGGTTTGCCCGATGGACAGATGGGTAACTCCGAAGTAGGTCACCTCAACCTCGGTGCCGGTCGTGTCGTTTACCAAGACTTGGTGAAAGTGAACCGCGCCTGCCGCGAACACCGCCTCCTTGAAAATCCGGAAATCAAAGCCGTTTACGAATACGTTAAAACCTCTGGCAAAGCCTTGCACCTGATGGGTCTGACCTCCCACGGTGGCGTGCACAGTTCTTTGGAACACCTGTACGAATTCCTGGCCGTAGCCGCCCAAGAAGGTTTGGAAAAAGTCTATGTACACTGCTTCATGGACGGTCGTGACTGCGACCCGAAAAGCGGAAAAGGCTTCATCGCCGAACTCCAAGAAAAATGCAAAGCAACCACTGGCAAAATTGTCTCCATCGTGGGCCGTTACTACGCCATGGACCGCGACAAACGTTGGGACCGCGTCAAATTGGCATACGACCTGCTGACCCAAGCCGAAGGCGAACCCTTCACCGACCCGGTAGCTGCTGTTCAAAAATCATACGACGAAGGCATCACCGACGAATTCATCAAACCGATGAGTGCCCGCACCGCTGATGGCCAACCCATTGCCACCATCCAAGCGGACGATGCCATCATCTTCTACAATTTCCGCAACGACCGTGCCCGCGAACTCACCCACGTACTCACCCAAGCAGATATGCCGGAAGCTGGCATGCATACCTTGCCGCTCTACTATTGCTGCTTGACCCCGTACGACGACAAATTCACCGGTCTGCACATCCTCTTCGACAAGGACAACGTACAAAAGACCTTGGGCGAAGCCGTTTCTGATGCTGGCAAAAAACAATTGCGCATCGCCGAAACTGAAAAATATGCACACGTGACCTTCTTCTTCTCCGGCGGACGCGAAGCAGCCTTCCCGGGCGAATCCCGCATCCTGATCAACTCTCCGAAAGTGGCAACCTACGACTTGCAACCCGAAATGTCGGCTCCCGAAGTAGCAAAAGCCTTGGTGGCTGAGTTGGACAAACAAGAACAAGACCTGGTCATCTTGAACTTCGCCAACGGAGACATGGTCGGCCACACCGGTGTGTACGAAGCCATCCGCACCGCCGTTACCACCGTAGACAATTGTGTGGAAGAAGTTGTGACCGCTGCCCGCCGCAACGGCTACACCGTCCTGATTACCGCAGACCACGGTAACGCAGATTACGCAGTCAACCCGGACGGCACCCCGAACACCGCTCACTCCTTGAACCCCGTTCCGTTCATCGTAGTGGACGACGAAATCAAAGCAGTAAAAGATGGTAAATTGGCGGACATCGCACCGACGATTCTCAAATTGATGGGCATTGCCCAACCGGAAGAAATGACCGGAGAACCGTTAGTGTAAGCCTATGTCCTTCGTCCATCTCCATGTTCACACGCAATACTCCGTCCTTGACGGGGCATCCGCCATACCGAAACTTTTCGCAGAAGCCCAACGCCTGAACATGCCGGCCCTGGCCATCACAGACCACGGCAACATGTTCGGCGTCAAGGAGTTTCTAAACGTCGCTTCCAGCAAGTTCCCCGACATCAAACCGATCGTCGGCTGTGAGGTCTATGTCGCCAACGGCAGCCGGACCGAACGCAAAGGCCGGGAAGAACGCAGTTCCTTCCACTTGATCCTGCTGGCCAAGAACCTCAACGGGTACCACAACCTCATCAAGCTGGTATCCAAAGGTTATGTCGAAGGGTTTTACTATTACCCGCGGATCGACCACGAATTGCTGGAACAATACCACGAAGACCTCATTTGCTCGTGCGCCTGCCTGGGGGGAGAGATTCCTCAAGCCTTGATGAACGACAATTGGGAGGAAGCCTGCCGCCTGACCGAATGGTACCACAACCTGTTCGGGGATGACTTCTACCTGGAAGTCATGCGGCACAAGTCCAAACTCCCGGAGGTGGGCACCTCAACCTTTGAGAAACAAGAAAAAGTCAACGAAGGCATCTTCCGCTTGGGCGAGAAATACGGCATCAAAGTCATCGCCACCAACGACGTACACTTTGTACAGCAGTCGGACGGTCCCGCACACGACCGCCTTATCTGCCTGATTACCAACAAGCCGTTCGACAGTCCGGACCGGCTGCGTTACACCCAGGAAGAATACCTGAAGAGCCCCGAGGAGATGGCAGAGCTCTTTGCCGACCACCCGGAGACCCTAACCAATACCCTGGAGATTGCCGACAAAGTTGAGGTGTACAGCCTGGACTCCAAACCCATCATGCCGCACTTCGAAATCCCGGCTGAGTTTACGGATTCCGACGATTACCTGCGGTACCTTACGTACGAAGGGGCCAAGAAACGTTACGGCGAACTCACCGAGGTCCATACCGAGCGTCTGGACTTCGAATTGGCCACCATCAAACGCATGGGTTTCCCGGACTACTTCCTCATCGTCCAGGACTTCATCATCGCAGCCCGAAACATGGGCGTCTCCGTCGGTCCCGGCCGGGGATCTGCCGCCGGTTCTGCAGTTGCCTACTGCTTGACCATCACCGACATTGACCCCATCAAATACGACTTGCTGTTCGAGCGTTTCTTGAACCCGGACCGGATCTCCATGCCCGATATCGACGTGGACTTCGACGACGATGGCCGGTACAAGGTATTCAAGTACGTGGAAGACAAATACGGAAAAGACCACATTTCCCACGTGGTCACTTTCGGCACGATGGGTACCAAGAGTGTGATCCGGGATGTGGCCCGCATCCAGAACCTCCCCTTGCAGACCGCAGACAAACTGGCCAAAGCCGTGCCGAAAGCCATCACCGTCGAAAAAGAAGTGGAGGTAGAAGATCCCAACGACCCGACCAAGAAGATCAAGAAGAAAGAGAAGAAAGACGTCAACCCGACCATCGGACTCTGCATCAAACACGTCCCGGAATTCATCGAAGCCATGAACTCCGAAGACGCCAACGCCCGTGATACCCTCATCTACGCAGAAAAATTGGAAGGCAACGTCCGCAACACCGGAGTGCATGCCTGCGCCTTGATCATCGGCCGGGAAGACCTGACCAACTACATCCCCATCAGCACCGCCAAGGACAAAGACTCCGGGGCCGACATCCTGGTATCCCAATACGAGGGTAGCCTCATCGAATCGGTCGGTCTGTTGAAGATGGACTTTTTGGGACTGCGAACCCTGTCCATCATCAAAGAGGCCCTGGCCAACATCAGACAGTCCCGTGGCGAAGTGGTGGACATCGACCACATTCCGCTGGACGATACCAAGACCTACGAACTTTTCGGACGCGGTGATACCGTGGCCATCTTCCAGTTCGAGTCCGACGGGATGCAGAAATGGTTGCGCGAACTGCAGCCCACCCGCTTTGAGGACCTGATCGCGATGAACGCCTTGTACCGTCCGGGTCCGATGGACTACATTCCGGACTTTGTTGCCCGGAAACACGGCATCAAGGCCATTGAATACGACTTGCCCGACATGGAGGAATACCTCCACGACACCTACGGCGTCACCGTTTACCAGGAGCAGGTCATGTTGCTCTCCCAAAAGCTCGCCGGCTTTACCAAAGGCCAAGCGGACAAACTGCGGAAGGCGATGGGTAAGAAACAGCTCTCGGTGATGGCCGAACTGCGCGAACTCTTCTTCGAAGGCGGCATCAAAAACGGCCACCCCGAACCCGTCCTCGAGAAAATCTGGAACGACTGGAAGGCCTTTGCCCAATATGCCTTCAACAAATCCCACGCGACCTGTTATGCTTGGGTCGGTTATCAAACCGGTTACCTGAAAGCCCACTACCCGGCTGAGTTCATGGCCGCAACGTTGAGTAAAAACCTCAACAACATGGAAGAGCTCACCAAGTTCATGTCCGACTGCCGTCGCCAACACTTGGATGTACTGGGTCCTGATATCAACGAAAGTTTCACCAACTTCACGGTGAACAAAGAGGGGAAAATCCGCTTCGGCCTCGGAGGCATCAAGGGTGTTGGAGCGGCCATCATCCAATCCATCATCCAGGAACGGGAAACCAACGGTCCTTTCCGCAGCCTCCACGACTTGGCGGAACGCGTCCCGTCCTCCATCCTGGGCCGTAAAATGTGGGAAAACCTGGCTGAGGCCGGTGCTTTCGACTCGTTCGAAGGTGTGAACCGGGGCACCTTGTTTGCTCCCTGTGGCAACGAGGTCTTTTCCGAGGTACTCACCCGCTATGCCGGTATTTATCAACGCAGCATCAACTCCTTGGAAAACTCCCTCTTCGGCGGTGTGGATTCCATCGAGATTGCCCAACCGCCGCTGCCGTCCCTGCCGCAAATCGACCGCATGGAAAGTCTGCGCCGGGAAAAGGAACTGGTCGGTATGTACCTATCCGCACACCCGCTGGATGACTTCCGTTTTGAACTGGACCATTTTGCTTCGACCACCGTGGCCCAAATGGCCGAGATTCGAAAAGAAGCAGAATCGGACCGCAACTTCCACAAAAAAGAATTCATCTTTGGCGGCATGGTCAGTGCCTTCCGCCAAGGAATGACCAAGAACAACCGGCCCTTCGGCTCCATCACCCTGGAAGATTTCTCCGGCAGCATGGAAATGAGCTTCTTCGGCAAAAACTACGAACGCTTCATGCCCTTCCTGAAAGAAGGCACGATGTTGCTCATCAAAGCGGTCTTCCTGCAAAACAAGGAAGAGGAAGATGCCGGATGCCGGATGCAGATCGACGCCATGTGTCTGTTGAACAACACGAAAGAAACCTTCGTCAAAGAGATTTTGGTCAAATTACCGGTGGAATGCATCACCCCGGAATTCCGGAAGAACCTGCTCAAGACCTTGCGCAAGAGCAAAGGAAAATCGGCCCTGACGCTGTACGTCACGGACCGACATAACGACTTGGCAGTGGAATTCATCTCCCGCAAGTTCCGCGTTACTCCGACGTTGGAGTTGCTGGAATTCCTGGCGACAGAAAACCTGCCGTATAAGATACGTCACAAGGTCAGCTTCCAATAGGTAACCAACCGATGACGAGCGGCGAATCCGCTTCCTAATAGTTCGGGGCTTGGATGGGAATCTCCACGTTTTCGGGGGTAACCAACACGGCCCCGACTTCCGGTTGGGCCAAATGTCCCACCACTTCAAGATCCGGAAACTCCTTGTGCAAAATGTCGTACTGGCCGTTGGGAATGACAAACAGGAATTTGTAGTCATCTCCTCCGTTCATCGCTGCGGTCACCGCATCAATGTCCAATTCCTCACAGACTTGGAAGGTTTGCGCAGAGATCGGAATCCGATTGATGTAAATTTTAACACCGAGACCCGATCTTTTTTGTAATTCGAGGGCCGAATACGCCAAACCCCTGGTAATAAACTCACCGGCAGAAGGAACAATGCCCTGTTTGATCAGACGCGACAACAAATCGGCCTTGATCTCCGGGCTGAGGTAATCGGCCAACACCCCTTTGTAGGCATTCAGGTCGGGTTGCTTTTGGGACCCGCTTGCTTCGAACGCCACCTTCTCCCGCTCCAACACATGCAAGCCCATGTAGGCCGATCCCAAGTGTCCGGACAACACCAACAAATCCTTGGATTGCAAAGGCATACGACGCTCCAAAACAATGCGTTTCTGCACGCCGGTTGCCGTCATGCTGACACACAAACCGTTGACAGAAGGCAAAAGTTCCAACCCCACCGAAGCAATCTTGTGTTCGGTCATCGCAGCCACCATACCTTGCCACAAGGTTTCCACGTGTTCGTAAGAAAAGCGGTTGGACAAAGCCAAGAGGACAGATACCCGTTCCGGCTGAAGGGATTTGGCATACAATTCTCCCAAAACGCCCAAAACCAGCTTGTAGCCCAAGTGTCGCAAAGGCGTGTAAGTCAGGTCAAAATCAACGCCTTCCATGTAGAAGCGGTGTGCCTGTGAAGAAACACCACGTGCCGGTTGGATCCAACTGGTTTCGTTTTTGTAAGTTGTGGATGCAAAGAGGCGCTCCAGGGTCGCCGAGCGTCCTATCTCAGAAATTTGTGTACTCATTATTGAATTTTTTACAAAATTAGTAAATTTAGTGTAAATTTGTGCGTTTATTTTGAATTATGAATCCAGCAAACGAATTACTACACGATATTACCAACAGCGAATACCGGCACGGCTTTGAAACACAAGTCTCCCAAGAGTTCTTTCCCAAGGGGTTGAACGAAGAGATTGTGCGGATGATCTCCGAACGCAAACAGGAGCCGGAATGGTTGCTCGAATTCCGTCTGGAAGCCTTCCGTAAATGGCAAAAGATGAAAATGCCGAACTGGGCTCACCTGCGCATTCCCGAAATCGACTACCAGGACATCATTTATTTCGCTGCTCCCAAACAGCCGAAAACCGAAGGCGAGATTGATCCGGAACTGATGAAAACGTTCGACAAACTGGGCATTCCCCTCGACGAACGCAAAGCTCTTTCCGGCATGGCCGTCGATGCGGTCTTCGACTCTGTTTCTGTTAAAACTACCTTCCGGGAATCCCTGGCTGAGAAAGGCATCATCTTCTGCTCTTTCTCCGAAGCTGTCCGCGATTATCCGGAACTGGTCCGCAAATATTTGGCTTCGGTCGTTCCGGTCGGAGACAATTTCTTTTCAGCTTTGAACTCGGCCGTCTTCAGCGACGGTTCCTTCTGCTACATTCCCAAAGGCGTCCGTTGTCCGATGGAGCTCTCCAGCTACTTCCGCATCAACGCCCGGGGTACCGGCCAATTTGAACGGACCCTGATCGTAGCCGACGAAGGTTCTTACGTCAGCTACCTGGAAGGCTGTACCGCTCCCCAACGCGACGAAAACCAATTGCACGCCGCGGTTGTGGAAATTGTGGTACTGGCCGATGCAGAAGTAAAATATTCCACCGTTCAGAACTGGTACCCGGGCGATAGCGAAGGTCGGGGCGGTATCTTCAACTTTGTGACCAAACGGGGTATTTGCAAAGGCAACAACAGCCGTCTGTTCTGGACACAAGTAGAAACCGGATCGGCAATTACCTGGAAATACCCGAGCACCATCCTGCGTGGAGACAATTCGGTGTCCGAATTTTACTCGGTAGCCGTGACCAACCACCACCAACAGGCCGATACCGGTACCAAGATGATCCACTTGGGCAAAAACACCCGTAGCCGCATCATCAGCAAAGGGATCTCGGCCGGCCGTAGCGAAAACAGCTACCGCGGCTTGGTTCGTGTCTCCAAAAACGCCGAAAACGCTCGCAACTACTCCCAATGCGACTCCCTGTTGCTGGGCGACCGCTGCGGAGCACACACCTTCCCGTTCATCCAAAGTGACAATCCCTCTGCGGTCATTGAACACGAGGCAACGACCTCAAAAATCAGCGATGAACAACTGTTCTACTGCCGGCAACGGGGCATCTCCGAAGAGAATGCTGTTGGCCTGATTGTCAACGGCTATGCAAAAGAAGTCATCAACCAGCTTCCGATGGAATTTGCTGTCGAAGCACAAAAACTCCTGCAAGTTTCCCTCGAAGGAAGCGTAGGATAAACCATACATTATGTTACGAATCAACGACCTGCACGCATCTATAGGCGATAAGGAAATCCTCAAAGGAATCAACTTGACCGTTCGTCCCGGTGAAGTTCACGCCATCATGGGCCCGAACGGATCGGGCAAAAGTACTTTGTCCGCTGTCCTCGCAGGCAAGGACACCTTCACGGTAACCTCCGGCGAAGTACGCTACCAAGACGAAGACCTCCTGGCCCTTTCTCCAGAAGAAAGATCGTGGAGAGGCATCTTCCTCGGTTTCCAATACCCGACCGAAATCCCGGGTGTCACCAACGTCAATTTTATGAAAACGGCGTTGAACGAACACCGCAAATACCAAGGCCTTCCCCCCATCACCGCAGCCGAGTTCCTGAAGCTCATGCGGCAAAAGATGGAAATTGTGGAAATGGACCCGGCTTTCTCCTCCCGTGGCGTAAACGTCGGTTTCTCCGGCGGCGAAAAGAAGCGCAACGAGATCTTCCAAATGGCTATGTTGGAACCCAAATTGGCCATTTTGGACGAAACCGATAGCGGGCTGGATGTGGATGCCTTGCGCATCGTCGCTACGGGTGTAAACCGCCTCAAACGACCGGACAATGCAACCTTGGTCATCACCCACTACCAACGCTTGCTGGACTACATCGTTCCGGACGTGGTACACATCCTGTACAAAGGCCGCATCATCAAGACCGCCGGCAAAGAACTGGCATTGGAAGTTGAACAACGTGGATACGACTGGCTGATCAAAGAACTATGATGAACGACCTCTACACCTTAGCCTCCGGCACCCCGAACCGCCCTCGGTTCAACTGCCGGGTCCCGCTGGAAAACAGCCGCCAGCTGTTTTTGGTGGACGGTTTGGTCCAAGAAACCGGCAAGTCCTTCTCCTTCCGCCTGCAAAAAGGCCAGGTGATGGAAGAATTGCTGCAAGTCATTGCTGTCCGCAGCGATGAAGGACCGAACGAACTCACCTATTCCAACGAGTTGTTCTTCGGAGAAAACACATTCGGCCGCCTGCTTTGCTGTGCTCACGCCTTTACCCAAGGTCCGGTCTCAACGCAGGAAACCGTTTCGATCCAATTGGAAGCCAACGCCCAGGCGGAAATCATCGTGATGCAACACGAGCACAACGAAGCCACCCACAAGACCCGTTTTGTGGTGAACCAGGCAGCCGGCAGCCAGCTCAAAATGGTCTTCCTCTCCTTGCACGGAGCCTCCATTGAAAACAACATCGAAGTCAACCTTCAAGGGGAACACGCCAACTGCGACTTGAGCGGCCTCTACCTGGCCGATGGCCAACAACGGATCGCCAACCACCTGCGTCTCTTCCACCACGTCCCGGACTGCCAAAGCAGCCAACTTTTCAAAGGAATTTTGGACGACGAGGCCGTTGGACACTTCTCAGGGAAGATTACGGTGGTACCGGACGCACAACGCACCGACGCCTTCCAGGCCAACCACAACCTGCTGCTCTCCCAACAAGCCCGCATCCACACCGATCCCCAACTGGAGATCTATGCGGATGATGTAAAGTGCTCACACGGAGCCACTGTCGGTCGTCTCCAACCGGAGGAACTGTTCTACTTGCGTTCACGGGGTATCCCGAAAAAAGAAGCCGAGTTGCTCCAACAACTGGCCTTTGCCTACGCCGTTCTTGAGAAAATCCCGAACGAAATTTTACGGGAACGCATGATGGAAATGGTCGAGAAGCGTCTCCGTGGCGGTTGCTGACAAACCCTTCTTTTTGATGTTGATAACTTCTTCTGATTTTATTTTTTTGGATATGGATTTTGTCTTACCTTGCAAGCCATTTCCACAAAAAAGATCATGAAGAAAACCTATTCCTTTGAAGAAGCCCTTGATGCCAGCCGGAAGTATTTCCGCGGAGACGAATTGGCCGCCTCTGTCTGGATCAACAAGTATGCTATGAAAGACTCTTTCGGGAACCTTTACGAGGCATCTCCGGAAGACATGCACCACCGACTTGCAGATGAATTTGCTCGGATCGAGGCCAACTACCCGAATCCGATGAGTGCAGACGAAATCTACAATTTGCTCAAAGACTTCAAGTACGTCATTCCGCAAGGCGGTCCGATGTGCGGTATTGGCAACGAAAACCAAGTGGCATCGTTGTCGAACTGTTTTGTCATCGGCCACGACAAGCCTGCAGATTCTTACGGCGGTATCCTGAAAATCGACGAAGAACAAGTACAGTTGATGAAACGCCGCGGAGGGGTAGGTCACGACTTGTCCCACATCCGTCCGACCGGCAGTCCGGTGCTCAACAGTGCCTTGACGTCAACCGGGATCGTGCCCTTTATGGAACGTTACTCCAACTCAACCCGCGAGGTGGCTCAAGACGGCCGTCGTGGTGCCCTGATGTTGTCTGTATCCATCAAACACCCCGATTCCGAGGCCTTCATTGATGCCAAGATGGAAAAAGGAAAGGTCACCGGTGCCAATGTTTCTGTGAAAGTCGACGATGACTTTATGCGTTGCGCCCTGAATGGAGAACCCTACATCCAACAATACCCGGTGTATTCCAACGAACCGAAATACACCAAAGAAATCAACGCGACGGCTTTGTGGAAAAAAATCATCCACAATGCCTGGAAGTCGGCAGAACCGGGTGTGCTGTTTTGGGACACCATCCTGCGCGAATCTGTGCCGGATTGCTATGCAGACCTCGGATACCGGACCGTCAGCACCAACCCCTGCGGAGAAATTCCGTTGTGCCCCTACGACTCTTGCCGTCTGATCGCGATGAACCTCTATTCGTACGTTGAAAATCCGTTCACTCCGGAAGCCAAATTCAACTACGAATTGTTCAAGCAACACGTCATCAAAGCCATGCGCCTGATGGACGACTTGATTG
The DNA here is from genome assembly GCA_017647795.1 of Bacteroidales bacterium. Taxonomy (GTDB): domain Bacteria; phylum Bacteroidota; class Bacteroidia; order Bacteroidales; family UBA932; genus JAGCJX01. The sequence goes on along the minus strand of JAGCJX010000012.1, from coordinate 6,869 downwards.
ACCTTGAAATGGAAAAAATCGAGGCCATCTTGAACAAAGTACAATCCGACCCGGAAAGCGAAGACGTAAAACGCACCGAAGTGGAATTGTGGGAAAAGATCAAGAAAAAATCCTTGGGTGGACGCCGTACCGGTTTGGGCATTACCGGTGAAGGAGACATGCTGGCCGCATTGGGCTACACCTATGGCTCCGATGAGGCCATTGCCATCGCTGTGGAAGTGCAACAAACCTTGGCTGTAGCAGCTTACCGTTCTTCTGTCATCATGGCAGGTGAGCGTGGAGCATTCCCGATCTACGACAGCAAACGCGAAGAAAACAACCCGATGATCAGCCGCATTCGCGAATGTGACCCGGCGTTGTATGCAGAAATGGTAGAAAAAGGACGTCGTAACATCTCCATGCTGACCATCGCTCCGACCGGAACCACCAGCTTGATGACCCAAACCACCTCCGGTATCGAACCGGTCTTCTTGCCGTTCTACAAACGCAGAAGAAAAGTCAACCCCAACGACCGCAATGCAGTCATCGCATTCAAAGACGAAAACGGCGACTGCTTCGAAGAATATTTTGTATTCCACCACCACTTCTTGACCTGGTGCAAGGTTGCCGGTTACAACCCGGACGAGGTCAAGACCTGGAACGAAGAACAAATCCAAGCCTTGGTAGCCAAATCCCCCTACCACAAAGCAACCTCCAACGACATTGACTGGGTTGCCAAAGTGAAGATGCAAGGTCAAATGCAAAAATGGGTGGACCACTCCATCAGCGTAACCGTCAACCTGCCGCGCGACATCAGCGAAGACATGGTCGCAGAGGTGTATCGCACCGCTTGGGAATGTGGCTGCAAAGGGATCACCGTTTACCGTGATGGATCCCGCACCGGTGTGCTGGTATCCTCCAAAGAAGGTGGTGAAAACATCATCAAACCCAAAAAACGTCCGAAATCGTTGGAAGCTGACGTGATCCGCTTCAAGAACGGTGCTCAACAATGGATCGCTTTGGTCGGCAAATTGAACGGAAAACCCTACGAAATCTTTACCGGTCTGTTGGATGAAGACACCCGCTCCATCCCCAAATCCATCGTCAAAGGTTGGATCGTGAAAGAAACGGACGAAAAAGGCGTAACCCGTTACGACTTCCACTACAAAGACTGCTACGGTTATCCGGGTGTGTCCGGTGGTATCTCCCACATGTTTGACAAAGAGTTCTGGAACTATGCGAAATTCATTTCCGGCGTCATGCGCCACAACGTTCCGATCATCGACATCCTCAACATCATCAAAGGATTGGATCTGGACAACGCCAGCATCAACTCTTGGAAAAACGGGGTAGAACGCGCCTTGAAACAATACATCCCCAACGGAACCCGCGATGAATCCGGCCAAAAATGCGTCAAATGTGACTCATCCAACCTCATCTACCAGGAAGGTTGCTTGATTTGCCAAGACTGTGGCCACGGAAAATGCGGTTGATGCACCCCCAACACAAGAACTCATGAACATCATTCTATACCCTAACGCCAAACTCAACCTTGGTCTGCGGGTTACCGAAAAGAGACCAGACGGCTTCCATAATTTGGAAACCGTCTTTGTTCCTTTTATGGGACTGCAAGACATCCTGGAAATCACGGAAAGCGACCACTTCTCTTTCCAGTCCTACGGACGCCCCTACGACCTGCCCGACAACAACCAGGAAAATGAAATCTGCGTGCGTGCTTTCCGACTCCTGGAGTCCGACTACAAACTTCCCCCGGTGGACATCCACCTGTACAAGAACATCCCCATCGGTGCTGGGATGGGTGGCGGCTCTGCAGATGGTGCTTTCACCCTGATGGGACTCAACCGACTCTTCCAACTCAACCTCTCCGAGGAACAACTGATGGAATATGCCGGACGCCTGGGCAGCGACTGTCCGTTCTTTGTCCTCAACCAACCGATGTACGGAGAAGGCAAGGGAGACGAACTCCAACCCTTCTGCTCCGATGTACTCACCCAGGTACTCAACGCAGATGCATACGAAATCCGACTGGTTACCCCGGGCATCCACGTTTCCACCCCGGTTGCCTACCGTGGCATTACCCCCCGCCGGGCTTTCGGCACCCCCAAGCCCGAGGGAGAAATGGACTTGCGAGACATCCTGCGCCTACCCATTGAGCAATGGAAAGACTTGTTGGAAAACGATTTTGAGAAGACCGTATTTGCCAACTTCCCCGAATTGGCCCGAATCAAACAAGAGCTATACGAACAGGGGGCTGTCTACGCGGCCATGAGTGGCAGCGGATCGACGATGTTCGGAATCTTTAGGAAATAAGCCGGATCACACCACCGACCCAAACTTTTTTATACCTTTGTTTTTTATATGAAAAAGCATCTTCTTCTTTGGATTTTCATGTGCCTGATGGCCTCGGCCTTTGCCGCCAGCCAGGACAGCGATTCCACCCTCGCCATCCGCTTCGACCTGCGTGCAGACGGGGTGTTCAACACCTATGATTTTGAAAACGTAGAAACCGGATTTACCGGCAAATATTTCAAACTTCTGATCGACGGCAAGATTGATGACCGGTTCTCCTACAGTCTCCGTCAACGGTTGTACAAGGACAACGGTACCCCTACCTCGTTTTTTGGAGCAACCGACTGGGCTTACCTGACCTATCGCATCAACAACAACTGGAACATTTCTGCAGGTAAGCAAGTTGTTCTCATCGGAGGCTACGAGTACGACCAGGCTCCCATTGACGTATACTTCTGGTCTGACTTCTGGAACAACGTAAACCCCTTCCAATTGGGAGTCTCCCTGGGCTATACCTCTCCCAACGGCCGCCACACCCTGATCGGGCAAGTTACCAACTCCCCGTTCGCCACGACTGCACTGAACAACTGTTTTGCGTACAACCTGATCTGGTACGGAAACTTCGGAAAGTTCAAGACTATTTACTCCTACAACGCCATTGAGTACCAGGATTCTGATTTTATCCACTACCTGGCCTTGGGTAACCAATTCCAAAGTGGCAACTTCTGCTGGGAACTGGACTATATGCTCCGCGCCTCCGCGCAACAAGACAACCTCTTTGGAGACTACTCGATCATCAGCCGCATGACGTACGACATTACCGAACAGGCACGCGTCTTCATCAAAGGTGGATACGACCAGAACAACGTTCAAAACCCGAACACGCCCCCGGCCATGGTCTTCGACCGTTACGTCGTTCCGGGAGTTGAATATGCCTACTTCGGTGGGGGTATCGAACTCTTCCCCATCAAAGCAATGAAAAAGACCTTGCGTGTACACGCCTACGTATACACCAACAACAATGATCCGCAACCAGTTTCACTCAACGTAGGGATCCGCTGGCAAATGAACGTCCTCAAGAAATAACCAACTCATCGATAACTTATGAAAAAAATGAAATTTCTGACCAAGCGTCGCCTGGAAGCAGGCATCTTCCTTTTGGTCTTTTTTGCCTTCTTCGGAGGTATGGGACATGTCATGGGAGTTCCCAACATGATGAACACCTTGATGAACACATCGCACGACCTCTTGCTGAACACCGTATTCTACTTGATGGGTATCACAGTCCTCACCGGAGCGCTGTCCAAATTATTTGTTGAATTTGGTGTCGTGCGTCTACTGGAAGTCCTGTTGCGTCCGTTGATGAAACCCCTGTACAACCTGCCCGGCGTAGCAGCCCTGGGCGGCGTGATGACCTTCCTTTCGGACAACCCGGCCATCATCAGCCTCTCTAAAGATTCCAACTTCAGCCACTACTTCAAAAAATACCAACTGATCTCCTTGACCAACTTTGGCACTGCTTTCGGTATGGGTCTTGTTGTTCTGGTATTCATGGCTGGCCGGGGATACGCCTCTGCAGCACTCATCGGTCTGATCGGATCCTTTGCCGGCAGCATCGTTTCAACCCGCCTGATGCAACGCTCCCTGCTGAAACACTATCCCGAATTGGATGACGAGATCCAAGGTGGTGATGAACAACAAATCTCCTTCAAAACAGAAGGGAACACGTTCCTCCGCGTACTAAACTCCCTGTTGGACGGTGGTAAAACTGGGGTTGAACTGGGCTTGGCCATCATTCCGGGCGTTCTGATCATTTCATCCGTGGTCATGATGCTGACCTTCGGTGCCGGAGAAAACGGTTACGATGGTAGCGCCTACCAAGGTGTAGGTCTTTTGCCCCTCCTGGCCTCCAAAATCAACTTCGTTTTTGAATGGCTCTTCGGTTTCACCAACCCGGAACTGGTAGCGTTCCCGATTACTTCCTTGGGAGCTGTAGGAGCAGCCTTGGGTCTGGTTCCCAAATTCCAGACAGCCGGCCTGATTGATGGCAACGCCATTGCCGTATTTACTGCCATGGGTATGTGCTGGAGTGGTTACCTGAGCACCCATACGGCCATGCTGGACTCATTGGGATACCGAAAACTGACCTCAAACGCCATTGTAGCACACACCATCGGCGGATTGGTTGCCGGTATCGTTGCACACTGGTCATTTGTTCTGATCAATTTGATTTTCTAAATATCCAATCCCCATACGCAGAACCCGGAGAGAGTTGTAACTTGCTCCGGGTTTTATTTTGGAGAATTTTTCCTAATTTCGTTGTCATGAAAAAAACTGTTCTCATCCGATTTGCGCTCCTTCCGCTCCTGTTGTTGTGTTTTGTTTCTTGTCAGTCCGATCGGATCCGTCAGGAGTTGTTGGCGGTGGAAACGTACCTGAATGCGGAGCCGGAACGAGCCTTGCGGGTGTTGGATTCGATGGATGTTGAGGATCTTCACCGTCGTCGTGATCGGGCGCATTATGCCTTGCTCAAATCCATGGCCCTGGACAAGAACTACATCGATCTCACGTCGGATTCTCTGATTGCACCCGCAGTAGCCTACTACAGCCGGCACGGGACAGCGGATGAGAAGATGAAGGCATATTATTATCAGGGTCGGGTGTATCAAAATGCTGGAGAAGATGAACGAGCACTGTTGAGTTTTCTAGAATCGGAAACCTGGATGTCAGATGTTGAGGATCACCGAATGAATGGTTTGGTATACATGGCGATGCGTCACATCTATGATATGCACTATTGTAGTGAGGAGGAAAACCGATGCCTGGAACTGGGAATTCAAGAATTTTTGTTAGCAGAGGATACTTTGCAGTATCATATCGCCTTGATAGATAAGGCGAAGTATTATCAGTCAATAGACTTGTGGTCTCAAGCAGACTCAGTATATGAGTCTTTACCCGTTCACCAGATGCACAAGTACGTAGTTCAGGATTATTATGTCAACTATGCCTTAAACAACCTTATAAAGCCTGTTCCGGATGCGAGAAAGAGCATATCCTTGTATGACACTCTCATCATGAAGTATGATTATCGGATAGATCGGGATGATGCAGGTCGCTTGGCCTATGCCTATCGAATGTTGGGTGACACAGAAACTTCCAACTACCTTCTCTCACTATACGATCGCCCAGACTCCGACTATTGGGGGGGGTATCGGATAGCCCTGTTGGAAGGGGACGAAGCGAAACAGGTCTTGTACTTACAGGCGTTGGCAGAGAAACAGAACCGCTATTTTGAACAAGTATTATCGCAGTCGACGCTTCGAATTGTTTCGGAATACCATTCTCAGCAGCATCAGCATCAGTTGAAGTTAAAAGAGCGTCAGCAATATGTCTTCCTGTTACTCTTTCTTATGCTGCTTGTTGTGAGTGTAGCGATTTATCGTCATCTACTGCATCGGAAGCGTATTCAGCAGGAATCGTATGAGAACATGTTGAGTACTTTGCGTTATGCGAATTCACGAATGGAATCCTCCCAGAATGAGTTGGAGGATAAATTTGTAGATCTGTATCGGGAAAAATTCAAAGTTGTCAATGATTTGTACTTCTTGTACAGCCGATCAGGTCTAGAGACATCGTTGCATCATGAATTGATGATGCAAAAGATTACTGAGTTGTTTTCTGGGATTGAAGAGGAAGGTCGATTGGCGACCATTCTGGATCAAGATTTGGATAATCTGATTCGAGATATGCGTTCCGAAGTAGATCTGACAGATCAGGAAGTATTGCTGATTTGCTTTTTCGTAATCAAGTTAGATACCCGAATCATAAGTTGTATAACGAATCTGAGTACAGCCAGTATTTATACGCGTAAATCGAGAATCATCAAAAAGATTGAGAGCCTGTCAAGTTCTTCGAAGTCAAAATACCTGCGATATTTGCGTTGAAAACAGGACTTGTCAGAAGAAAAGCCCCCTTTGTAAGATCAAATTTACAAAGGGGGTCTTTTGTTTTCTTTAAGTACCGGATAATCAAGAAGATAAAAAATCAAAGAAAGAGTGATTTGTAAGGTCAAATTGCGTTCTGTAAGACCGCTTTTGCGGATTATTGGGTAAATTTGATGGCAACAAACTACCCAATCTTATGAAAAAAATCACTCTTCTTTTCGGGGCAATAATCTGCCTATTCTTTCATCAAATTGCAAAATCAGCAACCCAACCAATCGCAGCCTCAGACGAGGTTATTTATGTTCCGATTGAGGAGAAGTAAGAGAAGAAATTCAAATTAATTTTTTATTTCCGTAAACGGAGTTATTCACTTTAAAAAGAAATGTTATGAAAAAGATTTTTTGTTTATTGGCTTGCTGTATGCTGATGTCTGCGGCGGCATTCGCGCAACAACATCGTGTGTTTGAAAAAGGGTATGCGGGGAATGTGTCTGTCGGCGGGATGTGGAATCCTGGAATCGTAGCAGAAGCGACGACCTCTCATGGTTACTCTTTTGGTAATGGTTTATATGTGGGGTTGGGAGCAGGAATTCATTCTGAGATTGAATTCTGTCCGCTATTTACGGATGTAAGGTAT
>JAGCJX010000011.1 GCA_017647795.1 Bacteroidales bacterium | reverse complement strand
TTCTTCATCATTTCAATCAACTTTCCTCTCTTCAGGTCACTTCCTTTCCGAAAGGGACCGCAAAGATAGAGCACTTTTCCTTACCCTCCAAATTTTTTTGCAACTTTTTTTGAAATATTTTTCACCATTCTCCACCATTTTTGCTCAACTGCTTGATAACGACCAGTATCCGATTTGAAAAAATTTTTCGGGATTCGAAACAATTCCACACAATAAAATCAACCTGGCAAAAACACCTCTCCTCAGGCCTGGAAAATTCTTTTCTCCACACAAAGAAAAAATTACCCATTCCATGGAATGATCGCAGAGAGATTCGGAAAAGAAAAGGCTGTGCCGAACAAAAAAAGAGCTGCTCCTTGAGCAACTCCTGACTTTCTCTTAAAATAATTTGGGGTAATTGGCATCCAAGTCCTCCAAGAGGTGCGTAAGAATGACCTCTCTAAAAAAGGCAGATTTGGACTTAACCTTGTATTTTTGACAATATCGATCAATCATTGCGACCTCCTGCTCACTAAAAAACACAACCTTTCGTTGCGATCGGATTTGTGCCTTGCGTTGCTGGAGCAAAAACTCTGTATAACTGGGTTGCTGTTTGCGTCGGTTGGAACGCGTGCCCTTGCCTTGTTTCTTGGTCGCCATATAATATAAAAGGTGTGGAAATTTTTCTCAAAGGTAAGGCATTCTACCTAGTTCTACAAAAAAAGAGAGACTATTGCTCTAGTCTCTCTCCATTTTGATCTACCCACTCAAATTGCAACAGGGCAAATTCCGTATCCGGTGTGATCTTGATGTCAACTTTGTACTTCTTGATCCATTTGCGGTGGATTGAGTTCAGCCAACCTTTTTTCAGGTAAGCTTCCACCAACGGATTCACCTTCAAGTGCAATTTCTTTTGGTCCTTTTCCTTTACATAATAGGCGATGGCTCTTTCGATGGTTTCATCAATCAAAATGCTGGAAGAAATTTTTCCGGTACCGTTGCAGGTCGGGCAGACCTCACTGGTATTGATTTCGGTTGCCGGACGTACCCGCTGACGGGTAATCTGCATCAGACCAAATTTGGTCAACGGCAAAATGTGGTGTTTGGCCCGGTCTGTCTGCATCAACTCCTGCATGTGTTTCAGGAGCTGGTTCTTGTGTTCGTTGGAATCCATATCGATAAAGTCGACGATGATGATTCCTCCCATATCCCGCAGGCGGAGTTGGCGGGCAATTTCTTCGGCTGCGTTGCAGTTAACGTCAAACGCATTTTGTTCTTGATCTTTTCCTGTCTTTACGCGCGTTCCGCTGTTGACATCAATGACGTGCAAGGCTTCGGTGTGTTCTATCACAAGATAGGCTCCCTGACGAATCGGGACTACTTTTCCGAATGCACTCTTAATTTGCCGGGTTACGTCAAAGTGATCCAAGATCGGTTCGGATCCCTTGTAGAGCTTCACTATTTTTTCGTACTCCGGCGAGATGGTGTAAACATAATCTCTCACCTCGTTGTAGATGGACTCATCGTTGATGTAGATGTTGGAGAACGATTCATTCAACAAGTCGCGAAGAATGGTCGTGGTCCGACTGTTCTCAGTAAACAAGAGTTGGGGCGGTTTGGCATTGGCAATCGCAGGCCAAGCACTTTCCCACTTGTTGATCAACATTTTGAGTTCTGCATCCAGCACGGCTGCTTTCTTTCCTTCCGCAGCTGTACGAACAATCACTCCATAATTTTCCGGCACAATGCTGTACATCAACCGTTCCAATCGCTTCTTCTCCTCTTTAGAGGTAATTTTCTGAGAAATACTGATTTTGTCCCCGAAAGGAATCAAGACCATATTTCTACCTGCCAACGAAATTTCGGCAGTCAAGCGGGACCCTTTGGTTGAGATGGGTTCCTTTACAATTTGAACAATCAAGGGCTGGCCCGGAGCCAGGATCTTGTCGATTTTTCCTTCTTTCTCTAAAATTGGATACAATTGAATGTCGGAAAAAGCGGTCGAGGCATTGTTGGGATTGATGTGTTTGACAAAAGCGTCAAACGAACGGAAATTCAATCCAAGATCAAGATAGTGGACAAAAGCATCTTTCTGATCACCTACATCAACAAAGGCAGCATTCAGCGTCGGAATTAGTTTGCGGACTTTCCCCAAGTAAACATCCCCTACTGAATACTTCCTGCCCTCATTTTTCTCCTTGTTCAGCTCCGTCAATCGATGATTTTCCAACAGGGCAATGGTCACCTCGGTGGAGCGAACGTCGATAATCAGGTCTTTATCCATAATCATAATCTAAAATAAAGAAAGGGTGCCGCCTTAAGACACCCTATTCTTTCCAGACTAAAACGGCTTATTTTTTCTTTTTATGTCTGTTCTTGCGCAAACGTTTTTTACGTTTGTGCGTCGCCATTTTATGTCTCTTTCTTTTTTTACCACTAGGCATAATCTAAAGAATTTAACGTGTTATAAACTATTTTACATTGTTTTTTACCTTGTTCATGAACACTTTTGCAGGTTTGAAAGCAGGAATTTGGTGTTCCGGAATTTCAATAGAAGTGTTCTTAGAAATATCGCGAGCGGTTTTCTTTGCACGAGTTTTGATGATAAAACTACCGAAACCGCGGAGGTATACAGGTTTATTTTTAGCCAAAGAATCCTTTACGCTTTCCATGAAATTTTCAATCACGCTTTGAACAGCGATCTTTTCCAAACCGGTTGCTTTGGCAACTTCGTTCACAATATCAGCTTTCGTCATAATAATATCTATTATTTAGTTTTCAGTTTCTTTTAGGTTCTTTTTCCATCGCTTATGGTTGTGCTCCATAATTTTGGACCGCAAAAGTATTGTTATTTTTTGAAATTTCAAAACCTCTCTTGATATTTTTTTCAAATATACTTTGGCACAAAGATTGACCAATAGAGTCTGCCTTGAATTTCAAGACAAAATTAACCCTGATAACAGACAAAACTGACACATTGACATAAATATGGCAAACATTAAATCAGACTCTTTCGTAGAAACCGGTGTTGGAGAAGTAAACATCATTCCGATGATGGGTGTAGAATCTGGAAAAAAGCTCAGCGAACAGGATGTACCTGAGGTAATTCCTGTCTTGGCTCTTCGCAATGCCATCCTCTTCCCTTCTACCGTAATTCCGATTACGGTCGGCCGCGAAAAATCGATCAAACTGGTCCGGGATGCCTACGCAGGCAACAAGATCATCGGTGCTTCGTCGCAGCGTGATGCAGAGATTGAAGATCCGAAACTCATCGACCTGTTTGAAATCGGAACCGTAGCCAAAATTTTGAAACTCATTGAGATGCCGGATGGAAACATCACTGCAATCCTGCAAGGCATCAAACGATACAAGGTCGTAGAACAAATTGCCTCGGAACCTTACTTGGTAGCCAAGGTGGAATATCTGTCGGAGGTTATGACAAAAGGTGACGAAATTGAAATCGACGCCTTGGCAGACACCGTGAAGGATACGGCCCTACACATCCTCAAACTATCCCCGCACCTTCCCCAGGAAGCCGCCTTTGCCATCAAAAACATCGAAGGCAGCGAATTCCTGGTCAACTTCATTGCCTCCAGCATTGAGATAGAAGAGCCTTTGGATAAGATGGAAGTTCTCAAAGAGGACAACATTCGCATCCGGGCCATGAAGTTACTGGAACTGATGAACCGACAAATCGAGTTGCTGAAGATCAAAAACGACATCCAGAAAAAGGTAAAAACCGAAATTGACCAGCAGCAACGCGAATACTACCTCAACAACCAGCTCAAGACCATTCAAGAAGAATTGGGCATTGGCGACAACGGCCGTGATTTTGAAGAACTGGAAAAATTGGCTGCCAACAAAAAATGGCCGGCACACGCTGCAGAAGCGTTCAAAAACGAATTGCAACGCCTCGAACGCACCAACGTCAATTCTCCGGACTACAACGTACAATACCAATATGTCAAGTTGCTGGTTGACCTGCCTTGGGACGAGAAGACCGAAGACAACCTGGATTTGAAACACGCCCAAGAGGTTTTGGACCAAGACCACTTTGGATTGGAAAGCGTCAAGGACCGCATCATTGAATACCTGGCCGTGTTGAAATTAAAAGGAGACATGAAATCCCCGATCATCTGTCTGTACGGCCCTCCCGGTGTCGGAAAAACGTCGTTGGGAAAATCCATTGCACGTGCCCTGGGTCGTAAGTACGGCCGCATCTCGTTGGGTGGATTGCACGATGAATCGGAGATTCGGGGTCACCGCAGAACCTACATCGGAGCCATGCCCGGCCGTATCATCCAAAACATCAAGAAAACCGGCAGTTCAAATCCGGTGATTGTGTTGGATGAGATTGATAAAATCAGCAAGGACTACAAAGGAGATCCTGCTTTTGCTCTGTTGGAAGTGCTGGATCCGGAACAAAACAACACCTTCCACGACAACTACTTGGATATCGATTACGACCTCTCCAACGTGTTGTTCATCACCACAGCCAACAACATCAGTACCATTCACCCGGCTTTGAAAGACCGGATGGAAATGATTCCCGTTTCAGGTTACCTGGCGGAAGAGAAAATCCAAATTGCAGAGGGCTACCTCATTCCCAAACAATTGGAAGCACACGGTCTGAAGAAGAGCCAGCTCCGCATTACCAAAACCGCGTTGGAACGCGTCATCAACGAATACACCCGCGAATCCGGTGTGCGTGGCCTGGACAAACAAATTGCGAAGATTGCCCGTACCTCTGCGAAGAAAATTGCCCTAGGTGAGGCAGAAAAAATTTCCATCGGTCCGAAAGACCTGCGCGATTGTCTGGGCTTACCGACCAGCCAGCACGACGTCCAAAAAGACAACGAGGCTCCGGGGGTGGTAACCGGCTTGGCTTGGACCGAAAACGGAGGTGAAATTCTCTTTGTGGAATGCAGCACCTGTGCCGGAAAGGGCAACCTCTCGATGACCGGTAATTTGGGAGACGTCATGAAGGAATCGGCAACCATTGCCCTGCAATACCTCAAAGCCCATCCGGAGTTGATCGGCTTGACGACCGAAGAGATCGTACAAAAGGACATCCACATCCACGTCCCGGAAGGCGCCATTCCGAAAGACGGACCTTCCGCAGGGATTACCATGGTGAGTGCGATGGCCTCTGCCCTCAACAACAAGATGGTACGACACGGCATCGCCATGACAGGAGAAATGACCTTGCGGGGCCGCGTCCTGCCGGTAGGTGGCATCAAGGAAAAAATCCTGGCGGCCAAACGTGCCGGCATCAAAACCATCCTCTTGTCGGAAGACAACCGCAAAGACATCGAAGACATCAAGGAAGTTTACATCGAAGGCATGGAGTTTATCTTTGTCAAGAACATTTCTCAAGTCCTCAAAACCATCTTCAGCAACGGATGAATGTACAAATTGAAGCGAGCTGGAAGCAAGTTCTCGCTGACGAATTTGAGAAGCCGTATTTTGCGGCGCTAGCCCAATTCTTACACGAAGAGAAGCGAACCGGGAAGGTCATCTACCCTCCTGGTCCGCTTATTTTCAATGCCTTCAACCTGACTCCTTTTGATCAGGTCAAGGTGGTTATCCTCGGACAGGACCCGTATCACGGTCCTGGACAAGCCCACGGGTTGTCGTTTTCCGTTCCCGACGGAATCAAGGCACCGCCCTCCTTGGTTAACATCTACAAAGAACTCAACACAGACCTGGGCATTCCCATCCGGACCTCGGGCAACCTGGAATCATGGGCCCGTCAAGGCGTGTTCCTGCTCAATGCCATTTTATCGGTTCGTCAAGCAGAACCGGCTTCCCACAGTCAGATCGGGTGGCAAACGTTCACCGACGCGGTCATCCGCAAACTATCCGAAGAACGGGAAGGACTGGTGTTCCTGTTTTGGGGCAATTATGCCCGCAAGAAAAAGGAGCTGATCGACACCCGCAAACACGTGGTCCTGGAGGCGGCTCATCCTTCTCCTCTGGCCCGCGGAGCCTTCTTTGGCTGCCGCCATTTCTCGCAGACGAACGAGGTGCTCAAAAGTATGGGGAAAACGCCCATTGAGTGGTAAGTTTTTTCTAACTTTGCGGGGTTAGTACCACACCTATTTTTAAATGATGAGAAAGGCGATATTCCCCGGATCGTTTGATCCCTTTACTTTGGGCCATTTGGATGTAGTCACCTCGGCCCTGCGCATCTTTGATGAAGTCATCATTGCCATTGGTTACAATTCTGCCAAAAAGGGGTTCTTCAACCTGGAGAACCGGATTCGGATCATCGAAGCCAGCGTTGCCCCCCTGCGTGCTGCCGGCCATCAGATCCGCATCTGCCAATACAACGGCCTCACCATCGACCTGTGCGAACGAGAAGGGGTGTACACCTTGATCCGCGGCCTGCGGACAACCGCTGATTTTGAGCAAGAAACCATCATTGCACAAGCCAACAAAAAACTGAATCCGGACGTAGAAACCGTATTCATCCCGGCCAGCCAACGCTCATCGTTCCTCTCCTCTACCGTGGTACGGGATGTGCTCCTGCACCACGGGGACACCTCCATCTTTGTTGCCCCCGGTATCAACCTGGAAGATTATCGATGAAACACCTCCGATTCATAGGATTCCTGCGATGCATTGTCTGCCTGCTATTGGGATTGGCAATGCGGATGCCACACCTTCAAGCACAAGAACGAGCTTGGAGTGAAGAAGAACTGCGCATGATCCTACGAACGTTGGATGGTAAACCTGTTGAAGAACTCGTCGCGAAGATGGACCAATGGCTGGCTGCGGAAAAAGACTCCAGTGCCCGCGTACGCTTCGCTCAAACTGCCTTTGAACATTACGGATCCTCTCCCATCATGGGATACGAACGGGTTGCCTTGTACCTTGCAGACAACTACTTGCTAACGCCCGGTTTTGGACTGTCGGATGAAGAAGAATTCCACATCACCTGGTACACCCAGATTACGCGACCCAATCAAATTGGAGCAACGGCTCCAGACCTGACATTCCGGGATCCACTCGGCTACCCGATTCCCCTTCACCGGCTCCCCGGCGACTATTTGGTGCTTTGGTTTGTGGATGACCAATGTCCCATTTGCCAAAGTGAATACGAACAACTCAACAGCTGGCTCAAAGAATGGATCAGCCAACCTACGTGCAACCTATCCTTGGTCCGTTGCTATGTTGGAGACGACCTGTCCCGTTGGACTACCTACCGCGAAGGGCATCCCCTGCCCCAAAGCGACTCTCTCTCGGTATGGGATGCTTGGGACCCGGATTTTGAAACCGGCTTTCAAATTCACTACGGGGTCATCTCCACTCCGAAACTCTTCCTGATCAGCCACGACGACCTGATTGTCGGAAGAAACCTGAACACCGAAAGTCTGAGCCACCTGTTGCAGACCAAGACGGACCCGAACTACCAGAAAGAACGGTTGCACCAGTATTTTGAAGCATTGTTCAGCACCATCCTTTCGTCGTCCGGACAGGACCCCGAAGAAGATCGGTGGCTGGTACAGTATGCCATCGACGGACTGTACCAGCAGAACCACGAAGATTCCAAAGCTTTCCGTGAAGTTTTCTACGAACTCTACCAATACCTGAAATCCCATCCGAGTTACCTCCTGCAAGAAGGAGCTGTTTACTTGGGAGAACAATACATCTTGTCCCAAGCCGATCTGTGGTTGGGTCAGCCTGTAGGCGATGCCACCTTTACCCAAGATCAGTTGGACGAACTGGCCTTCGCCATTGCGATGTTCCGCCGGAATCCGCTGGGAGCCGTTGCTACGGACCTGAAACTGCAATCGCTGAACGGAAGTGCCTACTGGATTTCCGATAGCCAAGCAGACTACACCCTGCTCTACTTCTACAAAACCGATTGCGCTGCCTGCGAAGCTTTCACCGCAGAACTGCAACGCATTCTCTCCCAATTCTCGGATCAAAACCTCCAGGCCCTGGCCATCTACACCGGTCGCAAAGGGCGAGCCTGGAAACGATATGCTGCCAAAGAACTGGACCTCTTTGAGAACCTGGCCGATTTGAATGGAAATTCGGGCATGTTCCAGACCTACAACCTTTCCGCGGTACCGGTCCTCTACCTGTTGGATGATGAAAAACGGGTGATTGCCAAAGACATATCCCCCTTTACCTTAGAAGAAATACTTAACGCTATATACCCCCAATAAGATGTTAACAGGAAAATACCTCGAACTCTACCGCAAATTGCGGAAGTCGATTCCCAGCGAACGTATGATGCACGATGCACTGAGTACCTTGGCCTTTGGTACCGATGCCTCGTTTTACCGTCTGATTCCCCAGCTGGTCATCCGGGCCTACAACGAACAGGAAATCATTCGGATTCTGGAAGAAGCCAACCAATTGGAAATTCCGGTCACCTTCCGCGCGGCAGGCACCTCGTTGTCCGGCCAAGCCATCAGTGATTCGGTGTTGGTCATTGCCTCGCACGGATGGGAAAACATCGAGGTCCTGGACCAGGCCAAACGCATCCGGATCCAGGCTGGTGTCCGCGGCTCAAAAGCCAACCAGAAGTTGGCTGCCTTTGACCGGAAAATCGGACCCGACCCGGCATCCATTGATTCTGCCATGATTGGCGGGATCGCGGCCAACAATGCTAGCGGAATGTGCTGCGGCACCTCCGAAAACTCCTACAAAACGGTGGAAGACATCCGCGTAATTTTGGCTGACGGTACGTTGTTGGATACGGGGGATCCGCAGTCTGTGGCAAAATTCCGAGAAACCCACAAAGAACTCATTGACGGACTGGAACTGATGGCCGCCAACATCGCCATCGACCCGACGCTGAAAGAAAGAATCCAGAAGAAATACAAGATCAAAAACACGACGGGTTACAGTTTGAATGCCCTGGTGGACTATCGAAATGGTATTGACATCCTCAAACACTTGATCATCGGTTCCGAAGGCACCCTTGCCTTTATCTCCGACATCACCTACCGTACCGTCATCGAACACCGCCACAAAGCCTTGGCCCTGGTCATTTATCCGACCATCCGGGCGGCCTGCGAAGCGGTGCAAATTTTGCAGGCAATGCAGGTATCTGCAGTAGAACTGATGGACCGTGCCGCCCTCCGTTCGGTTGAAAACACCCCTGGGGTTCCGGAATGCATCAAGACGGTTGGAGAAGGTGCATGTGCCTTGCTGGTGGAAACCCGGGCAGAAACCGAAAGCGATCTCCGCAAACAAGTTGCGACCATCGAAGTTGCCCTGGCCCCGATTGCCACCGAAATTCCGTACGTCTTCACCACCGACCGCTACGAACAGGCCGGCTATTGGAAGATCCGCAAAGAAACCCTGCCGACCGTTGCCGGTATGCGCAAGAGCGGTACCACAGCCATCATCGAAGACGTTTGTTTCCCGGGCCAACACTTGGCCGATGCCACCATGGACCTGCGTGCAATCTTTGACGAACACGGCTACTCCGATGCCGTCATCTTTGGTCACGCCCTGGCGGGAAACCTGCACTTTATGTTCAACCAGGACTTCCAAACCCAATCTGAAGTGGACCGCTACAGCCGATTCATGGATGCCATTGCGGACATGGTCGTCAAACGGTTCGATGGTTCCTTGAAAGCCGAACACGGAACCGGCCGGAACATGGCTCCCTATGTGGAACTGGAATGGGGCCAACAAGCCTATGCCCTGATGCAGGAAATCAAACGTCTGTTTGACCCGAAAGGCATCCTCAATCCCGGTGTCATCCTGAACAACGACCACAAGGCCCACGTTTCCAACCTGAAACCGATTCCGTCCGTTCGCCCGATCGTGGACAAATGCATGGAATGCGGCTTCTGCGAAGGTACTTGCGTTGCCGAAGGCATGACCCTCTCCCCGAGACAACGCGTTGCCGCCTACCGCGAAATGCAACGCCTCGCCAGCACCGGAGAAGCACCGCACCGCTCGGCAGAAATGCACAAACAATACCAATACTGGGGCCTGGATACCTGCGCAACAGACAGCCTCTGTGGCTTGAAATGTCCGGTAAAAGTCGACACCGGCAAACTGGTCAAAGAATTGCGCCACGAAGACCACTCCGAAAAGAGTGAAAAAATCGCCGTTTCCCTGGCCAGCCACATGGACACCGTCACTGCCGGCATGCGTTTCGGTCTGGACTTGCTCTACGGAATCCGCTGCCTGACCGGTAAAAAAGTATTTGGTGCTGTGGCATCCGGTATGCGGACCCTCAGCGGAGGTCTTGTCCCGCTGTGGAACGAACACTTCCCGAAAGGAGCGCACCGCATCCATCCGCAAACCGTCGATCCGAATTCTGAGCGCCCGAAAGTGGTGTACTTCCCGTCTTGCATCACCCGCTCAATGGGGGTTTCCAAAAGTTACTGCAAGGAAGTGGAACTCACCCGCGTTACCGAGACACTTTTGAAACGGGCTGGTTACGACATCATCTATCCCCAACCCTTGAACAAGCTCTGCTGCGGCATGGCGTTCTCCAGCAAGGGTTATGTGGAAGCGGGTAAAAAAGCCTCGGATGAATTGGAAGCCGCCTTGCGAGAAGCTTCCCAAAACGGAAAATATCCCATCCTCTGCGACATGAGCCCCTGCCTCTACACCATGCACACCAACATGGATGAGCGGCTGAAACTGTACGAACCCGCAGAATTTGCTGAGAAATATTTGTTGGATCGCCTGGATATCCAACCGGTAGACGAAAAGGTAGCCATCTTCGCTGTCTGCTCAGCGAAAAAGTTGGGTGTGGATACAACCTTGGCAGAAATTGCGCGTCGCTGCGCCCGCGAAGTGGTGGTGATCCAAAGCAACTGCTGCGGTTTCGCCGGCGACCGGGGATTCCTATTGCCGGAACTCAATACACACGGCTTGCGCATGATTCGGGAACAAGTCTTTGGCTGTGACTCCGGTTATGCGACCAGCCGCACCTGCGAGATCGGTCTGTCCCGCAACAGTGGCCTGCAATTCCAATCCATCCTTTATTTGTTGGAACGCTGCACCCGCGCCAAACGCGCAGACCAGGCAAACGACAACCAATAAAGCAACAACAAGACTGACAAGAACTGCGAAAGGCGGGCAATGATATCGCCGTGCAGGACGTAGAAGGTTAGGTCCTCGTTCAGATTCAGATTGCCCCGCAACGCAGCTTCCTCCCACCATTGGGTACGAGCTACGATATCTCCGCGTTGATTGATCAAGGCGGAGATACCTGTATTGGCACTCCGCGCAATGCTCCGACGCAATTCGATTGCACGCAGACGGGCGTAGCTGAGGTGTTGCTTGTAACCCGGAGTATCACGCCACCAACCGTCGTTGGTGATGATGCTCATCACTTGCGCTCCTTTCAACACATAGTCGCGGCAATAGTCCCCGTAGACCGACTCATAACAGATGGCGGTTCCGATGCGGGTTCCATCGTTGGCCGTAAATACGGATACTTCGTCTTGGGTCCCATAACTGCTGAAGGTTCCCCCCAGGTTGATGGCCAGTTCCGAGAAACGGGCAATGAGTTTGGGAAATGGAACGAACTCCGCAAAAGGAACGAGTTTGGACTTGTGGAAAATTTCGTGGTTGCCGTCAACATCCAGGATCAACGAAGCGTTGAAGGTATCAAACCAATAACCCGGCTGCTTGCGGGCCGTCAATGTGGGAGCCTGGTGTTCGGTCGATCCCGGATACCGGTCCCACGGATAGTACTTGATGGTAATGGCTCCAAAAACAAAATGCGAAGCGGGGTGCTCCTGCAAGAAGGACGAGAATCGGCGTACAGTTGAAAAACTGGTTACATGGTCCTCATCAATGCGCCAGGTGAAGGTCTCCGGACCCACCAGAAAAAGGGTAGAATCCGTCACATAGGCCTGAGCCAAATCCACAAGAATCTGATCCTGGCGTTCGCGACTCAGTCCTTTGAACTTGCCGACGTGGGGTTCGATGTTCGGCTGCAAGACCACAAACTCACGAGGATTTTCCACTTCTTCGTAGGTATGGTAACGGTAAAGCGAGCCGGCAATGGGCAAGGCAATCCACAAGACCCAACCAATCAACCAAGCCCAAGGTTGTCTGGGTGCCGGGCGATCCTCCTCAAAGAAAGGCAAAATTCCCCAGAGGTTCAGGACACGGAACAAAGCAATGTTGGCAATCCAAATCCACAACGAACCTCCCAGAGCCCCGGTATACTCGTACCATTGTACCCATTCCACAGTATTGGCAAAGGCATTGCCCAGCATCAACCACGGAAAGGACAACTCAGAGTCCGTGTAAAAATATTCCCAACCGATCCACGTCGCCACCAGAAAAATGTAGGGCAACATTCGGAAAGAACGGTCCCCCCGCTGTTTGTCCAAGTGCTTGCGGAACAAACGGAAGAGGATGAAGACAAAGGCCATCTGTGCACTGTTGCCGACCAAGGCCCCCAAGGCTCCTGCCCATGTGGCATAACGCAGCCACATGATGGTGAAGAGATTCCAACAGACAAAGAAGAGAACACAAATCCACCCCCTTCGTTTACAATCACTTTCGTACCAATAGCGTTCCAATGCCAAGAAAGGAACCCAGGCAAACAAGGCCATAAAACCACAGTGTGGATTCAAAAATGGTAGCGACAAGAAGAGGACGGACATGAAAAACAGCCCCCAACGGAAGGCCACCGGTATGTATTCTCTGAAATTTTTCATCATTTTCTAGCGTATAATCAAACAAAGATAAAGACTTTTCCGTTATCTTTGCACCCCTTAACACAGACTACTCTATGATTGAACTTCTCATCAAAGGCATCATTGTTGGACTTGGAGCCTCCATTCCCTTGGGACCCTTGGGTGTACTCTGCATCCAAAAGACCCTGAGCAAAGGCAAATGGTCCGGTGTCGCAACGGGCATGGGTGGCGCTGTTTCCGACTTGTTTTTCTCGGCCCTGGCCTTGTTCGGCTTGGCGATGATTCAAGAATGGTTGCAACGCAACGACCTGATTATCTCGCTGGTAGGAGGAGTAATCATCATGGGCATTGGTGTCAGTGTTTTTGTCACCAACCCGATCAAACAACTGCGTCGTCCCAAAGAAACGAACCAACGTTATTGGGGTGATTTCCTGACTTCGTTTGCGATGACCATCACCAACCCCGGTGCCTTGTTACTTTTGTTGGGACTCTTCACTTTCGTAGGTTTGGATTTGAGCGTCAAATCACTGCCCCGCATCACCATCGTTCTGGCAGGAGTCATGGGCGGAGCAATGATCTGGTGGATGGCATTGGCCGGTCTCATCAACAAATTCCGGAATCGTTTCCGTCTCCGTCAATTGTTGAGCATCAACCGGATCGCAGGTATCGCCATCTTCATTTTGGGATTGATCTACGGTTTCAAGGGCTTGATTCAGCCCGTCTTTGACAAAATCCAATAAACAAGTTTCCGGCTACTCCACAAAGGTGCAGTCGAATGTTTCCACCTTGTTCTTAGCGTAGTTGTTCGAAATGGACAACTCGATGGATCCGTCTTGTACCTTCCAGGACAGGAACAAGGAAGTTACCCAATTGACATAGTGCAGATTCATATGCAGGACTTGCTTGTCACACCCGTAAGCGCCGGCCGCATAGAAGGGTCCTTCAAGGGCATCCTGCCAACCGATGGGATTGAGGGAGTACGGCGGGAAACCGGCAATGGTGTCGGTCTTCCAAGTACGATAACCCAAAGGTTGGGTGTATTGCAATCCGTCTGTCTTGGTAATGGTCATCAGCAGGGCATCGTCCGCCTGTTCAAAGTGAACGCGGTCCCATTGGTATTTGTTTTTCGGCAACTGTACGGTTTTGCCCACCAATTGTTTCAAGACCGATGATTTCTTTTTTCCTTCGGGATACTCCAAGGTATAACTGTTTTGTTTGGCAACGAGGCGTTGGTAATCCTTGCTCGGCGGCAGAGGCTCGTCGGACAAAGTCGGCAGAAAAGCGTTCCAAATCAGGTTCCGTTGGGGCTTGCCGTTTGTAAAAGAGGCTTCTGTCAGCACAATGACAACGTCCTTGTCCGGAACAACGATGACGTACTGGCCCAAGGCACCGTCCGCACGCACCGCTCCAGGATAAGCGCACATCCAGGTTTGGTACCCGTAACCAAAATCTCCCCCATTGGATTGTTTGGTGCTGATTTGCTCAATCCACGATTCGGAAATCAACTGTTTTTCGTTCCAACGGCCACCATCCAACCAGAGTTGCCCAATCTTGGCCAAGGATTCACTTTGGATGTGAAGTCCCCACCCTCCGGTGTTCACCCCTTCCGGACTTTCTTCCCAATGAACGCGATGGATGTTCATCGGATCAAACAATTTTTCCTGCAGATAATCCAGGAGTTTTTGGCCCGTCACCTTCTGCACAATGGCGGCAATCATGTAGGTCACCATGGAGTCGTAGGCAAACTGTTCACCCGGTTCGTGAATGACCTCCTTACTCAGGAACGTCTGAATCCACGCCTCGGTCCGGTTGCGCATGTTCCAATCCGGCTTGATGCCCGAAGTCATAGTCAGGAGGTCGCGGACGGTCATCGCTGCCAGGCGTGTTGAAATCGTATCCGGCAGGTATTCCGGAAAGAAGGTTGCCACGCGATCCGAAAGACGCAAACGGTTTTCATCGATAGCAATGCCCGCTGCCAGACTCACCAACGTCTTAGAGCTGGAGTATTGGGTGTGCTGGTACTCCGGAGCGAAAGGCTTCGGATAAAACTCTCCCACGACCTTGCCGTGGCGCATCACTATCATGCTGTGGATGTCCGTCTGCGGCATAAAATGCAAGGAATCAAACAATGCAATCAGTGATTGGGAAGGAACTCCCTGCTCTTCGGGTGTTGACCGGGGAAGTTCATTTACCTGAGCAACCGTCACGCCCGCAGTGACACAAAACAAGAACGCGAGCAAATACCATTTTTTCATAATGGGTAAAATTACAAAATTTCAGAATCAATAGCCGTATTTCTTACGAAAAAGGCACAACATCGTTACCGACAAGACGACACCTATGCCTTCGGCGACCACCACGGAAGACCATATTCCGTCAATGCCGAACAACAAAGGCAACAACATGACAGCCCCACATTCAAACACCAACGTCCGTGAGAAAGAAATCCCCGCAGAAACCAGTCCATTGTTCAAGGCTGTAAAGAAAGCCGAGGCATACACATTGAATCCGGCCAAAAGGAAGGACAACGAGAAAATCATGAAGGCCCGCCGTGTGAATAAAAAGAGTTCCTGATCAAAACCCACAAAAATCCACGACAAGGGATGGGCCAACAACTCCGCCAGGATGGTAATTGACACCCCCAGGGTCAAGACGATCCGCAAACTCTTGCGGTATAGGTTCTGCATCTCGGACTGGTTTTTCGCTCCAAAATGATAACTCACAATCGGTGCACTGCCCATCGAATAACCAATGAAGATTGCGAGGAAAACGAAGTTCACATACATAATGACGCCATAAGCAGCCACGCCATTTTCACCCACAAACTGCATCAACTGATAATTGTACAACATCGACACCAACGAGACTGCCAGGTTGGTCACCATTTCGGAGGAGCCGTTGGCACAAGCCTTACACATGGCCCAATGGTCGTAGCGACAGCGGCCCAAACGCAGCAGACTGGAATTTCTGCGGGCAAAATAAATCATCGGAACTCCGCCCCCTACAAACTGGCTGATGGCGGTCGCCCAAGCGGCCCCTTCCAGTCCCCAACCCATCCAGCGGATGAAGACAAAATCCAAGATGATGTTTGTGAAACCTGCCGCAAGCGCGACTTTCAAACCGAGATTCGGTTTCTCAGCAGCTACCATGAACGACTGGAAAGCCATCTGCAAGGCGAAGGCAGGCAGGGCCACAAGCAAGATACGGCCATACAGAATCCCCAGCGGGATCAATTCCCCCTCGCCCCCCAACCACACAACAATCTGAGGCATGAAGATTTCACCCAAGATTGCCAGGATTGTTCCCAATACAATCACAGCATAGACAAACAACGAAAACAAGGAGTTGGCCCGCTTTGAATCGCCTTCTCCCAAGATTTTTGCAACCAAGGCACTGCCACCGGTCCCAAACATCAATCCCACAACCGCCAGCATCATCAGGAAGGGATAAACCAAGTTCAGAGCAGCAAAGGCAGTCTTGCCCACCAGGTTGGAAACGAACAACCCGTCGATGACACTATAGATGGAAATAAACACCATCATCACCATCGACGGCAAGGTAAAACGCAACAATTTGCGGTACGTAAAATGATCGGAAAGCTGAATCTGACTCATACGGGCCGCAAAGGTAGGAATTTTCTACCCTATTTAATATAAATTCAACCTATTGTCATTCGTCGGACCCAATGACGACATCCCCCGTGCCAAAATACACATATCGTGGTCATTTTATTTTGAGAGAAGGCTTTGAAACGTTATTTTCGCGGTCTTTGTTGAAGAAAACACAAGAAAGTAGAATGAATAAAATCGTTTCAATATGGGCTACCCTGTGCCTGCTGCTGGTATCCTGCGATCAAATTGAATCGCCGGCCATCCCGGAAGGCAAGGTGCGTGTAACCCTCAAAAGCAACCCGGAACTGAGCCGCACCTCAGTGGCTTCAAACGGTCTTTCAACCCTTTGGACGGCGGAAGATCTAATTGCGGTATGGGCATCAAATGGATCGGCCCACGTACTGAATGCGCAACCTTTCCGAGTTTTTTACTCGATCGGCAGTTATGCGGAATTTACCACCGACATTACCCCCATGGGGGACGGTCTGTTTACGTATTACGCAACCCATCCGGTACCGGCCTCCGTATCCGGCACCACGGCCACCTTCCCCCTCGAAAGCGTTCAGCAGGGCTCGTTCGACGGCACAAACGACATCATGGTAGCCCATCCTTCGACTGGACTGGCCCTCGAAAACAAAGATGCCGAGGTAAACCTGATCTACAAACACAAGATGCACACGTTACGGATGTTCGTGCCCGACGACGTTGAAGGCATGGGAGAACCGATCCGCCGCATTGACATTACTTTCCCGACTCCGGTTGTTGGGGATGTGCACGTGGATTATACCTCGGCAACTGCCCCCGCAACCCTTACAAACGGATCCGAAAAGGTGACCATTGAAATTCCGGAAGGGCTCTCCCCTTCGAGCGACAGCGATCGCAGCTATGCATACGCCATCGTCTTTCCCGCAACCATGCGCGAAGAGGACCAGATTACCTTCGCCGTCCAAACGGACAACTTCCATGCAACACAAACATTTTCTGCACGGACGTTGAGCGAAGGCGGCAGCACCCCAGTTCGTCTGACCTGTACCCCGGATCTGCGCACCCTCCTGCGATTCTCGATCCAAGAAAACTTCCTGGGCGAAGATCCCATCAAGATTACCATCA
The DNA here is from genome assembly GCA_017647795.1 of Bacteroidales bacterium. Taxonomy (GTDB): domain Bacteria; phylum Bacteroidota; class Bacteroidia; order Bacteroidales; family UBA932; genus JAGCJX01. The sequence continues at coordinate 11,397 of JAGCJX010000011.1, read as the reverse complement.
AAACCGCCGAGGCCGAATATACCGTTGATCCTGCGACAACGTTCTACCAAGAAGGACACTATGACCTCGATGTTACAGAGAAATCGAGTCTGGCCGGCCAACCGATTACCGTCACTTACGAATCGGAACACGCCATTGTCAGCCAATCACTCACCGTCCCCAGTTACAACACAGGCAAGATTGTGGACATCGCACTGACGGTTCCTTACTTGTTCTTTGAAGACTTCAGTCAGATCGGTTCGTTCACCGATGATCACGACGACGCTCCCACAGGCTTTGACTTCGACGGAGATACGTACAACAATGCCAAAACGCTGGACAACGAAGATTCCCACCTCACCGGTTGGTCGGGCAGCCACATCGGAGGTATGGCCGGCAAATCAATCCGGATCATGTGCCGCTACGAAGGGGGGCTATCAGCCGTTGCTTATTACAAAGGTCGTGTGGACACCCGCCCGATTGGTGGTTTGAAATCGTCCGCAAACCTGCGCATCACCTTCGACTATGCCAGCGCCTATGTCCACTACTTCACCTCTGGCGGTTCGGTGAATACCCCCATCAAGATGTACATGGGTTACACCACCACCACCGGAGCCGTAAAATCCGACAGTGGTTCAACCGACACCGCGAAAACGAATCCGACCAACCTTCCGAACCGGTTGATCAACGGAGAATCGTTGAGCGAAAATTCAGGCAGCTGGGATTCCGGATTCTACACCCATTCTTCCGTTGTGCTCAATTCGGCTACGGCAGATACCCGCTTGAGCTGGATTGTCAGCTCGGACATCAAAGCCAATTGGCTGGGTGGAAACGGAAACTTCTGGATCTACCTGGACAACATCAAAGTCTCCATCGCAAAGTAAACGAAGAAATAAAAATTAAAACTCATGATAAAATTTAGAACTTTAGCACTCCCCCTGATTGCAGTACTGACCACCGTCAGCTGCTCAGACAACAGCTTGGAGTCCGGTCATGGCCGAATGAGTGTCCAACTCTCGGCGGATGATTCGACCGTCGAATTAACACGGGCCAGCCTCGGTTTGGACAAACCTACGGCGGCAGATTTTGCCTTGACCATTGCCGATGCAACCGGTGAAATTCTCAGTGAATGGACCTCGATTGCCGATTATGACGAATCCATCAACTACAATGTCGGCAACTACTCGGCAAAAGCCACCCACGGTTCAACCTCTGTTGAGGCTTTCGAAACACCCTGTTTTGAAGGAATCGAAGAGTTCACCATCCTGAACGACCAGACTACTCCGGTAGTAATCAACGCGTCTATCGCCAATGCCGTGGTGAAGATCGAATGGTCCGATGCCTTCAAAAACTACTTTACCGATTACACCTTTACGTTGACCACGGCTGCCGGCACGGAAATTCCGTTCGTCGCAGACGAGACCCGTCGGGCATTCATTGATCCCAGCACGTTCCGCGTTACCGGTACTGCAACCTCACAGACCGGAACGTCCGTGCAAATCAACAAGGAATTTACCAACATTGTGGCGAGAACCCTCTACACCATCAAATTCGATGTAAACGGTGGCAACGTGGGCAGTGCCACGATCACCATCAGCTTCAACGACGAACCCGTTGCGGAAATTCCCGTCAACATCGAACTGAACGACACCATTTAATATTGTACCATTCACAAACCCGATAATAACCAAACATGAAACTGTTTAAACTCATATCCACTGCCGTATTTGCCCTGAGCCTGGTCCTGGTCGGCTGCGAACGTGACAAAATCGATTACACTGAAAAAGAAGGTCCGACCGGTTCCCTGTCGTTTGCGAACTTCGGTATTGAAACATCGGACGACGTGGAAGTAATTACACGTGCTTCCAATGCCACTACCTATAACTACATCATCCGCCTCTATGACGACCAAGGCAACCAAGTGGGTGACGATTATTTCTACGGACAGATGCCGGAAAGCATCGTTCTCAATACGGGTACCTACTCGATGAGGATCCAATCTCAGATCGAAATCCCGTCAGCTGAGTTTGAAACCCCCGTTTATGGAGCAACTGTCCCGGGCATCGTGATCGAAGAAGACCAAACTACGGACCTGGGTACCATCACCTGTACTTTGATCAACATCAAGGTTTCCGTGGGATACAACGAAGCCATGTGGGCTGTGTTGGGCGATGACGCCAATGTCGTGGTGGAGATTGGCAACGGCTCATTGGACTTCCCCAAAGGGGAATCACAATGCGGTTATTTTGCTGCGCCCGAAGCGTCCAATGCCATGACTGTCAAGTTCTCCGGAACGGTGGACGGCAACTATGCCACGATGACCCGTGCTTTTACCGATGTAAAGGCGGGCCAATGGCGGAAAATCACCTTCATCATGACCTTCAACGAAGAAGGTAATTCAACTTTTGACGTGGTCGCTGAAGACTGGTGCGACGAAGAAGAATTGACCAGCAATGTCGATGTCACCGAAGAAGTCATCGGTCCCGATCCGGAAACGGGCAATGACGATCCCGCAAATCCCGATGCTCCGAAAGTGGTGTACAAAGGTGGTTCTGTCCCGACTTCTCCGATTACCCTCTCCGAAGGCATGGAACTCAGTTTCACCATCCAAGCCCCGAAAGGCATTGCTGCCTTGACCGTTGACATTGCTTCCGACAATACAGATTTCAACAATGACGTACTATCGATGGGTATTTCTCCGATTGACCTGGTAAATCCGAGTGAGGCACAGATTATGATATGCAACCTCTTCGGTCTCACTTATGGTGAGAACCTGGCCGGTTTGACCGAGACGACGTTTGACCTCTCGGGTGCCGTGATTCCCCTGATGGGCTTCCCGGGTAATCATACCTTTACCCTGAAGATCACCGATGCAGAGGGCAACACGACCTCAACGGCCATTAAGATGAAAGTGAACGCATAATCAAACCGAAACCCATGAAAAAGATCAGAACATACATTGCTTTGGGTCTTGCACTCGCCTTCGGTGCGACTTCGTGTACTAAAAACGATCTCAACTCTGAGGAACAAGGAGGATTCTCACTGAAGGTCCTCTTCGACCCGGCTACCCGTGCCACTCCGGAAGAGCTGGCCCAAGACTGCACCATCAACATCTACAATACAGAGGGCTTGATCCGCACCTACGAAGGTATCGACGCGATGCCGGAGAAACTGTGGCTCGTTACAGGTGACTACCGATGCGATATCTTGGCCGGCACCCCGTGTGCTGCCTCTTTTACCGAGAAGACCTACAAAGGTTCACAACCGTTCACCATCACGGCTGGCACCACGACTACCGTCCAAGTGGAATGCCGCATAAACAACGTGATGGCATCCGTTGCCTTTGACCAGACCATCCTCGATCAATTCTCTACCTACGAAGCAAAGGTGGGTGGAACTTTGGAAGACGACCAATGTTTGACCTTCGATGCGTCCAACGACGCGATCGGCTACTTCACCTTGGCAGAAGATGCCACGGCTCTGCTTTGGCAATTCTCTGGCACACACGTAAAATACGGACCCTTCAGCAAATCGGGCTCAATCCAGGATGTTGAGAAAGGCAAGAAGTATTCCCTTACCTTCACCTACACCAAGGGCAACCCCGAGGGAGACTTGACCTTCGACATCGAAGTCATCAAGACCACCGAAGAGGTTGAAGACAACATCATCTTTGAAGCCGATCCCACTGGAGTTGCTGCCGTTGGCAAATGGGACATTTGGGCTAAACATGCGACCCTCTATGCCAACGTTGCGGAGAGCGAATTCGGCTCAGAAGGCATCGCCATCCGAGTGCGTGCAGCCGGAACCGAAACCTGGACGGCATTCCCTGCCACCAAAGCCGGCGACAACCTCTTCTCTACAGTGGCGACCAACCTGAATCCCGAAACTACCTACGAGTACCAACTTGTTGTAAACGGAGAAATCATCGGGTCAGCGAAAACATTCAAGACCGATTACATCTCCCTGATCCCCAACGCAGGCATGGAGAACTGGAACAACAACGAAGGTTGGCCGATGCCCTATGCCTCCGGTGACGCCGCTTGGTGGGGCAACGGAAACAAGGCAGCCGACATGGCCGGTCTGATCATCAGCGAGAGTGATGGTTCCACCTACACCGAAGGCAGCAAGTCTGCGAAGTTGAGTGGTAAACAAATCAAAATTCTCACCATTGACAAGGTGGCGCCGGGTAACTTGTTCTCCGGTTACTTTGTCGGTACCGTGGGAACCAGCGGTGGTAAAGTAAACGTAGGACGACCGTTCACCGCCCGTCCTTCCGCCATGAAAGTGGACTACAAATACACCTGTGGTACCATTACCCACAATGAAGGAGGTCCTGCCAACGACAACGGATCCCACAACATCGGCGATCCCGACCGATGCCACATCTACATTGCATTGGGCGACTGGGACTACAAAACCTACGGAGGTACCGCCGAATGCCCGGTCCAACTGAACACCACGGATCCCTCAACCCTTTTTGATCCCAACACCGACGCAGTCATCGCCTATGGCGAGCTGGTCAGAGGAGAGGACGTCAACGACTGGACAGAGGCCGTTATCCGCCTGAAATACAAGGACACCCACCGTCGTCCGACGCACATCATCATCTCGTGTACCTCGTCAAAACTTGGCGACTACCTGACCGGTAGTTACAACAGTACCCTTTGGGTGGACAATTTTGAATTGATCTACGACGAACAGGTGGTAACCCAATAACCCTTACAACCATGAACCTCTTGAAAAAACTCCTATTTGCAGGCGTCCTGCTGGCAGCGGGCATCCAAGGTGCTTCTGCAACGTCGTTTGACCGCGGCATCCAAATGAATGCCACCGTCTTTGTTCCCAAAGGGCAATGGATGGCGGGCAGCAACCTCTCGTACTCGACGTTCAACAACGATGACTACAAGTTCCTGGTGGTCGACAACATCGACCTGACGGGTTACAACTTCAAGGTGAGTCCGATGGTGGCCTACGCCTTCCAGGACAACATGGCGATTGGTTTGCGTGGTGGCTACCACCGCCAACTGCTCAAACTGGACAATGTGGACCTGAGCCTGGGCGAGGGCATGAGCTTCGGTGTTTCCGATTTCTACTCGCTCAAGCACACCGTCACCGGTACGGTGATGCACCGCTACTACATTCCCCTGGGGGAAAGCAAGCGCTTCGCTCTCTTCAACGAGACCCAGCTGAGCTATGGTTACAGCCAGTCCAAAGTGGTCAACGGAAGTGGTGCTGCGGTGACCGGAACTTACGAAACCACCCACGACATCTCCCTGGGCTGCATGCCCGGGCTGATTGCCTTCGTCACCAACAATGCTGCCGTGGAAGTGAATGTGGGTGTCCTCGGTTTTGGCTACACCCATTCCCAACAAGTCACCGACCAAGTCTATACCGGAGAATATTCGGCCGCACAACTGGACTTCAAAATCAACCTTCTCTCCATCGCATTGGGCATTGTCTTCTACATCTAATTGATTCTATATGAAACGATTCACGCTTTTCTTCCTCTTCGCCGTTGCACTCACCGGCTGCATCAAGAACGATATTCCGCTACCGACCATCCAGGCCACATTCACGGCCTTTGACGTAGCGGGAGCTGCACGCGCTCCGAAAATCGACAACGCGTTACAAACCGTTACGGTGTACTTGGACGAACGTACCGACCCGCGCTGCGTGGTGGTGGATAGCGTGGCCTTCAACGAAGGAGAGCCCGTCCGCGCTTCGGTGGATTTCACCCAACCCATCGACCTCTCCACAACCCTGCCCGTTACCCTGACGCTCTACCAGGAGTATGCCTGGAAAATCAGCACCGAGCAGGCAATTGAACGCTATTTTGAGGTAGAAGGACAGATTGGAGAAGCGGACATCGATTACATCAACCACCGTGTGGTGGCCTTGGTAACGGCCGCTACCGACATCCGTCAGATCCAGATCCGGCGCGCCAAGCTGGGACCGGCCGAAGTAACGACCGAACAACCCGCCATCGCTTCCCTCACCGACTTTAGCACGGAGCAGACCGTGGAGATTTCCTACTTTGGAAAGACGGAACACTGGACCCTCTATGTGGTGAATGCCACCTCCTCGGTGGAGATGAAGAGTGCCGATGCATGGACCCGCGTAGCCTGGCTCCAAGCCAACGGTATTGCAGGAGCCAACAATGGATTCAGATATCGCGTCAAAGGGATGGAAGCATGGACAGAAGTGCCCCAAGAACAGATTGCTGCAACGTCCAACGGTTTGTTCAAAGGCCTGATCAAAGGCTTGGAACCCCTTACGGAATATGAATATTGTGCCTACTGCAACGATGAAATGACCGAAGTGGGTACTTTCACGACTGAGGCAGAAGTCGCACTCCCCAACGGCTCTTTCGACCACTGGCACCAGGAAGGAAAAGTATGGAACCCGTGGGCAACCGGAGAGGTCAAATTCTGGGACACCGGAAACAAGGGAGCGGCCACCGTCGGCGAAAGCAACACCGTTCCAACCGCCGAGGCTTGTCCCGCCAACCCGACCGGTCAGGCAGCCCTGCTCCAAACCAAGTACATCATCATCAAATTGGCCTCCGGCACCCTCTATGCGGGTAATTATGTCAAGACCGACGGCACGAACGGTATCATCGACATGGGCCGTGAGTGGACCACGCGACCGACCAAATTGCGCGGCTGGTACAAGTACCAACCCCAACCCATCAACGTCGTTTCAGAGGAGCTGGCCCACCTCAACCTCAAAGGAAAGAGCGACACTTGTCACTTTTACATGATGCTGGGAGACTGGGATACGCCGGTACAAGTGCGTACCAACCCCAACAACCGCCAGCTCATCAACTACAACGACCCGGGCATCATCGCCCTGGCCCAATTCCAAAGCGGGGATGTGACCTCCGAATACACCCAATTCGAGCTTGAATTTGAGTACTACTCCACCTCCCGCAAACCCAAATACCTCATCCTCGTCGCATCCGCCAGCAAATACGGCGACTACTTCACTGGCGGCGACGGTTCCGTCCTGACGATCGACGAGTTTGAGTTTGAGTATGATTATTAAGTAAGTCCACACAACCAGAACATACTATGAAAAAACTGATCCTTTACCTGTTTGTATTCCTGACGCTGTCTGCCTGCTCCCATAACGACGAACCATTGCCCCAATTCTTGATTCAGGGCGATTCAACGGAATTAATTTCGAAAAAAGACAAACAGGAACTGGAGCAGACGCATAGCCAGACTGATTTCAAGACGCTCATCACAGTGGATTACAAATGTGATCCCAACGTTTTGCTGGACGCTATTGGCAATGACTACAAAACCATCCAAGTAAAGGCCTATGCATCTCCCCGACTCATCAAAGCGGATATCAGTGGCATCGGAGGGAAATACCTGCACACCACCTACCAAGCCCAATACTTTGAAATCCAACGCAAGTATGCAAAGGGAGAACCCGTCGCCGAGTCCGTTGACCAGCTGTTGACACTTTGTACAAAGGCAAACCAATTTGCCCATAAAGACGCCTCTGCCCTAGCCCGTTTCTTTGGCAATGGATCCCTCTCCGAAGGCATGGGAGATGCCTGTAATTTTGTCATTGACTGCTTCGTTCCGAAAGACAACTTCTGGGGGAAACTGATGTATCCGTTTTATGCCCTGGGGAATTGGGCAGCAACCAAGGCTCACTCCACCTGGGCCGGCCTCTTCCTTGTCATTGTCTTGGCCAGCAGCCTTATCCTCTTCATTCTATTCCTGACAATTTGGGGGACCAAAGCTGGCGAAGATGTCCGGTTTCTGGATATTATCAGAATTTGTATAGAGAAACTCCTGTTGGCTTTTATTCTCATCTATACCTTTCACATATTGGCTCCCAGCCAAGAACTGCTGCACGCCTTAAAAGGAATCTACCAGATGGATCCCCAAGGATTGGAACAAGTTTACTGCCGACAAGTTTTCCGACCGACATCGGGATGGTACGCCCTGCTCTGTTTTGCAGCCTTCTTTGCCAAATCCATGATGTCGCTACTCAGCAAATACAACCAGGGAGCCCGTATGGGATTGAATGAGGATAAACTTTACAACATTATGGATAAGGCCTCCCAAAACATTGGTGGGAAGCTTGGGGAATCCATCATCTATGTTGGTATTTTTTCATTCATCGACTCCTCCCTATGTCTGGGACTCAGTTACTATTTCCTGATTCAGCTCTTCGTGTACACCGTCATTGCCTTTCCGAGTCTGTTCCACTTCATCCGGAATCATGCCGGAAAATTTATGATTGCGACAGCGCTGCTCGGTTGGGGAATGTTTGCCCTGCTGACGCCTGCCGACCACACCCCTTCCACCACCCGTCATGACAACAAGCCAACCCAGGTTGGTACCCCCTTCTCTAAAGCACATTTGGATAGCGTCGCGCATGTAGGAGGACGATTGCTACACCAACTTACCATGGATATCCCTGTGACGAAAATGTGGAACTATATTGATTACAAATCCTTCAAAAAGGGATACAACGGCTACAACCAGGAACAGCTCCACACCTCCCAGTACATGGGAGCCTCCCTGCTCTACCCGACCACGATGGATGACCAGACCTACCGCTTCTTCCTTAAAAACCACAGAAAGGCTTATACTACAGTAATGGATGAAATTCAACATTTTTCTCAGGTTTTGGGAAGTCAGTTTGCTAAAGAGCTCTATGAAAACGGACTTTCCACAGAATTGGATCTCAAGAAAATGATGACCATTGCTACCAAGCTCCGCAGGGGGAGTGCGTCCAAGTTTGATGAACGAACCCTATCCCAACTACACACTCGTCACAGTGAACTTTACCTTCCATTGGTGTATGAAAAAAACCTAATAGCTTCCAATACTTTCCTGATAAAGAATGCCTCAGCAAAAGGAGTCCAGACCACCACTTCCGGACTCCAGTTAAACATCCAGAAAACCGGCTCGGGTAAAAAGCCCAATAAACACAGCACAGTCACCATCTCCTACAAACTGACCAAACTGAACGGGGAAGTTGTCTATGACCCTCTCCAACCCACCAAGATCCAATGCAACAAAGTCCTCCCGGGTATAACCGAAGCCCTGCAACACATTGCTGCTGGCGGAAAACTAACAGCCTACATTCCCCCGCATCTGGCTCATGGAAACAAAAAAGTCGGCAACATCCTGCCTGGAGAAATGCTTGTTTGTCAAATCGAGATGATTCGGGTGCATTAGGGCAGCCTGCTCTATCACGTAAACTACCGGAACAAGAGCGTAAACACCGTACTCTTTTCATCACTGCGAGTCAACGTCAGCGAACCATTATGCAGTCGCATAATCTGACGCGAAAGACTCAATCCGATGCCGGTACCTTCCTGCTTGGTCGTGAAGAACGGAACGAAGATCTCGTCCTGGCTCTCGCGGCTGATAGGAAGACCGTCGTTGGTGACGCTGATGACTGTCTGCTCGGATGGAGTAAGCTGAGCTGTGATTACGACGTTGCGAGCCTCGGCCTGAACTGCATTCTTGACCAGATTGATGAGAATCTGAGTTATCTGTCCCTCGTCTGCATATAGGATTATGTCTTCCGACATCTCCTCATAGGTGCATACAGCACCGTTCATCGCAGCCTGTTCTCTGGTCAGACTGATGACCCTTTCAGCAAGCTCCTTGAAATAGAACGCTTTCTTCACAGGAGGAGCCACGCGTGTAAGATTTCTATAGGAGTCCACGAACTTGATCAAGCCCTTCGAAGACTCTGAAATGGTACTGAGACCATTCTTGATGTCTTCATCTACACCATCGAAGGTCAGCAATGTGTCGCTGAGCGAAGCGATAGGCGTAATGGTGTTCATAATCTCATGGGTCAAGACCCTGATGAGCTTGGACCAGGACTGCTGCTCGTTTTCCGCAATCTCGTTGCTTATATCGTTGAATGCGATGATCCTCACCGTATCCTTTCCGATAGTCGCCTCGGATGCTGTCAAGGAGATCGTCATCTTTCCGCTTTCATTGTAATAGCTCGCCCTCTCTTCATTGCCGTCTGCAATCGTCTGGAACGAGTCATACAGAGAGTCGCTCACTGCGCGAAGCTGTCTTATATGTCCGAATGTGGCAATGCCAAGCAGATTAAGAGCCGTATTATTGCAATAAGCCACACGACCGTCCTTTTCGATTACCGCAATGCCGGTCTTGACGTGATCCAGCATCAAGCCGAAATACTTCTCCTGTTCGATGATTTCTCGCCTCTCCTTATCGAAGATGTTGCGCAGACGGTTGAGAGTATGGTTGAACTTGCGTCCTCGGAGCCTTCTTTCGTCAAAGCGGAAGTTGAGCTCCTTATCTTCTAGGGCGTCCAGCATGTAGGTTACCTTGGCCCTCATTTTTCTGGATGTGACAAAAGAAGTGATGGCAGACGATATTGCTATCGCTGCCAGAACAATCAATATGACGGTTACGGTTGTCATTAGATGTTATACTTCTTCAGTTTGGCATAAAGTGTAGGACGGCTGATCTCCAGCGACTTTGCTACCATCGACAGATTACCTCCGAAACGTGCCATAGCTGCACGGATAGCCTTTTCTTCTGTCTCCTCAAGCGTGTTTGTGCTTGATACATGGATAGAGCCTGATACTCTGGATGGAACAATCTCTATGTCAGCATCGGTCAGAAGCTCATTTTCGGAAAGAATGACAGCCTTCTCGATGCAGTTGGAAAGTTCGCGGATATTACCGCTCCACGAATGTCCCTTCAGGAGTTCTGCCGCATCTGCGGAAATTCCGTTGACGCTTCGTCTGTATTTCTCGGCAAACTTCTTCACGAACATCTCAGCCAACGGAATAATCTCGTCAGTCCTCTCTCTCAGGGCAGGGAGATGGAGCTCGAATGTATTGATTCTATAGTACAGGTCCTGACGGAATTCTCCGTTTGCGACCATCTGCTTCAGATCCTTATTTGTTGCACAGATGAGCCTGATGTCCACCGGTATGGACTTGTCGTCTCCGACTCTTGTGATGCATCTGTTCTGAAGAGCTCGCAGCAGCTTTGCCTGCAAATGCGGAGGGATGTTGCCGATCTCGTCAAGGAAGAGTGTACCGCCGTTTGCCTGCTCAAACTTGCCGACATGATCCGTATGCGCATCAGTGAACGCACCCTTGACGTGGCCGAACAGTTCGCTCTCGAAAAGAGTCTCCGTGATTGCTCCGGCATCGACGCACACCATCGGTCTGAGCGATCTGTCCGACATCCTGTGGATCTCACCAGCCAGCACGTCCTTTCCGGTACCGTTCTCACCGGTGATCAGCACAGTGGCATCAGTAGCTACTACCTTATCTACCATCTGTCTGATTGCAGTCATCGCCGGTCCCTTGCCCCAGAACATCTTCATTGAAGAAGGAGGAACAACAGTCTTTGCTTCCTTATTTCTGCCGTTATATGCATTCTTCAG
>JAGCJX010000010.1 GCA_017647795.1 Bacteroidales bacterium | reverse complement strand
GTTTCTTTAGCCATATCTTTATGATTTTAAAGTATTATATACAAAAAAATTGGGCGGAGCCGGTGGCGAGAATTGAACTCGCGACCTCTTCCTTACCAAGGAAGCGCTCTACCCCTGAGCTACACTGGCGTAGTTGGAGCGGAAGACGAGGTTCGAACCCGCGACCCTCAGCTTGGAAGGCTGATGCTCTACCGACTGAGCTACTTCCGCGATCTCAATATTTTGGTGGGGAGAGCAGGATTCGAACCTACGAAGGCGTGCGCCAGCAGATTTACAGTCTGCCCCAGTTGGCCACTTTGGTATCTCCCCAACTGTCTGAGCCGATGGAGGGATTCGAACCCCCGACCAGCTGATTACAAATCAGCTGCTCTGGCCAACTGAGCTACATCGGCTTTTATTTTTTGTTGGCCCCCTTTCTTTAGGGATTGCAAAGGTAGGCTTTTTCTTTGTAACTCCAAAAGTTTTTTCAATTTTCTTTAACTTTTTTTTCAACAACTGCTGCTTGAATGGTTCTCAAGATGCTTTCTTTGTTAAGATTGCATTCCTCACGTTGTTGATTTACAGTTCCTTGTTCAATAAACCGGTCCGGGATACCCAAGGCTGTGATTTTTCCGTTAAAGTCGGTTCCTGCGAGGTATTCGCATACGGCTCCGTGCAAACCTCCCTGGTCGCATCCATCCTCCACGGTGATGATGTGACTGTACTTTTGTGCGACTTCTTCCAACAGGTCGGTATCGATGGGTTTCAGGAAGCGCATGTCGTAGTGTGCGGGTAGGTTCTCTTTGTGATTTTCCTGGAGTGTCTTGAGTGCATCGGTTACCCAGTTGCCGGCGGTTCCCAAGCTCAGGATCACGGTGTCGGTATGGTTACTGGGTTCCAGGCAACGGGATTTGCCGAGGGTGATGGGTGCAATCGGAGCGGTTCTCCAGTCTGTGCCCCGACCTGTTCCACGCGGGTAGCGGAGGATGGTCGGTCCGTATTCGGGTCCGCATACGGCGTACATCATTTGTTTGAGTTCGGTTTCGTCCATCGGAGCCAGGATGGTCAGGTTGGGAATCGGGCGGAAGGCCGCCAGGTCGTAGGCGCCTTGGTGCGTTGCACCGTCCTCTCCTACCAGACCGGCACGGTCCAGGCAGAAGATGACCTTGATTTTTTGTAGGGCAACGTCGTGGATGACGCTGTCGTAGGCCCGTTGCATAAAGGACGAGTAGATGTTACAGAAGGGGAGCAGTCCGTTTGCTGCCAGTCCGGCAGAGAAGGTAACTGCGTGTTGTTCTGCAATGCCGACATCAAAAACGCGGTCCGGCATTTCGCGTTGCATGATGTTTAGGGAGGAACCGCTCAGCATGGCCGGTGTGATGCCGACGATGCGTTTGTCGGTACGAGCGAGTTCCAATAAGGTTTCTCCAAAGACGTCTTGGTAGCGGTCAGCATCCCCTTTCTTCGCGAGGCGTTCGCCGGTTTCGGGATCAAAGGCGCCCGGGGCGTGCCATACGACTTGGTTTTTTTCGGCGGGTTCGTAGCCTTTTCCTTTTTGGGTGATGATGTGGAGCAATTTGGGACCGTCCAGGGTCTTCAGACGTTCCAGGGCATTGACCAGTTGTAATACATCGTTTCCGTCGATGGCTCCGAAATAACGGAATCCCAGGGATTCAAAGAGGGTTCCGCCTTGGATGACGGCCATCTTGGTGGAGCGGAAGATGCGTTTGACGTGGTTGCGGATGCCGCTGCCCATCCTGCGCCATACACCTTCTTTGAGTCGGTTGTACGTGCGGGAGAGGGAAATTTTTACCAAGTAGTTGTGGAGGGCTCCGGTGTTTTTGTCGATGGAGATCTGGTTGTCGTTCAAGATGACCAGCAGGTCGGTCTTGAGTGAGCCGGCATGGTTGAGCCCCTCGAAGGCCATGCCGCCGCCCATAGCGCCATCTCCGATGACGGCAACGACGTGTTCTTTGCGGCCTTGTTTTTCAGCAGCAACGGCCATGCCGAGGGCGGCCGATATGGAAGTGGAGGAGTGTCCGGCGCCAAATGCGTCGTGGATGCTTTCCTCTCGTTTGGGGAAGCCGCTGATGCCTCCTTTCTTTCGGTTGTCTTGGAACTGGTCCCGGCGGCCGGTGATGATTTTGTGGGCATAGGCCTGGTGGCCTACGTCCCAAAGGAATTTGTCGGTCGGGGAGTCGTAAACGTAGTGAAGGGCTACACACAATTCAACAGCCCCTAAGCTGGCTCCCAAGTGTCCCGGGTTCTTTGAGCAGCACGCAATCATGTAATTACGGATCTCTGCACAAAGGGCGGGCAGGTCGCTAACTGGCAGATTTTTTACGTCTGCAGGGCTGTTGATTGTTTCTAAAAGCATATGTGATTAGCGAATGATGGTCTGGTCGCGGTCCGGTCCCAATGAGATGATGCGGATCGGAACTCCGGTTTCTTTTTCCAAAAACTCAACGTATTCGCGGAATGCTGTCGGTAATTCTTCTTCGTGGCGGATGTTGGTCAAGTCGGTTTGCCAGCCACGGAAGTCTTTGTAAATGGGTTCCACTTCAGCGTAGGTGTCGAACGGTACGTGATCAACGATTTCTCCGTTGACGCGGTATGCGGTTGCAACGCGGATGGTTTCGAATGAATCCAATACATCCGATTTCATCATGATGAGGTCGGTAACACCGTTCAGCATGATGGCGTATTTCAAGGCAACCAAGTCCAACCAGCCGGTGCGGCGTGCACGACCGGTCGTAGCGCCGAATTCGTGACCCAATTTGCGCAAACGTTCGCCGGTTTCGTCGAAGAGTTCGGTCGGGAACGGGCCACTGCCTACGCGGGTGCAGTAAGCTTTGAAGATACCATATACATTCTTCACAGATGACGGGGCTACACCCAAACCGGAGCATGCGCCCGAGCAAGTGGTGTTGGAAGAGGTGACAAACGGGTAGGAACCGAAGTCAATGTCCAGCATGGAGCCTTGTGCGCCTTCGGCTAAAATGGCTTTGCCACTGCGCAAGGCATCGTTGATGTAGTATTCGCCATCCACCAGATTGAAGGTGCGGAGGTAGTCAATGGCTTCCATCCAGGCAGCTTCGTTGGCTTGTGCGTCGTATTCAAAATCGTATTGTTTGAGCAATGCGATGTGTTTTTCTTTCAGGTTTTGGAAGCGGGTCGGGAAGTCTGCTGCCAAAATATCACCTACGCGCAGACCGTTGCGGCCAGTCTTGTCCATGTAGGTCGGGCCAATGCCTTTGAGGGTTGAACCGATTTTGGATTTTCCTTTCGCAGCTTCTGAAGCAGCATCGATGATTTTGTGGGTCGGCAAAATCAGGTGTGCCTTTTGGGAAATGCAGATGCGTTCTTTTACGGGAACTCCCAAGGCGGTGAGTTTGTCACATTCTTCTTTGAAAATGATGGGGTCAATCACTACACCGTTGCCGATGACGTTCATCGTGTTTTCACGGAAGATTCCGGAAGGAATGGTGTGAAGTACGAAATTGGTGTTGTCAAAATGCAGGGAGTGTCCGGCATTCGGTCCTCCTTGGAAACGGGCAATGACCGGATAGCGACCGGCAAGGACATCCACGATTTTTCCTTTGCCTTCGTCACCCCATTGCAGGCCTAATACGACGTCAAGCTTCATAGTAATATATTAAGGTATATGGTTTGTTCTAATTAAAAAGGTAAGTCATCTCCTTCGTCCACGATCGGTTTGGTGACAGCCGGGCGGGGTTGTGCTGCGACAGGGGCCGCTTGCGCAGGAGCAGCGGTGTTGTTGTCTGATTTGCGTCCCAACAGCTGGATGGTGTCGGCTACGATTTCTGTGATGTAGCGGGTGTTGCCATTTTGGTCGTTGTAGGAACGGCTGCGGAGTTTGCCTTCTACATAAACTTGTGTGCCTTTCTTGAGGTAGTTTTCGGTAAACTCTGCCAGTTGTCGCCAACATACGATGTTGTGCCATTCGGTTTGCTCTTTGGTTTCGCCGGTGGTGCGGTCCCGATACCGTTCGGAAGTGGCCAAGGTAAAGGTGGAGTTGACCACGCCGCTTTCGAGGTGACGGATTTCGGGATCTCTGCCGAGATTTCCGATGAGCATAACTTTGTTGAGTGACATATACGTATATTTTATTGGACCTGCTAAGGTACGACTATTCTTCGATATTGAAAAATTTAATTTGGTAAGCACTGGGAAAAAGACTACTTTTGGCAGTTGATTAAACCCTTTAAAAACTATCTAATTAAAATGACAGCAACTGCTAAAAAATTCTTGTCAGACAGCGTTGTGGCTCGTTGGGCCGCCTTGATTCTGGTTGCGCTGATGATGTTCTTTGCGTATATGTTCGTGGACGTAATGTCTCCGCTCAAGTCTCTTGTTGAGACAAACTTGAATTGGAACAACAGTGTCTTTGGTACTTATGCGGCTTCCGAGTATTTCTTGAACGTATTCTGTTTCTTCTTGATCTTTGCAGGGATCATTTTGGACAAAATGGGTATCCGCTTTACCGGTATCTTGTCCGGATCGTTGATGGTGATTGGTGCAGCCATCAAGTTCATTGCAATTTCGGATTGGTTCGCAGCAACCAGCTTCTGCCAATGGTTGAACAGCTGGTGGGTAGCGCTTCCGGGTAACGCGAAGATGGCTTGCTTGGGCTTTATGATTTTTGGTTGCGGTTGTGAAATGGCCGGTACCACCGTTTCCAAATCTATTGCTAAATGGTTCAAAGGCAAAGAAATGGCTTTGGCAATGGGTATTGAAATGGCTATCGCCCGTTTGGGTGTCTTCGCTGTAATGTGGATTGCTCCGATCATTTCGAACAAATTCGATGCGTCGGTGGTGGCTCCGGTAGGATTCTGCACCGCGTTGTTGCTCATCGGTTTGATTTGCTACATCGTCTTCTCTTTGATGGACCGCAAGTTGGACAAACAAATGAAGGAAGCCGGTGAATTGAGCAGCGAAGAAGGTGGAGAAGAAGAATTCCACTTGAGCGATTTGAAAGCGATCTTTACCAGCAAAATGTTCTGGTTGGTAGCCTTGTTGTGCGTGTTGTACTATTCTGCAATCTTCCCGTTCCAACGTTTTGCACCGAACTACTTGGAAACAACCTTGGGTATTGCTGCCAGCGAAGCTTCCCAATTGTTCAGTGTCTTCCCGATTTTGGCGATGTGCTTGACCCCGTTCTTGGGTGCTTTCTTGGATTACAAAGGTAAAGGTGCTTCGATGTTGATGTTGGGTGCAATCATCATGATTGCTTGCCACTTGAGCTTCGCATTCTTGTTGCCGGTATTCCCGTCCAAAGCATTTGCTACTGTTTTGATCTTGGTCTTGGGTGTTTCCTTCTCATTGGTGCCCGCAGCTTTGTGGCCTTCTGTGCCGAAGATCATTGATGCAAGAATCTTGGGTTCTGCTTACTGCGTGATCTTCTGGATCCAAAACATCGGTCTGTTTGCTACTCCGCTCTTGATTGGTGCAACCTTGGATGCTACCGGCGGTTACTTGGTGCCGATGATCATTTTCGCATGCTTCGGTGTCGCAGCTTTGTTTATTGGTGTGTATTTGAAGATCGAAGACAAACGCAAAGCCTACGGCTTGGAATTGCCTAACGTGAAAAAATAATGGGTAAACCTCGTATTTTAACGGAATCGAAGGGGGCACGGTGGCTGGCGCTGCTGTGCCTGGCGATTCCGATGTTCGGATCCTACTTCTTTGCGGACATGTTTTCCCCGCTCTCCGAGGTCTTCCGTTCGGCTGAGAACGTGGCCTTGGGTTGGGACGCAACCGATTATGGCTTGTACACAGGAGCCTACTCGGTGCTTTGCGTTTTTGGGGGCTTGATTTTCTGCGGAATGTTGTTGGACCGCTGGGGCGTTCGCTTGACGGGTTCTGTCTTTGTGGGGCTGATGGTGGCCGGTGCAGCTTTGGCTGGCTTTTCCATGAGTGATTCTTTTGCTGAAGGATCCCTGGCTTCGTGGATGGGCCGTTATTTTGAAAAACCGTCCTTGGCCTTGGCAACCGCTGGATTTGCCGTGTTTGGTCTGGGTAGCGAGATTGCAGGTGTCGTAGTCAACCGTGCCATCGCAAAATGGTTCAAAAACCGGGAGATGGCTTTGGCGATGGGCGTACAGTTGTCTTTGGCCCGTTTGGGTAAGGCAACGGCCTTGTTGTCGGTGCCCTATCTGATTGCCTATGAAGGTGGATTTTTGTCCCGTCCGATGATCATGACCGTGGTTTGGGTCGGTATGGGTTTGCTACTGTTGAGCGGCGTCGTTTGGGTGGTGTTTGCGTTGATGGATACCCGTTTGGACCGTCAGAGCGAAGAAGCCCGCCGGATTGCGGCGCAGGTAGCAGAAGAACAAAAAGATGATTTTCGATGGAGTGATGTGTGGAAGGTTTTGAGCAACCGTAATTTCTTGTTGATTTCGTTGCTTTGCGTCTCCTTCTACTGCTGCATCATCTCTTTTGGAAAATTTGCTTCTGCGGTAGCGATTCCCCGTTTTGGTATCGACTTCAAAGTGGCGGGTCAAATGATCAGCATGATTCCGTTCTGTACCATTGTCTTTGCACCGTTGTTCGGTCACTTGGTGGACCGCTGGGGACACGGTACCCGTTTTATGCTCGTGGGGGCCTGTCTGGTGTTGTTGGCTCACCTGATCATTGCTTTTGCTCCGGGTCAGCCGATCTTCGGATTTTTGGGTATTGGTATTTTGGGCATTGGTTATTCACTCGTGCCAGCGGCCATGTGGCCTTCTGTGCCGAAGATCATCCCTGAGAAGAATTTGGGTACGGCATATTCCTTGATTTACTGGGTGCAAAATATTGGTATGATGATGGTTCCGATCTGGGTGGGCCGTATTTTTGATACCAGTGGCAATCCGGTACACGTGGAGATCCTCTTCATCGCATTGGCGGTAATAGCGATTGCGGTGGCACTGGTCTTCCTGTATTCTTCGAAGAAGCATCCGGAATTGGGTCTGGACAAAGCCGCCCAACGGGATTAATAGACGGTGTTTTCCTGCAAGATCCGATCGATGAGTGGTTGGGCTTGCGCTGATAACCATAGACGTCCTCCGAGGTATCGGAGGGCGTTTTCTTTTGCCTCGGTGGCAAGATGGTCCAACAGCGGGTCTGCGTAGTTGGCTTCCAGGATGAGCTGGTTCGAGAACTTCCATTGCGGGATTGATGCCACTTCGGGGTGGGTGTAGGCCTGTGTCGGAAGCGCTTGAATGATGCAGTCGGCCAGGGGATAGCGTTGTGCAGCTTCGCTCAATGACAGGAGTTCTGCCGGGAAGGGAGGGATGTGTTGCGTCGTCCGGTTGGCAATCCAGACGCGGTGTCCGAGGTGGGAGGCAGCGGCAGCGGCAGCCTTTCCTGCTCCGCCGTAGCCCAGGACCAGGATGGTGCAGGGGTTGGGGAGGTGTTGTTGCAACAAGGTGCGTACGGCGATGTAATCGGTGTTGTAAGCCTTGATGCCTTCTTTTTCTTTGATCAGCAGGTTGGCCGCTTGAAACAGGCTGGCTGCATCGTCGGCAAAGTCTGCGTGATGGTAAGCCGCGGCTTTGAAGGGGGCGGTGACATTGACCGCATAGTAGTCGCTTGCGAGAAACTGTTGGAAACCGGCTTCAAAGGTAGGAGTTTCGATCAGGTCGTACGGGCAGTAGGCCTGAAACAGGGCTGGGCTTTGGCTGTGTGCAATGGGGTAACCGATGAGACCCAGCCGCAGGTGGGGAAAGCGATAGCCGGGGTTAGCGTTCATGGCGTTGGCGAACCGCTTCGTAGCACAAGATGGCGGTGGATACGGATACGTTGAGGGAGTCAATGCGTCCCAGCATCGGGATGCGGATGTGGGCGTCGGCTTGCTGACGCCAGTAGTCGGTCAGGCCGGTAGCTTCTGTACCCATGACCAGCGCACAACCACTTTTCATGTCTGTTTCGTAGTACAATTCAGAGTCTTGAAGTTGGGCTGTATAAATGCGGACGTGGTGGGATTTGAGCCATTGGACGGCTTCTTCCGAGGCGCAGGCAACCACGGGGACGGTGAATACGCCACCCAAACTGGAGCGGATGACGTTGGGGTTGTAGATGTCGGTCAGCGGGTCGCAGATCAGGACGGCATCGGCGTGGGCCGCATCCGCGGTACGTAAGATCGCGCCCAGGTTCCCCGGTTTTTCAACAGCTTCCAGGACCAAAATGAGCGGATTTTTCGGGAGCGGGATGTCTTGAAGGGTTTTGTTGGGGGTGTAAGCTACTGCCACCAAACCTTCGGTGGATTCCCGGTAGGCCAGTTTTTGGTACACCGTTTCGTGAATCAAGCAGAGTGAGGCACCGCTTTTTTCGGCAGCACGAACCAGGTCTGGCCGGGCTGCTTGGAGTTGGGAAGTAAAAAACAAGGCTTGCAACCGGATTCCGGCTGCAAGCGCTTGCTCTGTTTCCCGGATTCCTTCGATGACGAAACGTCCACTTTTGCGTCGTAATGCAGATTTTTCTTGCAGGGCTACGGCGTCTTTGATGCGGGGATTCGTGTTCGAAGAGATCTCGATCATGGTTTTTATTCTTTGGATTCTTGTTGTTGGCTTTGTTGGTGTACTTCCGGACGCATTTGCGGGAAGAGCAATACGTCTTGGATGGACGCATTGTTGGTCATCAACATGGCCAGACGGTCGATACCGATACCCATACCGGAGGTCGGAGGCATACCGTATTCCAAAGCGCGTACGAAGTCCATGTCAATGAACATCGCTTCGTCATCGCCTTTGTCTTTGAGTTTGACTTGTTCTTTGAAGCGTTCCAATTGGTCAATCGGGTCGTTCAATTCACTGTATGCGTTGCACAATTCTTTTCCGTTGACGAAGAGTTCGAAACGCTCGGTCAGGTTCGGGTTCTCGCGGTGACGTTTGGTCAGCGGAGAGGTTTCAACCGGGTAGTCAGTGATGAAGGTCGGTTGGATCAAGTGCTTTTCACAGTATTCGCCGAAGATTTCATCGATGAGTTTGCCGACACCCATGGACGGATCGGTTTCGATGTGGAGGTCTTTGCAGACTTGACGGAGTTGGTCTTCGTCCATGCCGGATACGTCGATGCCGGTGTATTCCTTGATGGCATCCAACATCGGCAAGCGGCGGTAGGGACCGGTGAAGTCGATTTTGTTGTCACCGACCACGATGTCGTTGGTGCGGCCGTGGAGTTCCATGGCTACTTTTTCCAACATCTTTTCGGTGAATTCCATCATCCATTTGTAGTCTTTGTAAGCTACGTAGATTTCCAAACAGGTGAATTCCGGGTTGTGGGTTTTGTCCATACCTTCGTTGCGGAAGTTGCGGGAGAACTCATAAACACCGCTGAAGCCGCCGACGATGAGGCGTTTCAGGTAGAGCTCGTTGGCAATACGCAAGTACAAGGGAATGTCCAAGGTATTGTGGTGGGTGATGAACGGACGGGCCGAAGCACCACCGGGGATGGGTTGCAGAACGGGGGTGTCCACTTCCAAGCAGCCGTGTGCGTTGAAGTAGTCACGCATGGCGCTCATGATTTTAGAGCGTTTGATGAAGGTGTCGCGCACGTGCGGGTTTACAATCAAATCCACGTAACGCATGCGGTAACGTTGTTCCGGGTTGCTGAAAGCATCGAAAACTTCTCCTTCCTTTTCCTTGACGATGGGCAGCACGCGGAGGGATTTGCTCAATACCTTCAAGGTCTTGGCGTGGATGGAGAGTTGGCCGGTTTGGGTGATGAAGGCATAACCGGTGATACCGATGATGTCTCCGATGTCCAACAATTTTTTGAAGACGGTGTTGTACATTGTCTTGTCTTCGTCCGGGCAGATCTCGTCGCGTTTGATGTAAACCTGGATTTTGCCGGTTTCGTCTTGCAATTCAACGAAAGAGGCAGCACCCATGATACGGCGGCTCATGATACGTCCGCCAATCGAAATTTCGCTGAACGGACAGTTTTCGGGATGGTATTTTTCTTTGATTTCTTCGGTCGTGGTGTTGACTTCAAATAAGGGTGCCGGGTAAGGCTCGATACCCAATTCACGCAGTTTGCTGACGGCATCGCGTCGGTTTTGTTCCTGTTCGTTCAGTTCTCGAATTTCCATAAATCTTGAATGTCAATGATTAATTCGCAAAAATAACTTATTTCTACAAAAAAACATAAAAAACAAAGAGGACAACTCGTTGGAGTCATCCTCTTTTCTTCTATCCGATTGTTAATCGGGTTGTTGGGTTGTTCCGTCGGTTAAAAGTGGCTTTCGTCAAAGCGGTAACCGTTGTATACCATAACGCCTTCAGCGTTGGCACCTTCAAACAAGAACACGTAGTCACCGGCTTCCAAACCTGATTTGGTGTAAACATAACCGTTTTCAGTTTTGGCAGCAGCCAAAGCGTCTGTACCGAGGTCACGGAGCCAGAAGAAGGCTTTGATGGCTTCCCATCCTTGATCAAAGTAGTTTGCGCAGGATTCGTACATGGCAGCAGCACCTTGCAGTTGGGTCACGCAGTCATTTGCGTTTACAGTTACGCTCAGTTCGTATAAGCCGCTACCCAGATCGGTAACGGTGGCATTGCTGACTGTAATTTCGGGTTCTTCGTTACCGGTAGGAGACAACGTGGTGATTTCGAAAGGAGTGTAGTTCCAGTCGTAGATTTGGGTCGGGTCGGTGCTTTGGGGATCCACGTAGAATACCATCACGGTGTAGTCGGTTTCATTTTTCAACCCCGAGATGTAGGCGTCGTCTTCACCACTGTATGCCACTTGTTGCAAGAATTCGCCCAGGTTGTTGAAGCCGTAGCTCAATGCCAGGTTTTGCAATCCGTAGTAAGCGTGGATGATGACGTGTTGGCCATATTCTTCGTAGCTTTCCGTAGACATCCATTCAAAGTACCAGTATTCGCTGTTGTCGCTGGGAGTAACGTGGAAGGAAACATCGGTGTAACCCACTTCAATTTCGCTCACTTCGATGGTGCGTTCTACTTCTGCTGATTGGGTGGTAAATTCTTTCTTGAACAGTTTTGCACCGTTGATGGCGTTGAGGTAGTCCAAAGCTACTACGATGTAGGTGTAATCCGGAGACAGACGGGTCGGTTCCAACACAACTTCGCCGGTGTAGATGTAGTCTTCCCGATCCGGATTTTCCATCAGGTACATGATGATTTCGTCGTCGTATTGGTAAATGTCAAAGGTGATCAACTCTTGAACGGTGATGACACGGGCGAAGTAGATGGTTTCATCGTTGTTCGGGGTTACGGTGATGTTCGCATCGGTTTCGTTTACTTCGTTGATGGTAATTTCGATGTGAAACTCTTCCGGTTCCGGATTTTCTACTTCTTCGATGGTGATGCTGAGGCTGGCCCATTCAGATGCGGTGAAGTCTTCGCTGGTCGAAGTTGCTTGTACTTTGAAGGTGTAAGTACCAGCTGTCAAGTTGTTAACGGTGATTTCAGTTTTTGTGGTGTTTACAGAATCATTGTCGTCTACTTGGTAGGTGTAGCCGGTTGCATTTTCAACAGCAGTCCAAGCTACGGTGAAAGAAGTCTCGTTAGAGGATTGCAGGGTCAAGGCCGGAGTTCCCAATTGGGTGGGCTCTGCAGGAGTGGGGGTCGGTTCTTCTTTCTCGCAAGCTACCAAAGCCAGGAGAGCAACCATCACTAAGGGGAAAAATTTACGAATCATGTTGTTTATTTTTTAAGTTAATTTCAAAATTTTGGCGAAGATAATAGAAAATTTTAATTATTTGTAGAAAAAATGTAAAATTGTGTAAAAACTTTGTTTTTTAGGGGCAATTCTGTTAAATTTGCGGATTATGGCAATAGATAAAAAATGGATAACAAAGGAGCCGGGTGATCCCGCGGTGGTCAATAAGTTGGCCGCAGATTTGGGCGTGGATCGCGTGCTGGCCGAGTTGTTGGTCCAACGCAATATTCATACGTACGATGAGGCTCGTTCGTTCTTCCGTCCGGACTTGTCCCGTTTGCACGATCCTTTTTTGATGAAAGACATGGACAAGGCTGTGGATCGTTTGGATCAGGCCATTGTTCAGGGAGAGAAGGTCTTGATTTACGGTGATTATGACGTGGATGGAACGACAGCGGTGGCCTTGTTTTACTCCTTCATCAAGAATTTCAATACCAATTCGGATTATTACATTCCTGACCGTTACGACGAGGGTTATGGAATTTCATACAAAGGGATTGATTATGCGGCAGACAACGGTTTTACGTTGATCGTGGCATTGGACTGCGGAATCAAGGACATTGAAAAAGTGGCGTATGCGAAGCAACGGGGCATTGATTTCATCATTTGCGACCACCACTTGCCGGACGAGCAGTTGCCGGCCGCGGTAGCTGTGTTGGACCCGAAGCGTTCGGATTGCGAATATCCTTTCGATGATTTGTCCGGTTGCGGTGTGGGCTTCAAGTTGGTGCAAGCCTACGGTATCCGCAAGTCCCTGCCGTTTGAGTGGGTGATTACCTTGTTGGACCTGGTGGTGGTCAGCATCGCCTCAGACTTGGTATCGGTGACGGGCGAGAACCGGATTCTGGCCTATTATGGTCTGGAACGTTTGAACGAGAGCCCCCGCAAAGGTCTGCTGTCGATCATCAAACTTTCCGGTCTGGAAAAACACCGCATCACCATCGACGACATCGTCTTCAAGATTGGTCCCCGGATCAATGCGGCCGGACGGATGCAGTCGGGCCGTACTGCGGTGGATTTGTTGATCTCCCGCAACGACGAAGAAGCCAAGCACATAGGAAATACCATCAATACCCACAACAACGATCGCAAGAACATCGACCGTGAGATTACGTTTGAAGCGGTGCAAATGGTGAAGAACTCGCCCGGCTTTGCGAAGAAGAAATCAACCATTGTGTTCAACCCGGTTTGGCACAAGGGCGTGGTGGGTATCGTGGCTTCCCGTCTGGTGGAAACCTACTACCGTCCTACCATCGTTCTGACGCAGTCAAACGGTTTCATTACGGGTTCGGCACGAAGCATTCCGGGTTTCGACTTGTACGATGCCATTGAAAGCTGCTCGGACTTGTTGGAAAACTTTGGGGGGCACATGTATGCGGCGGGTCTGACCCTTCGTTTGGAAAATCTCCCCAGGTTCTGCGAGCGTTTCGAGGAGTTTGTGGCGGCAAAGATTACGGAAGAACAGCTGACACCGTTGGTGACGATCGATGCCAAGCTGGACTTCAAACAAATCACTCCGAAGTTCTTCCGCATCCTCAAACAATTCCAACCGTTCGGACCGGGCAACTTGTCGCCGGTGTTTGAAACTTCCAATGTTTATGACAATGGAAATGGCCGTTTGGTTGGAGCGGACAACGGACACATGAAACTGGAGTTGATTCAGGAGGACGAGCCCTACCGTTACATTTCGGCTATTGCCTTCAACCGTTCCGAATACTTTGACCACCTGCAAAGTGGGAACCCGGTGGACATCTGCTATTCCATCGCAGAAAATTACTACCGTGGTATCGCCAACATCCAGCTGATGGTCAAGGATATCAAAAAAAGAGACGACCTGTTTTAGATCGTCACTCTCTTAAAATCGGATGGTCTTTCGAGCTAATTTCCGGTAATGCGGTTCGCGTTGCCGGAATATTTTTTCTATCTGCTCCCGCATTTTGCCGGATTCGGCAGCTGCTGCCACCAACGGGCGTTTCTCTTGTTCCTGGGGTTGTTCCAAACGGGAGAACATCGCGTTGAAATCGGTTTCCAGGTAGATGCAGTACGTAAACCGGTCCAGGAGTTCTGCGCACAAATCACTCATCACACAGCCACCACCCACGGAGAGGACCAGGGTACAGTTGCGGGCCGGGATGGCGGCATCGTCTTCCGAGTCGTCGGTCTTGAGAGGCAGGTCTTCCAAGGTTTGCGGGTTGTCGGAAATGTGTTCTTCCAACAGGTCCTCCAGGTATTTTTCTTCCAGTTCCCGGAAATGGGCTTCGGATTTTTCGGCAAAGATTTCGGCCACTGTTTTGCCTTCCTTTTCTTCGATGTGTTGGTCCAAATCGACGAATTCACAACGCAGGGACTGGGCCAGTTGTTGTCCCAGTGAGGTTTTTCCGGAGGCCATAAAGCCAATCAAGGAGATGATCATGTGCGGTCAGACTGAGGGTTAAAACAAGGTAAGGTCAATGACTTCGCCGGGACGAAAATCATCCATGGGTTGGATCTCTTCTTCCAGGGTTCGAGTGTTTTCTACGGGTTCTTCGACTTCAACGGCTTCTTCGGGTGTCACGACCGGTTCTTTTTCCAAGGGTTCAATGAACTCGATGGTTGCAACGTCGTGGATGGTTACCCGTTTTCCTTTGGCTTTGAAGCCTTTGACCGCAATGAATTCGTCCACGTCAATGCGTTCGTTTTCACGCGGTTTCCGGCCATTTTGTACGAAGCTGATTTCCAATTGCGGGTATTCGTCTTCGTTGAGGGCCACCAGGCGGGAACCTTTGCTTTCCGAGATGAAACTTTGGACTTGGTTGTCACTGATTTCCCCTACAAAGCGTTTGATGTAGTAGCATTGGAGTTCGCCATCCCAGTACAGGGCGGTGTACACTTTTTCTTCGTTGAAGATTTCTACCTTGCGGACTTCGCCTTGGTAGCGGCTGCTCAAGTCGGTCGATGTGGTGTAGAAGGTACCTTCGTTGCAGAGTACGAAAATGTGTTCTTTGCCGGTGATTTCGCCCAGCAGTTCGCCACGACCGTCTTCGTTGAGGCGGAGTACGTCCCAGTCAAACCAGATCGGTTTGCCTCCAATGGTGGAGACACCGGCAGATTTCTGGTTGATCTTTTGGATAGGGTTCTTGCTGACAATGTTCCCCATCGAGCCCCGGTTCTTGATCGCCAGTTCGGCGAAATTGAATTCGAAGTTCGTCTTTTTGAGTTTCGGTCGGGGACGGAGGTAGATTTTCAGCAATTCTGCTTCTCCGTTCGCATTGACGGTGAACCATTGGATGGTGGAACCTTCGGTGCCTTTGGTCAGGTTGTACCATTTGTCGCGGCTGACACCGGTGATGGCGCAGCGTTTGGCAAAGTACACCCCGTTCTTGCCGTCTCGGTAGATGATGTTGTAGATGGTCCGGGTGTCGGAGCGGTTGAATACGGCTACGTGGATGATGTTTTTGTCCACGAAGACTTTTTCACCGATCTTCTTGATGATGTAGCGGCCATCTTTGAGGAAGACGATGATGTCGTCGATGTCTGCACAGTCGCAAACGAACTCGGCGTTCTCAATCTTTTTGGGAGAGGTGCCGATGAAGCCATCTGCACGGTTGACGTAGAGCTTGGCATTTGCGGCAACGACTTTGGTGACCTCGATGTTTTCAAACGAAACAATCTCGGTCTTTCGGGGATAGCGGGCCCCGTATTTTTTGCGCAAGTTCTCGAAGTAGGCGATGGTGTAGTCTACAATGTGGGCGAGGTGCTCGCGGATTTCTGCTTCTTCTTTTTCGATGCTGAGGATCTTGTCGGTAACGGCCTTGACGTCGAATCGGGAGATTTTGCGAACTGGTTTTTCTACCAGTTTGAGAATGTCTTCCTGGGTGATGGGACGGCGGACCAGGGGTTGGAATTCCATCATCCGATCGAACACGTCTTTGAGTTGGTCTTCCCAGGTACGGGCATCTTGTTCCAGGATGCGGTACACCTTGTTTTCAAAGAAGATCTTTTCCAACGAATTGTAGTGCCAAGCTCCTTCGAGTTCGTCGAGTTTGATTTCCAGCTCCCGTTTCAGGAGGTTGAGGGTCAGATCCGTGCTGTATTTGAGGATTTCGTCCACCCCAATGAAATGGGGTTTCTTGTCCATGATGACGCAAGCATTCGGAGAAATGGATACTTCGCAGTCGGTGCAGGCGTAGAGTGCGTCAATGGTCTTGTCCGGAGAAACGTCGTTCGGCAAGGAAATGACGATTTCGGCGTGTTCGGCAGTGTTGTCGTCGATGCGGCGAATCTTGATTTTTCCCTTGTCGTTGGCCTTGATGATGGACTCAATGATGGTTGAGGTGGTTTTGCCAAACGGAATTTCGGTGATGGCCAGGGTGCGTTTGTCCACTTTGACAATGCGGGAGCGGATGCGGACCTGACCGCCGCGGCATCCCTTGTTGTAACGGGAGACATCGGCCAAGCCGCCGGTCGGGAAGTCGGGATACAATTCGAATTCTTCTCCACGCAAGTAGGCGATGGAGGCATCGATGAGTTCGTTGAAGTTGTGAGGGAGGATCTTGGATGCCAGGCCGACGGCGATGCCTTCGGTACCTTGGGCCAACAACAACGGGAATTTGATCGGCAGGCTGACGGGTTCGTCGTTCCGTCCGTCGTACGAACTCATCCATTCCGTGGTCTTCGGGTTGAAAACCACTTCGTTGGCGAATTTTGAGAGGCGGGCTTCGATGTAACGGGCAGCCGCTGCGTCGTCACCGGTCAGGATGTTCCCCCAGTTACCTTGGCAGTCGATGAGCAGGTCTTTCTGTCCCAACTGTACGAGGGCATCTTTGATGGAGGCGTCCCCGTGCGGGTGGTACTGCATGGTCGACCCCACGATGTTGGCAACTTTGTTGTAACGGCCATCGTCGGATTTCTTCATCGCGTGGAGGATGCGGCGTTGAACGGGTTTGAGTCCGTCGGAGATGTGGGGGACGGCCCGTTCCAGAATAACGTACGAGGCGTAGTCCAGGAACCACTCCTTGAACATCCCCGAGAGTTTGTATTTCTTTTCGCCTTCGCGAATCAACCGGTCAAACTTCCCGGTTTCTTCGGATTCTGTTACTTCGCCGTTGAAGTCATCCAACTCTTCCGTAATCATGCGTCTTGTGTTACCTTATTAATTAATGTATCCGAATGCTTTGAGTTTGCGTTTGTCTTCGCGCCAGTCAGGGTTGACTTTGACATACATTTGTAGGAAGACTTTCTTTTCAAAGAATTCCTCCATGTCCTCGCGGGATTGCATGCCAACGCGTTTGAGGGAGCTGCCTTTGGCGCCGATGATGATGCCCTTTTGGGAGTCACGCATCACGTTGATTACTGCGCGGATGTCGTATCGGTCCGGCAGTTCCTTGAATTCTTCAATGACGACTTCCGTGCAGTAGGGAATCTCTTTGTTGTAGTTCAAGAGGATCTTTTCACGGATGATCTCCGAGGCGAAGAAACGCAGGTTGCGGTCTGTCAGGGTATCTTTGTCGTACCAGGCTTCGTTGACCGGCAACAGTTCTACGATGCGGTCGAAGATGGGATTCAAGTTGAATTTTTCCAAAGCAGAAGCCAAGAAGATTTCTGCTTTGGGAACGCGCTCTTTCCACCAGGCGGCCAATTGGAGTACGTCTTCCTGATTGCTGGTGTCGATCTTGTTGATGACAATCAGCACCGGGCAGTCGATGCGGTTGAGCTTGGAAATGTATTCTTCGTTTTTGTCGCTCTTTTCTACCACGTCGGTGACGTACAGAATGATGTCGGCATCCCCAATGGCCACGTCGACAAAGTTCATCATGCTTTCTTGCAGTTTGTACGACGGTTTGAGGATACCCGGAGTGTCCGAGTACACAATTTGGTAATCGGGACCGTTGACAATACCCATGATGCGGTGGCGGGTGGTTTGGGCCTTCGCGGTGACGATGGACAAACGTTCGCCGACCAGGGCATTCATCAACGTGGATTTGCCCACATTCGGGTTGCCGATGATGTTGACAAAGCCGGCTTTGTGGATGGCAGGTTTGGGATTATTCATATTGGCCGTTTTTGAGCATCACGACTTCGGTATCGGTGAGGAAACGCCATTGTCCGCGTTTCAAGTTCTTTTTGGTCATACCGGCAAAATACACGCGGTCGAGTTTTTTAACGGTGTAGCCGAGGTGTTCAAACATACGGCGTACGATGCGGTTGCGGCCGGAGTGGATTTCCATGCCCACTTCGTCTTCGTGTTCGTCAATGTAGGAGAGTGCGTCGGCAGCGATGAAACCATCTTCCAATTCAAAACCTTCCAGCAAGGCCTCGAAGTCCGGACGTTTGAGGTTCTTGTCCAGGAACACGTGGTAGATTTTCTTGCGGTGGTAAGACGGGTGGGTGAGTTTCTCAGCCAAACCGCCGTCGTTGGTCAACAGGAGGACACCGGTGGTTGATTTGTCCAAACGACCAACGGGGAAGATGCGTTGCGGGCAGAGTTCCGGAGAAATCAAGTCCATAACACAAGCATCGGCGTGGGGATCGGAGGTCGTGGTTACATAACCTTTCGGTTTGTTCATCAACACGTAGATTTTTTCTTCTCCACGGAGGCGTTCGCCGTTGAAACGGATGTCGTCGGTATCGGGGTTGACTTTGATGCCCAATTCGGTGACCACTTCGCCGTTTACGGTTACAACACCAGCACCGATGAGTTCGTCTGCTTCACGACGGGAGCATACACCAGAGTTGGCGATGAATTTGTTCAGACGTACCAGGCCGCTGAATTCTTGTACCAGTACTTTCTTTTCGGTTTTGGGTTTGCGGTCTGTGCGGTCGTTGCGTACGAAGTTGTTTTCGTAACGG
Source organism: Bacteroidales bacterium (assembly GCA_017647795.1). Lineage (GTDB taxonomy): Bacteria > Bacteroidota > Bacteroidia > Bacteroidales > UBA932 > JAGCJX01. The sequence continues at coordinate 973 of JAGCJX010000010.1, read as the reverse complement.
TTGGGACGGAACGGTTTTTCGAAACGTTCTTCGCGGTTGTCGCGGGCGGGTCTGTCAAAGCGGTCTCCACCACGGAACGTTTTTTCGAAACGGTCGTTGCGGCCTTCGCGGAACGGTTTCTCAAAGCGTTCCGCGCCACGCTTGGGTTTTTCGAAGCGGTCCGCTCCACGGTTGGGCTTTTCAAAGCGTTCTGCACCGCGGCTTGTGCGAGCGGGTCTGTCGAAACGGTCGTTGCGGCCCTCACGGAACGGTTTTTCGAAACGGTCTCCACCCCGGCTCGGGCGAGCAGGTCTGTCTTCGTAGCGGTTGTCGCTGCGTTTTTCGCGGCGATCGGAGTTTTCCTTTTGGCGGAAATTGGATTTGAAACGACTTTCGTGGCGGTCGTTCTCAAACGGACGGTGGCTCGACAGGCGGTCTGAATAATTCTTCTTCATCATATCGATTGTATCGTTACTTATTCTAAAGGGTATTTGGGGCGCAAAGGTAGCAGAAACGGAGAAATTTTCCTATTTTTACGGTCTTAAAATTTTGATATGTTGGTGGAATGGAAATCCGGGAGCCTGGTCCGGATGTGGGAAAATCTTCGCGTTGCATACCAGGCAGTTCTGAGCAACGGATATCGGTCCCTTTTAACGATTTTGATGATGGCGGTGGGCATTGCGGCCTTGGTGGGAATGCTGGCTGCAAGTGATGCTTTGCGGGCTTCTGTGCAGCAGCAGTATGCCCATTTGGGAGCTCGTTCCTTTCATTTGGCTCCAAAGCCGGAGGGCACTCCGTTGCGGGAAATGGAATTGTTGTGGTTGCAACAAACCTTGGCCTTTCCTGGGACGGCATCCCTGTATGCGGTGCGTGCGGGCTGTGTGGTGCAGTCTGTTTTTGCAGAAACCCCACCGAATGTGGGGGTTGTTGGTACGGACGAGGGCTTTGCTTCGTTGCAGGGCTTGTCGGTGGCGCACGGGCGGTTCTTGCGGTC
>JAGCJX010000009.1 GCA_017647795.1 Bacteroidales bacterium | reverse complement strand
GTATCCATAAATCAGGCGATTTTTGTGGATGGACGATTAGAAAGGCGGGCCTGTGGAGATGACGGAGGAGGACTCCGTTCGCTTCGCTCTCTCCGGCCCCTCCCACCGTATCCTGCGTGGTCTAATCGACCACTTGTCTGCAGCGGGCCCCTCCCCCTACACGAGTCCGGGGGTGGACACGCCTCCTCCTGTCATCTCCACGGGCCAAGAAATTACTAACTGCAGGTGTATATTAAGAGAAAGGCGGCCGGTATCCATAAATCTGGCGGTTTTTGTGGACAGGAGCCTCGTCCGGCGGCCGGCATCCATAAAACATCCGCCTTTCGTGGACAGAAGCTTTGTTAGGCGGTGGCTATCCATAAATTAGGCGGTTTTTGTGGATGGGAGGCGCTTTTCGGGTCGCGTATCCATGAAATCGGGCGCTTTTGTGGACGGGAGGCCGCGCTAGATTACCATGTATCACCGCGGGGCGATGGTGTGCCTAGGATCTCCGCTCGGAAACCTCGCCGAAGGCTAATAGAAGGCAAATAGCACAAAGGACGGCCCTTTTTTGGGGGTCGTCCTCTGCACACAAAAAATATATGGAATTCAGATTAGTTCAGTGACTACTAGTAGTTGTTCTTTTTGGGTTCGAAGTATGCTTGGGGATGTTCGCAAGCGGGGCATTTGCCGGGAGCTTTTTTGCCTTTGTGTACGAAACCACAGTTGCGGCATTGCCATTCGATTTCTTCTTCGCGTTCGAAGACTTTCTCAGCGCGTACGCGTTCGAGGAGGGTGCGGTAGCGAGCTTCGTGTTCAGCTTCTACTTTGGCAACCATGCGGAAGGTGCGTGCGATTTCCGGGAAACCTTCTTCGTCAGCAACTTTTGCGAATTCCGGATACATATCTACCCATTCTTCGTTTTCACCAGCAGCAGCTGCTTCCAAGTTGTCAGCGGTGGTAGAGATTACGCCAGCAGGGAAGGTAGCGGTGATTTCAACCATACCGCCTTCGAGGTATTTGAAGAATTTCTTAGCGTGTTCTTTTTCTTGTTCAGCGGTTTCCATGAAGATGGCTGCGATTTGTTCGTAACCTTCTTTTTTGGCTACGCTTGCAAAGAATGTATAGCGGCTGCGTGCTTGGGATTCGCCAGCGAATGATTTCAACAAGTTTTGTTCGGTTTGAGTTCCTTTAATGCTTTTCATTTTTGTAGAGTTTTTAAGAGTTTATTTAATTAGTTTTAAGGTTACTATTGTATTTCGCCCCGGATGTTGAGGTCGATGCAGGTGGGCTTGAAGCCTTCAATTTTCTTGTCAATGAGGTAATCGACCAAAATGTGTTCCAACTCCGGGTCCTTGTAATCAAGGTATTTTTGGGTCTTGCTGCAGTAAAGATGGCAGTGTTGGTGTGTCGAGACATCAAAGTACATCTTTACGTCGGGACCGGAGAGTCTGGAAAGAATACCGTTCTTTTCAAAAGACTCCAAGATGTTGTAAACGGTCGCCACGGTGAGGGTCGGGTGGTTTGCGGCTACTTCTGCTACCACCATATCCGGTGATGCGTGTCCCAGTTTCAACATCGCCTGGTAAACAGCAATGCGCTGGGGAGTTACTTTTAGTCCGGCCGCCCGGATCAATTCTTTAATTTTTTCCATCGTGTTATCGTTTTCGAATGCAAAGTAAATTAGAATTATTCAAAATAACAAATTTTTTTAATTTATTTTCAGAGAAACCAAAAATTACGATTTTATTTTTCTGTGGAGGACATCTCTAACTTGCGGTAAATCAATAAAATTTATTTCTATAGTCAAAAACTATTAAAAACCTAAAGTGTTCAAAAAAAAAATTTGTACCTGAAAAATTTACTACTATATTCGCGCCTCGATCAATTTGGGCTTATTAAATATTTACTTTTCTATGAAAAGGACCACGACAATTAAGATTGTCTTGGTTGCGATTTTTTCTATCGTATCCATGACATCTGTGCGTGCTCAGCGGGTTGCTTTGACGAGCAATCTCCTGGAGGATGTTGTGCTTGCACCCAACCTTGGGGTGGAAGTGGTCTTTGCTGACACCCAGTCGTTGTTCCTGGAAGCTACCGTAGCTCCTTTCAAACTGACCAACCATTACTACAACAAATGCTTGTCCTTCCGAGCTGGCTATAAGTATTGGTTCAACCAAGCCCTCTATGCCCACCACCTGATCTTGGATGGTGTGGTTACTTCTTCTGAATCAGGCTGGGGCGATACCGCCCTTCGGTACGAATATTTGGGTGCCGGCCTTGGGTACGGCTACTCCTTTATTATAAACGAACGCCTCAACCTCATCCCGAGCATCGGGGTGGGCGTGGCTTATGTCCGTCAGTACGAGGGGCATGACCACATGTTGGATACCGGCTACGGCGTACAAGCCACCGTGACGGGTGGATTTATGCCAATGCTGACCCGCTTGGCGTTAACCCTGCAATATGTTTTGAAATAATGGGCAGATACCAACATAGACGAATCGGAATACTGCTCGCAATCGTGTGCTTCTTTGCTGCGGCTGTGGGTTTCCCTGCATGGGCTCAGGACGAAATCCTCATCCAAGGTAAGGTGACCGACATTGCGACGGGCGAGCCGATTGCAGCCGTGAACGTGATCCGTGAGGGCTATGTGCTGGGTTATACGGATATTGATGGTAACTACTCGGTGTTGGCGGGTCGTGACGATGTCTTGAAATTCTACAACAGCCAGTACGAAGAGGTGAAGGTGACGGTGAACAACCGCCAGCTCATCAACGTACAGATGAAGGTAATGATGGTGGAATTGAACGAGGCTGTCGTTGTGGCTTCGTATGCCAAGACGACTGTTTATGTGGAACCATCTGATTTGCAGATTGTTGGTAATCACTTTGTGCTCAAGACCAGCGTCCGTATCCCGAAACAGCAGTTCGATATGAACAGCCGTTTCATCTTCCAGCCGGCGTTGTTCAACCTCACCCTCCGCGATACGACCTTCTTCCGTCCCGTGGTGATCGACGGGGAGAACTACCACATCAACCAACTCCGTTATTTTAATTATGGTGAGTCTGAGGACCGCCTGGCGGACTATGTGGTGACCCACGACCTGCGTGCAAACGACAACATCTACCTATACAAAGACTCCTTGTACATCGATCCTGCGGATGTGGACCACGACTACCGTTCGGACTGCTTCATCGGCATCAACGGCCTCTTCCGCCACGACAAGGGCTTCTTGTGGAGCAAGGCCGACTACACCGATACCCTCGTGATTGCGAAGGGAACGGTGAATCCCCTGCGTTTCCTGGAATACAACATCGACCCGATGGACCTGACGGACACAACGCTGATCCCGAAGCCGGAAATGAAGTTGTTGATGGATGCCGGGGTGTCGAAGATCAACTTCGTCCTGGGTAAGGTGAAGGTCGATGAAAATGACCCGGAATCCCTCCAGAACATCGCGACGATCAAGGAAAAGATCCAGGCCATCATCAACAACCCGTATGCGACGTTGAAGTCCATTGAGATTATGGGTTATGCCTCTCCGGAAGGTACGTACAAACAGAACTTGAGCTTGGCAAAGCAACGTACCGAGCTCATCTTGAAAGAATTGGCGGCAAGCCTTACCCCGACGGTGGCTCAATACGTGACCCTGACCTCCAATTCGGTGGTAGAACCGTGGAGCAAGGTGGCGGACCTGTTGCGGGAATCGGAACCGGAATTGGCGGCCTACATCGACCAATATGTTGAACGGTACGACGACAACCACGACAAGATCGTCCCGCATATGCGGAAACACAACAAATACCGCAGTCTGTTGTTGAAAGAGACCCTCCCGTCCTTGCGGAAGGTAGAATATACGTTGAATTACAGCGAGTTCCGGAAGTTGACCGATTTGGAAATCTGGGACCGTTACCGTGCGAAGAACGAAGAGGTCTCGCGTTACGAGTACTGGCGTTTGATCGATACCTCGCCCGATTCCTTGGCGCGCTATACGATGATCTCCGAAGCTTTGGAGCATTATCCGAACTTCACCTATGTGGCCAACGACCTGGCAGTGAAACTCTTGGGCAAAGACTCTGTGAACCTGGACATCTTGGGCCCTTCCTTGAAAATGAAGGATACCCCGGAGCCGGTAATTTACAACCAGTCGTTGATGGCCTTGGGTGCCCGCGACCTGAAATTGGCGGACTCCTTGGCGCGCTGCCTGCCGACCAACGACCGTACGGTCTACCTGAAATCCATTGCCGCTGCCCTCGCCGGTGACTACGAGGCTGCATACCCGATGTTCTCGGAACGTGGTGGGCTGAACGAGATCCTGCTGTTGCTTTGCATGGACCGCAACGCAACGGCATTGGCCAAATGCGAAGAATTGATGACCTATCCCGAATACAGTAACAATGCGAAGTTCTGGTACATCCACGCAGTTTGTGCGAACCGTACCGAAGATGTCTTCACGGCAATGATCAGCCTGGACATGGCGTTGAACATGGACCCGAGCCTTGAAGAACTGGCCCGCGTGGATGGGGACATCATGGACGTAGTAGAATTGATCCGGACTCCCGAAGGGGGATCCCTTTATGAATAAACTAGCACCCTGACCGACCGATGAGACAAACCCGACATAGCGTACGACTGCTGCTGGTTGCGATGGCCTTCCTGGCCAGCGCTGTCCTCGGTTATGCCCAAACGCAGGGTTCCAAACAGGTGGACGAGAACATGCTCCGTTACCGGTATGTGGAACGCAAGTCCCGCAAACTGGAGTTCTCCACCCCCCGTTCGTTCAGCGAACGCCTCTATTTCTACGGAGGTACCGGTTTTGAAGGCATGTACCAGGTAGGGAACCACCCCGAGAACCCGGGTTATGCCATCGGCAGCCGCCTTGGTCTGGGGTATTGGATGACTCCCTTGCACGGTCTGGAAGTGACGGCTGGTTACAGCATGATGCCCTACGGCTATTGGTCCGAGAACTTCCTGGGTAACCCCGTCATTGAAAACACCATCATCCGGAACTTCAGCTTCGAGGCGAACTATGTGTACAACATCGTCAACTACGTGCAGTTCCACGACCAACAAAATACCTTTGACCTCTGGTTCAAGGCCGGGGCCAACGTGGCGGTCGGGGATCAGTTCCAATACGGCTTGAATACTTCGTTGAAGGCCGTGTACAACCTCAGCAGCCTGGCCGGAGTGTATTTGGAGCCGAAGGTGACTTTGATGGACATGCAGTACATCCGTCCTTCGTTGACGGCTGGTTTCCTATTCCGTTTCAAGACCATCACACCCGAATTTGACAAGCCCCTCAACCGCTACAAACAACCGTTGTTTGCCATCAAGAGCAATACTTTGTACTGGATGGCCGGGGCCCCGAACATCAGCTTGGAGTACCCCATCAACGAGCGTTGGTCCGTGTGTGGTGACTATGTAGCCCCCTGGAGCAGCAGCTTCGCGACCGGTCAGTATTACCAACTTCTGATGATCAATGCCGAAGGCCGTTACTGGTTCCATCGCGAGGAGAACGCACCGGTGTTGACCGGTTTCTTCGGTGGTTTCGGCATCGGGGGAGGTTACTACGACTTCATGTTCGGCAACCAAAAGACCGGTATCCAAGGAGAGTTTTACATCATGGCCGGTTTGAGCGCCGGTTATGCTCACTCCATCAGTAGCAACGACCGGATCCGCCTCGAATATGCGGTGGGTTTTGGTTACTTGCAGACCCGTTACCGCAAATACCACTGGGATGACTTCGACTACGTGCTCGATGCTCCCCGTGAGCAAGTCTGGAAGACTTCCATTTTTGGTCCTACACAGGCCAAAGTGTCGTTGGTGTGGATGATCTTCACAAATAAAAAGGAGGTGAGCCATGACTAAGTTCATACGTCTGTTGTTAGTACTCACTCTGCTCATGGCAGCCTCCTGCCAACGCAAAGAGCTCATTGAGCCCCACAATCACCACAATTTGTACGTCAAAGCCTCCTTTGACTCCACGGCCTTGTCGCAGTTGATTTCCTCCCAACGCAGTTCGTATTCCAAAGCAGGTGAGCCTGCTACCACGAAATACATCCTCTACGATAAATTTAAGCAAGAGGTTGCCCATACGGGAGAGTTTGACGGATTGGAGGGAGGTATTTATGCTGCAGAAGGTGTGTATGACTTGTTGCTCTATACCACGGACTTCAACGAATTGGATGCAAACTTCTTCCGCGGGATGAATGACTTGGAAACGGCAGAAACCTATACCCGTCAGACCCCCATCGAGGGAACCCGGGCAGATGTGTACGAGATGTACATGGTGGAACCGGACCCGACCTTCAGTGCTGTTCGAAAAGATCTTCTGATTCTGCGGGGAGAGGAGGGAGACACCCTTTCCATTGAATTTGTACAAAAGAGTTTCAAATACTACCTGACCATTCGGGCAACGGGCTTGAACAACATCCACACGGCAAAGATGAATATCTCCGGGATGTACACCACCGCCTTCCTGGCTCACGAGGAACACCGGATGGATGAAGCCGGTATTCAATCCTTGGACTTGGAAATCCGGTTCACCGGAACCACCGAAGAAGAAATTGGAATCGGTAAAGGCGAACTCTATGGCGAGTTCTGGTCTTTCGGACCCAACCAACGGGAAGAGATTGTGAACACCATTACTTTGTATTTTATCAACGGAGATGTCATTGTCAAGAACCTCAATGACCTTACTGCTCAGATCAAGACCCTGACCCGAGGTGGGGAGATCATCGTGGAAGAGCAGCTTGAAATCAAGGGTCCTTCGGGAGGCTTTGATCCGGGCGTGGGAGACTGGGATGATACCAACGTTGACTTGTATTTGTAAACGATAAAACAACTAAATATATAATTAACAACTTTTTAATTAAATCTAACATTATGAAAAGGATTTTATTTGTTGCCTTTGCAACAACCCTTCTGGCAGCCAGCTGCTCGAAGACCGAAGTCATCAATCCTGAGGGAAATCAGATTGGTTTCTCTACAGGAATGAACAAATTGACCAAATCTGAAGGTACTGCAGATGCTGCTGCAGTTGATTTGGCAAACCTCAAAGCGCAAGATTTTCGTGTTTGGGCTACTTATGTTCAAGATGATCAACATGTAGCTGGAAACCAAGCCAACACTTTCTTTGATGGTATTCAAAACTTGCCTATTACTTGGAATACTCCTAAATCTGGAGAGTGGAATACTGACAAGGATTACTACTGGCCTGGAAAAGATAAAGAGTTGAAATTCTTTGCTGTATCTGGTGGCCAACAAATCAATGTCGATGCCTCTCCGGTAGCTATCGCTGATGACAGAACTGCATTGGTTGTTAATAGTTTCAATGTGACTAATACTGGATATAATGCAGACCTGATGGTTGCAGATTTTGTAAAGCAGCACCAAGCAGATAGAGAAGTCAACTTGAAATTCCACCATGCTTTGTCCAAAGTCGAATTCCTGTTCAAGACGATTGCTCAATCTGGTAGTGCCAATCCCATTCGCGTTTTTGTTCAAAAGGTGGAAGTAAAGGACTTGGCTACTACAGGAAACTTGGTGGTAACCCCTACCACAAGCAACCCTTCAACCCAAGACGAAACGACCACATCCTATGAAGGAACTCAAATTCCGGTAACTTTGCAATGGACTTCTGCATCCGTAAACGCAAATCAATTAAGTGCAGCTACCATCACACCCTTGGTAGGAGCTGTGACACCTGGAACCGACAATGACTTCGTAGATGACTGGGAAGAAGTGTATAAAGCAGAGTCTACAGAAGAAGATAACTTCCCGAAAAAAATTGAGGGACAAAATCCCACTGATGAAGATAAAAAGGCAATGGAAGTTACAGCAACGGGTAGTGAGCCTGCACAAGTGTTTACCACTTGGTTGATGCTTCCCCAAGAAATCTCAGAAAAGCAAGTTGAAATTACCTACCTCATCAACGAACGTAGATTTACTTCTATTTTCCCGTTGGGTACTGCTTCTTTGACTGCATGGGCTCAAAACCAATACGTGCGTTATACTGTAACCATCGCACCGAACCTTATCTCATTTAACCCGGATGTTAAAGGTTGGGATCAATACGATGCTTCTGAATATCAAAACTAGTAAACATCATATCGTATGAAAAAGATATTATTTGTAGCAGCAACCGTAGCTCTGATGGCTGCTGGTTGTACTAAGACCGAAGTTATTAACCCGGTTGGTAATAAAATGGGATTTGCCACAGGTATGGGTAAATTGACAAAGGCTGCAGGAACCGCTGATGCGGATAATGATGGAGATGTCAATCTTCAAGCACAAGACTTCCGCGTTTGGGCTTATGCTGACTATGAAGACAACAATACCACAGCAATAGAGTTGGACCAAATCTATGATGGTATGGCCAACATGAACGTTTATTACACTGCGCCAGCTGAAAATGCACCCGCGGGGACTTTAGGAACTTGGTCTCCCATCAAAGAATATTATTGGCCTGGTGTTGACAAGAATTTGAGATTCTTTGCTGTTTCCGGATTGGATCTTGGTGATGACCTGTCAAGAACAGAAAAAGTTGCTATTGCAATCAATAGAACAGCTGGTACTGATGCTGAAGGGAATTCTACTACAGTGGTGGCTCCGACTCTTACAGTTAAAGATTTCATAGTTAATCATGAAGAACCCAATGCAGACTTGATGGTTGCTGACTTTTTGCGTCAAAATCAATCAGATAAGATTGTAGACTTGGCTTTTCGTCATGCTTTGACCAAAGTAGAATTCTTATTCAAGACTTTGGAAGAAGCCGATGATGTCGTCTTTGTTCAAAGTTTGTCCGTAGCAGGTGTTAAAACCAAATCTACTTTGACTGTTTCAGAGAATAAAGACCAGTCTACTATGACTACTCGTCCGATGAATTTTGTATGGGCTACCCCCGACGAAACACAGGTATTCACTGATGATTATGATAAAACAGACGGTACCTTCCCGACAAGTGTAGAGGCGGTTAATGCGAGTGGAACTTTGACTGGAGAGAATCTTGATACAACAGTGATGAAACTGACAACCGATGCGACAAACTTCTGTACTTGGCTGGCAATGCCCCAAGATATCACTGGTTTGAAAGTAGTCGTTACCTATGTTGTTGGTGAAAGACAGTTTATTTCTGAATTTGATCTTAAGGTAGGTGATTTCTCTAGCTGGAATGTAAATCAATATGTTCGTTATACTGTAACCCTCTGCCCGGGTAAGATTTCATTTGATGCAAATGTAGACACTTGGAAACAATACGATGCAGATGGTGATGAAGAAAATAACGACCAAGATATCGAATACCAAAACTAACCCCTTTCGGGTTTAAAATTATCCCAGGGCGAGTTGAATGTCTCGCCTTGGGAACAAAACAAAAAAAGAAATTATGAACAATCTGATACGTATTATGGTTGGGGCCTTGTGTGCGGTGCTTGTGTTGACAGCGTGCACGAAGAACGATCCTGCTGACCAAGATCAGCGGGTACCGTTGGTTTTCCATGCGTTGTCTGAAGCAGCGGATGTAAAATCAGGAACGAGCGCCTTCCCTTACGATAACTTTGGGATATGGGGCATTGCGCGCAAGTCAGGCGAATCAGATTATGTGTTGTGGGAAGCTGGTGCCTTGACAAAGGTTGACAAAGTAACAGTGGGCTCCACCACTGCCTTCAAACCTGTCAGCGACGCCTTCTGGGTCTCAGGCTATACCTACCATTTCATTGGCCTGGCTCCGTTTACCGCTGATGGTAAGGCCGCAAGCACGCCCATCATTGGTACTGACCGTCCAATAGAACCGACCTTCTCTACCAGCTCGGGCGATGCGATGACGTTCTCTTACGACCTCTCCGGCAACTACACTGCCAGCAACTATACCTTCGACCTGATGGCTGCTGTTGCCGAGGAAACTGTGACAGGCACAGCCTCCAGTCACTCCTCCAGCCAAGCCTTGACCTTCTGGCACTTGTTCTCGAAGATCAATATTAATGTGGCGTTCAAGGATGGAGAGAATACCTTCACCGGAACGGTGGACAAAGTACGCTTGCAAATGGACAAGGATGTAGCCTATACCATCTCCTTCAATGCGGACAAACCGTTAAACAATGCGGACAAACAGTTAAACGTTGCTACTGACGCAGGAAAAAAGAACCAGGCGGAAGTGATATTTGCCAAGAGTGAATCAACGAATGCAGTACCCGCATCCCTCCACATCGTCCCGCAAGAGAGTGCCAACATGCGACTTTTCCTGGATTATACCATCGGTTCAGGGGAAAATTCCTTCTCCCTCAAGGACATCGAGGTGAACTTGAGTGCAACGGGCAATCCGGCCACCTATGGCTACAACGAAAGTTATAATTGGAACATCACCATCGGTCCGAAAGAAGACATTTCCTTCGCGGTGACCGTCGCAGTGTGGGAGAATGTGAATGCTGGTGATGAAATAGTAATTCCCTAATAATGAAAACGATGAAACGATTGATACTTTTGGCTTTCTGCGCATCCCTCTTGTGGACCGGATGCAGCAAATCTCCCGCCCCCAAAGGCCCGGAGCAGTTCGACCGTTACATCTTCTTCTCGCAACAAGTCGAGTCGAAGGCCTCGTTGATCAACTCCGCCACTGATATGAAGGGCAAATCTTTTGGTGTTGTGGGATTTTCTTATCCTGCTTCTACGACTTGGGGCGATTTGTTGGGAACCACTCCGCTTCCGACACCCAATGTTTTTTATGATGAAAACGGTGCCCTTGTGAATGTTGAGACTGTTTCTTGCGACGCAACCACTGGCGCAGTCTCCTATGCACCTCTTCAAGGCTGGTACGGCACCCAAAAATATGCCTTCTTTGCTTGTTACCCTGTACCTGCAGCAGGAACTGCTGTTAGCCTAGTTAGTACTACTGGCCAAGCGTATACCGGTGGCGCTCCGGCTATCCAATACAGCAACCCGAGCCACGAAAAGGCTCTGATGGTAGATGTGATGACTGCTCCAGCAATTCGAAATGCATATTGGAAATCAGCAACTCTCAACAGTGATGGAACTACTGCTGGCAACAATCCCAACGGCGAACTGACTTTTGCTTTTACTCACAGCCTCTCTAGTTTGGGCGTCAAAGTAAAGAAGTCAACCACCGGTGGTATCTTGGTGAACAGTGTTAGTCTGGCGATCTCTGGTTTGAAGAACCAGGCCGTGACCATTCCCTTGAATGATGCTGCACGTACCCTTACTGCTGCCACGACAACCTCTGCAACCTGTGCTTTGACGATTGCTAATGGTGAAAAGACGATTACCGAGGCTGGTGTTGAAATCGCAGACAAGCTAATTTTTATTCCGCAGACAGACAATGCTACCATTACAGTGACGATCAATTATACCCGTCAGGCGAATGGTGGATATGCGGAATTTACCGATACCATGACCCTTTCTGCTGTGCAGACAGCGTTGCAACAAGGGAAGAAACACCTGATCAACCTCAATTTCACGGAGTCCAATGTGACCGTGAATGTGACGACAGGCGAGTGGACCTCCTACTCTGTGGAACATGGCTTTAACTAATTGAATTGAAGATGACTATGAGAAGATATTTGAGAACCTTGTTCTTGACCCTAGCAGCCAGCCTCTTTGCTGTCTCCTGCGTCAATGAAATGGAACTGTCGGAGCCGATTACCGATCCGGATGTGGTGGCAACGCTCGTTCCTCATGTCAATAATTTTGCCAACCAATATGTGACGAAGGCCGGCTATTCCGATGCGGAGAAGAAGGTCTCCAGTCTCTCTATGTATATCTTCAATAACGACGGAGTTTTGGTACATACCGAGACGCTGAATCCGGAAGCGACATCGGTAACTCTTAAAAAATCCATGATGAATACCCCCACTCATCGAGGAAAGTTGAACAATGCAACGGTCCTGATGATGGCGAACATGAGTCTCTCGGACCTCAAAAAGTCCGACGGAAATGCCCTTTCTGCGGAAGGATTGACACTTTCTGTTCTTCAAAAAAGCACGTATTTGCACATTCCTGCTGCAAAGACAGTGATTACCAGCTTGGGAGAAGGATTTACTGGCTTCCCGATGATGGGTCAAATCACGATGGACCTCACAGCGACAACAGCTCAACAAGAAGCAGTCGCTCTTCCCCTCCAGATTCTTTATGCAAAGGTGAATTTTTCCATTTCGGTGGTGAGCGGTGGAGAGAATGAGGATATTACCCTGGACGATGGCAAGAGTATTGGATTTAACTTATCCGGTTATTCTGTGCACAACGTGGCAACCGTAACCCCGGTTGCAACTCCTGCTGAAAACGGTGCTACCCCCTCAACTGTGTATGCTTACACAACTTCGGGTGCTGCTGGTAATGCCTCCGGCAACGTAGCCCTTGGCGGAACGGCTCTTCCTTTTACCTTCTATGTGGCAGAGACCCGGTATAACCCCACTTCGGACTTGAGTGGTATTTATCCTGATAATGGGTGGATTGGCAACGCCGCCTATGATCATTTGAAGCAACAATACAAACCGCAGGTAGCGGCCAAGGCAACAGGTGTGCCTGCAACCGGTTTGGCATCTTATGTGACCCTCAACGGCACCTACACTGATTACCGTGGTTCCCAATGGCTAGTAAACTACAAGATCTATTTGGGAAAAGACAACATGACGAACTTCCAAGTTGACCGCAACTCAGAATACACCAACTACATCACCATCAAGGGGATCCGGAATGCCGGCGGCTCTGGAACAGGCAATGTCTGGATCGATCACCGGGTAGATGCATCCATCAATGGTGATGACGACGCATCCGACCATGTCAAAATTACCCGCGAGACTCTCCTGGATTCTCACTTTGAAGTCCGTCCGTTGCGCGTGCAATGGGGTAATGACGAGAACGGCAATCCCGAGTACACCGGCGTCCGCCTCTATCTGCCCACCGATAGTGAAGGCAACTTGTTGAATTGGATTGGGGTGGAACGGTTCACTGGCAAAAACTGCCAGGCGTCAGCGACCTATTGCTATCTGAATGGGAAAAGTATAGGTAAACGAAGATATTTTACCCAAAATCTGATCAGAGACCTCAATGCGAAGGAAGGGGAATTTGGGATTCAACAGGATGACAAAGGAAAATTCATCGACCTGCGCAACGGAGACTGTGCGTGGTTTTACTTTGATGAGAATACCTCTGGCGGTGCTCGGGACGCTAAAATTTCATTGCGATTCTATTTGGTGACGTACAAAGAAGTTGAAGGGGGAGAAGACGGAGAAGTAGAAGTAACAGAGGAACTCAAGGAGCTCGTGGAGTACACCATCAAACAAAATGGCCTCGCGAGCGTAACCCTCGGGGAGGGCGCCAGTGCGAAAACCTACCAGTTTGAATCCTACGAGGAATACCTCCACTCCTACGACGCCACCGACACCTACAGCCTCTCCACCAGCCCTATTGATTATACTCAGCAAGGATTGAAGTGGGGATATAAGGATACAACGTTGTCTCATAAAGAGTTCGTTTCAGCAACACAAGTGCCCAACTTGGGCCTTGCGGACTTAAAGGACGTGTTGAGTCAGCGCTACGACTATTTTCACCCCTCGGATGACCCTGACAACACGTATCATATTTATGTGGAAAACAATGGTTCCTGGACCAAGAATGATGCCTGGAAAACAGGACGGTCAGGTCTTTATTTTACCGACAAAGCGATGCACGATCGTATGGAGACGGTCATTGATATGGGGACTGCGCCGAAGAATGCCTATCAGTATTGTTTGAGCAAGAACAAGTTCGAAGTAACGGCTTCTGGAGATGTGAATATGAAGATACATTGGTACTTGCCCGATGCCTATCAGTTGCAGGACATCCTGGCAAACCCGACTGAAGGATTGTCTTCCGAAGCATATTACTGGTCTTCCCAACCTTCCTTTACGGGGCGGGAGTACAACATTCTGACAAAGATTTCCTTTAAGGCAGAGGATGCTGCCAATGCTCGAGCCTTTAAGTCGAAGGTCGGTGAAGCGAACCTTGACCGAACCCAGCGTCACCGCATCCGTTGCTTGTATTCAAAGGACGGCGTTGTTGCACAGGATATGAACAAACGCATCCCCGACGGCATCGGTGTCAACCTCACCTTTGATATGAAAGCGTACTTGGATCCTCAAAAATCCGGTCCGGGGTATTTTAACAATTTGGTCAAGTCGCTGTCACTGAACTCCGAACCCAAGGTCATCACCCCGTACACGTATTATGTAAAAGAAGAGGGTCAAACCGATGCAGAATTGGCGAACAATGATGCCAACAAGGGCTATTTGGGGTATCCGACCCCTCAGAATAATGACAATACTTATTTTAAGTATATTGTAACCACCGATAAGGAAGGAAATACGTTTGAAGGATTTGAGGTGGATCCGGATGTGACAAGCAATTGGCAGGAGTATAATCTCCGTGAGGGCTACTATTTCGCTTTGGCTGTTTATCCAGGTCTTTCTAATTACGAGTTAGACAAGGCGTTGGCTGATGCCTATAAGGAAACAACTACGCAAAAGAAAGACACCAAAGTTGTAGAAGATGCTCCCTACTACGAGCTCAATGCCAGTTTGCCGAACAATTCAAACCTTCAGTCCTTGGATGAGGATGGACGCTTGACCATCAGTTTTGCCAACCCCCACGGTAGCAACCAACCGAGTTTCAATTTTCATGAATATACTGCAGGTACTCGGACAACTTATACCCGTAATTGGATTAAGCCAGAGTATAATAAGGAGACGAGGGAGATGCCGGAGGTTAGTAGTAGAATATCAGATACGTTGGGGACCGCAACTTATACTTTTGGAGATGACGTTCTTGAGAGGACTATGACAAGCTTTATTGCAGGAGGTGAAAATTCTGCGAAAAAGTATGCTTTTGAGGATGTAATGATCTCGGGTGTTGGTTCGAAAGGTGCTTATACTCGTGCAAAAGAGGATGCATTAGGGAAAATTACTAACTTCGCAGCGGTGAAAGGGCTCACAGAAACCAATGGATGGACAATGACGATTGATTATGGAGAGACATTAACTTATAAGACACCAGAGGGTAAAACAATAACAGCAGATGGTGAAACATATCAGTGTGTTAAGTTTACAACAGGTCAAAACAGAGACCGGAGCTGGTGGGCTACATGTGAGGTGAACCTAAAGGCAACGGCTACATTTACAAAACCCGGTGAAATGACCCTCTATGTTCAAGTCCCTGGTACTGGCCGCTGGCAGGAAGGAAACGAAATATCATCTAGTGATGAAGAAATCCCTGGCGGCACCGTGGACACCGACCAACTCCGCATCTACAGTGGTAACTCGTTTACAATTTCCGTAAGCAATGATAACCTTCTGGAAGGCCAGCAAAAGTACAAGATTACCGATATCAAGGTCTATTATTCGGGAAACAACTGGATTGACGAGTTTAGTAACAATGACAATGCTTATGCCCGTTTTGTTAATCCTTCTGTAACTGATTTTGGCAAGGCAACATCCTATGCTGAGGCCGTCGGAATGGAATATCAAGAGAACGGTAACAATGGCGGCGTTCAGCATTGGAACGGTGATGGCGGCACGAGCGTGACTCTCTTACTTGCAGATTATCTGACGATTAAAAATACACTGCAGGCAGAAAAAAGGGAGTATACCAAGGCTAGCAAGGACAGAAACTTCTACCTCATCGTTGACAAAATCGAAGTATATGTCATCCCGATTGAATAGTCCTATCATTTTGTCAGACAACGTGAATAATCCACCGCCCCGCAGCACCCCGCCGCCGGGCGGTTCTGCATTTCCCCTCTTGCATCCCGCCTTGCTGCGCGCACAGAGCCCCGTCCTCGCCGCCGGGCGTGACGTGCTAGGGTAGGGGCCGAGCGTACTATTCGTGAATTGGAAAACGCTGTTTTTTTAGGGCGGTTTTTGTTGGAAAACGCACCTCTTGTTAAAAATGTATTATCTTTGTGTCAACTAATAGGCAGTAATATGTTGTACAGAAAAATCGCAAAACGCATTGAAGAATATTTTTCATCCGATTCTGATAGAATGCTGTTGATCGATGGGGCTCGGCAGATAGGCAAGTCATATATCATCCGTCATGTAGGAGAAAAGATGTTCTCTAACTATATTGAAATCAATATGGAAGAGGATAAATTGGGCGACCAGGTTTTTGCCGAAGCACGGACAACAAAAGATTTTTATATGGCCCTCAGTGTGGTTGCGGGAGATCGAATGAAGGAGCGGGAGAATACCCTTGTATTCATTGATGAGATACAGGCCTATGACCATCTTCTTACGCTTGTCAAATTCCTGATGAAAGAGAAGAAGTTTACCTATATCGCCAGTGGTTCTCTGCTTGGAGTTACTTTGAAGAATACCCAATCTGTTCCTATCGGAAGTTTGGATGTACAACCTATGTATCCCATGGACTTTGAGGAGTTTCTATATGCCAATGGAGTGGGTACAGTTGTGGTTGATGCAATGAGGGAGAGTTTTTATAACCAGGAGGGCCTGTCGGAAACGCTGCACAGCAAAGTAATGGATCTTTTCAAGAAATACCTGTTGGTCGGCGGGCTGCCAAAGGCCGTTGAGACTTTTGTCGAGAGTCGCAATGTGGTCGAATTCCGTTCGATTCAGAAAGAGGCTCACGATTTATACGGTGTTGATGCATCCAAGTATGAGGAGGAACATGACAGGAGATTAAGGATACGCCGTATCTTTGATATGATTCCGTCAAATTTGGAGAATAAGAAGAAGAGGGTAGTGATTAAGGACATCGAAGACAAAAAGTGGAAAAGGTCTAATGACTATTTGGATGAGTTTGATTATCTTATCTCTGCTGGCATTGCCCTGGAGGTGAAGGCAATCAGTACACCGGCTTATCCTTTGGTGGAGAATAGTGGTAAGAACTTGTTGAAACTCTATCTGAATGATGTCGGTATTCTATCCGGTATATTCTATCGGAACAACATCAAGGCCGTCATGTCGGATATCAAGAGCATAAATCTGGGTTCTGTTTATGAAACCGTTGTCGCTCAGGAGCTAAAGGCTCATGGATATAACTTGTACTATTATGACAATAAGAAAAATGGTGAGGTCGACTATTTGATTGACGATGCAGACAATCTGTCAAATATCCCTATTGAAGTAAAGTCGGGGAAAGATTATACGGTTCATAGTGCTTTGGATAAGTTCCTGTCCAATGATGAGTACAATATAAAGAAGGCCTATGTGCTCTCCAATGAGCAGCGGGTGTATGAGGAGAATGGTATTGTATATATGCCTATCTATTATGTTATGTTCTTGCAAAACGTCTCCAATGTCGTAGAGGAATTCTTGGACTAATCCCCCGCCGCCCCACCGCCCAGACGTCCGGCAGCGGCCGGGCGTGACGCGTCCCGTCCTCGCCGGCTCAGTGTCTCCC
>JAGCJX010000008.1 GCA_017647795.1 Bacteroidales bacterium | reverse complement strand
TGGCAATTCACTGATGGGGAAAACCTTGGCGGAGCCACAATTGTCCATATCGAAAACGAAACCATCCTCTGTCGTTTCTAGAAAGGGGACAAACGCATATTCAACCGATTTTGTCGTAGCCCCTCCTTTGAATAACATCCAGACAGAAGTATTGTCTGCCGTATATTGCTCGCCACTGAGCGTCAATTGCGACAAATCTTCTTCAGGAACAGGGGGTTCCGGCGGAGTTTCCTTTTCACAACAGGCAACCGGCAACAACAAAGCAGAGATCAGTAAAAGTAGGAATAGGTTGGTAAATCTTTTATTCATAATAATGTGTTATATATTGTTAATCAGTTATAAGCTTATCCAAAATTCTCCCCAGAATACCCGGTCATCTTCTGTATAGATGGTGATGTCGTCATCGCTGGGAGTTCGAGTGGAGGAGCTGCATAAGTAGGATCCGATACAGGGCAGGTAGTCCGAAATTGAGCCCATCCTTGGGAGACCGAACCAACAACCAACAAGAGGCTTACGATAAACGTTCTGAGTAAAACTTTCATTGGTGATAATTTTATAGTTTATCTATATAGATTCATTTTATTTGTAATTCGTTGCATTAGAGACGTCATTCCTTCAAGTATTAAAATCGGGGCAGACCGATTAGGTCGCCGTAAAGTATCCCCTTTTTCTGTGATGGGAATATCAATGACATTTCCTCCCTGCGAGAAAGCTTTAGAGGAAAACAACAACATGACGCCTATAAAGGCTGTAAGAAAGAGGGATAGTCGTTTCATTTTATCCTGGTTTTTTAGTTAATTCTCTCGCAAGTTACGAAGAAGAACTGAAAAAACATCTGACAAATGAAATTTTACTAAATCTGTAATTTATTGAATACTAATAAACTATAAGTTTGATTGGAGTTTTTTATGAGCCATTTTCTGACATCGGATATTTTTACCGCAAAAGGATAAGAATACTCATCAAAAATGCGTGAGCAGGAAATCACGAGCTCCCTGGTCCAACAATCCAATCTTGCGTTTCATCCGGGATCGTATCTTGTAGACATTTTGGAGATCTATATCCATCAACACAGAGATTAGTTGGGGTTTCAATCCCATAAAATAATAGCAAAAGATCTCTTGCTCCTTTGTATTTAGTTTCAAAGAATCTATGGCTTCCCCATAAGGAGTGTTATGTTTGATTTGTTGTATAATCGCAGTTGTTAACCGATCGCGATCCCGCATATTTTGAACCAATTTATCTACGTAGCCATATACTGTCGCCCTCCTCTCATTGAAATCACCTGAAGCATAATAAGCCGTATAGAGGTCTGCCAGTAAGGCTAACTGAGCCTTATATTTTCTGAAAAACTCCTTTTGAAGATGACTAGCGATGTCTTCCTTCCGCACTGAGTCAAGTTGCGTTCTCATCAACTCATTTACCTCATTCGCGGCGAGCAACATGGATTGTAACTTTTGATTGGCTTTTCTGTTTCTCAGCTTTAGATTTGCATTGATATAGAATGCAATAAAAGTGACAAACATTAGAAGCAACAGCAACAATAAGACTAAAATAAATTTCTCTTGCTTTTCTGCTACGTTCATTTCCTCCAGATATTGAATAAGTAGCCTATCTTCTCCTATGGACATTTTTCTCTGAAACAAATGACTCTGAGTCTGATTAACATGTTCCAACTCTATCAGAGCTTTATCAAGATTCCCTCTATGTTTTTCAGATAGATATTTCCAATAAGCCAAAGGAGGGTTCTCGTCGTTCTCGAACTGCTGGAAAATGTAGTTTGCGGTGCATGAATCCCCTACTAATTCGTACGCATATGCCAACGGGCCCGCATGTGATTCTCGCAATCGATAACCATATTCGCTAAACAGTTTCTCGTACAACTGTATTGCTTCCTGGGCTTTGGGGACTGGATTTATCATGCATAATTTCGCATAATTGGTAAGTAGCATTTGGGCAGAGTACGAGGGAAGCTTCTCAATCTCCTCCAATAACTCGCTATACAAAGAATCTGCTACAGCAACTTCATTTACAGATTGACAATAGACTGCTTTCTGCAGTAATGCTATCCTATATTGGGTAGTATCTTTTGCAATCATAAACTGTTCTATCCCTTTGTCAAGATACTTTTTGACCATAGGACTATCGTAAAGAAGCTCATACAGATCGCTCAAGGCCATATAAATAATTCCTTTTAGTCGTGCATCTTCGGAAGACTCCATACACTCTTGCGCTTGATAGAAAGACAGTAATGCCTGGGACAAATATCGACCATTAAAGTACACAACACCCTGATAAAAATATGCCTTCATCTTTTGGTCTGCTGTGCCGTGCTTGCTGTAATAGGCTACGGCAGGGGCAATGACCGAATCGGAAGTCAGGTCAATGTAGTTCTTATCCAGGGCCATCGATTTGAGCAGGGCGTAGTGGGCACGGTCCTCTCGCGTAGTCAGCTCCTGCCGGTCCATCGAGTCCAGAACAGCCAAGGCTCGCTCCGGGTCCGAATTCAGGTATGATTCCACGGCCAACAGCTCCTGCCGGGCTCCATCGGATTGGCATGAAAGTACTAGAAGCAACAGGAGCGGAAAGGACGCAATCAGGAGGAGACGGTTAATATTCATAACAACGAAATTAGGAAAAAACAGGATTACGATTAAAACAGGTAGAAATCACCCGTCAATGCACGGTAGTCGGCTGAGAAATCTCCGTTCTTATCGTGTATGGTCAATTCATCCGTCTGCAACGGAAGCGGTTGCTGGGATTTCACAAATTCCAGCAGAAATCTCCTTGCCGGTTTCCGACGGACGGTATAGACGGCCGTCTTACGTACAATTTCCATCCGCCATCTTACCTGATACAGTGTCCGCTCGGCCAACTCCAGCATTTGAAGACCCTCTTGTTGGGGAAGAATCAGGGCCAGACGACCACCGGGTTTGAGCAGGGCCAATGCTCCGGTCAGCAAATCCAAGAAAGGAAGGGTATCGGAATGCCGGGCCAATCGGCGCTCTTCCTGGTCCGGTTTCCAGGCCTGATCAAAATAGGGCGGATTGGAGAAAATCAGGTCGTATTGGTGGTGATGCAACGGATCTGCCACCCAATCCTGCAACGAAGTATGTACGGCTTGCAAAGAGGAGGCCCAAGGAGAATTCTCAAAATTTCCGGTAGCCTCACGGGCAGCATTGGCTTCAATGTCCAAGGCCTCAATCAGAAAAGGAGTTGTGGCGTCCAGGGTAGCCCGACGTTGCGCCCCCAACAAAGCAATGACGCCGGTTCCGGTCCCCACATCCAACATCCGATGTGCACCGTCAACCGTCATCCATGCACCCAACAAAACAGCATCCGTTCCGACCTTCATGGCCGAGGATGCATGCTTCACAGAAAACTGCTTGAATCTAAATAAATTGTCCATCACGCATTTCCAACTGGCGGTCCGACATCTGCGCCAGTTCCCGGTCATGGGTCACCAAGACAATGGTCAGGCCGTAACGGTCCCGCAAGTCAAAAAACAACTGGTGAATTTCCGCTTTGGTCTTGCTGTCCAAGTTGCCAGAAGGTTCGTCGGCAAACAAAACAGCCGGTTCGTTGATCAGCGCACGTGCAATGGCTACGCGCTGTTGTTCACCGCCAGAAAGTTCGGAAGGTTTGTGGGTCATCCGGTCGGCCAGACCCATCTCGGCCAGCAAAGCCTCGGCACGAGCCTGCAACGCTGCGCGGGACTTTTTGGCAATCATCCCCGGAATCATCACGTTCTCCAAAGCAGTAAACTCGGGCAACAAATGGTGAAATTGGAAAACAAACCCAATCTTCTGGTTTCTGAAATCAGCCAACTGATTGGAAGAAAGTGAAAAAATATCCACTCCATCGATGAGCACCTGGCCTTGATCGGGGTCGGACAACGAACCCAAAATCTGAAGCAAAGTTGATTTGCCAGCCCCACTGGCACCCACGATAGAAACCACCTCAGCCGCTTCTGCGCAGAAATCCACACTGCGAAGTACGGTGAGGTTGCCAAAGGATTTGACGATGCCCCGGGCTTCTATTTTACTCATACTATCGGCGTTCCTTACGTTCTTCCTTGTCCTTCCACATCCGGATCATCTGGTCGCGGAAATGCTCTTCAGCCACGTACATCTTGGCCAATTTTTCCACGGACAAGACTTCCAGAAAACGGGCTCGGTAGGCTTTGTGCACTTTCGCTTCCTCTTCAAAATGGGCCAAATAAGCATCCAGACGACGGCTCATTTCTTCGGGGGTGTAATCACCCAGCTCTTCCAATGCTTCAATGGCACGGAAAGCTTTGCGGGTGTTTTGGTGGATGGTTTGCAACTCATCCCAGTATGCATTGTACAAGGGCCAGAAAGCTTGGGCTTCCTCCACAGACAGATTGATTTCTGTAGTAAAGAAGGCAATCTTGGCTTTCAACACCTGTTCCTTGTGTTCTTCTCTACCTTTGGGGTCGTGTCCACCCTTGGGCCCCTGTGCCTGTACCGCAACAGCGGTCAGCAATACCGTCAGGAGTACGGCAATTCTTTTATTCATAGAAGTATTCTAAAATTTCCATTTGGTTCAGTTGCTTCACCAGGTCGTCGGCATCTTCTTCCTGGATTTGCTGGAACAATGCCGCTTGGTTGAAGTCTGCTTGTTCCCCTTCAAACAGTTCGTCAAAATAGACATCCAAGGAAGCCGGACGGATGAATCCATCTTCCACCAAGGCCGAAAGATCCCAAGTCTCCGCAGCATAGTCCGGCTGTTGAGCCGTACCCGTCAACCACATCACGCCGTAGCCAAAGCCCAGGATGACACAAAAAGAAAGTGCCAAAAAGACGTGCGACTTCATCTGCTCCCACCAGGAAACCGGTGCCTCAACGCCCTCGGCCTGCGGATGAATCCGTTCGTGGACGGCTGTTTCCAACGAAGCCCAATAGCCTTCCGGAACCGTTCCATAGGGCTTCTTGAGTTCGGGATTCGCCAATCCCAAATCATTCGGGTTATGCTTTTGTTTTTCCATTCTTCTTATTTGACGCAAAATTCAGCAAAGGTTTAATCCGAGTTCCGGAGTATTTGCTCTATTTTCTTGTATGCGTGGTGGTAGGAGGCTTTCAATGCCCCCTCGCTGGTATGGGTAATCGCCGCAATCTCTTCGTAGGGCAGTTCTTCAAAATAGCGCAAGACAAAAACGGTCCGCTGCTTGGGCGGCAATGTCAGAATGGCCTTCTGCAATTTCCGTTGCAGGCGCTCTCCATCCAGGTCTTCCGAGGCTTCCAATTGTACCGGCACCTGCGTTCCGGAGAAGGTCAGGAAGGAACGGAGACGCTCCTTGCGCAAGTGGGACAAAGTTTCGTGGGTCGCAATGGTGTAGAGCCAGGTCACCAGTTTGGAGTCTCCCCGAAAACCGTCCAGATGCTGCCATACCTTGATCCAGGTATTCTGGAGCAGATCGTTGGCCACATCGTGGTCGCCAACCATCTTGCGGATGTGCCAATACAGCTGTTGCGTATATTGACGCAGGAGGAGGTTGAAGGCGTAGTTCCTTCGCTCCTCCTCCTGCCATAAATCCAGAAATTCCCGGTCGGTCATCGATTAACGTTTGCGGGAAATGGCTTTTTTCGCTGCTTCCACAATGTGAGCAGCATCCAAACCGTATGCAGTCATCAATTCAGCGGGAGTACCACTTTGTCCGAAGCGGTTGTCCACAGAAACGAACTCAACAGGAGCCGGTTCGTTGCGAGCCAACAAGCCGGATACCAATTCGCCCAAACCGCCAGCAACCAAGTGTTCTTCTGCACAAACAGCAGCACCGGTCTTCTTCACAGAAGCCAACACGGCTTCTTCGTCCAAGGGTTTGATGGTGTGGATGTTGATCAACTCAGCGTTGATACCTTCCTCTTTCAGTTGGTCCACTGCTTGCAACGCTTCCCACACCAAGTGGCCGGTTGCAAAAATGGTCACGTCATTACCCGGTTCTACGACCCAAGCCTTGCCGATTTCGAAGGTTTGGTCAGCCGGAGTAAAGTTCGGAACAGAAGGACGACCGAAACGCAAGTAAACAGGGCCGTTGTATTCTGCAGCAGCAATCGTAGCGGCTTTGGTTTGATTGTAGTCACAAGGGTTGATGACTACCATGTCCGGCATCATACGCATCAGACCCAAGTCTTCCATGGTCTGGTGAGTTGCACCGTCTTCTCCCAAGGTGATCCCTGCGTGCGAAGCTGCGATTTTTACGTTGGTATTACCGTATGACACCGCTTGACGGATTTGGTCCAACACGCGAGCAGTCACAAAGTTTGCAAACGATCCCACGAAAGGAACCTTTCCACTCAAAGCCAAACCGGCTGCTACGCCAATCATGTTGGCTTCTGCAATACCGCATTGGAAGAAGCGATCGGGATGCTCTTTTACAAAGGCGTCCATCTTCACAGAACCGATCAAGTCAGCACACAAGGCAACGATTTCAGGATTGCGGTTACCTGCTTCTGCCAAACCCGCACCAAAACCTGAGCGAGTGTCTTTGTTTCCAGTATTAGTATATCTCATAGGAATCTGCTATTAAAAATCACCCAATGTTGTCTCTTTCAATTGTTTCATTGCTTCTTCGCATTGTTCTTTGGAAGGAGCTTTTCCGTGCCATTGGCAGGTTCCGGCCATGAAGTCCACACCGTGTCCCATATCCGTACGGAAGAGGATGATGATCGGTTTGCCAGCACCTTGACGACGTTTTGCTTCTGCAAATGCTTCCAAGATGGCTTCCATATCGTGACCGTCAGCCACAATCACGGACCAGCCGAATTTTTCCCATTTGCCCGGAAGATCGCCCAAGCTGATGACATCGTCCACACGACCGTCAATTTGTTGACCGTTCCAGTCGGTCATCGCTACGAGGTTGTCCACTTTGTGTTGGGCTGCAAACATCGCTGCTTCCCAGATTTGACCTTCTTCGCATTCGCCGTCACCGGTCAAGCAATAAACGGTGTGCGGGTCTTGTTCAAGACGTTTTGCCAAAGCAGCACCGATGGCAACGGACAAACCTTGTCCCAAAGAACCTGCGGGTTCGTGTACACCGGGCAAACCTTTGCGTACGGACGGGTGACCTTGCAAACGGGTACCGAATTTACGGAAGGTGTTCAACTCGGCTACCGGGAAATAACCGGTGCGAGCCAATACGCTGTAGTAAACCGGAGAAATGTGACCTGCTGACAAGAAGAACATATCTTGACCTTTACCCTCGCGAGTCCAGGTTTCCGGATTATGTTCCATGACATTAAAATAAAGGGCGGTCAAAATATCTGCACTACTCATGGATCCACCGGGGTGGCCAGAGGCAGCATTCGTAACCATTCGAATGATATCGCGACGAACCTGGGTCGCTACTTCAATCAGTTCTCTTGTGTCTTTCATAAAGAAGGTGTTATAATTACGCGAAGATACAGAGTAATTTGAGAAAAATCAAATTGTGCCGTATATTTGCGCGGATTATTATATGGATATGAAAAACATACGGAACTTCTGCATCATCGCCCACATTGACCACGGGAAAAGTACCTTGGCGGACCGCCTGCTTGAAAAAACCAAGACCCTGAATGACAGGGAAATGGAAAATCAGGTACTGGACTCTATGGATCTGGAAAAGGAAAAAGGCATCACCATCAAGAGCCATGCAATCCGTATGGAATACCAACACAAGGGTCAGACCTACACCCTCAACCTGATTGATACTCCCGGTCACGTGGACTTCTCTTACGAGGTATCCCGCGCCATCGCTTCTTGCGAGGGAGCCTTGTTGATTGTGGACGCTACCCAAGGGATTCAAGCACAAACCATCTCCAACCTCTACCTGGCCATCGCCCACGACCTGGAAATCATCCCGGTGCTGAACAAGATCGACATGGATGCCGCCATGATTGACGTGGTCAGCGACCAGGTCATCGACTTGATCGGTTGCAAACAGGAAGACATCCTCCTGGCCAGCGGCAAAACCGGAGAAGGCGTCGAACAAATCCTGGAAGCCATCGTGGAACGCATCCCTGCTCCCGTCGGCGACCCGGAGGCACCGCTCCAAGCCTTGATTTTTGACTCTGTATTCAACTCCTTCCGCGGCATCATTGCCTACTTCAAAGTGGTGAACGGTTCCATCCGCAAAGGAGACAAAGTAAAATTCGTCAATACCGGCAAAGAATACGAAGCCGACGAGGTCGGTTTCCTTCGCCTGAAAATGTGTCCGTCCGACGAAGTCTCCACCGGCGACGTAGGATACATCATTTCCGGAATCAAGACGGCTAGTGAAGTAAAAGTGGGGGATACCATCACCCACGTGGCCAATCCTTGTACCGACTCCATCGCAGGTTTTGAAGAAGTAAAACCGATGTTGTTTGCCGGGGTTTATCCCGTAGAAACCGACCAGTACGAAGACCTGCGTGCGTCCTTGGAGAAACTCCAGCTCAACGATGCCTCACTGGTCTTTGATCCGGAATCTTCGTTGGCACTCGGTTTCGGTTTCCGATGCGGCTTCTTGGGCTTGTTGCACTTGGAAATCATGCAGGAACGCTTGTACCGCGAGTTTGACATGGACGTCATCACCACGGTACCCAACGTTTCGTACAAGGTTTACACCACCCAAGGCGAGGTCATCGACGTACACAACCCGTCGGGACTGCCGGCACCGACCCTGATCGATTACATCGAAGAGCCGTACATCCGCGCACAGATCATCTCGAAGAGCGAATACTTCGGAGCCATCATGAAATTGTGCTTGGACAAACGTGGGGTGCTCATCAACCAGCACTTCCTTACCGCAGACCGCGTAGAACTCACCTACGACATGCCCTTGGCTGAAATCGTGTTCGACTTCTACGACAAACTCAAATCCATCTCCCGCGGTTACGCTTCGTTCGACTACCACTTGATCGGCTACCAAAAAGCCGACTTAGTCAAACTGGATATTCTGTTGAACTCCGAACCGGTGGACGCCCTGTCCTCCCTCATTCACCGCGACCGTGCTTATGACTTTGGCCGGAAGATGTGTGAAAAACTCAAGGAGCTTATCCCGCGCCAACAATTCGAAATCGCCATCCAAGCGGCCATCGGAGCCAAGATCATCGCCCGCGAAACCGTCAAGGCTGTGCGCAAGGACGTGACCGCGAAATGTTACGGTGGTGACATCTCCCGGAAACGGAAGTTGTTGGAAAAACAAAAGAAAGGTAAAAAACGGATGCGTCAAGTCGGCAACGTGGAAGTACCGCAATCCGCCTTCATGGCTGTCCTCAAATTGGACTAACCCCTTACGAACGGCGCTTGAGCCATTTCAGACAGGCCAAGACCTTCAGACGAACAGGATAATCCTTCGGCAATTGTCGGAGGATTTTTCTTTTATCGCGCAAGCGCGTGGCCTCGTGCAGACGCAAGAGCGACTCCACCAACGGCCATCGGTCAGAACGGATGCGGGGCGCAAAACACGACAGAGCCCAACGCAGCAACACCTGGCGTTTGGGTTGGTACAAGGGATAGGCCTCGTAACCGGTCGAGGTCTGCTTTAACCAGCGTTCCAGACGAACGGACCAGGAACCACCCCGGTAATAATCCGGTGCCGCCGTTACATTCTTGCGGTGAATCCGGTAATGCATCAAGACCTCGTCCAAGTCAAGTTTCTCTCCCTGCAAGGCGGCCGCCAACCCTAGGGTCCAATCAAAATACACGACCGGCTTGCCTGTTTCGGGATCCAACAACTGGGTCGGATCGGGTTGAGGCCAAGACAAAGCCTCGTCCACCAAGGCCCGGTTCAACAACAACGTACAGCCCTGCGAAGCATGGCCCAACAAAGTCCAGGTCCAACGAGAATCCGTCCGCTGACGGAGCTGGAGGGGTGCAAACGGCTGTCCCTGCTCATCGACCGGCAGGGCCCGCGAACTGACGGCCAACGGCGTCTTCAACGGATCTTTGTCCGCTGCCTTCACCTGAGCTTCCAGAGTCCGCATACCTGCCAGGCTGCGCTCAATCTTCTCAGGCAACCAAACATCGTCCTGATCACAAAGCATCAGGTAGGTTCCTGAACACAACGCCATGGCCTGGAAGAAATTCCGGTCCACGCCCAACGAAACGGGGTTGCGGTGGATCTTGAGCTCGGGATGCTGGGCCGCATAGGTTTCCAACAAGGCCCAGGTATCGTCCGATGAAGCATCGTCACACACCACCACCTCATCCGGCCTCCGGGTTTGTGCCAACAAGGAGTCCAGTTGTTGCAACAAGAATCGCTGCCCGTTGTACGTTGTCAAGGCAACGGATACCCGTTCCACCTCAGGATTTATTTTTTCGCAAGACGTCATGCTCCATTCGAATCAAAAGTTCATTTTTTATCAGCCAGCGGTTCGATGTCCAGAACCACAGGAGGGAGAAGAGGGCACTGCCCCCAAAGATTACCCAAGCCGAAGTCGTACACTGCGCCAGAAGCCACACCGCCACCGCATAAGGCAGGGCACACAACACTTGCTTCCACAAGAAACGTCCGGTTTGGAATGGCAGGATTCCGGTTCCCCAGACCCGGATTGCATAATATAGGGTTACGGCCGTCTCGGCAGCCAGCAAAACACAGGCTGTGCCGACCGACCCGCGTTCTTTCACCCAAAGGATGTTGAGCAAGATGCCCAAGACACAACCCAAGAGTGAGGCACGCAACACTTCTTTGTCTTGTTTGAGCGGCATCAACACCTGCACTGACAAGATCTGCGCAAGACCCACCAC
This sequence comes from Bacteroidales bacterium, assembly GCA_017647795.1. Classification (GTDB taxonomy): domain Bacteria; phylum Bacteroidota; class Bacteroidia; order Bacteroidales; family UBA932; genus JAGCJX01. The sequence goes on along the minus strand of JAGCJX010000008.1, from coordinate 50,744 downwards.
CAGCAACAACACAAAAATCAATTGCATCGGCACCACAGCGCCTTCATAGCCCGGACCCGCCAGAATCTCAATCCAATGCGGGGCCCCGACAATGCCCAAGGCCATCAACGGGAAACACAACGTAAACAAGGCCATGAGCGACTGGTGGATCCACTGACGAAAGGCCACTTGGTCTCCGTCGGCCAACAGGGCACTCATCCGGGGCAACAGGACGGTCGTATAAGCCCCGTACAAGCCCATGATCAGCGTGTAGATCTTCAATGCCGTCGTATAGTATCCGACCTCCACGTCCCCGCAGGCAAACTCCAGGTACAGGACGTTGAAGGTGGTGTACATCGAGGTCAGGATGTGGTAGGCACCCAAGGAGAAATAAGGTCGGAGGTACGGTTTCCATCGAACAGAACGCCAGGAGAACCGGACAAATTTACGGGCATAGACCAGGTTGACCAAAGCATTCAGGGCCACCGAACCCACGGTCAAACCAAAATAAAGCACATCGTCCTGCGGCGATTTGACGCAGAGGAAAATGGCTGCGGTGTACAAAAGTTTGATGAAGAGGGACCGCCAGGCGATGTAGGGAAATTCCTCCAGCCCCCGGAACAACCACTCCAACAGAAAGGTGGTAAACACCAATTTTCCGGCACCAACCCACAGCAACTCCCGGTGACCGGCCAAGGCCGGCAAGGTTTCCACCAAGACGACATAGACTCCCAAGGCCACGGCCGTAAAGACACCGTACAAGGTCATCAAAGAAGAAAAGACTTCCTGCAATTTCTTACGGTCACCGCGACAAGCGGCGATCTCCCGGACCCCCAGGACCTGGATGCCCAAGGCCGAAAACAACAGAAAATAGTTGACCGCACTGTCCGCAAAATTCACAGCCCCGATGCGTTCCACGCCCAAGACGCGGGACACATACGGATAGGTGACCAACATGATGACATAGGTGGACACCGTCAGCAGCAGGTTGTAGGAAAAGTTTTTGCGGACTCCCATTGTCTTATAACAGATCGTTACCGGTTCTTCTCAAATGGACGAAGGCTTCTGCCCGCTTGCAACGGGCTTCCAGGCCCCGAAAGACCTCCATCGGGTCGTGGTAGCCTTCATAGAGTTCGGGCATGGCCTGGCTCACGTGGCAATAACAGGCGGCGCGCTTCTGCTCGGCCACCTTGGAGATGTCCACCCAGTCGGTCGGGTGGAAGAGTTGGGTCTGTACCCCGCTCATCACCTCAAAATAAAACAACTCAAAATGTCCCAGACGACGCCAAGCATCGTACACCAGCAACGAACAGACGCGGTGGTCGGGATGGGAATCAATGGGCCAGTGGGTCAGTACCACGTCCGGATTCTCGGCAGCAATCACGTCCCGCATTTCCTGGTAGCGTTCTTTGTTGACCTCGCTGTGTCCATCGATCTGCGACAGAAAGACCGGACGGACTCCCAGGATTTCACAAGCCTTTTGGGCCTCAGGCACCCGGATTGCCACTGCCTCCGAGTGGGTTTTTCCGGAGATTCCTCCTTCCCCCTTGGTCATGTAAACAGCCACGACCTCACAGCCGGCCTCTTTCAGCCAGAGCATCGTCCCACCACAACCGGTCTCGGGATCATCGGGGTGTGCCCCAATGACCAATACCTTTTTCTTATGGGGGGTTTCGGTGGCCGCAAAGGCATTCAACCCCATCATCGATGCACCGGCAACGGCAGCACTGGTAACGCGCAACATTTCTCTGCGATTCATGGTAATTTTTGGATGGAACGGTTTGTTGATGCGAAACGAGGCTGACTCCAAACTTGTGCTTGGGAGCCAACCTCGATCGGTTTTATGAGTTGTGTAAACGCTGATTAGCGAATTTTAGCAAATTCGATGTCAGTTGCTACACGAGCTGCCAATGCTTCGTTGGTGCAAGCGTTTTCCAATTCGGCTTTTGCTGCTTCCACGTTACCTTGACGAGCGTAAACGATAGCTTTCAAGTAAGACATCTTAGCGCATTTGTGAGTAGCTACGCTCAATGCTTTGTTCAAGTCACCCTTCAAGATGTAAGCCAATGCTTCGTTGTGGTGACCTTGACCTTCCAATTTTTGAGCAGCTGCTGCATAGTTGCCGTTGAGGATGTCCAAAACGCCCAAGTTATAGCGAGCTTCTTTCAAGCTTGATTTAGCAAATTCTTGACCAGCTACAGCGTAGTTGCCAGCGCGGAGAGCGATAACGCCCAAAGTGTTATAGTAGTAACCGTCTTTGTTTACTACGGTTGCCAAAGCTTGAGCAGCTTCTTCGTTTTTGTTTTGGTACAAGAGAGCAACTGCTTTGTTTACTTTAGCACGGTCGCTGTTGTATTTGCTGATTGCTTGGGTGTAGATGTTTACTTTTGCATCCAAGTCTTTTACCAAAGTTGCAGTGTGCAACAAAGCTTCTTCGTCCAATTGTTCGATGTTGGTGTTCACCAATTCCAACAATTCAGCATCGGTAAAGTTTTGGAATTCGATGTTAGCGATGAAACGAGCGCGACGCAATTGCGGGAGCACTTCTTTCGCCAAAGTAGTGTAAACACGTGACATGTTTTTGATTTCACGTTCGCGAACCATCGGGTCGTTGTACATTTCCAAAACGCGGAGGATCAATTCTTTGTCAGCGATGTCAGAGTTACCAACCAATTCTTGGAAACCAGCCCAGTCTTCAGCAACGGTTTCGCTGTTTACGGGAGCGTCCAATTTCGCTTTTTTGTTGATGGTGCGGTCGTAAGCTTTTTTAGCTGATTTAGAACGTTTTTCAGCCAAAGTAGCATTTTGGTCTTCTTTACCGTCGGGTGAAGCGTAAGAGATGATGTCGGTACCAACAACTGTGCGACGTTCGTCTTTTTGTACTTCAGCCAAGAAAGCTTGGAAAGCTTTTACGTCTTCGCTCTTCAATTCTGAGTTGCGAACGCTTGCGCTGTTGATGTTGTACAAAATTTGAGCTTCGTTTTGTTCGCTGATTACAGCTTGGTATGCATCGGGTGCATAAGCCAAAGAACCAGATTGACCAACCAACATGTAAGTGGTGTTAGCGCCATCAGCTACTTTCACAGCTGCGGTGAACGGAATGCGGTCGTCTTTGTGCAATACGGTCAAACGGAGTTCCAAGTGGCTGCTTTCCATACCCGGAGCATAGTCAAAAGTCAAGTTGCGGGTAACAGTGCTACCAGCTTCGGGAACAGTGATGTAGTTTTCGGTTACGTCTTCACCTTGCAACATCACCAATTCACCCATAGCTTCGCCACCGTTGTAAACGATTACGGGTTGAACTTCTACAATAGCTTTCGGGTGGAAGAATTCTGCCGGGAATACCACAGAAATTTGGGTGTTGATTTTACCAGCGACAACTTCCAAAACTTCGGGAGTACAAGTTGCTGACAATTGGTCTGCTTTCTCAGCCATCTTTGCCGGGTTACCGCAAGAAGGAACGATCATAGCGATCATTGCCAAGGCCAAAACTTTTTGAAATAATTTTTTCATCTTTAATTTAATTATTAGTTGTTGTTAGTATCTCCTTATTAATTATTCGCGCAAATATAAATAAAGTTTTTCTAACTTTGCGCAATATGGATAACATTCAAAACATCAAAAACCGTTTTGGGATCATTGGAAACGACCCCCGACTGAACGCAGCATTGGACAAAGCCCAACAGATTGCGCCGACCGATCTTTCCGTCCTGATTACAGGAGAAAGTGGTGTGGGTAAGGAAGTTATCCCTAGAATCATCCACGCATACAGTCCTCGGAAACACGGTCCGTACATTGCCATCAACTGCGGTGCCATTCCGGAAGGAACCATCGACTCCGAACTTTTCGGCCACGAGAAAGGAGCGTTTACCGGAGCCAACGATTCCCGCAAAGGGTATTTTGAGGTCGCCAACGAAGGAACTATTTTCTTGGACGAGGTCGGCGAACTCCCTTTGGGCACCCAAACCCGCCTGTTGCGGGTATTGGAGACCGGAGAATTCATCCGCGTCGGTTCTTCCAAAACCCAACGCACCAACGTCCGCGTCATTGCGGCTACCAACATAAACTTTGCCAAAGCCATCAGCCAAGGAAAATTTCGTGAAGATCTTTACTACCGGTTGAACGCCATCCCCATCTTCCTGCCGCCCCTGCGAGAACGGAAAGGGGACATTCACCAGCTCTTCCGTAAGTTTGCCCTCGACTGTGCTGAGAAATACCGGATGCCGGCTGCCCGCCTGACCGACGAAGCCGTCCGCGTCTTGGGCGAATACCGCTGGCCCGGCAACATTCGCGAACTCAAAAACATCGCGGAACAAATCTCCATCCTGGAAGAAAACCGCCAGATCAGCGCAGAGACCCTCCGTTCCTACCTCCCCAAAGAAGGTCCGGAATTCCTCCCGGTCTTCCACGGTGAGAACAGCAGTGCCGACGGCATGAGTGACCGCGACATCATCTTCAAGATCCTGTTCCAATTGCGCGAAGAGGTCAACGAACTGAAGGCCCGCGTCTATGGCAACACCCCGGCACCCACGCCCATCACCCCGCCGGCCAACCTGTTGGAAGAACACAAGGAAGAAGTTGCTATCGAGGATATTGAGATCCAAGATATTCCGACAGAAATTGAAGCCGAGGCAGAAGCAGATCTGAACATCCACGAAAAATCCCGACAACTCATCCTCCAGGCCCTCCAAAAACACAACGGCAAACGCAAGGCAGCTGCCGACGAATTGGGCATTTCGGAACGGACCTTGTACCGGAAACTGACTGCCCTGGGACTGCTGGATGAAATTAAAAAGAAGAAATAACCGATGAAACGTATCTTGATAGCCTTGTTGCCCTTGTTGGCAGCTGTTTCCGCTTGCGGGATCTACTCCTTCTCCGGTACCTCCATCAAACCGGACGTCAAAACCTGCGAAGTGGAATATTTTGAGAACAAAGCCATGCAAGTCAACCCGGCCCTGGCCAACGAACTGACCGAGGCACTGATTGACAAATACCAAAAACTCACCTCGTTGCAGATGGTGAGCGAAGGCGGACACCTGAACGTATACGGCGAGATCACCAACTACGACCTGCGTCCGATGGCCGTGACTGCGGACGAAGTTGCCAGCCAGACCCGGCTGACCATCGGTATCAAATTGTACTTCACCAACCACCTCCACCCCGAAGAAGACTTTGAAAAGACCTTCTCGGCTTACCAGGATTTTGACTCCAGCCAATCCTTCGATGCTGTGGAAAGTACGTTGGTAACGGACATCATTGAAATTTTGGTCGAAGACATCTTCAACGCAACCGTAGCCAACTGGTAGGAGAAAACATGAAAGCATTGGATTTGAATCAGTTGGAAGAACTTATCCGTCGCTATCCCTGGTATTCCCTGGCGCGACGCGAGTATTTTCTGCGCATGCTGGAGATGGGTCCGGAGTATGCCGAAGAAGCCCTTGCCAAAGTGGCTCTGTACCTGCCCTCCCGACTTCCGCTCTTCCGCGCACTGCAAGCCCAAAGCCAACAGGATCCGGCCCTGACTGCGACGCTGCCCGCTTCCCTGGACACCAGCTTCCCCTTGCCGGAAGCAACTCCGGACAAACCGAAGATTGTGGTTGTCGGAGGAGATTACTTCTCAAGGGAGGATTTTGAAGCCCTGTCCAAGACCCCGAAAAAGGAGGCGGCCGAACCGCTGACGGCTCCGAAAGTACAAGCCCCGAAGACCCGGACCGAACTGCCCCCGCTCGACCTGACCGATACCGGCTTCTTTGACGAAGATTTCTACACCGAGACGCTGGGGAAAATTTATGCCGAACAGGGCTTTTCTCAAAGAGCACTTGAGGTTTATGAAAAACTAATTTTGTTATATCCGGAAAAAAGTGCTTACTTTGCAGCCCTTATTGAAGAAATAAAAAAACATTTATAGAATATGTACACTCTTATCGCTATTCTGATCATCATTGCCAGCATCCTGCTGACTCTTGTTGTTTTGGTTCAGAACTCTAAAGGCGGCGGATTGGCTGCCAACTTCGCATCCGGAAACCAAACTTTCGGTGTACGTCAAACCGCAGACTTTTTGGAAAAAACCACTTGGACTTTGGCGATTGTTATCTTGGTGCTCTGCATCGCTGCAACCGCTTTCATTTCTACCGGTTCTGAAAAGAGCGAATCTGCTATTCAACAACGTTTGGAACAAACCGCAACTCAGGCAACTCCTGACTTCTCTTTGCTTCCCAACGGTGAAGCTACTACTCCCGAACCCACCGGAGAACAAAACTAACAAACCAAAATCATTCAAATACAACGACCGGTTGGACGAAAATCCAATCGGTTTTTTTAAAATTCATGTACTTTGTTTTGCAAGGTACTAATTTTTTTACATATATTTGCATTCAAATATACTTTAATACTAATAGAATCTGTTATGAAAAAAGTTGTAAACGTAGGAATTGGGGGACGTAGTTTCATTTTGGAAGAAGATGCTTACTTCCGGCTGGACCAATACCTGGAACTTTTCCGTCAACGCACCCAAATGGGTTACCTGACCCGGGAAGTGATGGAAGACCTGGAATGCAGGATCGCAGAAATCTTTACCGAAACGCTTTCTTCCCGCGAAGAAGTGGTCAACCTGGCGTTGGTGGAAAGAGTCATTGCGCAACTCGGCATGCCGGATGGAGAAGGAGCATCCGGCTCCGAGTTCAAATACAACGAGCCGTACGCAGGACAAAAAATCAACAAGAAGCTCTACCGCGATTCGGATAACAAACTCGTCGGTGGCGTTTGTAGTGGTTTTTCCTGCTACTTTGACGTGGATGTTACCGTGCTTCGGGTCTTGTTCCTGGCGGCACTGATCCTGGGAGGCTTCGGCTTCTGGATTTACATCGTCGTCTGGTTCGTGGCTCCGATGGCCAAGACCGCCTCCCAAAAATGTGAAATGCGAGGCCTGCCCATCAACGCAGAAAACCTCCGCCGATTCTCAAACTCTAAATAAACGGTTATGGAAATCATCAACAATGTAGAAAATGTCAAGTCTCAAATGCGAAAAGGAGTCTTGGAGTACTGCATTCTTTCCATCCTGGCAAAAAAGGACTCGTACGCACCCGCTCTGATCGCAGAATTGAAGCAAGCCAAAATGATTGTCGTGGAAGGCACTTTGTATCCACTGCTCATCCGTCAAAAGAACCAGGGGTTCCTCACCTACCGCTGGGAAGAATCCCCGCAAGGTCCCCCTCGTAAATACTACACCATTACCGAAAAGGGCCGTGCTGCCCTGCAGGAAATGGACCAGGCCTGGCAAGATGTCGTCAACAGCATCCAGTACATCAAAAACGAATTATAATCTGAACAGACTATGAACAAAACCGTAAAAATAAGTTTGGGCCGTGTCGCCTTCACCTTGAACGAAGATGCACACGAGCTCCTGAAGCATTACTTGGACAAACTTTCTGCCCATTACGCTGACCATGCCAATGGACAGGAGATTGTAGATGGCATTGAGGAACACATTGCCGAACTCCTGCTGGACCGCAATTTCAAAGAACGCATTGTGGACCTGAATGTCGTGCAAGAGGTCATCGAACGGATGGGCGAGCCAGCCGACATCGATCAGGATGCTGGTGTCAAAGAACCCAAACCCGCCCGCAAGAAACGGCTGTACCGCAACCCGCAACGCCGTTTCATGGCCGGTGTCTGCGGAGGTCTCTCCGTCCTGCTCAATTGGGACGTAGTCCTGGTCCGATTGGCGTTTGTCGGAGCCGCTCTTTTGGGATTTTACCTCTCCGTAGAAGGAGAAGGGGCGGCGTGGTTCCTGCTCATGCCCCTGTTGTACCTGATCTTGTGGGCCATTATCCCCCAAGCGAAGACCTTTGAACAACGCTGTAAAATGAACGGTGTTTCACCGAGCATCCCCGATGTGGAGAAAATTGTGGAAAACGGGGACAACCTGCAACAAGACTCCGACAACACCGACCTGTTGTCCCGCTTTGCCCGCCTGATTGTCCGCATCTTTGGATTTGGCTTCCTGGTATCCGGATTTTTTGTACTCTCCGGCATTGCCGCCACTTACATCGGATTCCGTGCCAATGAGTTCCCGTTGCACATGCTCTGCCGCAGCTTCGGCATTGCTACCGGTGAAATTTTACTGCTGCTCGCCTTTGTTTGCTGTGGGCTGTTGTTCTTCTACTGGGGAATCTTGCTGGTTTTCCGACTCAAACCCCTGCGCTGGAAACCGGGCTTGTGGCTCTTCCTGCTCAGCGCGGTCTGCGGCATTGCCGGTACGTTTAGCATCTTTGTAACCCTGATTCCGATCGCCAACAGCAACACCGAATTGTCAAACCGCATCAACGTGGGCAAACAATCCATGGACACCCTCTTCGTAGTCATGGAAAACCACCCCGAAGACTTGTTTGAAAAGACTCTGTACCATTTCGAAGCCGGATACAACCAATACGAATGCATGTATTTCAACGGAGACTGGACCGATCCGAAGATCGTATGTTACCCGGAGCTGATCATCATGGACAACAACAAGGAGGACTTTGAAATTTGGGAACAATGCGAATACACGCACCACATCAATCCCAAAAACCTGCTCGTAAACAAGGACGAGACCTACCACGCCCGCATCAGTGCTGATACATTGTACGTACGTCCTTTCCACATCGCCAACCTTCAGGAAGTGGAAATCGTTGACTCGGCGATCTACGTAAATGCTCCGAAAAACACGGTGATCCAACTGGTGAATCCCATGGAGCACACGTTCCGGGTCCGCAATGGAAGACACATAGAATTCAGTACGTTCGACTTATAGCCTGCACCGGATCCAGCCGGGAAGCCGAACAAGCCGGCAACCAACCGGCCAGAACCCCGATGGTCCCGGCAATCGCCAGGCATTGAACGACATTGATCCACGAAAGTTGCAAGGGTAACACCCCGTTGTCTCCCAGCAACCCGACTACCGCAGCCGCCAGTCCGATACCGGCCAATCCGCCGAGCAAGGACAGGGCGGCTGCCTCTTTGAGAAAGGCCCTGCGAATCTGCTCGTGAGTGGCTCCCAGGGCTTTGCGGATACCAATCTCACGGGTTCGCTCCTTCACCGAGACCAAAAGCACGTTGGCAATTCCAAAACCCCCGATCAACAACGAGAAACCTCCAATCAGCCCGCCGAAACGACGGACCTTACGGGAGATTTCGTCCACCGTTTCCTGCACAAAACCCATGCGGTTGAGCGAGAAGTCATCCGGAGTCCAAGGAGACAATCGCCGCTTGGAGCGCATCAGACCCCGCAACTGGGCATCGAAAAGCCCAGATTGTACCCCATCTTGCGGAAGTGCGGCCACATACCCGCCCCGACGGGAAACCCCGGCACGTGCTGCGACGGCAGGAGGAATCACCACCATCCGGTCCACCTCCATCAAGGACAGCAAACTCTCTCCCTGCTCCTCGAAGACACCGACCACCGTCACCGACTGTCCCCCGACCCGCAAGCTTGCTCCCAAAGCCGAGCCTCCCGGAAACAAGGTTTCGGCCAACTCGGAACCCACCAGAGCGACCGGGCTCCCACCCTGGAGTTCCCGGCCTGTAAAAATCCGACCCGCCTGCAACGGGTAATCGAAGAGACGGAACCAATCTCCCGAGGCAGCCGTTACCAGAACAGAACGAAGTTGCTCACTCCGGCTGCTGACCGATCGGTAAAAGGTTTGGACATAAGCAACTCCCTGGGCCAGATCCGCGTGGCGACGCAGGTAATCGGCCTCCTCTTCCAAGACCGGAGGACGTCTCAAATAAGACCACCAAGCCCGGCCGTCCTCCGCGGCCTGCGAAGACCAGGGGATGGACTGAACCAGGACCATGCGGTCCCCAAATCCCTGCAACGAATGCTGCAGACTCTGACGGAGGCCATCCGCCAAGGTAAAAACAAGAAAGGTGGTAAACACACCGATAGAGATCCCCAATAGGGATAGGATCGACCGGAAACGATCGACGTGTTGCATAACAGTACGGGTTTGAGGTTACTTCACCCCGATTCGCTTGCGCAGTTCCCGCAAGAGATCGAAGGCATCCAGGGGCGACATCGAATTCAGGTCCATGTCCCGCAAGGTGTCCCGAATGCTTTCCAGCAGGGGATCATCCAATTGGAAGAAGGACAACTGCATCGGTTCCTGGGGCTTGATCCGATCCAAGACAGGCCGTTCGGCCGAGGAAGAAGTGGATTCAAGTTGGCGCAAAACGGCTTCGGCCGAATGCACCACCGCAGCGGGCATACCCGCCAGGCGGGCAACGTGAATCCCAAAACTGTGCGCAACACCACCGGGACAGAGTTTGCGCAAAAAGACGATCTTGCTGCCGGATTCCCGGACCGCAATGTGGTAGTTGTGAACGCGTTCGTAGCGTTTTTCCAGGTCATTGAGCTCGTGGTAGTGGGTAGCGAACAAGGTCTTGGCCCGTTCTCCGTGTTCGTGGAGATACTCCACAATTCCCCACGCGATGGACATGCCGTCGTATGTACTGGTACCTCGACCAATTTCATCCAACAACACCAGCGAGCGCTCGGACAGGTTGTGCAAGATGGTGGCAGATTCCAACATTTCGCTCATGAAGGTGGATTCCCCACGGGAGAGGTTGTCTGAAGCCCCTACGCGGGTAAAGATCTTGTCCACATAGCCGATGACAGCCCGTTGGGCCGGTACAAACGAGCCAAGTTGGGCCATCAGCACCACCAAGGCCGTTTGCCGGAGCAGGGCCGATTTACCGGCCATGTTCGGTCCGGTCAGGATGATGATTTGTTGGCGGTGACGGTCCAACGACAAATCGTTCGGCACATAGGCCTCGCCTTCGCGCATCATCCGTTCAATGACGGGGTGACGGCCTTGAACAATTTGCAACGCATCGCCATCGTTCATCTCGGGGCGGGCATAACCGTATTCCTTGGCACATTGGGCAAAGGAAAGGAGCACATCCAAGCGGGCGACACGACGGGCCTGTTCCAAAATGAGGGGGACTTGTTGCTGGATGGCTGCCAACAACTCGTTGAAGATGCGCTGCTCGAGTGTCAGAATCTTTTCTTCGGCGCCGAGGATGCGTTCTTCGTATTCCTTGAGTTCTTGGGTAATGTATCGTTCGGCGTTGACCAGGGTCTGTTTCCGGATCCAGTCTGCCGGGACTTTGTCTTTGTGGGTGTTGCGGACTTCGAGGTAGTAACCGAAGACGTTGTTGTAACTGATTTTTAAGGAAGATATACCAGTACGTTCGGTCTCGCGCTGTTGGATATCCAACAAAATACGTTTGCCGTTTTGTACAATGTCCCGCAGTTCGTCCAAGGTCGGGTCCACACCGGCTGCGATGACCGCCCCTTTCCCGATTTGTCCGGCCGGTTCTTCGCAAAGGATGCGACCGATCTCGGTGCTCCAATGTCCACCTCCGCCAATGCCTTGCAGCAACGACTGCCAGGCCGGTTCCGTCCAGGCGGTCAGGGCATCCATCTCGTCCCAGGCCCGTTTCAGTTGCAGGATGCCACGGGGTACAACCCGTCCGGAAGCAATGCGACCCGCCAGGCGTTCAAGGTCTCCGATGCGGGTAATGCGGTCCTGCAATTCCTCCATCCGGTCGGGATCCGACAACAACAGATCTACCGCATCGTAACGGGCATTCAACTCCCGAAGATCGCGGATTGGCAGGGCCAACCAGTGGCGCAAGAGACGGCCTCCCATCGGGGAAAGTGTCTTGTCAATGACCTGCAACAGACAGACTCCATCCGGCGCACTGGCCTCAAAAAGTTCCAGGTTACGCACCGAAAAACGGTCCATCCACACGTACTCGTCCCGATCGATGCGGGTCAAAGCACAGATGTGACCCAGGTCTTTCTGTTGGGAAGACTCCAAGTAGAACAAAGCGGCCCCTGCGGCCGTAATCGCCAATTCCATCCGGTCCACACCGAATCCTTTGAGTTGATCCACTCCCAGTTGACGACAAAGTTTCTCCCGGGCGGATTCGTGGACAAACGCCCATTCATCCATGGTGGATACGTAGATTTTTTCCAGGGCAAAGCGTTCGCGGAAACCGGCCTCATAGCCTTTCGGCAACAAGACCTCCTTGGGTTTGAAGGTGGAGAGCAAGGCTTCCATATCGGCCAAAAGCCCTTCCGCCACACGAAACGTACCCGTAGAAATATCCAACAAGGCGACCCCCGCACGGTCTTTCCAGAAAGCCAGCGAAGCCAGGTAGTTGTTTTCTTTTTGGGACAGGATTTGTTCGTTGTACACCAGACCCGGTGTCACCACTTCGGTCACCCCGCGTTTGACGATCTTTTTCGTCAGTTTCGGGTCTTCCAACTGGTCACAGACCACGACTTTGTAGCCGGCCCGGACCAAACGGGGCAAATAGCTTTCCAGGGAATGATGAGGGAAACCGGCCAGTTCGGTATAAGAGCCGGAGCCACTGGCCCGACGCGTCAACACGATGCCCAACACTCGAGAAGCCGTAACTGCATCTTCTCCAAAGGTTTCGTAAAAGTCTCCCACCCGAAAAAGCAGGATGGCTTCGGGGTACGTTGCCTTGACTTCGGCATATTGTTTCATCATCGGCGTTTCGGCCGTCTTTTTCCCTTTATTCATTCCACAAAAATAGGTATTTTCTCTGTAATTTTCTTTCAAATGATTCTTATCTTTGTACCTTGTAAAACATTCAAAAACCATCGTTATGAAAAAGAAAATTATCGTACCTCTGCTGCTGATCGTTGTTGCCGTTTTGTTGATTGGCGGTAACCGATTGTGCAATTGTCAAGGGGCTGCTTACGCAGACAAAGCCTTGGAAGCCCTGGCTGAAACCCATGGTAACATCGGCATTGCAGCGGCAGTGGTTAAAGATGGAGAAATCATCTATACCGGAACCGTAGGTTACAAAGACCTGGAAACCCAAGAACCCCTCGAAGCAACCGACCTTTTCCGCATTGCATCCGTTTCAAAATCCTTTACTGCAACGGCCATCATGCAATTGATTCAAGAAGGTGTCCTCTCGTTGGACGACGACGTGAGTGACCTGATCGGCTTCCCGGTTCGCAACCCGAACTTCCCGGACACCCCGATTACCCTCCGCATGATCCTGAGCCACACCTCCAGCATGAGCGACAAGAGCGGTTATTTCTCTTTGAAATACATCGACCCGAAGGTCAGTGGTGACTGCCGTGAGTCCTTCAACGACTATGCTCCGGGCACCAACTACGAATACTGCAACCTCGGTTACAACCTGGCCGGTTCCATCGTGGAACGTCTGACCGACACCCGTTTCGACGTAGCGATCCGCAACCGTGTCATCCGTCCCTTGGGCCTGAATGCCGGCCACAACGTGGACTCATTGGACAACGAACTCTTTGTAAGTCTGTACACCTGCGAAGACGGCAAATTCAACAAGAGTGCAGCCTATGCCTCCACCGCCAACAAGATGGACGACTACCAAATGGGTTACACCGCTCCCATCTTCTCTCCGACCGGTGGTGTAAAAATCTCAGCCGTTGACTTGGCCAAATACATGACCATGCACTTGCAAGGCGGTGTGTTTGAAAACACCCGCATTTTGGACGAGGCTTCCGAAATGAAAATGCGCGAAGCAGCCTGGGTATACCCGAACCTCAACGGTGACGCCTACGGTTTTGCTTTGGAAACCTACAAGAACCTCATCCCGGGCAAGACCCTCGTCGGTCACACCGGCAATGCTTACGGTCTGTACAGCGTATTTGCATTCTGCCCGGAAGAAAACTGGGGCATCGTGGCCATCACCAACGGTTGCAAAGCCTACAACGAAGACAGTGGTGACTTCTTTACCAACGACGCCGTTCGCCGGCTTTACGAAAGCTTGTTGAAATAGTGAAACGCGTCCTCATCATCACCTATTACTGGCCCCCTTCCGGAGGTTCAGGCGTTCAACGGTGGTTGAAGTTTTCCAAATACCTGCCGGAGTTCGGTTGGCAACCGGTGATTTACACCCCGTCCAACCCGGAACTCCCGGCTCGTGACGAATCGCTGCTGGCGGAAATTCCGGTGCAGGCAGAGATTCTAGAACAGCCCATCACCGAGCCCTATGCCTTCTACCGCAAGTGGATGGGTAAATCGGGCAAACAACCGGTGGTCAATCCCATTGTCAGTCGGGAGAAAAAGTCGTGGAAAGAGAAGTTTCCGTTGTTTGTTCGGGCAAACGTTTTCGTACCCGATCCCCGGATTCTGTGGGTCAAGCCCTCGATTTCCTACTTGAAAGAATACCTGCGCGAATACCCGGTGGATGCGATTGTCAGCACCGGTCCTCCGCATTCCATGCACTTGATTGCGCGGGGCATTAAAAAAGAATTCCCGTGGATTCCCTGGATTGCCGATTTCCGCGATCCCTGGACCCGCATCTTCTACTTCAAACACCTGCCGATGCTGCCCGGTGTCCTGCAACGCCACCGTCGGATGGAGGCTTCTGTCCTGAAACTGGCAGACGAGGTGGTGGTGGTTTCCCAACAGATGCAACAGGAATTCCAACAAATCCTCACCCAACGCAAGGGAAACCCCGAGAAGGTCAACCTGATTACCAACGGCTACGACGATGCCGATTTTGTGGGTCAGGACAACCCTTTTGACGGGGGATTTCACGTGATCCACACCGGCTTACTCTCGGAAGACGGCAACCCCGAATCCTGCTGGGAAGCCTTGGGCGCCCGTTACCGGATGGACCCGGATTTCCGACGCAAACTGCGCATCACCCTCATCGGAAAAACCGATGCGGCCGTGTTGCAATCCATCTCCAAGAACGGATTGGATGCCGCCCTGAACAACCTGGGCTACCTGCCCCACAACCTAATTGCGGCCTACCAGCGCAATGCCTCGTTGTTGCTCCTGCCCCTGCGCAAGGAACCCGAAGCGAAGGGCATCCTCACCGGCAAATTCTTTGAATACCTGGCAGCCGGACGGCCAATCCTGGCTTTTGGACCGGAAGACGGGGATGTTGCGAGCATTTTGCAGGAAACCCAAGCCGGCAAGATTTTTGATTGGAACGCCCGCGAAAGCATCTCCAAAGCCCTGCACGAACTTTTCCTGGCCCACCAGAATGGCACCCCGGCCCCGTGGAAAGGAAAAGCCGAATTGATTCAAAAATATTCCCGCAAAGAACTCACAGCCCGCATGGTCGAGCTGCTGGAATGGGAATAAAACCCACAAACAAACGAAACAAATGAGACTTAACGACCCGATCAATCGGATCTCCTTCAAGAAACTTTGGCCCTGGATGGTTGCCATCCTCGGTTTCGCCGTATTGGCCTATGCCTACACCCCTCAAGTCCTGGGTGGCAAGATTGTCAACCAGGCCGACATCTCCTCCTGGCGGGGCATGGCCAACGAAATCATCACCTGGAACGAGGCACATCCCGACGATCCTACCTTGTGGACCAACTCGATGTTTTCCGGCATGCCGGCTGATGCCATCAGTGTCCTCTACGAAGGGGACTGGACCGAACCTGTGTACAAATTCCTCTTCACCGGGGCTCGGCCGGCCAGTTACTTGCTGATCAGTCTGATCGGTGGTTTCCTGCTCATGCTGGCCTTTGGAGCCAACCTCCCGCTGGCCTGTCTGGGGGCCATTGCCATCACCTTCTGCTCCTACAACATGCAGATCATTCAGGTGGGACACAACTCCAAAATGGCCGCCATCGCCTTCATGCCTTGGGTCCTCGGAGCCGTGGTGTGGGCCTACCGCAAAAAAGCCGTGTGGGGTGCTGTACTTTTTACCTTTGCATTGAGTTTCCAAATCAAAGCCAACCACCCGCAAATCACCTATTACCTGGCCCTGGTGGTCTTGGGACTTGCCTTGGCAGAAGGCATTGTCTCCCTGCGCAACAAAACCCTGCCGCGCTTTATCAAAACTTCGATGCTCCTGCTGGGGATGGGGCTGTTGGGCATTGCTACCAACGCCAACCACCTCCTGCCCACCTTTGAATACGCAAAACAAACCATGCGTGGCGGATCGGAATTGACCCAAGCCGACGAAAACGGCAGCAAGGGACTGGATCTGGATTATGCAACCGCCTGGTCCTACGGCATTGAAGAGACCCCGAACCTGATGATTCCGAACTTCAACGGCGGTGCATCAGCCGGAGAACTCTCCAAACAATCGGCCTCTGCAAAAGTGCTGCGCAACTACAGTGGAGGGGAAGCCCTGCTCAAACAAATGCCCCTGTACTGGGGACCGCAACCCTTCACCGCCGGTCCGATGTACATGGGTGCCCTCTCCATTTTCCTGGCCGTACTAGCACTCTGCCTCTTGAAAAACCACTACAAATGGTGGATTGTCGGCGTGGGTATCATCGGCCTCTTCCTGTCCTGGGGGTCCCATTTTATGTGGTTCTCGGAATTGTGGTTCCGTTACGTACCGATGTACAACAAGTTCCGTACGGTTTCGATGATCCTGGTCATCCTCCAACTCCTGATCCCGATCCTGGGCATGCTGGTGATCAAACAACTCCTGTATGACGAAGCCCGCCCCGATGCCAAGGCCCTTCGCAAAGGATTCGCCATTGCTGGCGGTCTGACTGCCGGTTTTGCGGTCCTGGTCGGTCTTTTCCCGGGCATTGCCGGCTCGTTCATCTCGCCGGTGGATGCCAATTACCCGGAAGATTTAGTAAGAGCCTTGGTGGCAGACCGCCAAAGCCTCTTGCGCTCCGACGCGTTCCGCTCCCTGCTTTTCATCGTACTGGGTGGGGGTGTGCTTTGGCTCGGCCTCCAAAAGAAATTGAAAGCGGATCAATGTGTCTGGATCCTGGCCCTGTTGACCTTGGTTGACCTGTGGGGTGTTGACAAACGCTACCTCAACGACTCCCATTTCATCCGCCAACACGAGTTCCAAAACCAATTTGCCGAACGACCGGTGGACACCTACATCCTGGCAGACGAAGATCCGAACTACCGCGTCCTGGACTTGAGTGTCAATACGTTCAACGATGCTCACACCAGCTACCACCACAAGACCATCGGCGGTTACAGCCCGGCCAAACTCCAACGCTACCAAGATCTGATCGAATATTACATCTCCCCGGAAATGGACCGTATGATCCGCGATATCAACGGCGCCATGGGAACCGCCCAAACCGTGGCAGACTTGGAACAAGCCCTGCAAACCTACCCGATCCTCTCGATGTTGAATACCCGCTACGTCATCATCAACGGCAACAGTGCTCCGTTGTACTATGCGGGAGCTCTGGGCAATGCCTGGTTTGTACAGGATGTCGTTTGGGCAAACAACCCGAACGAAGAAATTGAAACACTGGGGACCCTGAATCCGGCCACAACGGCCGTGCTCTCAACCCAAGGAATGGGCGAGAACGCCGAACCCAAGGACATCCGTACCGGCGAGGGCCTCATTTACCTCACCGAATATGCACCGAATGCCTTGCGCTATGTATCAGAATCCAACGAAGGGGGTCTGGGAGTCTTCAGTGAAATCTATTACCCGAACGGCTGGAAGGCCTTTGTGGATGGCGAAGAAGTACCCGTCCTGCGCGCCAACTACGTGCTGCGCGCCATAGAAATACCGGCAGGACGCCACGAAATCACCTTCCGTTACGACCCGCCGGTCTTCAAAACAGGAGAAATCCTCTCCCGTGTATCGTCTATCCTGATCTTTGCCTTGTTGGCCCTGGCGCTCTTACAATACGCCCGCCAACAAAATCGTAAGGATGATCAAGGGTGCTAAATACCGGATCACAAAACGAACCCAACGTAGGTAAAAGCGGTTGTAATGCAACCGTCCTGCGTTGGTGATCTCGTCTTCAAAGATGCGGAAATCAGCAACCCATCCTACATAAATCACCAGCAACAAGCCTCCCAAGGGCAAGATGACGTTGGAGGAGAAGTTATTGAAGAAATCAAAAATCTCCGAACTCCACACCGAGAAGATACCGATCACCCAGCAAACCAGGGTCATCAGGATGACGGCCTTCTTGCGGCTCCACCGCAACTTCTCAATCACCACCGAAACCAACACCTCCAACAACGAAATGGACGAGGTAACGGCGGCAATAAAGAGGATGATGAAGAAGAGGATGGCAATCCAGGAGCCCATCGGCATTTCAGCAAAAATGCGGGGCAAAACGGCATACAACAAACCGGGACCTTCTCCCGGAGACAATCCGTACGCAAACACCGCCGGCATGATGGCCATACCTGCAATGATGGCAAACAAGGTATCCGTCAAAGCCGTCATGGACGAGAGCTTGATGATGTTCTCACTGCGTTTTACGTACGAAGCATAGGTCAGGATGCTACCACAACCGATGCTCAACGAGAAGAACGCCTGTCCCAATGCATCCAGGAAGGTCTTGCCCGTAATCTGACTAAAATCCGGCTTGAACAGGAAATCCAAACCGGCCTGAGCGCCCGGCAAAAGGATTGAACGGATGGCAATGACCACCACCATCAGGAACAACAGCGGCATCATCCATTTGGTATATCGTTCGATTCCATCACGAATGCCCGCCAACACAATGAAGGCGGTCAAGGCAATGTAGACAAAGTGGAAAATCAAACTGCGCGGGGAAAAAGCCATGGTCTGCTGAAACATCTGCTCAAATTCTGCTGCCGGCGCGGCTGCCATGTCCCTGAATTCAAATCCAATCGCTCGTACGATGTAGTCTATGCTCCAACCGCCCACCACCGGGTAGAACGACAAGATGAAAAAGGCTCCCAACAAACCCAAAATCCCCACAATGGACCAACGGGAACCCGGTGCATACTGAGAGAAGGCCGTGATCAGGTTCGTCTGGGTACGACGTCCGACCACAAACTCACAATAAAGCAAGGGTAGACAGAGGACAAACACCATCACCAAATAGAGGATGATGAAGGCGGCCCCGCCATTGGTCCCCATCAAATAGGGGAATCTCCACAAATTGCCCAAACCGACGGCAGACCCGGCCATGGCGACCAGGACTCCGAAACTACTGCCAAAATGATCTCTGTTCATACTTATCTCTTTTGGGGGTTATTTCTTTTCATAAACAACAAAGGCGTAGGACAAACCACTTTTCGGATCCACTTGGTCCGGGGTCCGGTCCACTTCCCGCCATTCCGCAGGGTCGAACGCCGGGAAAAAGGTATCGGCATCCGGAATGTGAGTACGTACCTCGGTGATGTACATCCGTTGGACCAAGGATTGCTCCAAAGCCTGTTCGTAAATCATTCCGCCACCGATGACAAAAACTTCTTCGTCCATGGCCACGGCTGCCTGCAATGCAGAGGGCAGGTCCTGAAAGTAACGGACGTGCTCGTATTGCGACACCTGCGGGGTCCGGCTAATGACGAGGTTGGTCCGGTTCGGGAGGCCTTTCCCTCCCATCGAATCAAAGGTCTTTCGGCCCATCACGACGGGATGTCCGGTAGTGGTCCGTTTGAAGTATTTCAAATCTTCGGAAATGTGCCAAAGCAATTGGTTGTCCTTTCCGATGGCCCGATTTTCGGCCACTGCTACAATCAGCGAAATCATGGGAGTCAGGGTTAAAAATTAAACTGCAATGGGTGCTTTGATGCCGGGGTGGGGGTCGTAATCTTCCAAATGGAAGTCCTCGTAACGGAAGTCAAATAACGACTTCACGTCCGGGTTCAGGACCATGCGCGGCAGGGAACGAGGCTCGCGGGTCAGTTGCAGACGCGCTTGTTCGAAGTGGTTGTTGTAGAGGTGAGCATCCCCCAACGTATGCACAAAATCACCCAGTTCATAACCGCAGACTTGGGCAATCATCTGAGTCAACAAGGCGTACGATGCAATGTTGAAAGGCACGCCAAGAAAGACGTCGGCACTGCGTTGGTACAACTGGCAGGAAAGTTTGTTGTCTGCCACGTAGAACTGGAACAAGGCATGGCAAGGCGGCAGCGCCATTTGATCAATTTCACCCACGTTCCAGGCCGAAACAATGTGACGACGGGAGTCCGGGTTCTTCTTCAACGCATCCACCAACTCCGCAATCTGGTCAATGGTTTGTCCATCGGCCTTGCCCCACGAACGCCATTGGTGACCGTAAACCGGTCCCAATTCGCCGGTTTCAGAGGCCCATTCGTCCCAAATGGTCACCCCGTTTTCGTTCAGGTATCGGATGTTGGTGTCTCCCTTAAGGAACCAAAGGAGTTCGTGAATAATCGACTTCAGATGAAGGCGTTTCGTTGTCAACAACGGAAAACCTTGGGCCAGATCAAAACGCATCTGGTATCCAAAAACACTGCGAGTCCCGGTACCGGTACGGTCGCCCTTGTCTGCGCCGTTGTCCAGGATGTGTTGCATCAAATCCAAATAAGCTTTCATTCCACAAATTTAAGTATTTTTTGGAAAACGTACGACGATGGGCAAATGGTCGCTCACACCACCCACAAAGCGGGGCCCCACGTAGGTCCGCAACGGCCGTACGCCCAGCCACCGGGGATCCTCTTCCAACAATTGATCTGGAGCAAAGACCCAAGCCTTGGGCGCGAGCGGTCCAGCCGTGGGCACCAAAACCAGGTCAATCAGATCCCACCGTCCCCGGTAACGGACCGAACCTTCTACCCCCGTCCCGGCTCCGGCCACCCCAGGCAGAATAGGTTGCATACGGGGAGCCAAACGCCGGAGGGCCGCAGCCTGGACACCGTCGTTGAAATCGCCAACTGCCAACACCCAAGCTCCGGGATCCTCCCGTAGCACCGAATCCACCGCCCCCAGCAAGGCATCGCCCGCCCGGATACGTCCCCGATCCGAAGTCCCACCGCGTTTGGATGGCCAGTGGTTCACGAAAAAATGACAATACCGGCCGGAGGTCTGCTCCTGCAAGCAGGCATACAAAATCGGGCGGAGGGGCTTGCCTTCCGGGACCGGCTGCACAGCTCGACTGGAGACCAAGGTCCAAACCGAAGTCCGATACAACAGTCCACACTCAATGCCCCGAGGATCCTGGCCTTCGTGGTGTACCACCGCATAATCGGCCTTGGACAGAACGGTTTCGTCCAACAAGGCGTGCAGTACCCGGGCATTTTCCACCTCGCAACATGCCACCACATCGGGCAACTGGCCCCAGCGTCCCTCCACCGACAAGAGCGTCCGCACAATGCGGTTGCGTTTTTGCCGAAACCGCTCCCAGGTCCAGTGTTTTTCCCCCCGGGGCGTAAAGGCCGGATCGTCGTGTGGAGGCCGGTAAACCGGATCGAACCAGTTTTCCAGGTTCCACACCAGCACCGTTGCAGAATCCACAGCCGGACCGCAACTGCCTGCGCTAACAAGCCCGGCAGAGCCCACCCAAAAGCCAACACAGATACAGGTGAGCAACCGCCAATCAACCAAGAATTTACCTTCACTTTTCATGCATCCTTCCTCCGTTCTTGGGGGCAGGGTTGCAAGTTCGCCAATCTTTCTCTATTTTTGCGCACATTTTAAACAAAATCTTATGGCATTACGTTGTGGAATCGTAGGACTTCCGAATGTGGGCAAGTCCACCCTTTTTAACTGCATCAGTTCTGGAAAAGCCCAATCGGCCAATTTCCCTTTCTGTACCATCGAACCGAACATTGGATCCACCATCGTTCCGGACCCCCGTTTGGAAGTTTTGGAAAAATTGGTCAACCCCAACCGCGTAGTTCCCGCGACCGTTGAGATCGTGGACATTGCCGGCTTGGTAAAAGGCGCCAGCAAGGGAGAAGGTCTTGGCAACCAATTCTTGGCCAACATCCGGGAAACCGATGCGATTCTGCACATCTTGCGCTGCTTTGACGACCCGAACATCGTGCACGTGGACGGTAGCGTTGACCCGATCCGTGACAAGGAAATCATTGACCTGGAACTCCAATTGAAAGACTTGGAAACCGTTGAAAACCGTTTGAGCAAAGTAAGCAAACAAGCAGTCAGCGGTGGTGACAAACAAGCCAAACGTCTGTACGATATCCTGATCCGCTTCCGCGAAGCCCTACTTGCCGGCAAATCCGCCCGCACCGTGGTCTTTGACAATGCCGAAGATGAAAAAATGGCTCGTGACCTCTTCCTGTTGACCAACAAACCCGTGATGTATGTCTGCAACGTGGACGAAGCATCTGCTTTGACCGGCAACGAATACGTAGAACGCGTCCGCGAAGTCATCCGCGAAGAGAATGCCGAATTGCTCGTCATTGCCGCTAAAATCGAATCCGAAATTGCCGAATTGGAAGACTACGAAGAACGCCAACTGTTCTTGAACGAAATCGGTTTGCAAGAATCCGGCGTGGTTCGCCTCATCCAATCCGCCTACAACCTGCTCAACCTCCAAACCTACTTCACCTGTGGTGTCCAAGAAGTACGCGCATGGACCATCAACAAAGGAGACAAAGCTCCCCGTGCAGCCAGTGTGATCCACACTGACTTTGAACGTGGTTTCATCCGTGCTGAGGTCATCAAATACGAAGACTTCGTACATTACGGTAGCGAAGCTGCCTGCCGCGCAGCCGGTAAGCTGGGTGTTGAGGGCAAGGAATACGTCGTACAAGACGGCGACATCATGCACTTCCTCTTTAACGTTTAATCCCATCACCATGAAAACGTTCCTCCGATTCCCTTTGCTTTGGGTATGGGCGGCTTTGCCGTACGTGGTCGGTTGCAACACCACCCCCGAATACCCGACCGAACACGGACAGATTACCTATTTCCAAGAACGCCACACCCAGTACCAAACCTTGGGGCTGGACAAAGGAGACATCCTCCTGGTAGGAGATGATGTCATCGACCGGGGCATCTGGAACCGCTTTTACAACGACAGTCGGGTAAAGAACCGGGGTATTGCCTTGGAAGGCACCCAATGCACGGCCTATCGCCTGCCGGAACTCATGGAAAGCAAGCCCAGCAAGCTCTTTCTCTGCACCGGACTCTACGACCTAAAACTCAAAAAATCGGCGGTTGCCACCGCGGAAGCCATTGTCAACATGGTGCAAGAAGCACACGAAATCTCTCCCAATACTGAAATTTACGTGATGAGCATCGTGCCCGACCCCAAACTGCAGGCCCAAGGAGAAGCGTGGGTTGACTCGGCCTATGTCGTCAACCAGCGACTGATGAAAGGGGCGGATGCAGCACCCTACCGCTTCCTCAACACCACCGAGGTAATGACCGACAAGAACAAAGTGCTGAAACAAGGCTTTACCTTCGATGGTAGCCGCATCAACGGGGCTGGCTATGCCCACCTCACCCGCTTCCTGGAACCTTACATCGGTCTGACAGCCCACAACCGCATGGACGAAATTTCCAACGAAACCTACCGCAAACAATACCCGGATATGTTCGGCCACTATTACTCCCGCGTATCCATGTTCAACACCCTCCCCCTGCCGGAGGATGCCATCGTGATGCTGGGCAACAGCCTGACCAACAACTGCTGGTGGGAAGAATGGACCGAGAACAACCAGGTCATCAACTACGGTATCAACGGGGATACGGTCGAAGGCGTGCTGATGCGCCTGGATAGCCTCATCGCCGCACACCCCAAAAAGGTCTTCTTGCTGATTTCCACCAACAACTTCATCAATGATGCGAATGCAACGCCGGAGCAAGTCTGGGAGACCTATCGAAAAATTCTCATCTGCCTGCGTACCAAGACACCGGAAACAGAGCTGTATGTGATCAGCACCCTGCCCCAACACCCGATGTCGCCTTACCACGAAGGCCGGAATCCGAAGGCTGTGGAAATCAACAAACGTTTGGTAGAATACGCATCCATTTACGGTTACACCTACTTGGATTTGGCTGCTGAACTCACCGATGTGGACGGAAACTTAGATGCCGCCTACACGGTAGACGGCATCCATTTGCTTCCGAATGCATATCGGATTTGGAACAAAATGATCCAACCTTATCTATAAAGTCACTTCTTGCTGACGTTGGTTTCGAGGTTCTTGCACCCGTTGCGGTACAGGAACCTTGTTTTGTGTTGCCGCCAAGGCATCCAAGAACTCTTGGGCATCGGAACGGTTTTCGTAGAGGAGGGTGAACGGCTCACTACCCCAAATTTCGGAGTAATTGCCATCCACGTCTTCGACAAACCCGAAGAGTACCAGTTCTTCGTCATAGTCCAATGCAAAGATGGCACTCATCTCGCAGGGACCGAAGTCAACCAAGTAGCTGTACCGTTGCTCTTCACTGAAGTACTGATAATTGTAAGCATCCAGAACACCGTAGTAGACATTCTCTGCCTTGCCCACCAATTCAACCTCTACCGGGAACATCGCATCGTACGCGGTATAGTCGGACCAAGCCGGATCCAGCGCCGCGATGTCTTGGGTGTCGTAGAAAGGACCGGCAGTCAGGGTCATGCTGGAAGAAGAATAAACTTTCGCACCGGTGGTAAACTCGGTCTTAAACAATTCGGTGTTCGGTTGGCCACCCGACACCCCAAACGCAATCAAATGGTAGGTGCTTTCCGGAGTCAAGCCTGTTACACTGGTGGTAAATCCTTTGTTTACGATGTTCAGAGTGAAGTTTTCAATGATATAGTCCATGATTTCATCGTCACTCATGCCTTCAAAACGGTTTTCTGCCACAACCAGGGCAACATAGGGATCGGTGTTACTCGGCGTTACCGTAACGGTTGCCTTGCGGCTGTAGATATCGGAAACTGAAAGATCGATGACGTTTTCGGAAGGTTGCACCGAACCGGTGGTGAAATATTCAACTTGGGTATCCGAATCAATGATGGCTTCTTCGTCCATGGTGTAAGCAAAGACCACATAGTCCGATTCGCAATCCAATTCGCCTTCCCAGGTTGCTTGGTCGCGATAAGCCAGGATTTTCAGGACATCTGCGATTTCAAATCCAAACATCATGTGGTAGCTTTTCCAACTTTCCCACACCTCATAGCAAATGGCATTGATTTCCTCTTGGCTCAGTCCCTCCGGACAATCTTCAACGGCCATCAAATCAAAGAAGAAGTGACCGGCATAGTCTTCCGGGGTAATTGTCAAAGAAACCTTCGGGCCGTCGCACACGATGTCGAAATCAAACATCACTTGTTTGTTTTCAATTTCCCGGGTCATCACGGAGTGGCGACAAACCTCGGTCGTCGGAGTCATCGTGTTGATGTCGAAACCATAGGCATACAGGACGTATTCGGTGCTCGGAGTTGTACCGTTCACCTTGTAATCCAACTGGTCTCCTTGGTACATGAAACTTTGGATAGCATCCTTCACGTCCACCCCAAAGTTTGCTGCAAAGCTTTCAAAATAGGCGATGTCGTCGGCAATCAAGGCCGCATCGTCTTCGTCCATTCCGTTCTCCTTCATGTAGTCGCCGTAACCCACCAGGAAGAGGTAAGGCATTTCTTTGTCCAAGGGAAGCACATCCGCCACAAACGAATGGGCATTCACCTCTTTGACGTTGTATGAGAAGGACGGAGGGAGGCCTTTTTCCTGACGGACTTTGATCAATCCGTTCGGATAGATTCCCGGGTAAGCCAGGTCCAGACGACAAACACGTTCCGCCTGGTCACGGCTCAAGGCCACATCAAACGAGAGTACACCCGCTTCGGAGACCTCGATGTTGCTCACCCAATCGTGTTCCGGGGTTACACGGAGTTGTGCCCCTTCCACCGGATTTTCCAGTTGGAATTGCACTGCAAACCGGCCCCCTTCGGCAGGAACTGTGATTTCCGTTTTTTCCAACGTCAATGTAGCCTTTTTGACAACAGGATCTTCTTGGCAACCCGTCAGGATTGCCAAGACTCCTATCACAAATATCCAAGTGGATAAAAACCTTTTCATAAATCTTATTGTGTTGCGTGACTACTTGGTATACGTACCCTTAAATTGGCGACCGTCTGTCAACGTTGCCGTAAAGTCCACTTGTACGATGTTGTTTTCTGCATCCAGTGCAACCACTACTTCGGCAGCACTGTATTTAAGATCTTCGTTACCTTCTGCCTTGATACGGAAATAACTGTAGGTATCACGTATGGTAAATTCATCGGAAGAACCATCCAAAACATACGTGCCACCTGCCAGGTAATCCGTGCTGGACGAATACATATCCAAATCTGCGGTGTACTCGCTGTTTTCATCTTGCAACACCAATTGGAAGTTGTTGGAGTACCAGTGGCGTATGCTAGCGGAAGTCCAAACAACCTCCAGCACTTCTCCGTTATCCACTTCTTCCACTGTCATACCGGCTACCTCTCCTTCATAAATGCACTCGAAAGTACGACCGTCTTCGATTTCTGCAATCAGATCCATCCGATAGGTCTTGGCCTCGTAATCAATTTCCACCAAGAGGGTTGCTGCTTCAAAGATGTAGGATCCTTCGCCCACGATGTTGATTTGGCTGATTTCTTGGTTGAGTTGACCCGATACGGTCGATCCCAAGGTGTATTCACCTTCCGGCAAGAACTTGGCTGCTTTGCAGTACACATCCAAGGTCAGGCGGTAGTTTTCTTTTTCATCCGACAAGTTGATGTACCAGTTCGAACCGGAAGAGTATGAACTTGCCGATGCATGGTACAAATCGACCGTGATCACATCTTCTGATTTATTCAATTCCGAACCTTCCACAACGCCTTGGAATGTTGCTTCAACGGGAGTACCGTTTTCCAAGGTTGCATACAAGCTCATGGAGTATTCTTGTGCCATCCAGTCTAAGCTGACGTGCAAAGTACCCGTTGCAAAAGCACAATCTTCGCCCGGATTGGCGGCCAACGTGAAGGAAGAGTTGGCTGCATTGAATTCACCCAATTCGGTCGTACCGATGGTGTAAGAGGTTCCTTGAATGTAGTTCAAAGAAGCAGTATTCAAATCAAAGGTTGCTTCGTTGCCGTTTGCATCCGAGAGGGACAACATCCAACGGGAACCGTCATCGTTCACTTTTTCGGCCGCAGCTGCGGTAAAGGTCACGTATTCGGTCGGGATTTCTTCTTCAATCGGCATACCGTCCACTTCGCCTGCGTAGCTGGCTACCAAATGGCGGCCGTCAATCAAGATAATGTCTACATCAAAAGTATAGGTCTTGGCTTCCTGATCAATGATCACTTCCACTTGTCCGCTGCGGAATTTGACACCGTCCTCGTATCCCAACGTAGAATAGTAGGTGCTCAAAACCGGGGCTTCGGTGCTTTCTCTGACTTCGTACACACCGGCCGGCAAGTAATTTTGTTCTTGGGCATAAAAGTCCAGGCACAACATGTCGTCATCGTATTCGCCGTAGGACAATTGGATGAAGTAGTTGGATCCCCAAGAGAAACCATGGGCTACGGTATAGTCGTGACGGATCACGTTGGCGGGATTGTCTTCGGTTTCAAAGTAAACGGGGTCTGCAGCCACCACTTGGGTATGACCTTGCGCCACCACGCGCAACATATATTCCTTCGCACATTCCAAACCTTTCACCCTCACTTCGGCCTTTCCGTTGTTCAGAGCCACTTCGTTTCCATTCACCAAGACATAGTTGGCTTCCGGTACTTCGTTCGAAGCATACACCACCAGATAGGCCACCTTCTCGGCATTTTGCGCTTGTACTTGGAAAGTCATCTCTTCGTGGGTCACTTTGCCCAAGGTAACATCCAGCGTCAGTTCCGGCAACGCGGTAGTCGCCATGTACAAGGTGTTGGAGGCCACTTGTTGTGTGCCATTGGACGCAGCTGCAATGACTTGGTAGCTGGTTTCCGGGGTCAAGTCATTTACAACAATGGTTGCTTCCGCTTTGCGGGTATCCAAAAGCACACCGTCACTAAGAATCTCTGCCAACGAGGGCAAGGGAAGATTCTCTTCCAGCACCACATACGCGGCCTGTTGGGCATCTTTCAAGGTCACGTTGAAGTTCAAAGAATTCACATCCGAAGAAACCTTTTCCAACACAATGGAAGGAATAACAACCGGTTCATCTTTTTCTGAACAAGCAACCAAACCGAACAGCAGGGCTGCTAAAGTGAACAAAAGGGACTTTCTCATATTATTATTGTTAAAATTGATTATTTACGGGTTAATACGATGTTGGATCCGCCACAGAAATAAGCCATCCAACCAAATCCTTCAAAATTGTACGCCAAACTCGGATACACATCGGTCAGACCGGCAGGAGACGCAATCGTCAAGGTATTGCCATCTTCCGAAAGGGTAACTTCAAGGTCTTGGTCGGTGTAGATTTGGGTGCCGTCTGCCTTTGCATTCACAAAATAGCAATCCCCAAAGAACATCCAGCCAATCACCGAGTGGTGTGCCTGACCATCCACGGTCATGACATCTCCTTCTGCAATGTTGATCAGCCATTTCGGTCCAAATTTCAATTCCGGGTCCTCAATGCCATCGTTTGCGAGCGCCTCTACACCGTAGTAAGTCAAGGAATTCCAACCATCCACCAACGCAACCAATTGGTTTTGGGAGCGGTAATCGTAGTCATAATCAGGTACTTCCTGCACAATGTTCACGGTAAAACGTGATTCGTACGGTCCGCTGTACAAATCGTTGATGGTTTGAACGGCGGTCCACTCACCCAACAACGAAGTAAACAACTCAGACTCTACGAGGTCCTTGTTCTCTTCTGCCGGTGTGGTTTGTTCCAATTCTTCCAAGAAACGGTTGCCTTGTTTGTCAATGGCCATTACCAAGGCTGTGTATGAGGTTTCGGGACGAAGGCCTTGTTGCTCCAGGACTTGAAGATCGCTCAATTTCACACCATAGTTCATAGCTCCGTAGGACAGGATGGCCTCTTCGTCTTCCATGGTAGCCAGAATCTCTTCCACACGTTCGGTGGTATCAAAAATCAAATAATACTCCTGCACACCCGACGACGGTTCGCAAGTCAATGTCATGTTGTAGGGTTCTACGGGATCAAAGAACAAATCGACACGCTCGCTCGATGTTTTGGGCTCAGGTGTGGTAAAATACACCACCGAAGCTTCGGAGGACATTCCCTCTTCAACATCCCAATAGAAAGCAAATACACAGAATTCGGTATTGCCACGGAAACCGGCTCCGCTGTAAATGTTAAATTGATCGCCGGAAGACAACATCATTTCAATGACCTCTTCATAGGTCATATCCATCATGTCTGCAAACGTATGCATGGAGGCATCGATCTCGGCTTGGATCTCAGCTAAAGTTGTCTCATTCCAACGTGCAGTTGAATACAGGTCATAATAATAGGTCTTTTCCTTCAAATCAGGAACGATGTCGAATTCTACCGAATAGGCGGTAGTACGAGTTTCGTCAACCACAATCTGAAACCCAGGCACGTAAGCCGCAGTTGAAAATTCAACTTTGGACCAAGCGGAAGAAAGGTATTCTTCAGATGCTGTGTTGGCCATTACTTCAAAGGTATAAGCCGTTTCCGGGGTGAGATTTTCCAATCGCACTTCGTTATCGCGCGTGGTACGTTCCTCTCCAGCGTTCAAACGATAGGTATATCCACCGGCATTGGCGACCATTTCCCAACTCACGAGGGCGGCATCTTCGGTCACTTCGACCAAGACCGGATTCGGAGTTGACAAGGCAATGGGTTCTTTCGGTTCTTCTTTGCAGGCAATCAAGGCTGCCATGGCTACAAGGGAAAAGATAATTTTTCTCATAAGGCGGTTTGCTTTTTGACAAAGATACCGAACGAGCCAATTTTTTGGGGTCTTTTTTCTATTACATTATTACTACATTTTGGAAATTTAGTAGTACATTTGTCATACAATTTTATTTAACTACTTATTATACTGATGTTTCTTAAAAAACACATATTTCTCTGGTTGGGTTGTTTTTTTATGCTCAACCTCGCAGGATTCGGAAAAAATATCACCGAAAAAGATATCCAAGAGAATCCTTTGTTTGAACGCCTCTCCTCGTTCCGACAACGCAACGACTACTTCCAGTTCCTCCAGCTTCGGGAAAAACAGCCCGATGATGCCTATATTTTCTGCCAATCCCTGCTCTCCGACATTGACAGCACCTTGATCGTAGCCGAATTGGGCGAAGTCTATGAATTTGTCGCCCACCGCAAAGAATACACAGAATTCCAATTCAACGACGCCATCCGTTACCAAGAGAAGGCCCTGCACATTTACGAAACCCTGGAACAGGAACAAGCCCGGGGCCATTGCCTCATCGCTCTGGCCCGTTTGAATACCCATCTGGGCAATTATCACACGGCCTTCAACAATGTACACAGCGGCATGGAAATCGCTGAAAAATACAAGGAAAAATACCAAATTCGGGAGTGTTATCTTCTGATGGAGAAAATCCATTATTTCTACAACAAAGACATCCACCAGGCCAAGGCCTACAACCGCCTGCTCACCGGCCCCGTACACAACCGGGACGAAGCCTACCAGAAGGCCCGCGCCCTGAACAGTCAACTGTCCTACCCCATGGACCTGACACAAATGGATTCGGTTCTGACAGCCTGCGAACAGCTTTGTCTGGAATACCACATCCCTTCGGTGGCCCTGAATGCCTTCCTGAACGGTTGCCTCAACTGCATTACCCTGGGTAATTTGTCCACCTCAAAACAATACTTGACACGAGCCAAGCCCTGGATCTCCACTTTCAAAGACTCCGGCTTTTATTACGCCACTTCGGGCTACTACCACAGTTATTCGGGTGACACCCTCCAAGCCATCCAAAACCTGAAGCAATCCATCCGGATTCTCAGTCGCGGCGACTTTGATCCGGACAACATGTACGCCTATTTCTGGCTTCAACGCCTCTACAACGGCATCGGAAAAACCCAGGAAGCCTACGAAGCCCTCTTGAAATACAACGAAATCTACACCAGTCTGAACAACAACAACATCGTCCTCAACCTATCCAAATCCCTGAACCAACTGGAACGCAAACAAGCCGATCAGGAGATACAAGCGGCCAAACAATACAACCGTTTGTTTCTCATTGGAGTTGTGCTCCTGTTGGGCGTCGGAGCCTTTGTATTCTACCTGATTCTGCACAACCAGCGCCTGAAAAACGAACATTACCGCCTGGAACAGGAAAACATTGCCATCGACATCAAACGCAAAGAAGAAATCATTTTGATGAAACAGCTGGAACAACACCAGCACCAGCTCTTCATTGACGAACTGATTCACCGGCTGGCTGAAACCAACCAGAAAGCTCTTTCAACAGAAGTGAAAAAGGAACTCTTCCAAGTCATCCGACAACTGAACGACAAGGTTACCAACAACGACTGGAACGAGGTAGAAAAAACAATGAATGTAAACCACCTGACCTTCTTCGAAAACCTGGTCAAAGCCTATCCCAACCTTACTCCCAACGAACGACGACTCTGCACCCTGATGCACCTGAACATGTCCACAAAGGAAATCTCCAACATCACCCACCAAAGCATCAACAGCATCAACACCGCCCGCACGCGTCTGCGCAAAAAGTTCAACCTCAGCGGCGACGATACCTCGCTGGTGGCTTTCCTCGATCAATTCGACACAAAAAAAGAGACCAACTTCTAAGAAGCTGGTCTCTGTATCAAACACTCGATTCTAAGACTAGAAGAAACGAGCACGGTTGTCTTTCACTTCACCCATTTCTGCGAATACAGAAGGAAGGATGTTCATGTGGTAGTTGTTCTTCGCTTGGTGACGAACCGCTGCATCATCTTCGTTGTAGAAAGAACCTACTTCACGACCTTTGATGTTCAACACGTAAACACCGAGACGACCTGCTACCGGAGCAGTCAAGGTTTGTTCTTTCGCACCTGCAATCGCACCTACCAAGGCAGGATCCACAGCTTGTGAACCTTGAGCAGCAAAAGCAACACCTTCGCGGGTAGATACTTTCGCGTTCAATGCTTCAGCAATCGCTTCCAATGTAGTCAAACCAGCAATCTTTTCAGTCACTTCTGCTTTTACTTTTTCAGCACGTTTTTCTTGGGTCAAGGTGTAACGGATGGATTCTGCTACTTGAGAAACGGGAGCATAACCTTCTTCGTGAACACCGGTCAACGCAACGACGAAGAAGTATTGGTTGTCCACAGTAAGAATCGGAGAAACTTCTCCCAATTCAGCTTCGTAAATCCAACGGCTCACTTCGCGGGTGTTTTGGTAACGGGAAATGGATTTAGCACCTTCTTTCACGCCACGTGCAGGAACCACCGGCAAGTTGCCTTCAGAAACAGCTTCGTTGAATTTTTCCAATTGACCTTCGCTCTTCACAACCAAATCATTGGCTTGTGCATAGTAGTGTTGGAAGGTTCTTTCGCTTGCAACGATTTCCTTGGTCAAGAGAGCCAATTGTACTTTGTCCAATTTCTTGGTTTGTTCGGTTACTTTTACCAAGTGGATACCATAGTTGGAGTTGATTTTGAAGTATTGGTTGGTTTTTGCAGTCAAAACACTTTCAAAACCGGGGATCATCATGGTTTGAGTCATCCAGCCCAAGTCACCCGCTTCTTTTACGTTCGGGTTTTTGTCTGCTGAATATTCAGTAGCCATGGCTACGAAATCAGCACCTTTCTTCAATTCGTTCAACAAGCTGTCAGCTTTGGCTTCTTCGGTCATCGGCAACAAGATGTGTTTTACGAAAGCAGAGTCTGCCATTTGTTTGCGGTCGCTAACGCGGGCAGCGTAGAACATTTGGTCTTTTTGGAAAGGAGCCAATGTTTTGGGTTGGTTCTTGCCAAAAGCGAAGACATCCAATTCAGGGAAAGATTTTTCCAACTCACCAGCTTTGTAGTAGTATTCTTGGAGGGGAGTATCTGAGTTGTGTGCCAAATACGTTTTCAAGTTGCTTGCTTCAGCAAAACCAGCGTATGCCTTGTCCATTGCTTGGCGTGCATCTTCGATGTCTTGAGCTGAGGGTTGTACTTCAAACACAACGTACTCGATGTCACGAGAAGCTACTTGACGGTAGTTCTTTTTGTTTTTGTTGTAGTAAGCTTTGATTTCTGAATCAGAAACTTGGATGGTTGAATCGGGTTGGAAACCGAAGGGAACCACTACAAACTCAGCATCGGAAGTAGTGTTGTTTTCTTCGATGTTGCGACGCAATTCAACGGGGTTCATCACATTACTCTTAGAGATCAAAGAGGTGTATTTGGTGAAGTATTGTTGGCGAACGATGTTGTTCTCAACAAAATCCCAGTAAGTTTTCATATTGCCGGTTTGGTCCATCGGAATGGATTGGATGAACTCAATCACGCGGTCACGGCTGAATTTACCGGTTGCATCGCAGAAAGCGGGATCTTGTGCGAGCACGGGAGAAATTTCAGTACCTTGGCACAAATCAAAGGTTTCTTCTTCGCCTACGCGCACACCTGCTTCACGCATGGTCGGGATGATGAGGTACTCGCTTTCGAGATCTTGCCAAGCACTGTTGTAGATGGATTCCAACGCTTGTTCGGAAACTGATTGTTGTCCGCTGCTCAAGTGGTACAAGTTGGTGTAGTAGTCCACTTTGCTTTGGAATTCTTCGTATTTTACTGATTTTCCGTTGATTTCACCAACGTCATATTTGCTGGAGAAAGTACGGGACATTACATCGATGGTTGTGGGGTCCACAATGAAGGACAACAACGCTACGGCGATCAGCACGGTGATAAGTACACCTAATTTTGTGCGGATTTTATCTAAAACTGCCATTTTAAATGATTTATTATTGGTTAAATATTATCAAATCAAGACGCGAATATAGTAATTTTATCGGTAGGTTTTGTAGTGTGGACCAATAAAATTAACACTATCTACATATCCAGCCTCGGTAGAGTCCCGGCCAACATAAGCATAACTGTCAAATGGATGCAGGAGTAAGGCGTTTCGGGCCATTTCGTCGGACTCCATACCAAAGCCTTGCATGGCACCATCGGGCGACTGGAGAAAGACGTAACAACGCTGCGGGGTGTAGATTTTCGCATTTTCTTTGTCCCAATACAAGGTGTCGGTATCGATGCGCGTTCCTTTGACAAAGTTGCGCACCACAACATCCCCGTAGGCCTCCCAGGTTTCTTCGGATTGCACCAAACGGTGACGGGCTCGCTTGGCCACGATTTCAGTTTCCAAAAAACCTTGTTCGTTGTAGCCATAAACCACAAATCCTTTCGGGAACAACTCGTAAGAATCTTCCGGATCCTGGTTGAAGATTTCCATCAGAGGGGCTTCTATCCGCATCTGACGAAGACTGTTGCGGGACTGTACGGCACTCATTCCCTCCACGACCTGGTTGGGCGCCGTGTCCGGAGAGGCAATCTGCGTCTCTCCCAATTTGGGTTGGCAAGAAACAGCAATGGTAGCCATTGCAAAAACAACGGCTACCACAAGACTGTTTGAAAAGTCTATTTTGCTAAAGCGCATAGATTATTTTTGGGTACGAACCTTGGTGTTTTCACGCAAACCGTTGCAAGAAACGGTGTAGTTTGCGCCATCCATCAAGTCGAACATAAACGCGTCGGTTTGTTTCGGATAGTAGTTGCTGAAGTTAGCAATCATACGATCTGCTTCTTCGGTCAAACTAGCATCAGCACGTTTAGCTTTGGTCAAGTAGTCAACGGCCACCCAGTAAGGAGCACGTTTTTCGATGTCGTTACCTTCGCATTTTTGAGCACCCCAGATGGTACCAATCAACAAGTAAGCTTTACCCGCAACAGATTCGTCGATTTCTGCAGCTTGTTTTGCAGCCTCGATCGCTTTGGCAGCACGGGCTGCTTTGGTGTACAAGAAGGTAGCCATTTCCATTGCGTAGTTTGCATCGGTTACCACGTCAGAAGTTTCATCATCGATGGCTTTTTGCAAGTAAGCAACTGCTTGTTCGTTTTCACCACGGGTTGCATACAAACGGTACAACAAGTAAGCAGTAGCGTGTGAAGGGTCAACTTGGTACAAAGCTTCCACAGATTTGAGGTACAAATCTTCTTCCAAGCAGTTCGCTGCAGTCAACTTCGCAACAATGTTACCCAATACATCTTTGTCGGTCGGGTTGCTTTCGAAACGGGGAGTGAACAATTTCACCAAGTTTTCGCAAGAAGCTACACCACTTTGCATGAAGAGGTTTTCTACGTCACGACGCAAGTTAGCCACTTCTTCTTCTTTTTTCACGGTTGCAATTTGCTCAATAGAAGCGCTTGCTTTGTCAAAAGCATCGAAAACTTCTTGGTCGGTGAATACGCCTTGTTGGTACAATTCGTTAGCGAAGTTCATGTAACGAACCACGATGCTCGGGTTGGTTTTTGCACCAGCAATGTCCATGGTTTCAGACAAAACAGAGAACAATTTTTGTTCTTCACCTTTGCCAGTGTAGTTGAGCATATCCATTGCCATGTTTTGTTGAGCAGTTACCTTGTATTTCGGGTAATTGTCAATACGCATTTGGTGCAACATCATCAAAGAGTCAACCAATTCTTTGCGACGAATCGGGTTGTTGCGGAAGGCATTGATGTCTTTGCGCAAAATCTTCATACCATCCAACAACATGTTTTGACTTGCTGTGGGAGGGCAAACTTGGATTGCTTTTCTCCATTGGGGAGCTGCATCAGCCAAGTTGTTTTGTTTCATGTACTCTTGATAGTAAGAGAGGTAAGTAACACATTGTGCACTGTCTGCACCAAAACGTCCTTGAGCATTCGCAAAACCGGCAGCAAGCATCATACCGGCAAGGACCAAAACAATTTTCACTTGTTTCATAAATACTTTTGACTAATAATTTCTATCTGTTTTTTCTATTCGTATCTGTACTTTTGGAACCAAATATCATGTAAGTTAATGTTCAAGAAGAACTTACAATAGTATTCCTGAACCAGTTCCCCTACCGAAGCTCCGCGTTTTCCCAGGTCTACACCACAGGTCAACGAATTGTACCAGCGGGAAATCGGAAGAGAAACACCCAGGGTCACACCCATCGAGTTGATCTGCTGTCCATCCAAACCCAAATACGACTGGTCGTAGTAGAAACCACCGCGGTAGGTAATGCGTTTGGAATAATAACGGATGTCGTAGCGGTTCGGGGTCCATTGGATACCGGCACGGAAGGATTGGGCACGCATCGGTGTAAAACGGTCACCTGCCACCGGGATTTCCACTTGGCTCCAATCTTGGTATTGATAATCCACACCAATAGCCCAACGGTCTTTCCAGACGAAGGAAGCACCCACGCCAATCTCTTGCGGAATACTCAGACCCGTCTGAAACTGTTTGAAGGAAATGGTATCCGCCGCTGTGTTGGTAGTAATGGACTCGTGGTTCGAAGAAAAGACATAACGTGCCATTTCTCCATTCAAGGTTGTTCCCAGGCGGTAGGTACCCCCAATCACAATCTTGGATTGTCGGT
Source organism: Bacteroidales bacterium (assembly GCA_017647795.1). Lineage (GTDB taxonomy): Bacteria > Bacteroidota > Bacteroidia > Bacteroidales > UBA932 > JAGCJX01. Next base: position 14,556 of record JAGCJX010000008.1, on the reverse strand, counting down.
TCTTACCCAGAATTTCTTCATATTGGATACCGAACTTGCCGGAGATCGAGTGGATGGAATAATCCCAACCCGAGAACAAGTTACGGTAAGCCAGATCGCTGTTGAATAGGATGTTGCTGTGACGGTTCAACGAACCGAAGTAATAAATCATCTGTCCGCCCACCGAGATACGATCAAAGAAGGTAGCTGCAGCACCCACAAACAATTGGGAAACCGAACCCGTTCCATAGCGTTGGTAACGTACGTCTCCGATTTCTGCTTCCACTTCGTCTTCCAGATCCGCAGATTCAAATTTGTAACCAATGTTGCTGTACGGAGCTACGCCCACCACCAGAGCCGATGATTTGTACAACGGGGTAGTGAACACAAAGTTCTGCATACTGAACGCGTTGTAGGCCGATTGGGCTTGGTGATCCTTTGCATAATAGTTGCTTTGGGTTACACCAAAGTCCAACATAAAGGACAAGGTATCACGGGCTGTGATGGCAGCCGGATTCACATAGTTGATGAAGCGGTTGTCGCGAAGACCGATACCAACACCTCCCATGGTCCGGTTGTAACCGGTACCTTGAACAGCCAAATCACCCACTCCATACATAGAATAAGGAGTATAGGTTCCGAGTGCATCGGTTGTTTGGGCTTGGGCAGAACCCAAACTCAATACAGCACAAACGCACAAGCAAACTGAAAGGATAAAATTCTTATTCAATCGCATTTCTCTCTGCAACACGGGCTAAGCCCGTCAATACTAAATTATAAACTGCAAATATGGGAGTTTTCATTTTTTCAGCAAAATAAAATGCATCGCCACCCGTGAAAATTGGAAGATGGTCCGAAAATCTCCTTAAGTAACCCTCTACTTCAAAGATTATGCCCAACGCAACCCCTTGTTGCATCGCTGACTGTGTGGAGGTTCCCAGGCCACCGGTTTCTTGGGGTGCTTCCAACAAAGGAAGTTTTCCGGTAAACTCGTGCAAAGCGCGGAACCTACTGGCCAAACCCAGTGAAATATTTCCCCCACAAAAGGTTCCATCACGGGTTACGCGGTCGATGGTGATGGCTGTTCCAAAATCAAAAATCAACAAATCCTGATCCGGAAACAACGCCTGTGCACCCACCGCTGCCGCCAACCGGTCCGCTCCCAAGGTATGCGGGGTTGCATAGTCATTTTTAAGAACATCTTGGGTCAACGGGTCAAAACGCAGGTAACGACGGACCTGACGGGACAACAAGGCTTCCCAATGCGCATCCACGGACCGCACCGAAGACAGTACCAATGTATCTACAGGGTGTGAGGTCAGCAGTTTCAAAACAAAATCCTGCTCCTGCTCTTTGTTGCAACGGAAAATTTCGCCCAACCGACCTTCTTCTGAAAAGGCAACTTTGGCCGTGGTATTTCCCAAATCCACCAATAAATTTTTCACGAGACCTTATTTATAAATGTAGGATAACTGTTCTTACAATTTTTGGATGACGTTGTAGGCCCCTTTGATGGTCCGAACCGCATCCACTGTCAACGACAATTTCTCTTTGTTCTGCTGCAAAACATAACGTTTCTTGTCCTTGGTGGACAGGCGTTGCAAAATGTCCGCAAACAAGGGGGACTGGTAGTAAGAGGATTGTTGGTCGAATACAAAGTAGGCCACCAATTGCTCGTTCTTCACATCCACCCGCTCAAACCCCTTTTCACGGGCCACCTGACGCAAACGGACCACGTAAGCCAATTGGTCCACTTGTTCCGGAACGGGTCCGAAACGGTCGCGCAAGCTTTCCAGAATTTTTTCCAACTCCTCTTCCGTCTTGACAGCGTCCATTTCCCGGTAAATGCGGATTTTCTCCGACATCACGTTGATGTACTCGTCCGGAATGAACAATTCCAAGTCCGTTTCCACTGTACAATCCCGTACAAAGACCACCTCTTCCTCTTTTTTCTCTTTCCATTCAACGGGCATCACCTCGTCCCGAACCTCTTCAAAAGCTTCTGCCAAGATACGCTGATAGGTATCAAAGCCCATTTCAGCCATGTATCCGCTCTGCTCAGCCCCCAGCATATTGCCCATACCGCGGATGTCCAGGTCCTGCATGGCTATGTTGAAACCACTGCCCAGTTCCGAGAAGGCTTCGATGGCCTTGATCCGGCGCAGGGCATCGTCGGTCAAAATGGAAGTCGGCGGCACAATGAGGTAGCAAAAAGCCTTTTTGTTGGAACGGCCCACCCGACCCCGCAACTGGTGCAAATCACTCAAGCCAAAATAATGGGCCTGGTTGATGATGATGGTATTTACATTCGGGATGTCCACCCCACTTTCGATGATGGTTGTAGCCAACAACAAATCGTAGTCTCCGGCCACAAAGTCCAACACCCGTTTTTCCATCTCACGCGGATCCATCTGGCCGTGGGCCACACAAATTTTTATGTTGGGAACAATGCGCAGCAGGATATCTTCTACCTCCTCGATGTCTTGTACACGGTTGTGAACGTAGATGACCTGGCCTCCGCGACCCACTTCGTACTGGATGACTTCGCGGATGAGGTCCTCTTCAAAATCGATGATTTCTGTCTGAACGGGCAAACGGTTCGGCGGAGGTGTGTTGATGACCGACAAATCGCGGGCTCCCAACAACGAGAACTGCAAGGTCCGGGGAATGGGGGTTGCCGACAAAGTCAAGGTATCGACAGCCACCTTCATCTGACGTAATTTTTCTTTGGCTGCCACCCCAAACTTCTGTTCCTCATCGATGATCAAAAGACCCAAATCTTTGAAGACCAAATCTTTGTTTAACAAACGGTGGGTACCAATCAAGATATCGATCTTCCCTTTTTTCAAACGGTCCGCGATGTCCCGCATCTCGGCGGCAGTCTTCATCCGGCTCACGTACTCAACCTCACAAGGAAAATCTTTCAAACGCTCCTTGAATGTATTGTAGTGTTGGAGGGCAAGGATGGTTGTCGGTACCAGCACTGCCACTTGTTTGCTGTCTGCAACCGCTTTGAAAGCAGCCCGGATGGCCACTTCGGTTTTTCCGAAACCCACATCCCCACACACCAGACGATCCATGGGATAGGGTTTTTCCATATCCTCCTTCACTGCTTGGGTAGCCTTGTATTGATCGGGTGTATCCTCGTACATGAACGAAGATTCCAATTCGTGTTGCAAAAAAGTATCTCCCGAAAACGCATACCCTTCGGACAAACGGCGTTTGGCGTACAGACGAATGAGTTCCTGTGCCATGTCCTTGACCTTGGACTTCGTCTGATTTTTCAGCTTTTGCCACTGTGAAGATCCCAGTTTGCTGATTTTGGGAGGTTTGGAATCTGCTGATTTATAACGGGAAATGCGGTGGAGATTGTGTACGGAGACCAACAACACCCCGTTGTCCTGGAATTCCAGCTTGACCGCCTCCTGCATTTTTCCATTCACCTTGCTCTTGATCAAACCGGTGTAGCGACATATTCCGTGGTTCACGTGCACCACATAATCCCCGTACTTGAAGGAATTCAAGTCCTCCAGGGTCAACCGTTCACTCCGTTCCACGGTCCGCTTGATCCGAACCCGGCGGTAACGGTCAAAAATCTGATGATCCGTGTACAAACATTGGGAGGTCTGCGGATCCACAAAACCACCTTGAATGGTATAATCCTCGAAATCCGGGTAGACATCAAAAGTTGCCAAGATGCTGCGCAAACGGTCGATCTGCCGACTGCTCTCACTGAAAATGGTAACCTTCCACCCTTGCTCCAAATGTTCCCGGATGTTCTCAGCCAAGAGTTCAAAATTCTTGTTAAATGCCGGCTGCGGTTGGGTTGCATACTCATACACGGCATCGAACGAAGCACGAGCACCGTCTCCTTCGTACAAGGTAGAAAAACAAACCACATTTCCTTGGAAGGCATCCATGCCCGGAACATCGTTCAACAGGAGTTCGCGCTCTGTCCACACCGTACAACGTTCGGGAGTCAATGCCAAAGGAGCTACCAAGGATGATTCTTCCTCTGTTTGAAAAAGGTTGGGATACACCTCTACCCTTTCCAATTCTTCGACCGAACGCTGAGAATTCACATCAATCACCTTGATGGATTCCACTTCATCGCCAAAGAATTCTACCCGACAAGCCTGGTCATCCCCATACGAAAAAAGGTCCACCAAACCTCCCCGTACAGCAAATTCGCCAGGTTGGGAAACAAAGTCACAACGATTGAATCCAGCACTGACCAACCAGGATTTCAAGTTTTCAAAACCGAGAGCATCCCCTTTTTTAATAGAAAGGCAATGCTGTGCCATTTGCTGGGCATCCGGCACCCATTCCTGCATTGATTCTGGAAAGGCAACCAACACCAAATAGGGAAAAGCACTCTTTCCTTGTTGGAATTCCTGGATTGCTCCCAATGCAGCCGTCCGTTGTACCTTCTGCGAAGCATCGTGAATCCGGGTACGTACCCCTTTGTTTTCAGACATTGGAAAGAAGAAAATCGCTCCTTCATCCATCAAATGATACAAGTCGTTGGCACAACCTGCCGCCTTCTCCTTATCCGAACAAAGCACCCAGTGCACCCCTTGTTCTACGGTAGCCGCTATCGCAAACGAACGAGCTGAGGCGTGCAATCCTTTCCATAAAATTCGGGAAGGATGCTCGTAATCCAACAAGGTTGCCTGGATGGGTTTTATCTTATTTTTCTCGGGAATAGTTTTCAACATTTTCTGTTTTTACCTGTTTATAACTCGGGTTTTTCTGTTCAAAAACCTCTTGATAACTTTTCAATAACTTTATTTGCTCCGGCAGGTTTCTTGTATATCAAATCCCTTCATTTCATCTCCAAATTTTGAGCCTGTAAGTTTTCAAGAATTTATCATCAGCTTTTCAACAGGAATGCTTATGAACACAAAGTTATCAACTTTATTTAAAATATTGTTCATAACTTTATAATACTTTGATTTACGGTGTTTTATAATTCTATTTATTGTTAATAAACTGTTCAAAACGTGTTTATATCTTTATCCGACTTTACTTATCAACACTTTGAACACCCTATATCCATATATATTTATTTAACTTAAAAATATATTATTTTTGTAGTTGAATCGTTTGAGCCATGGAATTGGAAAAAGATACATTTGATCCGCGTCGTGCGGGGTCTTACAAAGATAGTGATTGGGACGGAAAAATCCGACCCCAGGGATTTGATGAATTCAGTGGTCAAGACAAGATCATTGAAAACTTAATGGTGTTCGTTCGCGCGGCAAAAGGTCGTGGAGAATCGTTGGACCATGTTTTGTTGCACGGTCCTCCCGGTTTGGGAAAAACGACCCTGGCGCACATTGTGGCCCGTGAAATGGGAGTAAATATGAAAATTACCTCGGGTCCTGTGTTGGACAAACCTGGGGATTTGGCGGGTTTGCTGACAGGACTGGAAGAAGGAGATGTGCTTTTTATTGATGAAATACACCGCCTTTCTCCCATTGTGGAAGAGTATCTGTACTCTGCCATGGAAGATTATACCATCGATATCATGATTGATAAAGGTCCGGGTGCCCGATCGGTTCAAATTTCCTTGAATCCTTTTACTTTGATTGGAGCCACCACGCGTAGCGGTTTGCTGACATCACCGTTGCGTGCACGTTTTGGAATCCAATCCCATTTGGAATATTATGATACCCAGGTGTTGCAGAAAATTGTGACCCGCAGTGCTACCATTCTCAACATCGGTATCGATTCCCAAGCTGCGCTGGAAATAGCTTGCCGCAGTCGCGGAACGCCTCGGATTGCAAACTCCCTGTTGCGTCGGGTACGGGATTTTGCTCAGGTCAAAGGCAATGGGCACATTGACTTGGAAATCACCCGCTATGCCCTGGAGGCGCTGAACATCGACCGCCGCGGTCTGGATGCTGTGGACCATAAAATTTTGAGCACCATCATCCAAAAATTCAAAGGAGGTCCGGTAGGCGTCGGTACCATTGCCACCGCAGTCGGGGAAGATCCGGGGACTTTGGAAGAAGTCTATGAACCTTTCCTGATCAAAGAAGGTTTCCTCCAACGCACACCGAGGGGCCGTGAAGCAACGACCCTGGCCTATGAGCATTTGGGCCTGGTTCGATTCAACAATACCACAACTGATTCATTATTTTAAGCATATGCGAAAATCAATTTTAGCAATTACTTTATTCTTTTTGTGCTCCTTGCTGACACATTCGGCTTGGGCTTGTACTTCCGCCATCATTACCGGAAAACTGACGGCAGACGGACGTCCTTTGTTACTGAAACACCGGGATACTGGAGAGTTGAACAACCGGGTAGAAAAATTTACCGGTAAAAAATACGATTTCATCGGGCTGGTGGACAGTCCCAGTACCGGTGGTTGTGTTTGGGCAGGCACCAATTCTGTTGGTTTTTCCATCGTCAACACCGCTTCCTATAACCTCAAGGACGATGATGTGAAAGAGATGGACAAGGAAGGTGAGTTGATGTTCAAGGCTTTGGGTGAATGCAAAACCCTCAAAGATTTTGAACGTTTCTTGGACAAACACCCGCGTCCGATGCGTGTGGAAGCCAATTTCGGGGTCATTGATGCCGAGGGCGGAGCTGCCTATTACGAAGTCAACAACACGTCTTGGACCAAGATCGATGTGAACGATCCCAAGATTGCACCCGAAGGATTTTTGGCCGTCACCAACTTCTCGTACACCGGTCGTCCCGATGAAGGAATGGGTTATGTCCGTTACCACACAGCCCACCAGGTGTTGTTGGAAAAAGCGGTGACTGGAAACATTACTCCGGAATGGGTATTTTCCAACTTGAGCCGTTCTTTCCGTCATTCTTTGTTGAACATAGATTTGCGTCAGGATGCTGCCCAAGTAGCTCCCAATGGCTGGTTTATAGATCAGGATTTCATTCCCCGTCGCAGTACTTCCGCTTCGGTTTTGATCCAAGGGGTGCTCAAAGGCGAAAACCCTGAATTGACCGTGATGTGGACTGTCTTGGGTTATCCGCCGGTGGCCGTAAGTCTTCCTTTGTTTGTAAAAGGAGAACTGCCCCAAGGTGTGGTGAAAAATGAAGCGGGCCATTCGGATTATTGTGACTGGGCCTTGGCTGCGAAAAAAGATGTGTTCCCGATCACACGCGGCAATGGAAAACGTTATTTCCGCTTTGATCTGCTCTACAATGAGGCACAAACCGGTTGGATTCAAGCCGTAGAATTATTTGAAAAACAGATGCATCATGTCTTTGTGCCGTACATGAAGAATTTCCGTGAACAGGGAGGTTTGGTATCAGAAGACTTGAATAAATATTACGAAGAAGTACACCCTTTTATCGTTGATTTGTATGGAACTGCAACTCTTCACTGATACCTATCCCTATGGCTACGGTGAGCCCTTTCTAGAGGATGAATTGCCGGTTTTGGCTGCCAATTTTGAACGCATTGTCATCCATCCCCTTCACAAAGAACCGGGTCCCGTCCGTGCATTGCCCGAGGGAGTGTATTTGGAAGAACCTTTGCTAAGCTTCTCCCCTTCGGATAGGAAGAAACTTTTGATGAAAGGTTTGTTCAACAAGGCTCCGCTGTCGTTGTGGGAATACTTCCGTTGTGCCGCGTTCCAATCCAAGAACAAAACCAAAGTATTTTTGAGTTATTGGTTGCTCAAACGGAGTATGTGGAAGGCTGCCCGTCAATTTGTTGACAAAACGGGTGATAAACCCGAAATTTGCTATTTCTATTGGGGGGATAAAACGGTTCAGATTTGGCCGGCCATCAAACGTTGGGCACCCAATTACAACGGGGTGGTCCGTCTGCACGGATCTGACTTGTTTGAAGAGGTAAAAGGTTTTCTGCCATACCGCAAAGAATATTTGTCAGCAGCGGATTTGCTGGTTCCGGTGTCTCAGACCGGTGCTATTTATTTGCGTACCCACTACCCTTACCTGGATCCTTTCAAAGTCCAACCCTTCCCCTTGGGATTTTCCAATTCAACTCCCTACGAAAATCGTCTGAATGAGTCGGATGTGTTTGAAATCGTGAGTTGTTCCAACGTCATTCCGTTGAAACGTGTGCATTACATTGCCCGTGCCTTGGACCGTATCTGCATTTCTGCATTGACCGACGGAAAATTCAAAAAAATACGTTGGACACATTTTGGCAATGGTTATGTCATGACACAACTCCAAAAAGAAGTACTGGCCCTGAAAAATCCCGAATTGGAAGTTGTATTGGCAGGTAGAAAAGACCGTGCGGAAGTATTGGAACATTACAAGACCCACAACATCGACCTCTTCATCAACGTCAGCTCCAGCGAAGGGGTGCCGGTTTCCATCATGGAAGCTATGTCGTTTGGTATTCCTATTCTGGCAACAGCTGTGGGTGGAACCCCTGAATTGGTAACATCCGAGGCCGGAATGACAATACCCCCGCAAATCAGCAGTTCTGATCTGCGAGGGTATGTAGAAAAATTCATACTCATGAGCTACGAAGAGCGTTGCAAGTTGTCATTGGGTGCCTACCAAGTCTGGAAAGACCACTGGGATGCAGAAGCCAATGCCAAGAAATTTACGGATCACTTGCACTCAATCTTCAAGTTCTGAAACTCTGCCATATACGCATCGTTCACATCGGTAACCACGATCCGGACAGCCTTCACGGGTTGTTCCGGTTGGAAGGTTACGGTGTTGTAACGGAACTCACCAGCTTTCTCAAATTGCACGCCGTCGGTTGAGTATTCCACATAGCCGTAAGTCACTCCGTAGAAGGTAATGCCGGGGCGTCCGGTTTCTACGGTAATGCGGCTGCTTTCTACCGGTTCTTCAAAGGTATATGTCAGGTAATCACCTGCTTTCAATGTACGGGTGGTACGTGCCACTTTCTTGAAATCATAGCTTCCCAACAGGGTTTGCAACTCTTCTTGTTTGCGGAACGGAATGTTGGTTTCAATGGTGGTTTTGGGTTGCAGATAGTGGTACAATTCAATGTTTTCTGCAGCCACGGTGATGCTGCTCAAAGCATCGCCAAAGAACGTCGCAAAGCGGAAATTTTCCGGAGTATCGGTTGCGATGGTTGCACAGTAAACCGGTGATGCTGCGGTCGGATTGCTGCCTTCTGTGGTGTAGCGGACTACAGCGCTGGGATGGGGAGCCGTCACGTGCAACAAATTGTTCTCATAACGGACTTTCGGAGGAGCTACGCGGAAGGAAATTCCCATGTGATAGAGGCGTGAGAAGTGTTTTTGGTACAGACGTTCCTCAAAGTCTTCGAAGTCCTTTTCAGCCACGGGTGTCCAACCTACTTCTGCCAGTGCACAGGTGCGCGGGAACAGTTGGTATTCGATGAAACGAGCCGGGTATGCCAACAATTCGCTCCAAATACCGGCTTGTACTCCCAATATTTGTTCTTGGTATTTTTCATCCGGGAACAAGGCTTGCGGATCAAAAGAATAGGTTTTTTCCAGCGGAATGATAGCGGCCCAGTTGTGACCCCGTTCTGCCGGAGTGTATTTCATGTCCAAGTAGTTGTATTCCGCCATTTGCATCACGGCTTTGTAACCTCTGTCCAAGCAGACTTTCACTTCTTTGACTCCGTGCCAAGCGGTGAACAAGGTGTTCGGATCGTGTTGTTCCCCTTCGGTAATTTCTTCCCAACCGGCCATGGTTTTGCCGTGTTTGGCCAGAATTTTTTCCATTCTGTGGGCAAATTCATTCAACAAGAAACGGCTGTTCTCAAAACCTTTTTCTTTTACAAGTGCTTGGCAATGAGGGCAATTATTCCAGGAAGTCAACTCAACTTCATCCCCACCGATGTGGATGTATTGGCTCGGGAACAGAGCTGCCACTTCTTTCATGATGTTGTCCAGTACTTTGTAGTTTTGTTCACGGGCGACACAAAGGACGTTGTCGGTTTCTCCGTTGATGGTGATGTAATCCTTATCGGATTTGCAAGAAAGTTCCGGCATGGAACCTACCAAGGCGCGACTGTGTCCGGGCAGGTCGATTTCCGGGATGATTTCAATGTGTCGTTCGGCAGCATATTTGACAATGTCCTTGATTTCCCGTTGGGTGTAGAATCCACCGTAGCGTTCATTGCCTTGGTGGTAAGCCGGGGGAGTTGCTTCTCCAACCCCTCTCCACGCCCCTTTTTCAGTCAGTTGCGGGTATTTTTTGATTTCAATCCGCCAACCGTTGTCGTCGGTCAGGTGCCAGTGCATCCGGTTCAATTTGTGGGCAGCCATCCACCCGATGATTTCCTTGACTTGGCTGGCGTTGTAGAAGGTGCGGGATACGTCCAACATCAGTCCACGATAGCCGTAACGGGGTTGGTCTTCGATGGTAACACAATCCAAAGCATATTCCCGCAATTCCAGGTCAGAAGTGCCAAACACTGGTGCCGGCAACATTTGAAGCAGGGTTTGAACGGCGTAAAACATACCCGCATCCTCCGAAGCTGTCAGGCGGATTTGGGTCGGAGTGATTTCCAGACGATAGGCTTCTGCACCCAGGCTTGCATCGTGCAGGAAGTATACCCCGGCTTGGTTGAGGTCTTGTTTGGTCAAGACTTTTTGGGCGGGTTGGATCGGAAAAACAAACAATTTTTCCCATCCTTTTTCTTGCAACCACAGCATTTCATCCTCGAATTGCGGAGCGGTCAAATAGGTTTTAAAGCCCTTTTCAAGCAGGATATTTCCAGTTTGAGGGGTGAGATTAGCCGGTTTGGGAACGAGATTTTTCCAGGTTTCGGCGGAAAGGGTTCCTTGCAAGAGAACAAGGCTGGTGAAAAGCGAAAATAAATACTTCATTTTTATCCCTTTTGTTTGTTTTATTTTGTATTTTTGCCCCAAAGATAACACAGACAATATTTTTTCAAAAAAAATAATATGGATCAAAAATTAGTATCGAAAATTCCACAAGGTCCTTTAGCAGACAAGTGGACGGAGCACAAGTCTCATATTCGCGTCGTTAGCCCGGCCAACAAACGCAAACTTGAGATCATTGTGATCGGAACCGGACTCGGTGGTGCTTCTGCAGCTGCCGCTCTTGGCGAATTGGGTTACAATGTCAAAATCTTCTGTATCAGCGACTCACCGCGTCGTGCGCACTCCATTGCAGCACAAGGTGGTATCAATGCTGCGAAGAACTACCAAAATGACAACGACTCCATCTACCGCCTCTTCTATGACACCATCAAAGGGGGGGACTACAGAAGCCGTGAAGCCAACGTTTACCGTTTGGCAGAAGTCAGCAATCTGATCATCGACCAATGCGTCGCTCAAGGTGTTCCTTTTGCACGTGATTACGGTGGATTGCTTGACAACCGTTCTTTCGGAGGTGCGCAAGTTAGCCGTACCTTCTACGCTCGCGGTCAGACCGGTCAACAATTGCTCCTCGGTGCTTACGCTTCTTTGAACCGTCAAATTGCAAAAGGTTCTGTGAAATCTTATCCTCGTCACGAAATGTTGGACCTCGTCCTCATCGATGGCGAAGCAAAAGGTATCATTGCACGTAACTTGGAAACCGGTGAAATCGAACGTCACGGTGCACACGCTGTGGTAATCGCTTCCGGTGGATACGGTAACGTATTCTTCTTGTCTACCAACGCAATGAACAGCAACGGTTCTTCAGCTTGGCAATGCTACAAGAAAGGTGCTTACTTTGGCAACCCTTGCTTTGCTCAAATTCACCCGACTTGTATCCCGGTTCACGGTGACCAACAATCCAAATTGACCTTGATGTCTGAGTCTCTCCGTAACGACGGACGTATTTGGGTTCCGAAGAAAATGGAAGACGTAGAAAGACTCCGCTCGAAGAAAGTGAAAGCTTCCCAAATTCCGGAAGAAGACCGCGACTACTACTTGGAACGCCGTTACCCTGCATTCGGTAACCTCGTACCTCGTGACGTAGCATCCCGCGCAGCAAAAGAACGTTGCGACGCTGGTTACGGTGTGAACGAAACCGGTTTGGCAGTATTCCTGGACTTCTCAACCGCCATCAAACGTTTGGGTCGTGACGTGATCGAACAACGCTATGGTAACCTCTTCCAAATGTACGAAAAGATTACCGACGTGAACCCGTACGACGAACCGATGATGATTTATCCGGCTATCCACTACACCATGGGTGGTCTTTGGGTAGACTACAACCTCCAAACTACCGTACCGGGCTTGTATGCAATCGGTGAAGCCAACTTCTCTGACCACGGTGGAAACCGCTTGGGTGCATCTGCTTTGATGCAAGGTTTGGCTGACGGTTACTTCATCCTCCCCTACACCATCGGTGACTACTTGGCTGGTAAGATCCAAGTTCCCAAAACTGACATCAACCACCCTGCCTTCGACGAAGCAGAAAAAGCAATCAAAGAAAAAATTGCTAAACTCTTCGCAATCAAAGGTACCCAACCCGTTGACTACTACCACAAGAAATTGGGTCAATTGATGTGGGACAAAGTCGGTATGGCACGTGAAAAATCAGGTTTGGAATCAGCTATCGTTGAAATCCAAGCATTGAAGAAAGAATTCTGGAAAGACGTTTACGTACCGGGAACCAACGACGAATTCAACACCGAGTTGGAAAAAGCTCTCCGCTTGGCAGACTTCTTCGAAATTGGTGAATTGATGGCACGCGACGCATTGAGCCGTAACGAATCTTGCGGTGGTCACTTCCGTGTTGAAATGCAAACCGAAGAAGGTGAAACCAAACGTGATGACGAAAACTACATGTATGTCAGCGCTTGGGAATACAAAGGAGATGAGGTAGTTCCTGAAATGCACAAAGAACCTCTGAATTTCGAATTCGTACAGGTAGCAACCCGTAACTATAAAGACTAAAGGATTTTCATTATGAATTTTACATTGAAAGTTTGGCGTCAAAAAAACGCAAAAGACAAAGGCCACTTTGAAACCTACAAAGTGACTGATATTTCTCCCGATACGTCTTTCTTGGAAATGATGGACATCTTGAATGACCAACTGATCCGTGAAGGAAATGATCCGGTAGCCGTTAACAAGGGTTGCCACAATTCAGGTCCCATCGCCTTCGACCACGACTGCCGTGAAGGTATCTGCGGTATGTGCTCCTTGTACATCAACGGTCGTGCACACGGTCCGGACGAAGATGTAACCACTTGCCAATTGCACATGCGCAAATTCAAAGATGGTGAAACCATTACCATTGAACCTTGGCGTTCGGCTGGTTTCCCGGTGATCAAAGACTTGGTGGTTAACCGTGGTGCTTTCGACCAAATCCTCCAAGCAGGTGGTTATGTATCTGTAAACACCGGTCAAGCACAAGATGCAAATGCAATCCCTGTATCCAAAGATGCTGCTGACGAAAGTATGGACGCTGCTTCTTGCGTTGGTTGCGGTGCTTGTGTAGCAACTTGTAAAAACGGTTCTGCAATGTTGTTCGTGGCAGCACGTGTCAGCTCATTGGCTCTTCTCCCCCAAGGTAAGATCGAAGGAGCACGTCGTGCAAAAGCCATGGTTGCGAAGATGGATGAATTGGGATTCGGTGCTTGTACCAACACCCAAGCTTGTGAAATGGAATGTCCTAAGAACATTTCCGTATCGCACATCGCTCGCTTGAACCGCGAATTCCTTTGTGCTAAATTGAAAGACTAAGCAAGGCAATAGCCTATGGAGTTTTTTGCCACATCTCAAGGGATTCCTGTTCGTATTTCTGATAGCAAAGAAGGCAAGTCTGTACTCGTTTTCTTGCACGGATATTTGGAAACCCTGGATGTCTGGGAAGAATTTGTAGCAACGGTTCCGAAAGAATTTCGGACCGTTGCTATTGATTTACCCGGGCATGGTTTAACCGGTACACTTCCGGAAACCAATGAAATAGACTTCTCTGCCCGTGTGGTGAATGGCGTGCTGGAACTCCTGCAGATCGAGTCCGCTATTTTGGTGGGTCATTCCATGGGTGGCTACGTTGCCCAAAGTTTTTTGGAGCAATTTCCCGACAAGACCCGTGCGTTGATTCACTTGAATTCCAATCCCTACGCCGATGCGCCTGAAAAACTTGCAGACCGTCAGCGAGAGATCGAACTCATCCGACAAGGCAAGTTGTTGACCCTGGCCTCCGTCGCCATCCCGAACATGTACGCTCCTCAAAATGTACGTCGCATGGAGGATGCCATCATGATGACCGTTGAATTGTGCGATATGCACGATCCTGATGGAATTTGTGCGACTATTTTGGGCCTCACGACCCGCAAAGACCAGGTGGCTTTGTTGCAACAAACGGACAAACCCGTCCTGTTTGTCTTGGGAGAAAGTGATAACTTCCTGTCTCCAGAGAAGCGGGATCAAATGAGGAAGGATCTGCAAGCCATAGAATGCGTTATTTTGCCCAATACGGGACATAATTCCTTCTTGGAAGACCCAGGTGCTACTTGGCAGGCAATGGCTTCATTTATACAAAAAAACGGGCTTTTATAAAGGAGGGCACTGAAAAAGGTGCCTAACCAGAAGGCCTCTGACAATTAAGACAATCGAAGGATATCGAGATATTTCGGTATCCTTCGATTTTTTCGATTCTCAATGTGATGATTGTTCGATTTAAGGGTATATTTCTGGTATT
>JAGCJX010000007.1 GCA_017647795.1 Bacteroidales bacterium | reverse complement strand
GTACGAGAGGACCGGGATGGACACACCTCTGGTTTACCGGTTGTGGCGCCAGCTGCACCGCCGGGTATCCACGTGTGGATCGGATAAGCGCTGAAAGCATCTAAGCGCGAAGCCGGCCCCAAGATTAGATTTCCCTGAGGACCGTAGAAGACGACTACGTTGATAGGCTGCAGGTGTAAAGGCAGTGATGTCAAAGCCGAGCAGTACTAATAGTCCGAGACTTCGCTAAAATGTGGAGAAAAAGAAACTGCAAACTGAGTTATCTCTCTTAACGATATACGGTATAACGGAAGTTATGCTGAAGATATTAAGGTGGTTTTAGCAACGAGGATCCACCTCTTCCCATTCCGAACAGAGAAGTTAAGCTCGTTCACGCCGATGGTACTGCCTCACAAGGGTGGGAGAGTAGGTAGCCGCCATTTTTCCAGAGGGTTAGACATTTGTCTGACCCTCTTTTTTTGTTTGTACCTGTCTTTTTTGTGTTATCTTTGAAGTCTGTTTGAATACCAATCTTATGAAAATTGCAATGATAACCGGTGCTACCTCCGGAATTGGTGAGGCTTTAGCACGCATCTTGGTCCAAGATCAATACAAATTAATTCTTACTGGCCGCCGTCTCGAGCGTTTGCAAGCCCTGCAGCAAGAACTTCAGGGACAGGGAGCGGAGGTACACATCCTGCATTTTGATGTTCGTGACTACGAAGCGACGCGAGTGGCTTTGGAATCTCTTCCCCAGGAGTGGCGTGCCATCGATGTGTTGGTGAACAATGCGGGGTTGGCCGTTGGTTTGAATCCGATTCAATCCGGCGTGCTTGAGGACTGGGAACGTATGCTAGACACCAATGTAAAAGGACTTTTGTATGTAACACGTATTGTATCTCCTTGGATGGCAGAGCGTAAGACCGGTCATATTGTTAACATTTGTTCCATTGCTGGTAAGGAAGTTTATCCCAATGGCAATGTTTACTGTGCTTCAAAGCATGCGGTGGATGCATTGACCAAGGGTATGCGTCAGGATCTCTTGCCTTACGGTATCCGCGTTTCGCAAATCTGCCCGGGTGCTGTGGAAACTGAGTTCTCGGAGGTGCGTTTCAAAGGAGATAAGGAACGTGCTGCCGGTGTGTACAAAGGTTTTGAACCCTTGACCGGTCGCGATGTTGCCGAAGCCATCCGCTTCATGATTCTTGCTCCTGCGCACGTGTGCATCAACGATATGGTCATCATGCCGACGGCACAGGCAAATTCCGGATTGTTTTACAAGAATCTGTAATCCCTGTACAATACAATGAAAATGAAACCGACGTTGGTAGTTCTGGCAGCGGGTATGGGTTCCCGCTACGGTTCGTTGAAGCAGATGGATGGGGTCGGCCCTCATCGCGAAGCCATCATTGACTACTCTGTGTATGATGCGATTCGTGCTGGCTTTGGTAAGGTGGTGTTTGTCATCCGTCACTCCTTCGCGGAGGAGTTTATGGAGGTGTTTGATAAAAAACGCTTCGGAGGTAAGATCGAGGTTGAATACGTATACCAGGAACTGGACTATTTGCCGAATGGCTTTCAAGTACCGGAAGGTCGTGTGAAACCGTGGGGTACCAACCATGCTGTTTTGATGGCGAAGGATGCGGTGGATACACCGTTTGCAGTCATCAATGCGGACGACTTTTATGGCAAGGAGGCCTATCAGACCATTGCTGCCTACTTGACTTCCGGTCTGAAACCGGGTGAGTACTGCATGGTGGGATACAATTTGAAAAACACCTTGTCCGATTATGGTACTGTTTCTCGGGGCGAGTGCACGGTAAACGAAGCGGGTCAGTTGACTTCGATGGTTGAACGTACGGCCATTGCGCGACAAGGCGATCGTGTTTTCTATTCCGACTCGGAAGGGGATCACGAAATTGATGAGAATACACCGGTTTCCATGAACTTCTTTGGGTTCATGCCAGACTACTTTACCAAGTCAGAGGAGATGTTCGTGGAGTTCCTGCAACAAGAAAAGAATCAGACCAACCTGAAAGCTGAGTATTTTATTCCGTTGGCAGTCAACAACCTCATTTGTTCGGGTGCAGCGACCATGCAGGTGCTGACCAGTGAGGCTCAGTGGTTCGGGGTTACCTACAAAGAAGACCGGCCCTTTGTCGTTGACAGGATCCGGTCTCTGATTGATGCGGGAGTGTATCCCGAGAACCTTTGGGGCTTAAAAGATTAACAAAAGTTCCAAAGTCAATTTATCTGTAAAATCCTCCCCGGGGAAGAAGGCAGTCAGCCGATCTTCTTCGGGGATGTTGTATAATTCATAGTCCAAACGGAGGATGGATGAGAAGTATTTTTGGGTCAGACCCAGACCGAAGCCCAAGGTCAGTCGGTTGACTTGAAAACCTTCGCTCAGCACATCGTAGCCCATGGCATCCCAACGCACTGCGGGGATGATGTGGTCAAACAAGGTGCGGACGTGGCAGGGGATGGCATAGCCTCCTTGGATGTAATAGGTGCTGAGTTCGCGTTGGTCTGCGTAATTGAATTTGCTCATCCATTCGGCTTCTACTTTCCAGTCGCGGGCTTCGTAGCGGAGGTCGGTGGCCCAGATTCGGTAGTCTTCCAGTTCGGAGAGGGGATAGCGGTAGGCTTTGGCAGAAAAGCGGAAGCCTTTGTCGTCTCCCAATGTGATGCGGCCGGCGTAGGAGGGGTTGCGGGTCCAAAGCGGGTTGTTGATTTTTCCGCCGTTGTAGATACCCGCCTCAAAGCTGATGGGGAATTCTGAAATGGCCGTCTTGTATTTTGCCGTGGCTCCGATTTCGCGGCTGCCCGTATTGTATTTTCCAAGGAAAGGGCGGTTCGCAAACATCAGACTACCAGGAGAAACCGTGTAGCTGTTGTAGATGGGCAAACCGGCTTGTCCGACAGTAATGGTCAGGCCCGGAGACAGTTGGATGGTTGAGTACAAGTCCAGGATGTTGAAGGTACCGTTGCTACTGAGTTCTGTTTGCAATTGGTAGCTGACGGTGGTGTTCAGGCTGCCTTTTACCCCAACCCGCGTGTTGCGTACGGAGAAACGGGCATTTTTGTTGTCCAAATCAATTTCTGCTCGGGTTTTGAGGACACCGAAAAAAGCGGCTTTGGGAGCCGTTTCTGTTTTGGTGGTATCGGAGTCTTGGGAAGGGTTGGCGAAAAGAGAGGAGGTGGCCGTTGCGCAGAGCAAGAGACTTGCGAGTAAGGCACGCACTCGGAATTGTTTTTTCATTATCTGATAAATACTTAACATTAATTGCTACAAAAATAAGAAAAAATCTTACCTTTGCCCAAATTTGCATTAATTTGCCAAAAGTGAATAGTTGCGAGAATAGATATTAAACAATAAACCAATTAGAACAGATGAAAAAATTATTTTCAACCCTTTTCCTGGCACTGTTCGTTCTTACAGGTAGCCTTTGCGCTCAAGAACGCCATGCTCACTGGAAAAGTCAAGTCCGCCAATTGGAAGCAGATCGTTACGAGGTAACTGTAACTGCTATTTTGGACTCTGCTTGGCACGTTTACGACACCCTTCGTACCTTGACCGGTCCTCCGGCCACGATTGTGGATTTCCAAGTATTGGAAGCTGGTAGAAAACCTGCTGCTGAAAAAGTGGGTCCGATGCAGGTGTTGGGTCAAGTACACAAATACTATGACGACATCTTCATGATGGAAGTGGGTTACTTTGAGGACAGCGTGGTCTTCAAACAAGAATTCCAACTTTTGAAAGACGAAGCCCAAGTACGTGTGTACATGGAGTGGATGACTTGCGACGAAAATAACTGTTCTCCTTTGACCGATGATGAGTTCATCGTAAACATCCCGGAAAAAGAAGAAGCACAAGTGAAAGCGGCCAATGTAAAATCTACCGGCAATCTGTTGGCGATGATTTTGGAAGCCATCGTATGGGGTTTGGTAGCTTTGTTGACTCCTTGTATCTTCCCGATGGTACCGATGACCGTTTCTTTCTTTATGAAAGGTTCAGAAGACAAACGTACCGGTCGTCTGAGAGCTGCTTTGTACGGTATTTTCATCGTATTGCTCTACACCTTGCCGATCGCAGCTTTGATCTTGATTACCCGTATCTTTGGTGGAGACGCTGTGACTGCAGATATCTTCAACTGGTTGGCTACTAACTGGTTGCCGAACATTATCTTCTTTATCGTATTCATGGTGTTTGCTGCATCCTTCTTTGGTCTCTTCGAAATCACCATGCCGGGTTCATTGACCACCAAAACCGACAGCCGTGCTGACTCAAAAGGTGTGGGTGGTATCTTCTTCATGGCTTTGACCTTGGTATTGGTGTCCTTCTCTTGCACCGGTCCGATCGTAGGTACCGTGGTTATCAAATCTATCTCCGGTGAATTCTGGACTCCGATTTTGACCATGTTCTTCTTCTCTGTAGCTTTTGCGTTGCCGTTTACTTTGTTGGCATTGTTCCCTTCTTGGTTGAACCACTTGCCGAAGAGCGGTGGCTGGTTGGGCTGCGTGAAGATCATCCTCGGTTTTGTGGAAGTGGCATTGGCATTCAAATTCTTGTCAATGGCTGACCAAGCTTACCACTGGAACATCTTGCCTCGTGACTTGTACCTCGCAATCTGGATTGTCTTGGCAACCCTCTTGTTCTTCTACATGATTGGCTTGCTGAAATTCCGTCATGCTCCTTGGGCAAAATGGGGACCTGGCCGTATTGGCTTTACCTTGGTGATTCTGGTGTTCGATATCTGCTTGATCTGCGGTATCCTGGGTAAACCCCTCTCATGGTTGTCCGGTTACTTGCCTCCGATGCAAGAAAAAGGTTGGTTCTATGACAACTCAGTTCATTATGAAATGGAAGACTATGACATTACCAAAGTGAAATATGCTGACAAATTGCACTTGCCTCACGGATTGAACGGTTTCTTTGATTTGAACCAAGCAAAGAGCTACGCTCAAAAAGTGAACAAACCTTTGTTCATTGACTTCTCCGGTCACGCTTGTGTGAACTGCCGTGAAATGGAAATGCGTGTATGGTCTGATCCTCGCGTGCTTGAAATCTTGCGCAACGATTACGTGGTGGTTGCCTTGTACTGCGACGACAAGATGAAGGTAGATGAATCAGAATGGATTACCGTGGGTGACAAGACCTTGACCACCATGGGTAAGATCAACTCCTACATCGCCTTCAGCAAATACGGTGTGAATGCACAACCTTGCTACATTTTGGAAGGTTTGAACGGTGAATTGTTGGCAGATCCTCGCGGATACGATACCGATATTGAAGCCTTCATCAAATTCCTGGAACAAGGAAAAGCAAACTTTGTAAAATAGTAATAACCCTATAATCAATTAACAATTTATGAAAAAATTCAAGAATTTCTTGTACAGCGCGCTCTCATTTGCGCTGATGACTGCCATGGTATCTTGTGGTGAGTCTATTGATAACCCTGGAACAGAACCGGATCCTGAGGTTCCCAACACTGGTACTTCCTTCATTTTGGAATGCACCAAAGGCGCTAAAGCTGAACTTGAATTTGACAAAACTGCTGATTGGCAATTGTCTAACGCAAACGTATGGTTGTCTGTTTCTCCCCTCAGTGGTGTAGCTGGTAAAACCAATGTAACTGCTACTGCATTGGAAGCTAACGAAGAGTTGGTAGAAAGAGAAGGTACTGTTGCTGTACGTTGCAACAACGTAAACACTACTTATTTTGTAATCCAACGTCCGACCTTGGGCTTGTACTTGCCGAAAGCTCGCGTGAGCGCTAAAGCTCAAGCTGGTCAAGTAGTGATCCCTGTAGAAGGTAACGTAGAAATGGAAGTTGCTTCTTCTGAAAGCTGGTTGACTTTTGACAAAGTGAACTACGGCGAACCTGCAACTTTGAAAGACGGTACTACCAAATCCCTCTACAAAGTTTCTCAAATCTTGATGAACGTAGAATCTTATGACGGTGAAGTGTCTCGTGAAGCGATCGTGACTTTGACTACTGAAGCAGGTGAATACACTGTAACTGTACGTCAAAACCCGGTATCTGGCGTTGACTACTCTGCAGAATTCTTCCGTCACTCTATCGGTCTCCGCTTTACTGCTACCTGGTGCGGTTACTGCCCGATGATGGGTGAAGCATTCTCAAATGCACACAGCAACTACTCAGATCGTTTCATCCCGATTTCTCTCCACGCTTCTTCATCACAAGGTGGTTTGGCTTTCACCGGTACTTCTACCTTGGAAAGCTACTACAAAGTGTCTGGTTATCCGTCAGGTTACATCAATGACATCGCTGAAGTAGAAAACTATGCAGTTGCTACCACAACCAACATCATCCAAGGTTTGATCGACGAAGCTACTGAATCTTACCCTGCTAAAACTGCGATCGCAGCAACCTCTACCCTCTCTGGTAACGTACTCGAACTCAATGTACAAGTTGCAGCAAAAGAAGGTCGTTCAGACTACAAACTCGTTGCTTTGGTTTTGGAAGACGGTATCGTATATCCTCAACAAAGCGGTGGAAGCAACTACGTTCACAACTACGTTGCTCGTCAATCTTTGACCGACATCAAAGGTGATGTGTTTGAAGTGGATGATGAAAGCATTTACGAAACCTCATTCGATGTTGAATTGTCAACAAAGATCAAAGACATTAACAACGCTTACTTGGTACTCTTCGTGAAATACGACGGAGAACCCACCCAAAAAGGCGTAGCTAATGCAGTTTATGGTAAATACGGCACCATCATTGACAACGCTGTTGTTCTTCCTTTGGATGGTTCTGTTGATTTCAAATACGAAGAATAATCGTTCCCATTATGAAAAAAATCTTTTTGATGTTGGCCTTGGTGGCTGTGTCTTTTAGCAGCGCGTTTGCACAAAAGGCATTGCCGAAGGTCGAAGTATCTACCTTGGAAGGTGCAAGCTTCCAAATCCAAGATGTATTGAAAGACGGTGTTCCTGTAATCCTGTCTTTCTGGTACACCACCTGCAAACCTTGTTTGCAAGAATTGGGTGCTTTGAACGAAGCTTTCCCGGATTGGCAAGAAGAAGCTCAATTTAAGGTAGTTGCTGTTTCAACCGACGACGCTCGCTCAAGTGCGAAAGTGGCTCCGATGGTGAACGGTCGCGGTTGGACTGATTTTACTTTCTTGTTGGACCCGAACGGTGACTTGCGTCGTGCAATGGGTGTTCAAACCCAACCGACCGTGTTTATCTTGGATAAAACTGGTAAAGTGGTGTATACCCACACCGGTTACACTCCCGGTAACGAGGAAGAATTGTTTGAAGAAATTCTCAAGTTGCAATAATTCACAGCATGATTAAAAAATTATTCTGCTTATTGCCGCTGATGGCTTTTGCTGCTGGTGTTGCCTTTGCCCAAGAGGACAAAGGCAGCCTCTCAGCAGGTTTTGAAACCAACACGACTTATTACTTCAACGACGAAGTCACTGGAGCAATGGCTCCCGAAAGCCGTTTTGGTTCCAATAACTACTTGAAGATGGACTACAACCGTGGAAACTTTGCTGCTGGTTTGCAAATGGAAGGTTACCTTCCGGCGATCAACGGTCACTTCCCGATGATGTATTCCACCGATCAGTTCTGGCGTTACGACCTGTATGCATCGTTTGCAGACCAAGGTTGGGACGTACGCATCGGTAGTTTGTATGAGCAATTCGGTAGCGGTATGTTGCTTCGTACTTACGAAGACCGCACCTTGGGTGTGAACAACGCTTTGCAAGGTATCCGTGTTGCCTATACTGCCGGTGATTTCTTGAATGTGCGTGGTCTCTATGGCCGTGTTCGCGACATCAAAGAATATACCAATACTACTGTGACCGGTGCTGACCTTTCTCTCTCCTTGTCCAGCTTGTTGAAATTGGAATCTTTCAACTTGGCTTTGGAAGGTAGCGTGATCGACAACTACGATCCGTCCATGATGCAAGGCGTGAAGGCTCACAAAGGTGGTTACTCTGGCCGTTTGGCCTTTGGATACGCAGGTTTCCAACTCCGTGGAGAATACATGTCCCGCGACATGGATCCCGGTATCTATGGTTTTGCTGAAATCACCAATACCAAAGCCAATGCCATCCAAGTTGAATTGGGTTACTCTGGCAAAGGTTATGGTGCTTTGGTTACCTTGAGAAAATTGGAATATGCCGGTTTGAAAGGTTTGTGGCAAGACCAAGAAAACGCGATGTACACCAGCATCCGCTATGTACCCGCGTTGACCCAACAACACACCTATATGTTGGCAACCATGAACCCTTACACCGCTCAAAATGATGAGATCGGTGGTCAAGCGGACTTCTACTACAACTTCAAACGCAACACCGTATTGGGTGGTAAGAAAGGTATGAAATTCCACGTGAATTTCTCTAACTTCTACGGTTCTTTGCCGGATATGATGACCGGTAAGATGTCTGAGCGTTCTTTGATGTACAGAGACTTGACTGTTGATGCTGAACGTTGGTTTGGCAAAGACTTCAAGATGATTCTCTACTACAGCTGGCAAACCTTGAACCCGGAAACCATGGGTAAAGGAGATGGCTTGTGGAACTCTCATACTGTAGTTGCTGACATGACTTACAAGTTGACCCGTAAACATTCTTTGCGTATGGAGTTGCAACACTTGTACACCAAAGAAGACCATAAGAACTGGGCTGCTGCTTTGTTGGAATTCAACGTGGCTCCCAAATGGAGTATTTCTGTACAAGATATGTGGAACTACGGTCAAACCAAAATCCACTACATCAACGGTAACATCAGCTATACTTACTCCAAAGTTCGTTTCGCAATGAACTTTGGTCGATTCAAAGAAGGTTATTTGTGCTCAGGCGGTGTATGCCGCATCACCCCGGCTTATACCGGTGTTAACCTTTCGATGATTGTTACGTTGTAGTCCGGTATACTTTATAAATAGAAACGGCCCTTGCATAAAAGCAGGGGCCGTTTTTCATAGAAGAAATCTGCAACCAATCTCCAGGTTTAATGAAAATCTTCCTTTTGATTCATAGATTTGGGGCAATTCTCCAAGAATTAGTTCTGCCGAAGGTTCTATGTATATTGCGATGGATTCTCCAAGTCGGTGTGAGTAGCCAACTCCAATTTGGGAACTGATCACGAAGTTTGTTCCTCGTGTGTTGTTAGATATTCCTCGCAGGTTTGAGCCTATACAGTATTGGGCAAGCCCCCCTGCATTTGTGTATAGTTCAGAATTGGTTCCATCATATATGAGATAGGAAATTTGTAGCGGAATTCCAATGTAGTGTGATACGTGATTGCTGTATAGTTGTTCATTTATAAAGGTACTGCTCTGCATGAGGGAGTATACAATGCCAGTACAGAGGGACCATCTATTCTGTTTCCAGAACAGAATTCTAGCGCCAATCCGAATAGTGGGATACTCGATGACTTTTTGAGGCGATGTTATCTCTTCAGAGGAGTTTGCTCCGTGTTGCGGTTTGATATTGCCGGATTCAGAGGTAGTAATGTTGTTGTTGAACAGGAGGTCTATTTGCAGTTTGCGTGATTCCGGGACAACTTCGTCTGTGAAGATCTCAATCAATTCCCTCTCGGTATAAAGGCTTGTGTCAGATGCTACGAGTGTTTTATCCGAGTGTTGGCTGCTGGAGTTGCACGAGAAATCAGTTGGATGGGCGGATTGCTTTACCTCTATTTGTGGTACGGATTGCTTTGTTTGGGCTTTGTTTTGTTTTAACTGGTGTAGCTGGATGGCTGGGCTTGGAAGGGAAATTTTTGCCTGAGCAAGGTTGAGAGAAGGAGTTATGTGACGTCTTTGATTGATGTTGTTTTTCGGTGAAGTTATGATGAGACTAATGATGAGTATAGCAGCAGAACCAACCAATATGCAGAAGGTTCTAGTATTCCTCTTTTTTGTGGACTGCTTGCGTTGATGGATTTTGTATTTGTTCCGAAAGTCAGTAAAATCCCCCTTAGGAAGGTTCAGGGTATCTCCCTCATACATAGAACTAATAGTCTTTTTCCAATTGTTCATCTTGTATCCATTTAGTTAATAGTTGTCGTGCTTTGTATAGTAGCGAAGAGGATGTTTTTTCTTTGATGCCTAGTTGTTTGGCAATATCTCTGTGTGATAGTTGTTCTATGTAGTATAAGTTGAAAATGATGCGTTTCTGTTCGGGTAATCTGGCAATGAATCTGTCAAGTTGGATTTTTGTTGGAGGACTTTCTTCCTGAGGAGATTCTTCTATCCAAAGGAGGTCCTCATCATTGAGCTTCTCTATATGTTTGAATTTTTTTTCTTTGCGGATTTGGTCAATGATCTGATTGATACATATTCGTTTAACCCAGCCATAAAATGATCCATTGGGCTTGTATCGATGCAATTTTCCTAGGATCTTAATAAAACAATCGTGAGTCAGGTCCTGGGCTACCTCTTGGTTTTGAAAATAGCGCATGCCGATTGCGAAGATAATGGGTGCGAATCGAAGGTATAGACGTTCGATTGCATCATTATCTCCTTGTGAGCATTTTTGAATTTGCTCCCAATCAGGGTCTGTATGGACTAATTTCTTCAATGTAACCGATATCTATAACGAAGGAAGAGTGAAATACTTCCGCAATTTATAAGTTTTTTTAAATTCTTGGAAGTATTTCGGATCTCGGTTCGTTTTCTGAATGAAGCGAGATTCGCTATAATCAGAAAAGAGATGATATCGTCAATATAAGACCCATACTAATAGAAGTGTTATAAATGAGAAGGATATTGCTTTTTGTGACTGTTGCCGGTATTTTGCCATCTTGTACTGAAGTCTTGGATTTGGATCCTAGAGCACAGCGAGTTGTGGTGTATGGTATTTTGGAAAATACGATGAAGCAGGTGGTGGAATTACGTTATACATCTTATTTATCGGAGGATTATATGCCTCCGGTGGAGAATGCACGGGTGTGGGTGGAAGAAGAGAACCGAAATGATCCAGTTGCTATAAAATATAACTTCAAGGAGCTCGGAAACGGATATTATGAATCTAATTTTACTCCCAAATTCGGGAGTCGATATCATTTGGAAATTGAGTTGCAAGATGGGAGAAGACTTTCCGGAACGACGCTATTTCCAGCTCAGGAAAATCTCTTGAATTTACGTCCTGAGGGATATGCATACAGCTTTAGAACGGCTTATATACCTTTATATTTGTGGATATATGGTATGGACTATTCGGACAAACTCGGAAAAGAACAAGTTGCCAACTATATCTACGGATCGAGGCGCTATTTGTCATCTGAAGAGATTCTTGACCCTTTCAATTATTCAGATTTGTTTGTTAAGGATGTTCCAGAATATAAGAATAGGTTTGTCTGTGAATACCACGGAGACGAATTGCTAAGTCAAGGATATTTGCGGTATGAGATTGGTGTTAAGAAGATTCCACAATTGTATGAGTCATCTGATTTTTGGATTACAGCGGTACCAATCTTTACAATTACAGAAACAGGACTTCCTCATTCAAAATCATATGTTGTTTTTGATTCAGTGTCAGAGGAGTATGATGCTTACTTGAAATCAGTAATATTGTTGCAGAAATCAGAGAAGCAAGATCTTACAAATCTGTATGATTTGGAAAATGCTTTTTCTAATATTGAAGGTGGAATCGGGATATTCGGTGCGGTGTATAGAAGCAAACTGTCCCTGCTGTGGAATAATTACCAAGAAATAGGATATGAGAATCAGTAGCATAATATTACTCTCATTTTTGCTGTACTCTTGCGAGTCATTGTCAAATCTGGAGAAACCCGGTTATGAGGAGCAGTTGAGTAATACGGTAATTTTGAGTGTGGAAGATCTTCTGGAAGTGGAATCCCTAATCGGTTATTTTTATTATCCGGGGACATCTGATACGGTGATGAGAATTTTTCCGACAATAACGCTCTCGGAAGATTTGCAAAATTGTGTATTGCATCTTCGTCAACCTGTTAATTTGGGGTTCCCTAGTGTTGGTGGAGACTTTGAGGATGAAATTATTGCGGAAAGAGTTGTTGTTCATGGAGATGCGGTTGATGTTTATTTCTTGCCAGAGAATGAGAGGCCCAGTTTGAAGATTAAAGAAGGTAGGGTCCCTCAGACAATCGATATAGAATACAATTTGTCGGGGATATACAATTCGCTTTATGGATGTATTGCCAAACCCTTTCGGAGCGAGTTGGTTGTAGTGTCGGTATTTGAAGACTTTTCTCAGATCCGGGGAAAACATTTTAATCTAGAGCCAATAGAAATAGTTTTAAGGGAGGGTGTGTTTTATCCGAATTCCTATATCCAGTTTGAGATACATCCGAATGAGGAACGTACTCGCGCTCATGCTGTGATGTTTGTTCATATAGGAGAGTATTCTCCAGAATCCAAAATTATATTTGGATACAATGAGTTGGATTATTCATTCAATGAGATCCGGAGTTTTCGTTCTGAACTGGATACAACATCTCCGGAGGTAGTGATTAAAATCTATCCGAACCTGGAGCAAATTATGATGTATTGGCAGGCGGGTCATCCTTATGAGGAGATGATGTTTGAAATACGACTTTTTCCGGATTGGATGTTATTGAATGAGTGGGATAAACTTTGATAATATTAATTTATTAATTGATTGGTTTTAAGCGATATATTTTAGTGGCAACAAAAGGAGGACTGGCACAGTAGTTGAAGGAGCAGACGTAATTTGGGGATTATCATAGTTATAATTATGAGTATAAAATGGTTGTTCTGTTTCGCAGCGGCGTCTTTATTGGTGTCGTGTACAGCAGTTTTGGATTTGGATCCGCGGAAGCAGTTTGTTGTGGTGCATGCAGTATTGATCAATGAGCCAAGGCAGGTGATTGACTTGTGTTATTCATCTTATTTATCAGAAGATCATATGTCTCCCATCGATCACGCAAAAGTATGGGTTGAGGAAGAGAATCCTGATGGAACAATACGCAGAACCTATGCTTTTGACAGCATAGGGGATGGTCGTTATGAATCATATTTTTGGCCCGAGTTTGGGACAAGGTATAATTTGAGGGTAGTACTGGACGGTTGTCCAGAAATTACTGCATCGACCCAATACCCTTGTGCGGAGAATTTTGTCGATCGTGCCAGTATGAGACGATACACTTATAAATTTGAGACGGTATGTATTCCTCTTTATTTGTGGGTTTATGGCCAAAGTTACAATTTGCGGGAGGACGGTTATTTTCAGTCTTTGTACATCTGCGAAACGGATGGTTTCTCCGATCCCTTCAATGAGGTTGCATTACTCGGTTTTGAGGGAGGGCAGAAGCATTGGAGGTACCTCCGTTATGAAATTAACATGTCAACCGACTCCCCGATGGTGTCTTATGATGCGGTTCGAAACTTTACCTATTTTGAATTGTCTGTATTTCCAGACTTTTATAGCTGGAGTACGGCAAGTCAATATGCCCCCAGAGTAGTTTTTGAGTCTGTATCGGAGGACTACGACCGCTACTTGAAGGATGTCGTTTCGCTTGAGTTAAAGTTGGAGCATGAGGAGCAAAATGATTTTACTAGCCTATATGACCCCAATTCCACCTATACGAATGTAAAGAATGCTATTGGAATATTTGGTGCTTCCTATCGTAAAATAAAAGAGCCCTTAATAGTTAATGAATAAGTTGATTATGATAAGGTTGTTTATTTCATATTTGAGTCTGCTGTCGTTGTGCATCCTTGTTCTTTCGGGATGTGAGAAATCTCCCTTAGAAGTAGAGAAGAATACAACGGAGGTGTTTCAGATCGCAGATCTTGTAGGACTGCCCTTGGCTGGTAATTATGAATATGCTCCTGTTCAGGATACTACGGCTGTCATCTCAACGCTTGTTGAGTTTAAGTCCCAAGACGAAGAAATTAAGGTTAATCTCAGTTTTAGTTTGCGATCTTCAACCTTTGAAGAGGATATTTTCTATAACATACTGGATGTCGGAGAGGTTGTTTATGATGAAGAGAAAGGCGAGTTGTCAATCTGGAATTCTGATGAGCAAATTTTTCTGATGAAGGACCACGTTTCGTATCATTGTCTTCAGGTGGATTATGATTTTACTTTTTTCTATAATCTGCTGTATTCAGATTGGTTGCAAGCCATCAGGGGCAAGAGAAACACCATTTTGTATACAAAGAATGATTCAGTTAGTGAGTTCTTGAAAAGGGAGTCAGGATTAGTCCTATATTCTGATTCGGTCACTCTCAGTAGAAATGATCCTACTCGTCATCAGGTCCACTGGATTAGTCTACAAGTCTATAAGCATCAATCTGGAAAAGGGTACTCTTGTTCTGTTCATACTCTTATGAATTTAACGGATATGGGTGCGGGATTCAAGACTTTGGACTTCTCGTTGCCCTATGTGGAGATTGATGAGGAAAATGATGAAATTCGAGGATATCTTTCTGCCTTAAATCCTGAAGAGCCCTATATCCGGATTAAATATTACCCGGATCAGCCGGCGGTATTTTTGCATTGGAAACCCGGAAAATATTTTCAAGACAAATATTGGAAACGTTATATAGACGACCCTGTTTTACCATCAATACCTCTACTTGACGAGGAGTTGATGATCCGACTTGTTCCTCAGTTTGACTGTGAATATGAGAATTAGTTAGTATTAGAAGGTGCTATGAAACGAATTTGTGTGATATTTTTTGCGACATTCCTTGTGTGGAATTCTGTTTGGGGACAGGAAGGTATTTCTGATACTTTGGAGACAGCGTATGCCGTTGCGGATCAGGTGAGAATGGTACAGCAGGTAGGGCTTCGTTCCTTGGATCTGAAGGCAAGCCGGCGCATCATCAGTGTGGCTGGAGAGGGGGATGTGCTGAAAATGGTTCAGACGATGCCGGGTATTGCGGCAGGGTCAGAGGGCTCTTCGGCTTTTTATGTGCGGGGCGGAAATCTTGGACACAATGCCGTAACGCTGGATGGAGTCCGGTTGTTCGGGTATTCACACCTGTTGGGCTTGACGACGGCCTTCCCTAATTCCATCATTAAGGATGTGGATTTTACGGTTGGGGGCTTTGGTGGGGACAGTTATAATATGCTTGCATCACATACCTCGGTGCGTACCAAAGATGGGAATTTTAGCCACTTGGAAGGAGAGGGTTCCGTGAGTAATTTCATTCTTGGTGGGTATGTATCTGCTCCTTTGGTGAAAGATGTATTGTCTGTTGTGGCTTCTGCGAGGATGTCTCCACTGGTCGTTGGAATCAATGGTTACAAAGTGGGCGTTTATGATGCCTTCGGGAAGTTGACCTGGCGCGTGGGCAGTCGGCAGACTATACGAGGAAGTGTTTTCTACAGTAGCGATAGTTTCAGTTATCCCACGGAAACGGGAAATGAGTCGATGGGGTGGGGAAATTTAATTGGCAACCTGGAGTGGAGCTATGATCTGGATACCAACCGGGAATTGTCCATGCAGTTTTCTTTGAACCATTATCAGAATGAGCAGCGACGGGATCTCATTTTTGGTGGTACTTATAATGAACTGGGGATGTTCTCTGATATTGGGGAACTGGCAGCCCATTTGAAGTATCGGGCGTGGCAGGAGTCGGGTCTGAGTTATCAGTTTGGTGTTCGCCTTTCCGATATGTCCTACAAGCCTGGCTCTACCAAAGTATTGGGTGCGGAAGCACAGGGCGTGGTCCAGCCCATGTTGGCTCAGAGTCTGTTTGCCAATGCCTATGGGGAGGTTCGTTATGATCGCAAGAATAAGGTGAACTTGTTGCTTGCCGGACGCCTGAATTATTATCATAACAAGGATCAGAAGCTGAGGACGCTCAGTTATTGGAGACTAAATCCTGAATTCAGCTTTTCAGGACGGTACTTTATCGCTCCGTGGTTGGGAATAGAGGCGACGTATGATTATTTGACTCAATATCATCATACATTAGAAGGGGTTCCCTTGGGCTGGTCTCTGGATTTGTTGATCCCGGCTGATCTGCCCTTCCGTCCAGAGACTTCCCAGCAAGCGTACCTGGGGCTGTTGACCTGCTTGGGTCAACATAGCCTATCGTTGGGGGCATACTATAAGACAATGCAGGATTTGGTTTATTTTTCAGAACCGACTTTGTTCTTTGGGAGCGGTACAACACAGTGGGTTGAGTCTATCAAGACAGGTAGTGGGACTTCAAAGGGGATTGAGTTCCTTTATCAGAAGGTTGGTCAAACGTTCAATTATCATTTGGCTTATACTTATTCCCGGACGGATCGGCATTTTGAGGAGGTTAACAAAGGTGTTCCTTTTTATGCAAAATACGATCGTCCTCACGTGTTGAACCTTACCATGGACTACTTGTTCTGGGAGGAAGAGCATCGGAAGGTGGGAGCAAACCTTTTCTTTACTTATCAGAGTGGACATTTGGAGAGTGTAAAGTCGGCTCATTATGATGGTATTCTGCCAGGAACAGACCATCGTGTGGACTTGGATTATTATGAGGGAATCAACAATTTTCGCCTGAAGGATTTTATGCGGTTGGATGTGGGGTGTTATGCTGTATTTGAAAAGCCGCGTGTGACGCATAAGTTGAACCTGGGAATCTACAACGTGATGAACAGGCATAATATATTCAGTATTTTCTATGATACGGAGGATGATCTCTGGAAGTCAGTGTCGTTGTTCCCCATCATGCCCAGCATCAGTTACCAGGTGTCGTTCTGATCGAGATGAGGGGATAAATGAAAAGGCCAGTCCGCGAGGACTGGCCTTTGTTATGGATCGACTCGGCGATTGATTATGACAATTTGTGAATTGCCAAACCGCTGCGCAATTTCGGTTCGAACCAGGTGGTTTTCGGAGGCATGATGTTGCCAGTATCAGCGATGTCGATGAGTTGTTTCATAGACACGGGATACAAAGCAAAGGCAGCAACCATTTCACCAGAGTCAACGCGACGTGAGAGTTCGCCCAAACCGCGGATACCACCTACGAAGTCAATGCGTTTAGAAGTACGGAGGTCTTTGATGTCCAACAATTTGTCGAAAATCAAGTTTGAGCATACGGTTACGTCCAAAACACCGATCGGGTCAGCATCGTTGTAGGTGCCTTCTTTTGCAGTCAAAGAGTACCATTTGCCTTCCAAATACATAGAGAAGTTGTGCAAACCTGCGGGAGCGTAGATGTCAGCACCTTTTTCTTCTACGATGAAGTCAGCTTCCAATTTTTGCAAGAACTCAGCCGGAGTCATGCCGTTCAAATCTTTCACTACACGGTTGTAGTCAATGATTTTCAAGTGGCTTTCCGGGAACACAACGGCCATGAAGAAGTTGTATTCTTCGTCACCGGTGTGGTTCGGGTTTTGTTTGCGTTTTTCTTCACCCACCAAAGCAGCAGCAGCTGTACGGTGGTGACCATCTGCTACGTAGAATGCAGGGATGGTAGCGAAGATCTCGGTAATGCGAGCGATGTCAGCATCGTTGTCAATTACCCAGAAGTGGTGGCCGAAGCCGTCTTCTGCTACGTAATCGTATTCAGCTTCTTTTCCTTTAACAGTGCGTTCAACGATTTCGTTGATTTCGTTGTTGTCAGGGTAAGCGAAGAATACCGGTTCAATGTTCGCGTTTTGGATGCGAACGTGGATCATACGGTCTTCTTCTTTGTCTTTACGGGTCAATTCGTGTTTTTTGATCTTGCCGGTCATGTAGTCTTCTACATTTGCACATACTACCAAACCGTATTGGGTGCGGCCATCCATGGTTTGTGCATATACGTAGTAGTATTCCTTGGGATCTTGTACCAACCAACCTTTTTCTTGCCAAGTTTTGAAGTTTTCAACGGCTTTGTCGTAAACGGGTTGTGAGTGCTCGTCTGCAATGGGATCGAAGTCAATCTCCGGTTTGATGATGTGGAGAAGAGACTTTTCACCAGCTTCCGCTTTCGCTTCTTGAGAGTTCAACACGTCGTAGGGACGGGATGCAACTTCGCTGGCAATTTCTCTGGGCGGGCGAACCGCTGCAAAGGGTTTAACTTTTACCATGGTTACGATTATTTTTTATTGAGTTGGAAAGTAGTGTCGCCAGTAGCGAAGAATTTAACGATTTGGTTAGCAGCTGCGAGACCAGCGTTGATGTTGGCTTCTGCAGTTTCTGCACCCATTTTCTTCGGGGTTGCGAATACGCGTTTTCCGAATTTTTCGTTCAATTCTGCTTGTCTGTCAGCAGCGATATCGGTGATGTATTTCAAGTCTTCGCGTTCTGCCAATACAGCGATCAATTCTTCTTCGTTGATCACTTCTTTGCGGGCAGTGTTCACTACACAACCACCTTTCGGCATCAAAGACATCAAGTTGCGTCCGATAGAGCCTTTGGTTTGCGGAGTTGCAGGGATGTGCAAAGAGATGAAGTTTGAGTTTTTGTAGAGGTCTTCCAAGGTAGCAGCAACGGTTACGCCTTCAGCTTCCATTTTTTCAGCGGGAACGAAGGGGTCAAATGCCATGATGTTCATACCGAAACCTCTGGCGATGTTTGCTACCAAGCGTCCTACGTTACCGTAAGCTTGGATACCCAAAGTTTTACCTTTCAATTCAGAACCGGTTCCTGAAGTGAATTGGTTACGAGACATGTACACCATCATTGCTACAGCCAGTTCTGCAACAGCGTTGGAGTTTTGACCCGGAGTGTTCATAGCAACGATGTCTTTTTCGGTGCAAGCGGGGAGGTCGAGGTTGTCAAAACCAGCACCTGCGCGAACCACGATTTTCAAGTTGTTGGCAGCGTTTACTACGTCGCGGGTAACTTTGTCTGAACGAACGATCAATGCGTCTGCATCAGCCACAGCGTTCAACAATTCGTCAGCAGAAGCATATTTTTCGAGGAGAGCCAAAGTGTGGCCAGCACCTTCTACGATTTCGCGGATACCGTCAACGGCAGCTTTTGCGAAAGGTTTTTCAGTAGCTACAAGTACTTTCATGTTCGTTCGTATTTCTTATTTGTGCAATTGTTCAAATTCTTGCATGCAAGCAACCAAAGCTTCTACGTCTTCTTTCGGGCAAGAGTTGTAGATAGAAGCACGGAAACCACCTACTGAACGGTGACCTTTGATACCTACCATACCTCTTTCTTTAGCAAATGCGAAGAATTCGTCTTGGAGGTTTTCGTGACCCGGAGCCATTACGAAGCAAACGTTCATCAAAGAGCGGTCTTCTTTAGCAGCGGTACCTACGAACAAAGAGTTGCGGTCGATTTCGTTGTACAACAAAGCAGCTTTTTCTTTGTTCATTTGGTGAATAACTTCCAAACCACCTACGCTCTTCACCCATTTCAAGGTTTCGTTCATTACGAAGATCGGGAATACCGGAGGAGTGTTGTACATAGATTCACCTTCGATGTGAGTTCTGTAGTCCAACATGGTGGGGATGTAACGGCTAACTTTACCGAGAACATCGTTGCGGATGATTGCGAAGATCACACCTGCAGGACCTACGTTCTTTTGTGCACCACCGTAGATCAAAGCGTATTTGCTAACGTCAACGGGACGGCTCATGATGTCAGAAGACATATCGGCTACCAAGTTAACGGGGCAGTCCATATCTTCGTGGATTTCAGTACCGTAGATGGTGTTGTTGGTAGTGATGTGGAAGTAGTCCAAATCGGTGGGGATTTCGTATCCTTTCGGGATGTAGCTGTAAGTTTTGTCTGCTGAAGAAGCGATGCAAACAGCATTGCCCAAACCTTTAGCTTCTTTCAATGCTTTTTTAGCCCAAACACCAGTTTCCAAGTAACCGGCTTTGTTTTCCAACAAGTTCATGGCTACATAGAGAAATTGGAGGCTAGCACCACCACCCAAGAATACTACGCTGTAGTTGTCAGGAATGTTCAACAATTCTTTCCACAAGCTGCGGCATTCTTCCATAACAGCTTCCCACTCTTTGGTACGGTGAGAGATTTCGATTACGGACATACCGGTTCCTTTGAAGTCTTGCAAGGCGTTGATAGCAGCCTCGATAGCGGGTTTCGGCAATACGCAGGGACCCGCATTGAAATTGTAAGCTTTTTTCATAAAATTGAGTTAATTATGTAGTCTGATAATGTTTTTGTACTAAAGGCCAAAGGTATGAAAAATTTTCTAATATAAATAGTTTAACGGTTGCTCGAGATGATTTTTAAGTCTTTCAGTTCAGTGGTCTTTTCACAGTAGTGGCAGCGCAACTCGATGTTGCCGTCCTTTTCGACGGTTTTGAACTTGGTTTCGATTTCCTGGTGGTTGGTGACGCAGACCGGGTTCATGCAGCGGGCAATGCCGGTAATGGTCTCCGGGATGGAAAGCACGCGCTTTTCAATGACCTCAAAGTTTCGGATGATGTTCATCGATGCGTTGGGCGCAATCAGGGCAATGCGGTTGATTTCATCATCTTCAAAGAAGCGGTCGCTGATCTTGATGATGGCCTTGCTGCCCAAGGTTTTGCTGTCCAAATTCATTCCGAAGGTGATGGAGTTTTGGGAATGGTTCAGGCGCAGAATGTCAATGACCCGGAACAATTGTTCGGAGGGGATGTGGTCCAACACGGTGCCGTTGTTGATGGCACTCACTTTCAATACTTCTTTTTCTCTTGTTTCCATAGGTCGTTCAATTATCGTTTTCCTAAGAGGTATGCGATGATGGCCATGCGGACGTACACGCCATTTTCGGCTTGTTTGAAATAATAGGCATGGGGAGTTTCGTCCACGTCGTTGGCAATCTCAGTGAGGCGCGGCAGCGGGTGGAGAACCTTCAGGTTGTCCCGAACTCCCTTGAGCATAGCGGCATCCAGGCGGTAGATGTTTTTCACTTTTTCGTACTCCATCGGGTTGGTGAAACGCTCTTGTTGGACACGGGTCATGTAGAGGATGTCCGTGCTTTGAAGGTATTCGTTCAGATCCAGGGTCTCGGTGTAGGGGATGTGGTTCTGTTGCAGGAAGGTTTTGTATTCTTCGGGCAATTTCAACTCTTCCGGAGCGGTGAAGATGTACGAGGGCGAGAAATGCGACATTGCCTGTAGCAAGGAGTGTACGGTACGGCCGTATTTCAAGTCACCGACCATGTTGATGGTCAGGTTGTCCAAGGTGCCTTGGGTCTCGCGGATGGAGTAGAGGTCCAACAAGGTTTGGGTCGGGTGCTGGTTGGCACCGTCGCCCGCGTTGATCACCGGTACAGAGGCTACTTCTGAAGCGTAGCGGGCACTGCCTTCGAGGGGGTGACGCATCACAATCAAGTCGGCATAATTGGAAACCATTTTGATGGTGTCTTTCAGGGATTCTCCTTTGCGGACGCTGGTGTTGCCGGCGTCGGGGAAGCCAATCACCCGGGCACCCAAGCGGTTGGATGCGGTTTCAAAACTGAGACGGGTACGGGTTGAGGGCTCAAAGAAGATGCAAGCGATGACCTTGTCGCTCAAGAATGTCTGAGATTTGTTTTGTTCAAATTCCCGAGCCACCTCCAGGATGTGGAGTATTTCTTCTTTCGAGAAGTCGTGAATGGAAATTAAACTCTTCGCCATGGTGTTATGATATAGGATTTGTTGTTTCAAAAAGTTCGGTTCGGGCACCGGCTTTGACGATGCGTTCCAGGAAGGTTTCCTCATCGCGCAGACGTACGCGGATCAGCAGGGAGCACTCCAGGTTGAAATCCTGTTGGGAGGGTTCCAGTCCCATGTCTTTCAGTACTTTCATGACACTGTTCATGGCTTCGTAAGGAAAGACAATCCGGTAGTGGGTGCCTGCAATTTTCTCAATGATCTGGGCATTGTTCAAGGCGTCCGTGGTGGATTCTTTGTAGGCCCGGATCAAGCCGGGGATGCCGAGTTTGATGCCTCCAAAGTAGCGGACGACCACCACCAGGATGTCGCTCAATTCGCGGGAGAGGAGTTGGCCGAGAATGGGACGGCCGGCGGAGGAGGACGGTTCTCCGTCGTCGTTGGCACGCCAAGGCTCTCCGGTGTGTCCCAGGCGATAGGCGTAGCAATGGTGACGGGCATCGAAGTATTCCTTTTTGAGGGCGGCAACGTGTTCTTTGATTTGTGCCTCGGTTTCAACGGGGAAAGCGAACGCCAGAAATTTACTGCCGTTGTCTTTGTAGCTGCCTTGGGAAGGCAAAGAAATGCTTTTGTACGTATCCGAAGACGTTTTTTCGAGGGCACTCATATCAACGTGTAAAAGTAACCAAAATTTGTGGATTGTGCAAAAAGTCGTACCTTTGGTTGCTGTACAGAATATCCAAAAAACTCGAGAATATGCTACTGAAATACAAAGCAACCGTCCCCGGCAACAAGGCTTTCTTGCGGGAATACGAAATTAGAAGTGAGATGAAGTTGTACAAACTTCATGAGTTCCTGCGATTTGACCTGGGTTTTGCCCCGGATCAGATGGTGGTGTTTGAAGCCTTGGACCAAGACGGAGTTTTGTGCAGTGAATACGGCCTTTTCGATATGGGCGATGGCTCCATGGATTCGGTTTCGCTGGAGAAGACGTTGGAGCGCGGCGAAACCGTGCTGAATTATGTCTTTGACCTGAACTCTGGCCGTTATCTGCAGTTGACTTATTTGTCGGAAGCGGAGGAACTCCCGTGGGCATCCTATCCTCGTACTGTCCTGGAAAAGGGCGTTGCGCCGTCGCAGTTTGCAGCCGATGAAGAGGATTTTGGAGACTTTCCCGAGACAGAAAGTGTATTTGAGTCCGATGCGGCTGCCGCAGAGGAAGACTAGGTCCGATGCAAGAGAAGGAGCTGATTCTTATTTTTGGGCCTACGGCTGTCGGGAAAACCGATTATTCCATCGAAATGGCGAAGGAATACGGTTCTCCTGTGATTTCTTGTGATTCCCGTCAGATTTTCAAAGAGATGAAGATTGGAACGGCCCCTCCTTCCGAGGAGCAGTTGCGTCAGGTCAAGCATTATTTTATTTTTTCCCATTCCGTGACGGATTACTACACGGCCGGCAAGTACGAGCTGGAGGCTTTGGCGTTGCTGGAGGAGTTGTTCAAGACCCACGATCACTTGGTGATGTGTGGGGGATCCGGTTTGTACATCGATGCCTTGTGCAACGGGTTGGATGACTTCCCGGAAGCCGATCAGACGTTGCGGGCGGAACTCATGCGCCGTTTGCAGGAAGAAGGCATTGAGTCGTTGCGGATGGAATTGAAAATGCTGGACCCGGAATCGTACGAAAGCATTGACTTGGCCAACCACCAGCGCATCGTCCGGGCCTTGGAGGTAACGTTGATGACCGGACGGAAATTTTCTTCGTTCAAGACCCAGGTTCGCAAACAGCGGCCTTTCCGGATCCGTAAAATCTATTTGGATCGGGAGCGGGAAGAACTGTACGACCGCATCAATCGGCGCGTGGACATCATGATGGCGGACGGTTTGTTGGCGGAGGCGGAATCGCTTTTGTGCTACCGCCACATGCCTGCACTCAATACTGTGGGATACAAGGAGTTATTTGCCTACTTTGATGGCAATGTTTCCCTGGAAGAAGCGGTCGAACTGATCAAAAGAAACTCCCGTCGTTATGCAAAACGACAACAAACTTGGTGGCGGAAAGAGGAGGAAAATCGCGTACTGCTAGTTCCCTAAATCAGACATAAATTTGATACGGACGATCCGGACTTCTTCTTCGGTGAAGTCGTGGCCCAATTCCTTCATCGCAACTTGGATGGAATCGGTGGTAGCTTCTTCGCGGAAGTAGGAGTAGATATCGTCGACTTTGTCTTCGTCGATGAATTGGCGGATGTGGTAATCAATGTTGAGTTTGGTGCCCGAGTTGACGATGGCTTCAATTTCTTCGAGCAATTGCAGGAAGTCCATGTTGCGGGCATCGGCAATGTCTTCGAGCGGAATCTTCCGGTCAATGTTCTGGATGATGTACACCTTGTTGGCCGACTTGTTCACAATGGAACGGACCACGAAATCATCGGGACGCATCACATCGTTTTCTTCTACGTACTTGGCGATGAGGTCCACGAATTCTTTGCCGAATTTGCGGGCTTTGCCCTCACCAACGCCTTGGCAGTTTTTGAGTTCGTCCAAGGTGATGGGGTAACTGATGGACATGTCGTCCAACGAGGGATCGGAGAAGATGACAAACGGTGGTAAGTTCTTCCGTTTGGACATGGAGTGGCGCAGGTCCTTGAGCATGGCCAGCAGCACCGGGTCGCCCCCGCTTTGGTTGGCGTGTTTGGTGTTGCCGATGAGCAGGGTGTCATCGTCGTCGTCGTCACCGTCTGCGAATTCACGGTCTTCGGTGAGCATCAGCGGGGTCGGGTTTTCGTAATATGCCTTTCCTTCCGGGGTGACGGAGATGAGACCGTAGGTTTCTACGTTTTTGTCAAGCAAATGCAGGACGATGCCTTGGCGGATGACGGCCAGCCAGTGGCGGGCGCCTTTGTCTTTGCCGACACCGTAGAGTTCGTGGGTGTGGTGGTTGTAGGATTTGATGAGCGAGTTGGTCACACCGGCCAGGATGTTGGCCAGGTGTTCCATTTTGAACTGCTCTTTCATGGATTCGATCAGGTCAATGACCGTCAACATGTCCTCTTGACCGTTGAATTGTACCTTGGGATGCAGACAGTTGTCGCAGTGACCGCAATTGTCAAGGTCATATTCTTCCCCAAAGTAGTTCAGGAGAATCTTCCGACGGCAGCGATTGGTTTCTGCATAAGCCACGGTATCCAGGAGCAATTGCTTGCCGATTTCTTGTTCTGCCAGGGGTTTGCCCTGCATGAATTTCTCGAGCTTGAGGATGTCTTTGTAACTATAGAATGCGATGCATTGTCCTTCTTGTCCGTCACGACCGGCCCGTCCAGTTTCCTGGTAATAGCCCTCCAGGCTCTTCGGGATGTCGTAGTGGATGACAAAACGTACGTCCGGTTTGTCAATGCCCATACCAAAGGCAATGGTAGCCACAATCACGTCCACCTCTTCCATCAGGAACATGTCCTGGTTCTTGGCACGGGTGGCTGCGTCCATACCGGCGTGGTAGGGAAGGGCCTTGATGCCGTTGACGTTCAACAATTCGGCGATTTCTTCCACCTTCTTGCGGCTGAGGCAATAGATGATGCCGGATTTGTGGGGATTGGCCTTGATGTATTTGACAATCTCTTTCTTGATGTTGGTTTTGTCGCGGAGTTCGTAATAAAGGTTGCTGCGGTTGAACGAGGATTTGAAGACGCGGGCCTGGTTCATGGCCAGGTTCTTTTGGATGTCTGCTTGTACCTTCGGGGTGGCCGTAGCGGTCAAGGCAATGATGGGGGCGGTGCCGATTTCTTCGACGATTTCGTGGATGCGGCGGTATTCCGGGCGGAAATCGTGTCCCCATTCGGAGATGCAGTGGGCTTCATCGATGGCATAGAAGGAAATGTTCAGTTGTTTGAGCAACTCAACATTGGCTTCTTTGGTCAGGGACTCGGGAGCGACGTACAACAATTTGGTCACGCCGCTGAGCAAGTCGTTCCGAACCTCGGTCAGCTGGGATTTGTTCAGGGAGGAATTGAGGAAGTGGGCAATGCCTTCCTGGTTGGAAATGAATCCCCGGATGGCATCAACTTGGTTCTTCATCAAGGCAATCAGCGGAGAAATGACAATGGCCGTGCCCGGCATGACCAAAGCAGGCAGTTGGTAGCAGAGAGATTTGCCTCCTCCGGTGGGCATTAAGACGAAGGCGTCCTGTCCCGAAATGAGGTGTTTTATAATCTCTTCCTGGTCTCCTTTGAATGCGTTGAAACCGAAAAACTCCTTTAATTTAGCCCGTAATTCTTCTGAAGTAATCTGCATATTTATTACCTTTGTGGCAACTAAATTACCTATTAGTTTAATCTTGACAAAATTTTTTAAGTTTTTTTAAAAGGAACTTATCTGACTCTAAAACCTGACAAATTATGGAAAAAGAATTCAATCCCAACGACATAGGGGTAGCCAACGGCAATTATTTTGGGTTGCAAGTAGAAGCGAAGGATGCGGAAATTAATTTGTTGCCTGTGACTTGGGATGCCACCGTTTCGTACGGGGCCGGTACGGCAGCGGGTCCGCAAGCGATCCTGGATGCTTCGTTGCAAGTGGACTTGTTTGATCCCTATGTGCCGGAAGCATGGAAGGCCCGTGTGGGTACCTTGCCCTTCAACGAGGATCTGGCAACGATGAACGAAGAGGCTCGGGAATGTGCGGAGACCATCATCGGGGCTTTGGAAGAAGGCGAAGAGGCGGATCCTGCTTTGTTGGAACGTGTGAATGCTTTGTCCGATCGGGTAAACCAATACGTGTACGAGGCGGTTGCCCAACAACACAAGGAAGGAAAGATTGTCGGTATCGTGGGGGGAGACCACAGTTCTCCGTTGGGCGGTATGAAAGCGGCTGCGGAGCACTTCGGTGAATTCGGTATTTTGCACATCGATGCCCATGCGGATTTGCGGGATGCCTACGAAGGATTTACCTATTCCCATGCGTCCATTATGTTCAATGCCCTGCGTCAGATCCCGCAGGTGAAACAACTGGTCCAAGTGGGTATTCGTGATTATTGCGAGCAAGAGGATGCGCTCATCCGTTCAAACGACCGGATCACAGCTTTCCCGGATGCGGCCGTACGTCGTCGTCTGTTTGAGGGTGAGACTTGGGGTAAAATTTGTGATGAGATTGTAGCGGCGTTGCCGGAGCAGGTGTACATCAGCTTTGATATCGATGGTTTGTTGCCGGCTTATTGCGGGGGAACGGGTACTCCGGTTCCCGGTGGATTGGAGTTTGCTGAAGCGGAATACCTTTTGGCCCGTATTTCTGCCTCCGGAAAGCGCATTGTGGGTTTTGACCTTTGTGAAGTGGCTCCGGCCGCAGAAGGAGAGTGGGACGCGAATGTGGGAGCACGGATTTTGTTCAAGTTGATTCAGCACACCCGTTGGGC
Source organism: Bacteroidales bacterium (assembly GCA_017647795.1). Lineage (GTDB taxonomy): Bacteria > Bacteroidota > Bacteroidia > Bacteroidales > UBA932 > JAGCJX01. Next base: position 98,474 of record JAGCJX010000007.1, on the reverse strand, counting down.
AAACACAAAAAAATAACTAAATTTGCCAGATGGAAAAAACACGTAGAGGCTTTGTTAGTCACCGCTTTGCTGCTGACATGCGGCGTTCTTTTGAGCACTTTGTGCATAATTCCTCCACTGGGGGAATCCTGTTGATGATTTGTGCCGTGTTGGCATTGTTGTTTGCCAATGTTCCGGCTTTGCAACACATTACCGAAATCTGGCACACACCTATTGGCCTGAGCATCGGATCTTTCCAATTGGAAATGTCCTTGCTGCATTGGGTTAATGACGGTCTCATGGCCATTTTCTTCTTTGTCGTTGGGTTGGAAATCAAACGCGAAATGATGGTGGGCGAGTTGCGCTCCCTCCGTTTGGCTGTCTTGCCCATTTTTGCGGCTGTGGGGGGAATGGTGGTTCCGGCGTTGATCTATTCTTTGTTCAATGCGGGCGAACCCACCGCTTCCGGATGGGGAATTCCGATGGCTACCGATATCGCGTTCGCTTTGGGCGTGCTCTCGTTGCTGGGCGACCGTGTTCCGTTGGGAGCCAAGGTTTTCTTGACGGCTTTGGCCATTGTGGATGACTTGGGAGCCATTCTGGTATTGGCAATTTTCTATCCCAGCCACGACTTGCATCTGAATTATTTGTTCTATGCTGCGTTGGTGGTGGTGTTGCTTTTCATCTTCAACCGCAGCCGTTTGCGCCATCCCTTGTATTATTTGTTGCCGGGTCTGTTCTTGTGGTATTTTGTGTACTGTTCGGGCATTCACGCGACCATCGCTGGGGTGATTCTTGCCATGATGATTCCGTCCAAAACAACGGTCAACGAAGTGCGTTTCAATGTGCAAATGCGTTATTTGTTGCAACGTTTCAAAGATACTTGCAGTGGAGAAGTGGATGTGTTGGCTAATCCCGAGCAGCAAATGTTGTTGCACCGGATCGACCAGAATGTCAGTGGCATCAGTCCCTTGATGCACCGTTTCGAACACGCCTTGCATCCCTGGGTAACCTTCTTCATCATGCCGGTTTTCGCGTTGGCGAATGCGGGTGTGTTGTTCAACGGTTCGATGCTGGGAGGAGGAGACGGAGTGTCGGCTTTGATTCCGGGTATTTTCTTGGGTCTGTTGTTGGGCAAGCCCATCGGCATTTTCCTGATGAGCTTCCTGGCCGTGAAACTGCGGTTGGCAGATCTTCCGGCAGGAACCCGCTGGATGCAGATCTTGGGCGTGGGCGTGATTGGAGGGATCGGTTTTACGATGTCCATCTTCATTGACAACCTTGCGTTCACAGATCCAGCCTACATTGATTTGGGAAAGGCAACGATTTTGATTACCTCCGTGGTTGCCGCTGTGTGTGGTTTGATTTTTGTAGGAATGACCACTCGCTCAGAAAAGAAAAACAATTAATAATTCAATAAGTTTATGAAAAAGACAATGAAAAATGTGGCACTTGCTTTTGCAGCAGCAGCTACTTTGGCGCTCGGCGCTTGCTCCAACAACTATTCCATCGCAGATCCGAACGAATCTTTGTTCGCATCAGAAGCACGTATTGACTCAGTGAGCTATGCTTTGGGTATGTGGTTGGGTGGAACCATCAAAGGTTCTGGTATCGGTGAAGTCAACTACAATGAAGTGATGACCGGTTTGAAAGCTTTCTTGAACGAAGAAGAAACCAAGATTGCAGAAAATCAAGTGAACCAAGTAATCAGCAGTTATTTGATGGATCGTCAAGGTTTCTTGATGGACAAAAACTTGTCTGATGGCGTTGCTTTCTTGGAAAAGAATAAAAGCGAAGAAGGTGTGCAAGTAACCGATTCAGGTTTGCAATACCGCATCATTGAACCCGGTAGCGACGTGAAAGCAACCCAAGACGAAGACGTGGTGAGCGTATTCTACACTGGCCGTTTCTTGGATGGTGTTGTATTCGATCAAACCGCAGAAGGTGCAGAACCCGTATCTTTCCCCTTGAACCGCGTGATCAAAGGTTGGACCGAAGGTTTGAAACTCATCGGTGAAGGTGGTAAAATCCAATTGTTCATCCCGGCTGAGTTGGGTTATGGCCCTCAAACTTACCAAGGAATCCCGGGTAACTCTGTGCTGATTTTCGATGTAGAATTGGTAAAAGTTAACCCTGTTAAAGAATAACTATGGCATTGGATTTAGTGGCCAGACTGATTCAGAAAATGCCTGTTCAGTCCGGCAGCAGTTCCAGAGGCGAATGGAGCAAACAGGAGTTCATCGTTGAAACCTTGGACATGTACCCCCGGAAGATTTGTATGAATGTTTGGGGTGCCGACAAAATTGCGGAACTGAAGAATTTTGCAGAAGGAGAAACCTTGCGGTTTTCGTTGAACATTGAATCCCGTGAATACAATGGTCGTTGGTACACCGATGTGCGTGCTTGGCGCATCGACCGCAATACCGAGACCCAAGTACCTCCGGTAGCTGCAGCTCCGGCAGCACCGGCTCCCACCGAGGCTCCGGCTGCTTCTGCACCGATCTTGAGTGGCTCTGATTTGAACGATCAGGAAGACGATCTTCCCTTCTAAACACTATGAATAAGAAGCTGCTTATTCTCTCTACGGCCTTGGCCACCATTCTTTTGGTGGCCATCGGTCTTGTATTGTTTAACCTGTATTCAACAACAACGACCACGACTGTCACGGAAGACGGAAGACGGGACATCTTTTGTGCCGTTCCGACGGATGCGGCGGTTGTCTTTCATTTTGAGGACTTGGAGTCGTTGAATCAATTCCAAACTCCCTATGAGTCCCGGATGCGGGACTTTCATCAAGTCATCCCGGCTTTGTGCAACGAGCAGCCGATCTTGCTCTCTGTCCATTATTCCAGCAAGAACCAAGTCTCCTGGTTGCTGGTGATGTTGTTGGAGGAAGAGCAGCGTGCAGAGGTGATGTCTGGTTTGGACCGCTCTTGTCAGGGCGTGGTTGAAAAACGGTATGACAACACGGTGCTGTACCGTTCAACGGTGCCGGCTGTGACCTATGCTGTGTACGGCAATTACTTGCTGGCTAGCACTTCTCAAGTGGTGTTGGAATCTTCGTTGCGTCACTTGGGCTCTGAATCCTCCATTCTGGACAATGCTGATTTTGTCCAATCCACCGCCTTGTCTGCTTCGCAACCGGTGGTGTATGTGAACCACGACAACATTGGCAAACTTTACTCCGGCCTCTTCAATGCGGGGGGGCTTGGAAGTGCTTCGTTTGCGGCGTTGTTGAGTCAATGGTCGGTGTTGGATTTGCAATGCACTCCGAATGCAGTGAATTTTTCCGGACATTTTTATGCGGCAAATCCGGAGGATTATTATTGGACTTCCTTGGGCAGTCAATCGGCAGCATCGCACGAGTTGTGGCGCATCCTTCCGTACAATACCCATTGGACCCTGGTCCTGGCACCCAAAGATTTTGCAGCTTATCTTCAAGGCTATGAGGCCTTCTTGGGAGCTCAGAACCGAGGCATGGGCTACACCAAGCGCAAGTCCGAAGCCGAGAAAAAATTGGGGAAAAACTTGAATCCCCAAGCTTGGTTCCTGGATCTCAAGCCGGTGGCTGTGGCTGCGGCAGAGATTCCGGTAGAAGAGGCTCCCGAAACCGTTGTGTTGCTGCAGTGTGGCGCATCCCAATCCTTTGGAGAAGCTTTCTCGATTGAAAATTATGCTTTCCCTGGTTATCTGGGAGCCCTGTTGGGCAAGATCTTCCAAATAGCAGACGAAGCCAGTGTGATGAACGTGGGTGCAACCGTGGTTATCGGTTCGCAAAAAGCACTGTCTGCCTTGAAGGAGCAGATGCAGGGAGAGGTTTATTTTACGTGGGCCGACTACCTGGCGCAAACCGCTGTGGGATCCCTTTTGGAGGAAACCCCGATTCTTGCGTCGATGGTAAACTTGAATCGGTCTGAACAACCCCTGAAACGACTTCTCCGCGAAGCGTATGCCGCGCCTTTGTGGAAGTCGGTTACCGAACACAACCTGGCTTTCCTGGGATTGTCGTTCCATCCTTCCAAGTCCGGACTGCGCATGCAGGGGGCTTGTCTGTTGGAGCAGACGGCGACGTTGCCCGTTCCGCCCAGAAAGTCAGAAGACGAAAAACCAGTGTATGTGGACGATACACCGATTGACATTCCTGCCGGACCCTATCCGGTGAAGAACTTTATCAATGGCAAGCGAAATTGGGTTTCCCAATACAAGAACAACGCCATCTCTTACCAGGATCACAACCGCAAATCCCTGTGGTCTGTGCCTTTCTCCGCTCCCATTGCCGGATCGGTAACCCAGATCGATTATTTTAGCAACAACAAGTTGCAGATGGCCTTTGCGGGCGGTTATCAACTTTGTCTGTTGGACCGTGTGGGCCGTTGGGTTGCTCCGTTCCCGGTGAAGCTGGCGCACGAAGTTCTGTTGGGCCCCTTGGTGTACGACAAGGATGGTTCGGGAGAATTCCGCTTCTTGGTCTTGCACACCGACAACACCCTGCGTCTGTACAACAAGGCCGGCAAACCGGCCAAGGGATGGAACGAAATCACCGTTTCCGAAAAAATCCGCACGATGCCGGAGCGTACCAAATTGGGAGATGCCTATTATTGGGTGTTGAGGACCTCGTACCGGACCTTGATTTACGATGCTCTGGGTAAGCCCGTGGCTGATTTTGACCGCCATGAGTTGATGCCGGATTCCAAATGTGTCGTCCATTCCAAACAAGAAGTGGTGGTGCGGACGAAGGCCGGTAAAGACATGATATTGAATTTGAAAACAGGCGAATTTAAGCGTTATAGATAAGAAGTTTACAGAATCATGGATACATTTAAACGATTGTTGGCCTATGCCAAGCCCTACCGCCGGTTTTGGCCGAGTTACCTGACACTCTCCATTTTGTCGGTCTTGTTTGGTGTGGCCAATTATGCTTTGATCAATCCGTTGTTGACGGTTCTCTTTACTCCAGATGATGTTCAGCAGGTGACCGTCCTTCCGGAATTTGCTTTTTCAGTGGATTATGCGAACGCCCTTTTTCAGTATTACCTGACGAAGGTAATGTTGGCCAAGGGGGTGTTGCGGGGTTTGGTCTTCGTTTGTTTGATTTTGATTTCTGCTTCCTTCTTGTCCAATTTGACCCGCTACCTGTCGCAACGGGTGCTGGTGAACATGAAGACGCACATCATGAAAAAGTTGCGTCACGATTTGTTTGTCAAGGTGACAGGCATGGACGTGGGCTATTACCACTCGCAACGCAAGGGGGACATCCTCTCAAGTATTTCCAACGATGTGAATGAGGTCCAAAACAGCGTGGCCAGCAGTTTTCACATCATTTTCCGGGAGCCCCTGTTGGTATTGGGCTTCCTGGTGGGTTTGTTCTACATGTCGCCGCAGTTGACCATCGTGACCCTGATTACCTTGCCGGTTTCGGCTTTGGCCATTGGGGGCATCACCCGCAAGCTCAAACGCAAAGCAGTGATTACGCAGACCTTGCTGGGTCGCATCATCAGCCAGTTTGAGGAGGCCATTTCGGGGATCCGCATCATCAAGGCTTTCAATGCCCAAGGCTATGTTCAGGACAGCTTTGAGAACATCAACGATGAGCACAAACGCGTCAGCCGTTCGATGTTCAGCCGTCAGGAACTGGCATCCCCGCTGTCCGAATTTCTCGGCATTTCGGTGGCTGCTGTCGTGTTGTTCTGTGGCGGTGTCTTGCAGATCAACGGTCAGTTGAACATGACCCTGCCCGAGTTCATTGTGTACATCGGTTTTTATTGGCGGGTGCTGGAACCGGCCAAAGCCATGGCGAATGCTTATGCGAGCATCCAACGCGGTTTGGTTTCCGGTCGTCGCGTCTTGGCCATCTTGGACCAAGAGTCCGAAATCAAGGATCAGAAGAATGCTGTGGCTTTAACAGAATTCAAAGACAGCATCGAGTTCCAAAATGTATCCTTCCGCTATGAGGCAGAACCGGTGTTGAAGGACATCAGCTTTACCATCCCGAAAGGCAAGATGGTGGCGTTGGTAGGCCCTTCCGGAGCCGGAAAGAGTACCATTGCCGATCTTTTGCCCCGATTCTACGACATCACCGGCGGCCGGTTGTTGCTGGATGGTATCGAAATTGATAAATATCCTTTGCGTGATCTGATTTCGCAGATGGGTATTGTGACACAGGAAGCCATTCTGTTCAATGATACCGTGCACAACAACATTGCGTTCGGAATGCCTGGGGTTACCCGCGAGGACGTTATCCGAGCTGCCAAAATTGCCAATGCCGATGAGTTCATTGTGCAGTTGGAGCAAGGTTATGACACCAACATCGGCGACCGCGGCGCCAAACTTTCCGGGGGTCAACGCCAACGGTTGGCGATTGCCCGTGCGGTGTTGAAGAATCCTCCGATTTTGATTTTGGACGAGGCAACTTCTGCCTTGGATACCGAAAGTGAACGTCTGGTACAGGATGCTTTGACAACCTTGATGAAGAACCGGACTTCGCTGGTGATTGCCCACCGTCTGTCAACCATCCAACATGCTGACGAAATCATCGTTTTGCAAAAAGGGGAGATTGTGGAACGGGGTAATCACGAAACATTGATCCAACAAGGAGGTTTGTATTCACACCTCTGCTATTTACAGGCTTTTAACTAAAACTATATTTTATGACAGCATCATTGAATAAATTACTGGAAAGCAGCTTCAGAAAAAACTGGAATTGTCCGGCATTGTCTGATTACAAAGGAGTGACTTTGTATTACAGGGATGTGGCGCGTCGTATTGAGAAAATCCACATTGTGTTTGAACGTTGTGGCGTGCAAAAGGGAGACCGGGTCTCCATCTGTGGACGAAATCAAGCGAACTGGGGAGTAGCTTTCTTAGCAGCTTTGACCTATGGAGCTGTTCCGGTACCGATTCTACATGAATTCAAATCATCCAACGTACACCATTTGGTAAACCACTCTGAATCCCGCATCCTCTTCGTAGGAGATGTTGTTTGGGAAGGATTGAGCCAACCCGAAATGCCGAACTTGGATGCCATCATTGCTTTGCGTGACTTCTCGTTGCTTTATGCGGCCAACGATCAGATCTTGGATACCCGGGACCACTTGAACGAACTTTTCGGAAAGAAATATCCGAGAAGCTTCCAACCGGAAAGCATCAACTATTACGAAGACCAACCGGATGAGTTGGCAATGATCAACTACACCTCCGGAACCTCCGGTTTCTCAAAAGGTGTGATGATTCCTTACCGTGCTTTGCTCTCCAATGTCCTGTTTGCGATGGAAGTGTTCCCGCAATTGGATAACGCTTCGAACGTGGTATCCATGTTGCCGACCGCGCACATGTACGGTATGATGTTCGAGTTTTTCTTTGAAATGTGCATCGGTGCACACGTGCATTTCTTGACCCGCCTTCCTACCCCGAAAATCATTTTGGAAGCCTTTGAAAGTGTGAAACCGGATGTTATCATTTCTGTCCCGTTGGTGATTGAAAAGATCTACAAGAAGAAACTGGTTCCCATTATCAACCGCAAGGCCCTCAAGCATTTGTTGCGCTTACCGGTGATTGACGAAGTTATTCACAAACGCATCAACGGCGAATTGGAAACCGCTTTTGGGGGCCGTTTTGCCGAAGTGATCATTGGTGGTGCCGCTTTCAACCGCGAAGCCGAAGCCTTCTTCAAACGCATCGGATTCCGCTTTACCGTGGGTTACGGCATGACAGAATGTGCTCCGATCATCACCTATGCACCTTGGAACGAAGCTCGTCTGTATTCTTGCGGACGTCCTGCTCCGAGAATGCAGGTGCGCATTGATTCCAACGACCCGATCAACGAGGCCGGTGAAATCCAAGTCAAAGGGGACAATGTCTTCTTGGGTTACTTCAAGAACGAGCAGGCAACCAACGATGCCTTTACCGAAGACGGATGGTTCCGTACCGGAGACTTGGGTGTGTTGGACCAAGACGGATTCCTGTACATCCGTGGTCGTTCGAAGAGCATGATCCTCGGACCTTCCGGCCAGAATATCTACCCGGAAGAAATTGAAAGCGAAATCAACAACATGCCGTACGTCATCGAATCCCTGGTGATCGAAGACAATGGCAATTTGGTGGCTTTGATCTATCCGGACATGGAAATGGCGGAAGCCGACGGTCTGGATCGTGCAAAACTCCAACAAAAGTTGCAGGAAAGCATCGTGGACTTGAACAAGGAACTCCCGAACTACTGCAAGCTTGCGAACATTGAAATCTTCCCCGAAGAGTTTGAAAAGACTCCGAAGAAGAGTATCAAACGTTATTTGTATCAACGCTAATATGAGACCTGAAAAACAACGGCAATTTGATTTGAGCTATCTGGAGATGGCTGCAGTTTGGGCGAAGAATTCCTACTGCGTGCGTCGTCAGGTGGGTGCTTTGATTGTCAAAGACAACATGATCATCTCGGATGGATACAACGGCATGCCGAAGGGTTTCGAAAACGTGTGTGAGGACGAACAGGGCTTGACCAAGCCCTGCGTTCTTCACGCAGAAGCGAATGCCATCAGTAAAATTGCCAAGTCTGGGAATAACAGCAACGGTGCTACCCTGTATGTGACCGATGCTCCTTGCATGGAATGCTCCAAACTCATCATCCAGGCCGGTATCCAGCGCGTGGTGTATCACAAGGATTACCGGGTGCGCGATGGATTGGATCTTTTGATACGGGCAGGCATTGAGGTAGTCCAATACTAAAGCCATGGTTTCCAAACGACTGAAGAATATCCTGTATGCGGTGGTCCTCCTGTTGGTCGGCGGCTTGATTACACGCATTGCCGATATCCGGCAGATGCAGTCTTTGCTGCGCGAACAACACAACTGGGAGAAGCTGGATCTGGTTCTCAGACAGATTGACCGCCACTATGTTGATACCTTGGATCACAAGACCTTGACGGAGAGCCTGCTTCCGGAAGTGTTGAAAAAGTTGGATCCGCACTCGTTGTATTTTCCTCCGGCAGAACTGCAGGAGGCCGACGAGGATTTGCAAGGTAATTTTGACGGCATCGGCATCATGTTCAATGTGCCGGAGGATACGGCCATCGTTGCTTCTGTGATAGCCGGAGGTCCTTCTGAACGTGCCGGTTTGTTGCCGGGCGACCGCATCCTCAGCATTGATGGCCGTAAGGTGGCTGGGGTAAAATTTCCCCAGGACAGCATGGTCCGTTGCATGAAGGGGCCCTCGGGAACACGGGTGACCTTGTCGATTTTGCGGGAAGGAGTTGAAATCCCTTACGAGATTACCCGGGGGAAAATACCGGTAAAAAGTGTCGATGTTGCATACATGATGAACGATACCACCGGATACATGAAACTTTCCAAGTTTACACGAACCAGTTATGCGGAGTTCATGAGTCTGGTGCCCGGGTTGATCAAAGCCGGGATGACGCGTCTGGTGTTTGACTTGCGAGACAACACCGGTGGGTATTTTGACCAGGCTTTGTTGTTGGCCAACGAGTTCTTGCACCGGGGTGACAACATCGTCTACATGGAAGGCCGCAACCGTTCCCGTCAGGACTTCAAAGCTGACGGCCGAGGTTCGTGCCAGCATTTGGAATTGGCGGTCCTACTTGATGAGGTGTCTGCTTCTTCCAGTGAGATTTTTGCGGGAGCCATTCAGGACAACGACCGGGGTACTTTGTACGGACGCCGTTCTTTTGGGAAAGGCCTTGTCCAGGAACCCATTAACTTTTCGGATGGATCGGGTATCCGTTTGACCGTAGCCCGTTTTTATACACCTTCCGGACGTTGTATCCAGAAGCCGTACGATGAGGGTTCTGACGATTACAACAGCGACTTGTTGGAACGTTACCGTCACGGGGAAATGATGGATGCGGACAGCATCCCCAAAAACGACAGTCTGTTGTTCTACACGGTGGGTGGAAGACCCGTTTATGGTGGAGGAGGTATCATTCCGGATATTTTTGTGCCTGTGGATACGGTTGGCGTGACCGATTTGCTGGTAGCGATGAACCGGAGTGGTATGCAGGCAAGATTCAGCCTGATTCAGGCAGATTTGCACCGCAAGGCCTTGCAGCAGGCTCACGACTTGCCGACATTGAACAAGGTCTTGGATGGCTTGAATCTGGAGGATGCCTACCTGAATTATGTGAAAAATCAGGGCTTGAAGGTGGATCGCAAACAATGGGCGATTTCTAGAGAGGTGGTGATGACGCAGTTGCGTGCGATGGTGGGACGCTATTCGGCGATGGACGATGCTGCGTTCTATCCGTTGATTGCTCCCTTGGATCCGGTGATCCAACGCGCTATTGCGCAATAAAACGGTAGACAATTTCGCCCGCTTGGCGTTCGGGCGCAGAAGACGAAGCAGTAAAACGGGATTGTTTTGCTGCTTTTGTTGCATATTCCCGGAGGCAGTTGTCGGTGGAGGAGACTGCGTCGATGATTTTGGCTGTTTTGACGTTTCCTTTGCGGTCCACGACGATGGCGACGGTGACATCGCCTGCGCCCTGACATTTGTAAGCCGGGACTTTCAGGTTCATGCCTTCGCGGTTCGCCAGTCGGAATGAGATGACAGCGGGTCCGCGGTAAACTTCTTGATTTTCTGGGATGTATTCTTCTTTTTGGGTCGCTACATCTTCTTCGCTGTCTTGGGCTTTGAGGGCTTCCCGGCGGGAGGCATCGAGCTTGGCTTGAAGACGGCGAGCCTCGTCGTATACTTCGCTTGGATTCTTGCTGCGGTCATCGCGGAGCTGTTCGCCAGAACGGTTGGCGTTGACGGCTACGTTGCGGACCTGGGCTCCCCGGCTTGCGTTGAGCAGGGCATCCACTTCTTCCGCCACACTTTTCCGTACTTCTTCGATGCGTTTGACCTCCTCTTCCTGCTCGATTCCGGTAAAATCAAAGACAAATGAGGTTTCTGCCTGTACAAGGGTGTTGATGGAGTAGGATAGGAAGATAATTAACAAAATCAGGTGGAACGATACCGTGAGGTACAGTCCCGCCTGATTATCTCTTTTTTTCAGGGATTCTTTCGCTTGTTCCAACCAGTGTTTTGTGTCCATTCGCTGGCGCTGTCCGGTTATTGTTGGCGAAGGTATTTTTCGATGGTCGCCATCAGCACATCGATGGCAACGTGGTTGTGACCGCCTTGGGGGACAATCAAGTCCGCGTAGCGTTTGGTCGGTTCAATGAATTGCAAGTGCATCGGTTTGACGGTCTTTTCGTAACGTTCCATAACTTTGGAGACGCTACGACCCCGTTCCATGATGTCACGCGCAATTACGCGGAGCAAACGGTCGTCTGCTTCTGCATCCACAAAGATTTTGATGTCCATCCGTTTGCGGAGTTCCTCGCAGGTGAAGACCAGAATGCCTTCTACGATCACAATCTTGGCCGGGTTCACGCGCACAGTTTCTGTTGTAGAGCGGGAACAGGTAAGGAAGGAGTAGATGGGTTGGTCGATGGATTCTCCCCGTTTGAGGGTGTCCAATTGCTCGATGAGCAAGGGCCAGTCGATGGCATCAGGATGATCAAAGTTCAACTCCTGGCGTTCTTCCAGGGGAAGGTGACTTTGGTCCTTGTAGTACGAGTCCTGCGGGATGATGACTACTTCATCTTCCCGCAACAACTCGTGAATACGTTTTACGACGGTTGTCTTACCCGAACCGGTGCCACCGGCAATCCCAATAATCAGCATTAGAATTCTGCGTTTTTAGGGGTTCTCGGGAAGGGAATCACGTCACGGATGTTGGCCATGCCGGTCACGAAGAGCAAGAGGCGTTCGAAGCCGAGACCGAAACCGCTGTGCGGAACTGTACCGAAGCGACGGCTGTCCAAGTACCATTCCAGACCCCGGGGATCCATTTGCAGTTCGTTGATGCGGTTTTGGAGTTTTTCCATGGATTCTTCCCGTTGTGAACCACCGATGATCTCGCCAATCTTCGGGAACAACACGTCCATACCGCGGACGGTCTTGCCGTCCTCGTTTTGTTTCATATAGAATGCCTTGATGTCTTTCGGGTAGTCGGTCAGAATTACCGGGCGTCCGAAGTGTTTTTCCACCAAGTAGCGTTCGTGTTCACTTTGCAAGTCAGCGCCCCAGAATACCGGGTATTCGAATTTTGCTCCAGATTCCATCAGGATGTTTACCCCTTCGGTGTAGGTGAGGCGTACGAATTCGGTTGAGGTTACGCTGCGCAGGCGTTCGATCAATTCCTTGTCAAACATATCGTTGAGGAATTGGAGGTCGTCCATGCAGTTGTCCAATGCGTATTGAACCAAGTATTTGATGAACTCTTCTGCCAAGTCCATGTTATCTTCGATTTCGTAGAAGGCCATTTCGGGTTCCACCATCCAGAACTCAGCCAAGTGGCGGGGAGTATTGGAGTTTTCGGCACGGAAGGTCGGGCCGAAGGTGTAGATTTCGCCCAAGGCAGTGGCCCCCATTTCGCCTTCCAACTGGCCGCTCACGGTCAAGCTGGTGTGTCTTCCGAAGAAGTCTTCGCTGTAGTTGATGCTGTTGTCTTCGTTTCTGGGCGGGTTTTCAACGTTCAAGGTAGTGACTTGGAACATTGCACCAGCACCTTCTGCATCCGAAGCGGTAATCAGCGGAGTATGCAGGTAGAAGAAACCTTTGTCGTTGAAGAATTTGTGGATGGCAAAAGCCATGGCGTGGCGGATGCGCAATACAGCTCCGAAGGTGTTGGTACGGGGACGGAGGTGTGCGATTTCACGCAAGAACTCCATGCTGTGTCCTTTCTTTTGGAGGGGGTAGGTTTCCGGATCAGCGGTACCGTAGATTTGGATTTCTTTCGCTTGGATTTCCACTGCTTGGCCGCTACCTTGGGATTCTACCAGATCACCCCGAACGCAGAGGCTGCAACCGGTTGTGATTTGTTTGAGCAATTCTTCTTCGAAACGAGCCGTTTCGCAAACGATCTGTATGTTTTTGATTGTAGAGCCGTCATTCAGCGCGATGAAGTTTACGTTTTTGTTTCCACGTTTCGTACGAACCCATCCTTTCGCGATGACTTCTTGTCCCGGTGTTTCTTTCAGGAGTTGGCTTACCTTCATTCTTTTCATTTCAGTATGATTTTATTTTATCCCACAAAATTAGCAAAAATAAGCGGTTATTCGCAATCCCAAACGTAGATTCCGCTGGGTTCGCTTTCGTTCCAGCAGCGGTCGACTACTGTAACGGCGATTTTGCTGCCTTTTTTCCAGCCGGCCTCTTTCGGAACCACGTATTCATCTCCGTGGATGATCTTGTGGATGTACTTCGGATTGTCAAAATCCGGCTCGGTTTTCGGCGGGAATACATAGAGGATGCTGAACAAGGCTTCTTGCATCGGATCGTCTGTTTTGGGCTGTTTCCAATGCAATTTCTTTCCATGTCGGTGCACGTTTTTCGGGGACATCGGTGCAATGGAATCCAAACGGCTGTACGGAGGGATCAAAGCCAGTTCCTTTTGGAACTCGTTGACGAGTCGTTCCTTCACCTGCTTGTCGTTCTTGGGCAGGGACCATCCCGGCCACCAGACGTTGCCTGCTACGCCGCTCAGCTCGCGCGTCATCTCAATCTTTCGTCCCAATTGGGTTTGTCCCGGCCGTTTTTCGTCCGGAGCATCCATCACGGCAATGTTCTGTCCAATGTAAAGGTGATCGGTGAAGGCTCCGTCGTTCCACCAATGAATGAGTACTTCGTAGTCAGCGGCTTTCGTTCCAATTTTCCAGTACAACTGCGGTACGATGTAGTCGATGATGCCTTTCTTTCCCCAAGCCGGGACATCGGCAAAGAGTTCGTCGTAATTGGACAGACCGTTGGTTTCACTACCATCTTCGTAGTCCCGCTTGTTCCGGTGGATGCCGAAGGGACTGATCCCGAACCGTACCCACGGTTTGAGGGCCTTGATGGTATCGTTGAGTTCTTGAATCAGCATTTCAACATTGTTCCGGCGCCAATCACTTTTTTGCCAGTATTCAAATCCTTGTTCTTTGGAGTATTTGGCAAACGAAAAGTCGTCGTGGAATTCTTCAAAACGGACCGGGTAGGGGTAGAAGTAGTCGTCAAAGTGGATGGCATCCACATCGTACCGGCTCACAATGTCGGCTACCACGCGCACCGTGTGGGCACGGGATTCCGGTTCACCCGGATCGAAGTAGAGTTGTTTGCCGTATTTTCGGAAGATGTTCGGGTTTTTGAAATACAGGTGTTCGTCCCAGAGCACTTCTTCGTCGTTCGAGGTGACCCGGTAGGGGTTGCACCAGGCATGCAGTTCCATCCCCCGTTTGTGCGCCTCCTCGATTGCAAAAGCCAACGGGTCCCAGAACGGAACCGGCGCTTTCCCTTGCTCTCCGGTCAGAAAACGGGTCCACGGTTCGAGTTCAGACGGGTAGAAAGCATCCGCTTGCGGCCGTACCTGGAAGATGACTGCGTTGCAACCGGCTTTCGCCAGGTCATCGAATGTATTTCGGATGAGGTCTTGCACTTGTTCACTGGTCATGGTCCGCAACTCGGTGTTGCCGACGATGTGAATCCAGGCTCCTCTGAATTCGCGTTTCTGTGCTTGGATCGGGGTGAGGGTGAGCCCTGTCAGGGCCAGCAGGATGAGTAGTCTGAGTTTCATACTATTTGCTCAGGTTAAGAATGCGTTTCGGAATGTCGGTGTTGTCCATTTTTCCGGCGAAAGCTTCGCTACCTACGCCGATGGCAAATACTGGAACGTTGCCCCCGCAGTGGCCTGTAGTCGTCCATCCCAGGCGAGCTGCCTCGTTGGTCTTTTGCAGACGTTCTTTTTCTGCATTGGCGTTGTTTTCATACGATTTGCCATCGCTGTCTTTGTGGGCTTGTTCCGCTGCATCCAGGCCAGCAAAGTCTACCGAATACCCTTTTCTACCCATGGCAAAACCTCCGGTTTCGTGGTCGGCGGTTACCACAATCAAGGTTTCATCGGGGTATTTTTCATAAAATTTCAAGGCTACGGCAATGGCGTCGGAGAAATCCAAGGTTTCCAGGATGGTTGCCTTCGGATTGTTGGCATGTGCAAACCAGTCAATTTTGCCACCTTCTACCATGAAAAAGAACGGAGTTCCTTCGGCCGTTTCCAGTACTTCAATGCCTTTCTCCACAACTTGGGGCAAGGTCAAGTCATTTTCGTCCCGGTCCCCAGGCGAGCGCAGGTCGTTGTCCCGATTTTCTTTGTTTTGCAACAAGAAGACTTTGTCTGTCAGTGAACTGTTCCATTCTCCCAGACCGTGTACCAAGGTATAACCGTTTTCTTCGGCCAACGCGTAACCTGATTTTTTATCACCGTTTTTACCACAGGGGTCCAGAAGGCCACCGCCACCGAAGAAATCGAAGTTGCTGGTAGCCAATTGTTCTGCCAGGATGTAGTAGTCGTTCCGGTCTGCGCTATGACCATAGAAGGAAGCCGGAGTCGCGTGATTGATGTTCACCGACGAGGCAACGCCAATCCGGTAGCCTTTTTCTTGCAACTTGTTTGCAATGCTGATAACCCACGAACTGTCCGGAGCAACCCCCAAGAAGCCGTTGTTTGTTTTGTGTCCGGTCGACAAGGCGGTACCTGCAGCTGAGCTGCAAGTAATGTTGTTCGAAGCGGAGTAGGTGGAAGCCATACCGAGTACCGGGAACTCGCTGAAGGAAAGATTGTCATTTCCAATCGCTCCTGTACGGGCATAGTTTGCATAATTTTCTGCGATGGACACATGGGAGAATCCCATGCCGTCACCGATGAAATAGAAGATGTATTTCGGTTCTTTGGGGCTGTTGGTGCAGGCGGTCAAAAGAAGGATGGCAGCCATTACCACTGCGTTCAGTGTCTTTTTCATGTGGGGGTACATTATTAAAAAACAAAAGGGTGTAGGAAATTTCCAGACACCCTTTCGTTTGAGGTTATTACTGATTAGTATGAAGCAACGGCTTGACGAGCAACATACATAATTTTCAACGCTGAGCAGCGACGGAGCTCTTGTTTCACGTCAGTAACGATACCCATTTTGGTGCTTTCGTCCACTTTGAGTGATACTTGCATGAAAGAGCGGTCTACTTCGCTGAGGTTTTCACGTTCAGCAGCAATGAAGTCGCGAATGTCCAACACGGTTTTGAACGAGTCGTTCAATTGGATACGAGAGTCAGTACCGTATTGAGCTTGCATTTGGAGCGTCGGAGTACCAATGTAGATGTACGAGGTCAAGTCCTTACGTTCCAACTTCGAGATTTCAGTTGCTTCAGGAAGTTTCACGTTTACCAATTTGTCAGTTTGACGCATACTGGTAGAAACCATAAAGAACATCAGAATCATGAATACGATGTCAGGGAGAGATGCCGTGTTGATTGCCGGCATGTCTTTTCCACCTTTTTTAAGAAACTTTGCCATAATATCTTGATTCCTTATTTTTTACCAACGTTCTTAGGTTCTGCTTCGGAAATGTTTTGAGGAATTGCCTCACGAACAATTTCTTGTTGTTCTTCGTTCAATTGAAGATAAACTTTACCGAAGTTTTCTTTAGAGAAATCGTCACGGATGCGGTTGATAGCGCGAACCAATACGTTTTGAACTTCAATGTATTTGTTGTAGCTGGTACCGCGGTCGTTTTGCAAGGAGATCACACCTTCAGAAACTGCGTATTCGCCGAATCCTTCGATGTCTTTCATCTTCTTGTTAGACAATTTTTCGTTGCCTGCGGGGTTGGTCAAGTGTTCAATTACAATTTGTTCCAGTTCGTTGACATCGGTAATTCTCTGTGCGGTTACTTGGTTGGCAGCGTATACGTTGTCATTGGTGGTAATTCTCACTTCGAGAAGGTTACGTTTGTTTACCTTGATGTCTTGTACTTGAGCATTTTCGTCCGGCATAGGAGGAAGACGTCTCGAAAGACCCTTGTCGGTATCCATTGTAGTAACCATCAAGAAGAAGATCAACATCAAGAACGAAATGTCCGCCATTGATCCGCCATTGATTTCAGGAGTTTTTTTAGATGCCATTGTAAACTGTTAATTAACGATTATTAATCATCTTGCGTACGCCACCGTACAGCAAAGCGACGATTGAACCTGCAAAAAGCAAGTAGGTCAAAATCAAACCAGCGTCGGTGAGTTTCAAAGTACTTTCGGTAGGTTGAACGTCCAAGTTTACATGAATCGGAGCACCGCTAGCCAAGAAATATGAAACTGCGCACAGCACGATTGCCAAGAGAGCGACAAAACCGGTACGTCTCAACGATTTGGGGTTTTGAGCCATCTTAACGATGCTGAGGATGATTACCAAGGCGATTGCCAAGAAAACCAACGCATAAGTCCACCAAAGCATACCATCAGCCATGTTGGATGTACTCAGGGCTTCTCCCAAGTTGCTCAAGGCAAAGATGCCGCTAGCACTTTGAATGAAGAACACCACAACTACAACAGCTGATACTGCCAAGAGGATGTATAACAAGTATTTTGCGAATTTAGACATAATAATTATTTGTTTTGGTATTTAACCAACATATCAACCAATGAGATAGAAGCATCTTCCATAGAAATTACGATGCTGTCTACTTTAGAGATAAGGTAGTTATAGAAAATTTGGAGAATAATAGCAGCAATCAAACCACCTACGGTAGTAATCAATGCCACTTTCATACCTCCAGCAACCAAGTTCGGAGAAATGTCACCAGCTACTTGAATATCGTCGAATGCTTGGATCATACCGATAACGGTACCCATGAAACCCAACATAGGAGCAACTGCGATGAACAAGGTAATCCAAGAAAGACCGCTTTCCAAACGACCCATTTGAACTGAACCGTAAGATACAACTGCTTTTTCAACAGCTTCGATACCTTGATCCATGCGCAAGAAACCTTGGTAGAAAATGCTTGCTACAGGGCCTGAAGTGTTGCGGCAAACTTCTTTAGCTGCTTCAACGCCACCTTCGTTCAATGCTGCTTCAATTCTAGCAAGCAATTTTTCGGTGTTGGTGGTAGCGTAGTTCAAGTAAATAATTCTTTCGATAGCGATAGCCAAACCGAGGATCAAGCACAACAATACAGTTGCCATAAATCCTGCACCACCTTCGATGAATTTGGTTTTGATAGCTTGGTGGATCGGAAAACCTGCAGCTTCTTCAACAGGAGCTTCAACTTCCACAGTTTCAGCAACAACTACTTCTACAGAGTCGGTAGTAGCAGCAGCAGCTTCTTCGGATTGAGCATTAGCAGAGAAGGTCATCAAACCAGCTACTGCCAAAAGCATGAAAATTTTTTTCATAAATTCTTAAGTGAATTAGTTAAACAAATTTTTAAGTAGTAATAATTTCAATAATTTGCGGAGAGGGCGGGATTCGAACCCGCGAAACCCTTTTGGAGTTTACGCACTTTCCAGGCGCGCGCCTTCGACCACTCGGCCACCTCTCCTCTGGTATTTTGACCTATTTTTTCAAAATATCGTGCAAGGTAGCAATACTTTTTAATATCAAAAAATTATTTTGTGATTTCTCCAGCAAGGTTCAAGGGGAGTAATTCTTTAACTTTTTCGTTATCAGTATATTGGCCGAGTAGGAAAAATAATTTGGTTGTAGCAGCTTCTGTCGTACTGTCCAGGCCGTTGATGACACCCAGTCGTTGCAATGCTTTGCCCGTAGCATAGGCATCCATGTCCACCGTACCGGTGACGCATTGGGTGATGTTCAGGACGATGATGCCGCGCTCAATGGCTTCGGAAATGCATTCCAGGAACATTTTGCTGGTCGGGGCGTTGCCGGAGCCGAAGGTCTCAATCACCAGGGCACGCAACCCTTCGGTGTGGGTGATGGCTTCAATGGCTTTTCGGGAGATGCCCGGGAATATTTTTAGCACAGCCACATTGGAATCCAATGCATAGTTGACTGTCAAGGGATTGCCCCAGGTCTTGGGGTAGCGGATCACATCGGTGTTGTATTTGATGTGAATTCCGATGTCAGCCAGGACCGGAGCGTTCGGGGAACGGAAGGCGCGGAAGTTTTCTGCGCTGAACTTGGTGGTCCGGTTGCCTCGGTAGAGTTTGCTGTCAAAGTAGATGACTACTTCCGGAACGATGGGGTGACCTTCGCTGTCGCGTTCCGAGGCAATCTCAATCGCGGAGATGAGGTTTTCTTTGCCGTCGGTCCGAAGCATGCCGATGGGGAGTTGGCTGCCGGTGAATACCACGGGTTTCTCCAGGTTTTGCAACATGAAGCTCAAGGCTGAGGCAGAGTAAGACATGGTGTCGGTGCCGTGCAGGACCACAAAGCCGTCGTAGCGGTCGTAGTTGGTTTCAATGATGCGGGCCAGTTCTTGCCAGAATGAAAGGCTTACGTCGGAGGAGTCGATCACCGGGTCGAATGAGTAGGAGTCGATTGAGTAGCCGGACTTGGTCAATTCCGGAACTTCTTCGGAGATTTGTGAGAAGTCGAAGGGGACCAGGGAGTCGGTTTCGGGACACAATTTCATACCGATGGTTCCTCCGGTATAAATCAGCAAGATGTGGGTGTTTTTCTTGGGCATATCTGTATCGGTTGTTAGCAAGGTAGATGAAACAATTGTTCCGCATTGCGGGTAGTTGTTTCGCTGACGGTGTGCAGCGGGCAGTTTTTCAACTGGGCAATCCGTTCGGCGATGTGGGGGATGTAGGCCGGTTCGTTCCGCTTGCCACGGTGGGGGACCGGGGTCAGGTACGGGGCGTCGGTTTCCAACAGGATGCGTTCCAGGGGAAGGTTGGTTAGGGTGTCGGCAATGCCGGCTTTCTTGTAGGTGGAGACACCACCGATTCCGAAATAAAAGTCTCCATATTGATCCATGCGTTCGTACACCTCAAAGCTTCCGGAGAAGGCGTGAAAGACGCCTTGGGGCAGGGGCCTTTTTTCGTTTCGGAAGCGGTCGAGCACTTCAAAGAGGGCATCAGTGGCTTCGCGCAGGTGAATGATGACAGGGAGGTTGCGTTCGTATGCCCAGGTGAGTTGTTGGTAGAAGGCTTCTTTTTGTTCCTCCATGAACTCCCGGGACCAATAACCGTCCAGCCCGATTTCACCGATGGCTGTGTACGGACGGCTGTCAAGGCGATTTTTCACAGCAGCCAGTTCGTCTTGCCAGTTTTTGTCGATGGAGGTGGGGTGAAGACCGATGCAGGGGAAGCATTGGTCTGGATGCTGGTCGGCCAAAGCTTCCAAGGCGGCCTGGGTTGTCGAGTCAATGCCGGGGAGAATCAGCCGGGTTACACCCGCCGCGATTGCCCGTGCGAGTGTGGCCTCGCGATCGGTATCAAAGGCTTCGTCGTACAGGTGGGCGTGGGTGTCAATGTAAATAGGTGCATCCATGGTCTCATTGCTTTTCGTAACCGCCACCCTGTTGTCGGATCAGTCCTTCAAGTTCCAGGGCGGTGAGCGCAATGCTCAGGTCCTGGAGGCTGGCGTTTGGACAGTGTTCCAGCAGTTGGTCCGGTGTCAGGTGGAGGTGTTCAGTCAGCAAGCGGACGATTGTTTGGGACAAGTCGCTTGGACTTCCAAAGATACTCAATTCTTCGGGAACTTGTTTCTTTTTTTTCGACTTCTCCCAGCCAAGACTTTTCCAGAGCTGTTCTGGGGAGGTTAGGACCTGGGCGGTCTGGTTGCGGATCAGGTCGTTGCATCCGGCTGACTTGGGGTCGGAGACCCGTCCCGGGAGGGCGAAGACTTCGCGGGAATAAGAGGCCGCGATTCGGGCCGTGGCCATGCCGCCGCCTTGTCGGGCTGACTCGCACAGGACGGTGGCATCGGACAGGCCGGCAATGATGCGGTTGCGTTGTAGAAAATGGAGGGGATAGGACGGGGTCCCTTGGGGAAATTCGCTCCAGAGAAGCCCGCATTCGACGATGTGCTTGGCGGTGTTGCGGTGGCTGCTGGGGTAGATGGTGTCCAGGCCGTTCGCGAAAACGGCTTGGGTTTCTAAACCGAAATCCAAGGCAGCGCGGTGGGCCTCGATGTCAATGCCGTAGGCCAGTCCGCTGATGATGACCGGGGCTGGGTCCAATGCTGCTGCTGATTGGACCAGTTGCCGTGCGAATGATTTTCCGTAGGGAGTGGCGTTCCGTGTGCCTACGATTGCCAGGCATCGTCTTGGGCTGGGATTACCGGAACCCAGCCGTCGGAGAAGGATGGGGGCGTCCGGGCATTCTTTCAGCCGTTTGGGGTAGTTGGGGTCGTGCAGGTAGTCCAGGGCAATTTTGTGCTCGGCACACCATTGCAGCTCGGCTTCAAGTTGATGCCGGATCTCGGGGTTGAACCACGTGGCCTGGTCGTTTTCATCCGGAATCCAGTGGGAGATCTCCCTTTTTGATAATTTTAACAGGTCTGCCGGTTCAGGAAAGGCTTCTACCAGGGTTCTGGCTGTCCGGCAGCGGTGTACGTACACATATTGTAGTAACGATACACAAAACAAATCACTCCAATCCATGCCTGCAAAGGTCGGGATTGGAGTGATGTTATGCGAACCAAAACTACAAAATCAACATCGCGTCACCGTAAGTGCCGAAACGGTAGCCTTCTTCGATGGCCACTTTGTAGGCGTTCATTACGTGGTGGTATCCACCGAAGGCTGCTGCAGACATCAACATGGTTGAGTAGGGCAGGTGGAAGTTGGTAATGAGGGCCGAGGGTACGGTGAATTTGTACGGCGGGAAGATGAATTTGTTGGTCCATCCGTCGTACGGGTTGATTTCTCCGCGAGGAGTCACGAAGGTTTCCAAGGCACGTACCGAAGTGATGCCGACGGCAAAGACCTTTTTGCCATTGGCTTTGGTCTGGTTGACAGAAGTGGCAGTTTCTTCGGAAATGAACATGCGTTCGGAATCCATCTTGTGTTTGGAGAGGTCTTCCACATCAACGTGTGCGAAGTGACCCAAACCCATGTGCAGGGTGAGGTAAGTGGTGTTCACTCCTTTGATTTCCATCTTCTTGAAGAGGATTTTGCTGAAGTGCAGACCGGCAGCGGGTGTGGCTACGGCTCCTTCTTTTTCTGCGTAGATGGTGTGGAAACGTTCTTGGTCAATTTCTTCTGCGTGGGGACGGATCCATTTCGGAATGGGAAGTTCGCCCATGCGGTACAGGGTATCACGGAATTCTTCGTAGGTGCCGTCGTACAGGAAACGGAGGGTACGGCCCCGGGAAGTGGTGTTGTCGATGACTTCGGCTACCAAGGCGTCGTTTTCACCGAAATACAGTTTGTTGCCAATGCGGATCTTGCGGGCAGGATCCACGAGTACGTCCCACAAACGTTGTTCGCGGTTCAACTCGCGAAGCAGGAAGACTTCGATGTTGGCGTTGGTTTTCTCTTTGTTGCCACAGAGACGGGCCGGGAAAACTTTGGTGTCGTTGAATACGAACAAGTCGCCTTCGTCGCAGTAGTCGATGAGGTCCTTGAAGTATTTGTGTTCAATTTCACCGGTTTCGCGGTGCAATACAAGCATGCGGGATTCGTCCCGGAAATCAGCCGGATACTTGGCAATCAGTTCTTCCGGCAGGGTAAAGTTGAATTGTGAAAGTTTCATACGGTTTCTTATACGGATGCCAATTAAAAAAGTTTCAGGAATTTAAAATTTCTTCCATGGAAACTGCATTTTGTAATTGGTTTTCTCCGGAAACGGTGCGTTTCAGGTTGATGAGGTGACCGCCACTTTCCAGGGCAAGGCCCAGGTCGCGGGCGATGGAACGGATGTAAGTTCCCTTGCTGCAGCGGATTCTCAAGGTGAGGACGGGTGCTTGGTAGTCGAGGATTTCCAGTTCGTGCAGGGTGATGCGGGCGGGTTTCATCTCAACTTCCTCGCCTTGGCGAGCGTATTCGTAGGCACGGACACCGTCCACCAGTTTGGCGGAGAAAATGGGGGGTACCTGGTCTTGCTCGCCCAAAAATTTGGGGAGTACGGCTTCGATGCGTTCGCGGGTGATGTGTTCCCAGGGATAGGTCGCATCGATTTCCTTTTCCAAGTCGTACGAGGGTGTGGTCGCTCCGAATTGGATTTCAGCAATGTATTCTTTGGTCTGGTTTTGCAGGAACTGAGCTTGTTTGGTGGCTTTGCCAATGCAAATCAACAACAAGCCGGTTGCCAAGGGATCCAGGGTACCGGCGTGTCCTACTTTGAGGTTGCGACGACCAAAGTGGCGTTGCAGTTTGAATTTGATTTTGCGGACCGCATCGGCGGAAGTCCACCGATAGGGTTTATCCAGGGGAATCACAATCCCACCGGGGTATTGTTCGATGTCTGTGGACAGTTCAGCGAACATCCCCGGTCGGAGAAGGATATAGTTTTGCTCCATGCGCGATTACAAGCAAGCAATTTTATCAATGCGGCGTTGGTGACGGCCTCCTTCAAAGGGGGTATCGATGAAGGTCTTGAGCATCGCCAAAGCTTCTTCGTTGGAAACGAAACGGGCCGGGAGGGACAAGATGTTGGCGTTGTTGTGTTGGCGGGCCAAGGCTGCGATTTCAGGAGTCCAGCAGAGGGCTGCGCGGATGCCGGCGTGTTTGTTGACGGTCATGCTGATGCCGTTGCCTGTTCCGCAGATGGCGATACCCCATTCGCAAACACCTTCTTCGATGCTGGCTGCCAAGGGATGAGCTACATCCGGGTAGTCCATGCTTTCGGTGGAGTGGGTGCCAAAATCTTTAACTTCGTATCCTTGTTCACGCAAGTACTCAATCAAGAGACCTTTGAGTTCATAGCCGGCGTGATCGGCAGCAATTCCTATCATGGTATCGTGGGTTTAGTTTAATTCCGCAAAAATATAAAAAGCTTGTTATCTTTGTCAAGAAAATCCAAGTCAATCGATAAAATGGTCAAACGAGGAAAGAAAATAGCAGAGCAAACGCCGGACCAGTGCTCGTTTCAGGAGTTCCTGCAGCGGGACGAGGAACGTTGGGAATTGGGGCGTTTGGGTTTTTGGAAGGACGTGCAGGAAGAAGTGGCATCCTTTTCAGAGTTGCCTGAATTTTCGCGCCGTGAGGAGGAAAGTTTTGCAGCCTGGAAGGAACGGATCTTGTCCGCCTTTTATGCTTTGCGCGGTTTTGCTGAATTTTATCGGGGAGTCTTGTTGGACCGACGCTTTGTCTATGTCTTGAAAAAAAGGACATTGCGCTATTTGGAGGGATTGTGGAAAGCGAATCCCCGGACCGAGTTGGATGGCTTCCTGACCAACGAAAACGAAACCCTTTCGTATACATTGTCTTCTGAACACTTTGACGAGCTGTTCGTGCGTTACTTTTGTGAGGAGGCGGAGATGCCGGCACCCAAACACCTGCAACTGCAGATACAGCGGTTGGCTGATGCCGAATTTCCGTTGGTGGAAGACGAGGTCATGCGCCGTTTGCGGGCCAACGACCGCCATTGTTGGGCCATTTTTTACCGTCACTTGAAACCCTATGTCATTGGGTTTACGGCACGGGTCAGCGAAGTTTACCTGCGGGAAGATGCTGAGGAGATTTGGAACGAGGTCTGCTATGCCATTAACGGATCGTTGATTGGCGGGCGTTTGGACGAAACCTCCGGAGCCAAAGATTTGATTTCCTTTGCTGTAGGAATGATTCGGAACAAATGCCGGGAGCTGCGTCGGGTGCGGAGCAAGCGCAAACCGGTGGACCTGGATTCGGTGTCTTATTGCTTGACTGAGGAGGAAATCCAGAATCCTTTTGACAAAGAAACAGCGATTCCGGAATTGTTTCCGTCACAAGATACCCCCATTGCACATTATGTCGACGTCCTGGACAAAGACAGTGTCAGAACGACCTTGGTCTTGGCTTTGTACAACCCGACCCACCCGCTTCACGACCGCCTGATCAAAGGCATGGAAGAGGAAGTTTCCCTGTTGTTGGCGCATTACACGGAGGGCCGTTCGTACGAAGAACTGGTGGTTATGAAATACGGACAAGTTCCGGACGATGAAATGGTCCGTTTGGCGGCGCGCTTGCGTCAGGTGATCAAACGACTTAAAAACAAACTGATTCAGCGCTATGCGCAATTGATAAACGCAGAGGTAGTATGAAAAACGCTTGCGAACTTTTAGAACGGTATTTTATGGGAACGCTTTCCGAAGCAGAGGAGACCGCTTTCCAAGAACATCTTCAATCTTGTCCGGCTTGCCAGCAGCGATTGCAGGGCTTGCGGGCATTGCGTACGGCGTTTGAATACGAAGAACGCCGCCCTACTTGGCGGCGTCTCGGTCGTTTCGTGGTGAATTCCCGTTGGGCACGGGTCGCAGCGTTGGTGGTTCTTGTTTCCACCTTGGGTTTGGGTTATTATGTTTGGACCCGTCCCCAGCCGGCGACCATCAACCCCGGTTTGGTTCACGAAGTAGTCTGGTCTGTGGATACGCTTAAGCAGGATTCAGTGTCGCAAAAGCCCGCTCAACCCGTTCCGTAAAGGCTTCTCTTCCGATGGTTGCGATGATGTCTGCCACACCGGGACCTTTGGAAGCTCCTACCAGCATCAGGCGCAAGCCGTTCATGACTTTGCCCATCGGCATGCTGTTTTCTACCACATAGTTGTGCAGTTGTTCTTCAACAGCTGCTTTTGAGAAATCCGGCAATTGTTGGACAAACGCAGCCGTTTGTTTCAACAAAGGCAGGTTGTCTGCTTTCCAGAATTTGTTTACGGTTTGCGGGTCGTAGGTGGTCGGTGCTTCAAAGAAGAACGACGACAGTTCCCAGAAATCTTGTACGAAGTGTGCGCGTTCCTTGATCAGGCCGACAACGTTTTCTACAAAATCCAGGTTGGTGGCAATGCCTCTTTCTTCCAAAATCGGCAGGAATTCTTCGGCCAATTGTCGGTCACTGCGTTTGCGCAGGTATTCTTGGTTGAACCATTTTGCTTTGTCTGCGTTGAACTTGGCTCCTGATTTTACGATGCGGTCCAACGAGAAGACCGGTACCAGTTCTTCGAGGGTAAAGAGTTCTTGTTCGGTGCCCGGATTCCATCCCAACAAAGCAAGCAGGTTGACGAAGGCTTCCGGATAGTAACCGTCTTCGCGGTAGCCGCGTGAAACTTCTCCGCTGGGAGCTTCCCAACGCAAGGGGAACACCGGGAATCCGAGGCGGTCACCGTCACGTTTGCTCAATTTTCCCTTTCCGTCGGGTTTCAACAACAAGGACAGGTGTGCAAAGCGCGGTTGGGTGTCTTGCCAACCGAAGGCTTCGTACAAGAGGTAGTGCAAGGGAAGAGAAGGCAACCATTCTTCACCGCGGATAACTTCGGTAATTTCCATCAAATGGTCGTCCACAATGTTGGCCAAGTGATAGGTCGGCAGTTGGTCCGCCGCTTTCCAGAGGACTTTGTCGTCCAACGTGTCGGTATTGACTTCGATGTGGCCGCGGATCAGGTCATCCATCGCAACAACGCGGTTGACGGGCATCTTGAAACGGATGGTCCAGTGGTTTTCGGTTTCCAGGCGACGTTTGGTTTCTTCTTCGCTCAAGGTCAGAGAGTTGGTCAATGTGTCGCGGGTCGCTTGGTTGTATGTGAAGGTCTTGCCGGCAGCTTCGGCTTCTTTGCGGAGACGGTCCAAGTCTTCAGCGCTGTCAAAAGCATAGTAGGCGAAGCCGTTGGCTACCAATTGTTCTGCGTATTGGCGGTAAATGGGTTTGCGTTGTGATTGGCGGTAGGGTGCGTGCGGGTGTTGGGCATCTGCTACTTCCACCACTTGTCCTTCCAAGTTTACCCCTTCATCGGGATAAATGCCACACCAACGGAGTGCTTCGATGATGTAGGCTTCGGCTCCGGGTACGAAACGTTGGGAGTCGGTGTCCTCGATACGAAGGATGAATTTTCCTCCGTTTTGTTTGGCAAACAGGTAGTTGTATAATGCGGTGCGTACTCCACCCATGTGCAGGGGGCCAGTCGGGCTGGGCGCAAAGCGTACGCGGGTTTCTCTTTTTTGCATGGCGGTTGGTTTTGGTGCGTTGCTACGCGTTATTGTTGTTGGTTTTGTTCTTTGATGCGTCTTTTGAGTCGGGTCAGCGCCGGTTCTTTTTCCAATTCTTGGATGGAGATGCTTCCGTCGTAGATGGTAATCAGGTCGTAATGCGGGTCTTCATCTTGTTGGAAGTTACCGGGTTCGTAGGAGAGTTGCAACGGGATGCTGCCGTCCTCAAAGTCTTCCCGTTCGGTCAGGGTGACGATGGTGGTGTCATCGCGGTGTTGTTTGTGCGGTTCGGGTTGCGGGCTGATGACCATGTCAATCCCGGTCACCACGACAGTAACCCGGATGGCATCCTCGGGCAGGGTGTCGTCGTGCACAACCCCACGTTTGAACTTCTCAGTCGGACCGGTGTATTCCCGGATGGTAGCCAGAATCTGTTCGAGTTCTGACATCTTCAGGTTGTTGTCCGACTTGTTGTTGTACGAGATGTTCACCAGGGCGTTGGTAGCGGATCGGATGTTGTATTCGTTCAGCAGCGGGGATTCCAAAGCAAGGCGTACGGCTTCTTTGGCGCGGTCTTCCCCGGAGGCAATCCCGATCCCCAAGAGGGCGATGCCGCTGTCCTTGGTGGCCATTTTCACGTCGGCCAAGTCCACGTTGATGAAACCTCGGCTGGTGATGATTTCTACGATGCCTTTCACCGCAGTGTTGAGGATTTCGTCGACCTTGGGGAAGGCGTCATCCACGTTCATGTCCGCGTAGATTTCGTACAACTTCTGGTTGTCAATGACCAGCAACGAGTCAACCTTGCTGGAGATATCTTTCAGACCGTTCATCGCACGGCGGTAGAATTCCAAACCTTCGTCTTTGAAGGGAAGGGTAACCACCGCAATGGTCAGCAGGCCCATTTCGTTCTTGGTAATGTCTGCGATGATGGGGGCCGCTCCCGTACCGGTACCCCCTCCCAGTCCGGCTGTAATGAACACCATTTCGGTGCCGGTGCCGATGGCTGCTTTGATGTCGTCCATGGACTCGATAGCGGCCATTTTTCCGCGCTCGGGATCGCAACCGGCTCCAAGTCCCCGGGTCAGGACGTTGCCCAATTGTACCTTCATCGGTACCGGGCTGTCGCGGAGGGTTTGTGCGTCGGTGTTGCAAACAATGAAGTCAACGTCTTTGATGCCTTGTTTGTACATCTGGTTCACAGCATTGCAACCACCGCCACCCACACCGATGACTTTGATGAGGGAGGATTTTCGGGAAATGTTGGTGGGAATGAGATCGTCAATCATGTTCATACTATGCTTCGTTGTCATTGTTGTTATCAAAAATATCCATTTCTCGCAGGTTCTTGATGTTCTTGCCGAGGTTTTTCCGGATGTCATACCAAGGCTTTTTCGCGGGTTTTTGTCCCGGATTGGTTGTGTCCTTTGAACCTTCCGAGAGGTTGGAGTCCTCTTTGTAGAACAGGGTACCTTGGGTGCCTTGTTCGGAGTCGGCAGGAAGTTGCGGGTCTTCGAAGTTCGGGATGTTGTCTCCAAGCTGGTCGAAGGCATAGAGGATGAGGCCTACGGCGCTGGAACCTCCTGGTGTAAGGGCCTTCTCAACGGATTCTGCGAGAACAAAGTTGTCCGGCCAAGCTACGCGGATGCCCAAGCCGGTGAGTTGGGTCGCCAGGCGTTGGATGTGCATCGTGCTGGCAACACCGCCGGTAATGACCAATCCCGCCTTGAGTTCGTCCTTCAGTCCGGTTTGTTGGATTTCGTGGTCTGCGGTTTTGATGATTTCCGACAGGCGGGCTTGGATGATTTGGGCCAGTTCTTTGGAAGGAATTTCTTTGGTACTGGTGCCGCCGGTGCCCGGAATCGAAATGATGCGTTTGCCGTTGTCCATCGGGGCAAAAGCACTGCCGAACTGTTTCTTCAATTCTTCCGAAGTCTTGAGCGGAATGCCGCAGAGTTGGCGGATGTCTTCGGTGATGGCATTACCTCCGCACGGAATGATGCTCAGGTGGCGGATGATGTTGTCCTTGATGACCACCAGATCAGAGGAGCCGGCGCCGATGTCCAGAAGGGCTACCCCGAGTTCTTTCTCGTTTTCGCTCAGGGTTGCGCGGGCACTTGCGATCCCCCGCAGGAGGGAACCCCCTTCCTGGAGGTTGTTGCGGCTCAAGGCCATGGTAGAAGCTCCGATGGCGCTTTTCTTGCCGATGAACAGCTTGATGTCTGCTTCAATTTCTGAACCCATCATGCCGACCGGATCAATTTCTCCGATGCGGTCATCGACGTTGTAACTTTGGGGAATGGCCTGCAACACGACGTCACTGGTAGCGACGCGGGTGTTCCGGGCTTCATTCAAGATGGCTTCCACCTCTTCTTCTGTAATCCAGTCGTCTTCGGTACGACGTTTTTTGATGACGGTGGTTTCTTGGCGGAGGCGTTCACAACAGTGGTTCACCCAGACTTCTCGGATCGGGGTTTCCACTTGCTTGGCGACGTTGGCGATGGCAGATTCCACGCTTTTGACCACGCGTTGTACGTTGATCACTTCACCACGCACAATGCCATCGGCAGGAACTTCGTGGTAACCGACAATACGAATGCCGCTGTCGGTTTTTTGTCCGACAATGGCAGCGATTTTGGTGGTTCCGAAGTCAAGGGCAGCAACGATGTTTTCCATGTTCTATCTATTTTTTCTTTTTTGTTTTCGTAAGGTACAAATGACCTGATCCCGGTATTCTACGCTGACTTCCGCGTAGGTGTTCCATCCGTCCATCGGGACGATGTGGTCGTAGAAACTGCTCAGTTTCCGGAATTTCTGGTCTATGTTTTCGGGTTTCCCAAAACGGATGACCTGGTCACCGACGCGGGTATAGAGTGACAGGTTGCCGTTTTTCTCCACGTGAATTTGTTGGATTTGGGCGTGCCAGAAGGGGTGGGCGTCGATGTAGTTGATGACTGCTAGGATCTGGTGCATCCATCGTGCCTCCTCGTCGGAGACATGACCCCGGAAATCTTGGCCCAGGTCCATCGGAACAGAGCCGCTGACGATGGGGACGTAGGCCGTAAACTGATCGCTCCACGGGAAGAGGTAGTTGTGTTGGTCGATGTAATAGGAACCGTCCCGGGTCACAATGCGGGCAATGGGACGGCGTTGGGTGATGCGCAGATGCAGGGTTCCCGCATCGTTGAGACTCGCTTCTACCTGGTCGATGGCCCCTTGGGTTTCCAACAGGTTCTCCAGTTCGTGCAGGTTGACCTGGTCTTTGTGTTGGCCAATCAGGGAGACCGGTAGGGTTTGCAGCACCTCCAGGACATCCTTGCGTTGGACAAACCGGTGTTCGGTGCTGTCGGTGATGTCCACACGGATCGTTTGGCATACTTGCTTTTCCTCTACCTGGTGCGCCAACCAAGAGGCCGCAACAAAGTAGCCGGCTGCGATGAGGACAACCAGAGAGATTCCCAAGATGGCAAGGATGCGTTTGAACATACGATGGTTATAAAGTTTTTTGACTTAGTAATTCGGTAATGGGTCGGATGAGGCGATCGATGTCTCCTGCCCCAAATGTAATCAAAATATCAATAGTCCGATCTTCCAGGTGTTTTAAGAGCTCTTCTTTCGGCACCAGGCAGGCTTTGGATCCATCGATCCGATTCAGGATGATTTCGGAGGTGATGCCGGGGAGGGGTTCTTCGCGGGCCGGATAGATGGGTAGCAGGATGACCTCTTCGGCTTGGCTCAGGGCCTCTGCAAACTCCACATAGAAGTCACGGGTGCGGGTGAAAAGGTGGGGTTGGAAGACCACGGTCACCTTGCGGCCGGGAAAGATGTTGCGGATGGAGGAAAGGGCCGCCGCAATTTCTTTCGGATGGTGGGCATAGTCGTCCACGTAGGCGCAGGTGGGGGTGTTGAGGTGTACGTCGAACCGACGTTCTACACCCGCGTAGCTGGCCAGACCTTGGCGGATGGCTGCCGGCGAGGTGCCGTGTAACCAAGCAACCGCACCGGCGGCGATGGCATTCTCTACATTGACCCAACCGGGGATGCCGACCTGGCAGTTCTCAATGGGCGCTCCGGGGGTGTGGAAGGTAAATCGGAAATAGCCTCCCGGGAGGGCTTCGATGTCCTTTGCATAGAAGTCGCACGGTTGGTCGTAAGCGTAGCGGTATACTTTGGCCGGAAGCTGGTCGTCATCAATGCCCAAGTTGACCCCATTTTTGAGGACGAGGGCCTTTTTGACTTGGAGTGCGAAGAGGCGGAAGGCTTCTTGTACGTGTTCCAGGTCGTTGTAGATGTCCAAGTGGTCTGCGTCGATGGCCGTGATGGCAGTAATGTCCGGGAAGAGTTGCAGGAAGGAACGGTCAAACTCGTCCGCTTCGGCAACCAGTACCGGGTTGGTACTCAACAGCAGGTTGGTGTGGTAGTTTTTGGAGATACCTCCCAGGAAGGCATTGCAACCTTCTTTTGCATCGGTCAGCAAGTGACCCAACAGGGTGGACGTCGTGGTCTTTCCGTGGGTACCGGCAATGGCCAGGGTTTCTTGTCCTTTGGCAATTTCTCCCAAAGCCAGGGAGCGCTTGATCAGGCGGTAACCGCGTTCCTTGGCCACCTGAAGCTCTTGCAGGCTTGCCGGGATGGCCGGGGTGTAGATGACCAGGGTGTCTGTTACCGAGGCTGGGATCAAGTCCGGGCGGTCTTCGTAGTGGATGGCGATGCCTTCCGACTCCAATGCGGCCGTCAGTTTGCTGGGGGTGCGGTCGTAGCCGCTTACAAGGTACCCTGCATGGTGGTAATAACGTGCGATGGCGCTCATGCCAATGCCACCGATACCGATAAAGTAGACGTGCTTCATGTTATTTGCCCGGGATTAAGTCCAGTACATCGCGAGCAATCTGCTCGGCGGCCTGGGGTTTTGCTAAAGACAATATGTTTTTACTCAACAGGTTCTTGCGTTCTTCGTCTTGCAGGAGAGCCTCACAGCGGTTGCGGAGTGAAGCGACTGCATCCGCGTCGGCAATCATTTCGGCGGCTTCGTGGCGGACCAACGCCTGTGCATTGTGGGTCTGGTGGTCTTCTGCTACGACCGGAGAAGGTACAAACAAGGAGGCTTTTCCAGCGGCACACAATTCAGAGATGGTGCCGGCACCGGCACGGCTGACTACCCAATCGGCAGCAGCAAAAGCCAGGTCCATGCGCTTGATGAAGTCGCTGTTGCGAACGGTGTGGAAGCAGCGGAGTTCGTATTCTTTGCCAGCTTCCGGGCAAAGGATTTGGTGGTTGTCCCATCCAGGAAGGCCTGCGAAGAAGGCTTCCAGTTCAGGGCGGTAGTATTTGCCACTTTGCCAGAGGATCTGATAGGGCGTGTCTTTGTCCAAGGTGCCAACCCAGTCCCGCAGGGCTTGGTTCAGGGTCCGTGCTCCGAGGCTGCCTCCGACTACGAGCAAGACCGGTTTATCGGCGTCCAGACCAAAGTAACGAAGGGCTTCGGTACGTTGTTCCGGGGTGGCCGGGTGGATGTTCGCCCGAATCGGGTTGCCGGTCAACTTGATTTTGTCCGCAGGGAAGAAGCGTTCCATGCGGTCGTAGGCCACGCAGATCTTTTTGGCTCGTTTGGCCAACAACTTGTTGGTCAAGCCTGCGTAGGAATTTTGCTCCTGAATGAGGCAAGGAATGCCCATTCGGCTGGCGGTCCACAAGGTGGGAGCACTGGCGTATCCGCCGACACCGACCACGACGTCGGGTTGGAAGTTGCGGAGAATCTGACGCGCACGGCGCAGGCTCTTCCACAGTTTGAAGGGAAGGGCCAGGTTGGCCAGGGAAAGTTTGCGTTGCAAACCTGCGACCGGGAGACCCTCAATCGGGTATCCGGCAGCCGGGACGCGTTCCATTTCCATTTTTCCTTCGGCTCCGACAAACAAAATTTCAGCTTCCGGATCCAATTTTCGGATGCCGTCAGCAATCGACAGGGCCGGGAAGATGTGGCCGCCCGTACCGCCGCCGCTTATGATGATTTTTCGGGAGTTTCTGTGTTGTTCCATAGCAGTGCTTTTTTTGCTTTTTCTTCGTTTTCTTTGCTGATCTCGATGGTCCGGTTGATGGACAGGATGATACCCAAAGCGGCACTCATCAGGATGTAGGCGGTTCCCCCGTGGCTGATCATCGGGAGGGTCTGGCCGGTTTCCGGAATGGCTCCGATGTTTACTGCGATGTGGATCAGGGCCTGGAAGGTGATCAAGCAACCCAGGCCAATGACAGACAGGGCCGCAAATGGCTTTTTGCAGGCTTGTGCAATGATGACACATCGGAACAGGAACCAAATATAAAGGAAGAGGACCAGTGAACCGACAATCAGTCCCCATTCTTCGACGATGATGGAATAGATGTAGTCGTCGTAGGGGTTGGGCAGGGTGTTGCGTTTGATGCTGTTGCCAGGACCCAATCCCTTTAAGCCCCCAAGTTGGATGGCCTGTTCGGCTTCCTTGCTTTGGTATTCTTTGTCTGCGATTTTCTGTTGTTCTTCCAAACTGAGCATCTGCCGTTCTTCCTCGCTCATGAAGAAACGTTCTACCCGATTGGTCACGGTATCCAGTCGCTCAAACCAGCCAAAGGCGAGGTTGCAACCGAAGGCAACACTGCCGGCCAAGGCCACCAGACCGAGGGTCCGGTAGATGTATTTTCGAGGAATATCGGAGCAGACCAGGATGACAAAGCAGGTGAGGCAGATAATGACCGTCGCAGAGAAACTGCCCAATAAGGTCATGCCGGCGATGCCCCCCACTGGAATGAGAATCCAGCAGATAAAGGTCTTGAAGTCGTTGAATTTCTTGACTTCAAGTATTTTGGCCAGGTAGATGATGACGGCAATCTTGGCGAACTCAGCGGGTTGGATGGTGCCGAACCCGAAGTCAAACCACCGGGCTGCTTTCAGGTGTTTCGTGGTTCCGAGGAGGTAATATTGGATGAGGACGACCGCGAGCATCAGACCGATGACGCCTAGCGCGGGGAGTGCCCACTTCCGGTAGAGGCTCAAAGGCGCTTTGTAGAAGACAAACAGGACGGCCCAACTAATCAGGATGCTTCTCATCTGACCAATCAGGATGTGGAAGGTGCTAACCCCGCCGCGGTGGGCCAGGGCGTAGGAGGATGAGTACACGGCCACAATGGAAATCAAGGCCATCAGCAGGACGATGATCCAGATGACTTTGTCTCCTCGCAGGGAAAGTTGTTTCTTCAGGTTTCTTGTAGCCATGTTTATGCAGGATTATAATTTTCGGACAGCATCTTTGAATTGTCGGCCACGGTCTTCGTAGCTTTTGAACAGGTCAAAGCTGGCGCAGCAGGGGGACAACAGGACGACATCACCCGGTTCGGCCAGTTCGTAGGCCTTTTGGACGGCTTCTTCTGCCGATGAAGCATCGACGATGGTCGCGATCTTGTCACCAAAGAAGTCGTGGAGTTTCGTGTTGTCTTTGCCCAAGCAGACGAGGGCCCGGACTTTTTCCTTTACCAGGTCGGTCAGGGGTTCGTAGTCGTTGCCTTTGTCTTTGCCACCGGCAATCCAGACGGTCGGACGGGTCATGCTTTCCAGGGCGTACCAGGCGGAATTGACGTTGGTCGCTTTGGAATCGTTGATGAATTGGATGTCGCGGATGCTCAGTACTTTCTCCAACCGGTGTTCCACGCCTTGGAAGGTTTTCAAACTTTCGCGGATGGTCTCGTTGGAGATGTTCATGATCTTCGCAGTGATGGCAGCGGCCATTGTGTTGTATAGGTTGTGTTTGCCGGAGAGCGACAGATCTTCGACCGGAAGGCCGTATTCGTCGTCTTCGGTGCGTACACAGATTTGGTTGTCTTGCAAGAAGGCCCCTTGTTCCACGACGTGGGTCTGGGAGAAGGGAAATTTCTTGGCCCGGAGTACAATCTCGCTCAAGTGTCCGATGGTGATGTCATCGTCTTCGCAGAAGATGAAGCAG
Organism: Bacteroidales bacterium; assembly: GCA_017647795.1. Lineage (GTDB taxonomy): Bacteria > Bacteroidota > Bacteroidia > Bacteroidales > UBA932 > JAGCJX01. The sequence goes on along the minus strand of JAGCJX010000007.1, from coordinate 63,640 downwards.
TCGTTTTCAGACATGTTGCGGGTAATCCGGAATTTTGAGTTGATGTAGTTCTGCATCTTGAAGTCGTAGCGGTCCAGGTGGTCCGGAGTGATGTTCATCAAGATGGCAATGTCTGCCTTGAAATCATACATGCCGTCCAATTGGAAGCTGCTCAGTTCCAACACGTAGATGTCGTAATTCTTTGTGGCTACCTGGAAGGCGTAACTTTCACCGATGTTGCCGGCCAGACCTACGTTCAAGCCTGCATTTTTCAAGAGGTAGTAAATGATGGAAGTCGTGGTGGTTTTCCCGTTGCTGCCGGTGATGCAAATCTTGCGGGCGTTGTCGTAACGTCCGGCGAATTCAATCTCCGAGATGATGGGAATGCCCTGTTCCCTCAGTTGACAAACCATGGGTACGTTGTCCGGAATGCCGGGACTCTTGATGACCAGGTCAGCATTCAGGATTTTCTCCGGGGAGTGGCCGCCCATTTCGTAGGGAATGCCGTATTCTTCCAGCCGCGCCTGGTATTGCGGGGTGATGCATCCGTTGTCGGACAGGAAAGTGTCGTAACCTTTTACTTTTGCCAGAACCGCTGCGCCAACGCCGCTTTCGGCTCCACCTAAAATGACTACTCTATTCATGGTTATCGGATTTTCAAGGAAACAATGGTGAGCACAGCGAGGACGATGCCGATGATCCAGAAGCGCATGGTGATTTTGACTTCGTGCATCGGTTGGGCCGGCCGTTGAAGGAGGGCCGGAATGCCTTGCTTTTGGAAATGGTGATGCAACGGGGACATCCGGAAGATGCGTCGCGGCTCACCGTACCGTGCTCTCGTGTATTTGTAATAGGTTGTTTGCAGGATAACGGAAAGGCTTTCTACAAAGAAGATACCGCAGAGGATGGGCAGCAGGAGTTCTTTGCGGACAATGATGGCAACCACGGCCAAAATTCCACCGAGGGTCAAGCTGCCGGTGTCGCCCATAAAGACCTGTGCCGGGAAGACGTTGTACCAGATAAAACCGAGCAAGGCTCCCAGGTAAGCTGCCATGAACACTGTAATTTCACCGGAATTCGGGATGTACATGATGTTCAGGTAGTCGGCATAAATGATGTTACCGGACAGGTAGGCCAGGATACCCAGCGCCACCCCTGCAATCGCCGAGGTTCCCGCAGCCAGTCCGTCCAGACCGTCGGTGAGGTTGGTGCCGTTGGAGGTTGCGGTGATGACCAGGATGATGACAAAGATGTAGATGATCCACTGCAGGATGTTTTTCACACTGCCTTTTCCCGGAGCCAGCCAAGCATAGTCAAACTCGTTGGATTTGACGAACGGGATGGTGGTCTTGGTGCTCTTGTGGGCCGGGTTGTAATGGCTGTCCAACGAGGCTGCACGCGAGGGACTGCTTTCGTACGAGGCGAGTTCCTTTTCTACCAGGAGGTTTTGTTCTTGGTGGGTCAGCGTGCTTTCGGCCTTGTCCCGAATGGTGGCCTGGTCGCTGAAGCACAGGGTCAGACCCACAATGAGGCCCAGAGAGACTTGACCAAAAATTTTGTAGCGGCCGCTCAAGCCTTCTTTCTTCCGTTTGAAAACTTTGATGTAGTCGTCCAGGAAGCCGATGGCACCGAGCCATACCGTTGTCAGGATGAGCAACAGGACATAGATGTTGGTCAGGTCGCCCAAGAGCAGAACTGGAATTAGGATGGAAAGCAGGATGATGAAGCCCCCCATGGTCGGAGTGCCTTTCTTTTGCATTTGCCCGTCCAAACCGAGGTCCCGAATTTCTTCTCCAATCTGTTTGCGTTGCAGCAGGCGGATGATGCGCTTGCCCACAAACAAGGCAATGAACAGTGACAGAATGCTGGCGAAACCGGCCCGTACCGAGAGGTATTGGAGCAAGCCGGAGCCCGGGAAATCAATTTGGTGACTTTGGAAATATTCAAACAAATGGTATAGCATGGTCAGGTATCTCTAGGGGTTAGTTGTTCGGTGTCAAACATTCACGGACCAACGCCAGGTCATCGAAATAGTGTTTCGTGCCTTGGATGATCTGATAGTCTTCGTGGCCTTTGCCGGCAATCAGGATCAGGGAGCCGGGAGTCGCAAAGAGCAAGGTGCTCCGGATGGCTTCCGCGCGGTCAATGAGGGTGACGGTCTTTTGGCGTCCTTGTACGGAAAGACCGGCTTGGATGTCTGCGATGATGGCTTCCGGGTCTTCGAAGCGGGGGTTGTCGGAGGTGATGACAATCCGGTCAGCATATTTTTCAGCAACGGCTGCCATTTCAGGCCGTTTGGTTTTGTCTCGGTTGCCACCGCATCCGAAGATGCAGACCAACGGGCGCTCGTTGCCGGTGATTTCTTTCAGGGTTTTGAGGACGTTTTCCAAAGCGTCCGGGGTGTGGGCATAATCCACAACAGCGGTCAGGTCGTTGCCGCCACGGACGTATTCCAAGCGGCCCGATACGGCTTGCAGGGCACTCATCTGAGCCAGGACCTCGTCGCGGTTGGCTCCCAGCAGCAGGGCGGTAGCATATACGGCCAGGAGGTTGTAGGCGTTGTGGGCGCCGATGAACCGGGTCCAGACTTCGGTACCATCGATGTTCAACAAGCTGCCTTCCAGACTTTTTTCCACGATGCGTACTTTGAAGTCACCCGGAGTGCGGGCGGCATAGTGGTAGATGCGTGCTGCGGTGTTTTGAACTACGATGTTGCCGTTGCGATCGTCTGCATTGGTCAGGGCGAAGGCTGTTTTCGGCAGGTTGTCAAAGAAAATCTTTTTACAACGGATGTATTCTGCGAAAGTTTTGTGGTAGTCCAGGTGGTCGTGGGTCAGGTTGGTAAAAATCCCGCCGGTGAAAGTCAGACCCGCTGTGCGACGTTGTTCCAAGGCGTGGGAGCTCACTTCCATGAAGGCGAACTCGCAGCCTTTTAGGGTCATCTCGTGCAGCAGGGCGTTCAAGGTAATGGGATCCGGAGTGGTGTTTTCCGTTTCATACCGTTGTGTGCCCACGTAGTTGGCGATGGTTGAGAGCAGACCGCATTCGTAACCCAGTCCGCGGAACAAGCGGTACAACAGGGTCGCGATGGTGGTTTTTCCGTTGGTGCCGGTCACTCCAACCAGGCGCAGGCGACGGCTCGGGTGGTCGTAGAAGGCATCTGCCAGCGCCGCCAGCGCATTCCGTCCATCCGGTACCCGAATCCAGGTGATATTTTCCAATTCCGGCTGGTAGGCTTCGGAACGTTCGTACACAATCACTTTGGCGCCCCGTTCCAAGGCTTGCGGCAGGTACTGGTGACCATCGCTGGCAGCGCCTTGCAGGGCGATGAACAACGATCCTTCTTCGCATTTGCGCGAATCAGAAGCGATGCTGGGGACCTCGCGTTCCAGGTTCCCGTGTGTTTCTATCGGATTGAGTACTTCAAGTAATTGTTTCAGAAGCATAGCGGTTATTGGTTGGAAAGGGTTAGCGTTACAGTTTGTTTGGGACGAAGGGGCGTACCGGGTGCCGGCTCTTGGTGGATCACTCGGCCCTGTCCTTCAAATTTGACGCGGCAGCCTTGGTTTTCCAAGACAAAGAGTGCGTCCTTCAATCCCATCTTCAAGGTGTTGGCCAGTACCTGGGTTGGTTGGTTCAGGGTATTGGCCACCATGCCGGTACTGTCCGTTGCAAACTGGATCCATTGGCTGGTGCTGATTGCCGGCCGTTGTTTCAAGGGAACGCCGTTCATCGCCGCCAGGGTTTCTTGACCTTGTCCGTTTGCAATGCTGGGGTGGTCTGCGGGTTTTTGTCCCGTTGCGTCCAGGATTGGATGCCATTCCGGATGGGTATTGTAGATGAAGTCCGAGATTTTCTTGAATACGGGGGCCGCCCATTGTGCACCGTAGAAGTTGCCTCGGGTCTTGTTGGAATACAGGACGACGATGCACGAGTATTTCGGGTCTTCGGTCGGGAAGTAGCCCGCAAACGAGGCCTGGTGTTTCCGGTAACCGAGTGCATCTTTGTACACCCCGTCAAAGAGGATTTGCGCCGTACCGGTTTTGCCGGCGATGCCGTAACGTTCGTCCTGAATGCCTTTGGCAGTACCATTCTTCACGACGCCCTCCATGGCTTTTTGTGCCTCACGAAGGGTTTTCTTCGAGCAGACCGAACCCAGGATTTGGGTGGGTTTGTAACTTTCAATGACCTCTCCGTCTTGCAGCAGGGCCTCGGCCAAATACGGTTTCATCATTTTTCCACCGTTGGCGATGGCGTTGTAGAAGGTCAAGGTGTGCAGCGGGGTGATGGCCAATTCATAACCCATTGAAATCATAGGCATAGAGAGGGCAGACCAGTTTCGGTCCGTCGGAGAAGGGATACGGGCGGTAGCTTCCCCCTCAATGTCGAAGCCAATCTTTTCACCGACCTTCATGCTGTGGATGCGGGCGATGAATTGTTCTTCGTTGTCTTTGTAATATTGGGTTACCAACTTCGCAAAGGCGATGTTGGACGATTTTTCAAAAGCCGTCAGGGCGGTCAGCATGCCGTATCCTCCCGTGTGGGAGTCTGTAAATTCTTTGGTGGAGTATTTCCAACGGCCGTTGCCTGCATCCACGGGGGTGTCCAAGGTAATCAGCCCGTCTTCCAGCAGCGCGACCAGGGTGACCAGTTTGAAAGTAGAACCCGGGTCGTTGGCTTCTGCAATGGCGTAGTTGTAGGACTCGTCAAAGTTGCCGTTCCGGTCTTTTTTCATGTTGGCCATGGCCCGGATAGCGCCCGTTTTGACGTCCATCACGATGGCAGTTGCTCCTTCCAACAGGTCGGATTGGGCCAGTTGCTCGCGCAAGGCGATCTCTGCAGCTTCTTGGATTTCGATGTCCAAGGTGGTTCGTAAGTCGTATCCGTCTTGTGCCGGGAGGAAATTGCCGGAGCTGGCTTCTACCCATTGGTCGTTCAGGTCGCGGGTGATGGTTCGGATGCCGGGTTTGCCCTTGAGTTTTTGGTTGAAGCTGCTTTCCAAGCCCACGCCGTACTCGGCATTGTGTTCGTTTTTGCGGATGTAACCCACGGTCCGGTAGGCCAGACGGTCGTACGGGGTTTTTCGTTGGGTGGCATCCTCAGCCTTAAAGCCTCCTTTGAAACGGCCCAACCGGAAAATCGGGAATTGGATGGCTTCCTGGTATTCGCGGTAGGTGATTTTGCGTTTGTTGATGTAGATAAACTGGCTCTTCTTGTTGCGGGCGTTGGTCAGGATGCGTTTGTACTCCCGTTGTGATTTGTCTTTATACAATTTCGACAGACACAAAGCCAACGAGTCCACATCGGCTTTGAACAAGCTGTCGGTAATCCGGGTGCTGTCCCAGGTCAAGATGTAGTAGGGAATGGACATTGCCATCGTCCGGTCGTCGTGGGAGAGGATTTTTCCGCGGCTCGGCTCAATGACCTCTTCGTGAAAGAAATCTTCGTACCGGGCGGGATCCTCGCTGAAGAATTGGAGGCTGATCATCTTGACCATCAGAAGGATGGCGCAGGTGAAGGCGATGTAGTAAACGATCCGAAACCGTTTTGCGTAGGCCGGAACGCCCTTGTTGCTGTTAGGAGTTGTTGCGTTCTTTTTCATCAGACAAGGGGATGCGTTTCGGGGTGTCTTTCGGGGCGGTTAATGTAGATCCTTGGGCCTGAAGGGCTTTCTGGATTTCGCTCTTTTGGGAGCGTTGCAGGACCTCGGCAAATTTGCCGGCGTGTTCAATCTTTCTCTCGTGCAGGATTTCTGTGTATTTTACCTCTTGAAGCAAGGCATCTTTGATCGCAAAACGGATGGAAATCATCACCAAGACCAGGCCGCAAATATACAACAAGAAGGCCCAGTGTCTCAGGAGCCCTCCGTTTCTGACCAGCAGTTGTCCGCCCAGAATATCTTGGATCGTATTTTTTAATTTTACCGCCATGCTTTCTTGCCTTCTTCGGGGTTTATCTTTTCTGCAACCCGGAGTTTGGCGCTACGGGCGCGGGTGTTGTTTGCAATTTCTTCTTCACTGGGCAGGGCTGCCTTTTTGTTGACCGCTTTCAGGGGAGCGGTGCTGCGGCCAAAGGGGTCGCGTTCGTCTTTTCCCGCGATGTTGCCGCTGCGGATGAAATTCTTGACCATCCGGTCTTCCAAGGAATGGTAGGTGATGACCGAAAGTCGGCCACCGGGCAACAGGCTGTCAGCGGCGCCTTGTAAGAAGCCGGCCAGGCTGTTCATTTCTCCGTTGACTTCGATGCGCAGGGCTTGGTAAATTTTTGCCAGGAATTTGTGTTCCGCCAATTTGGGCAGGGCCTTGGCAATGGCACGGGTCAGGTCGCCCGTGGTTTGAATCGGTTGTTTGGCACGGGCAGCACAAATCATGGAGGCGATGCGGCGACTGCCGTCCACTTCTCCGTAGAGGCGCAGGATGTTTTCCAACTCTTCCTCGCTGTAACGATTCAGGATGTCTTGGGCGGTGGTTTCGGCCCGGTCGTTCATCCGCATGTCCAAGTCGGCTTCGAAGCGGAAAGAAAAGCCGCGTTCGGATGTGTCGAATTGGTGGGACGAGACTCCCAGGTCGGCCAGGATGCCGTTGGCACCTTGAAACCCGTGGTAGCGTAAGAAGTTGCGAACAAAACGGAAATTGTGGTGAACCACAATCACCCGTGGGTCTTTCGGGGCATTCTCCAATGCTTCGCGGTCGCGGTCAAAAACCACCAAGCGACCCTTCTCTCCCAAACGGGAAAGAATCTCGCGGGTGTGTCCGCCGCCACCCAATGTGGCATCCACGTAAACGCCGGAGGGATTGATATCCAATGCGTCCACGCTCTCATTCAAAAGCACGGGTATGTGGTAAACTTCCATGGTTCTTCTTTCGAATTAATTAACCGAGTAATTTTTCTGCCAGCGGAACATATTCCTCATCGGGAAGGATGGCCTCTTCGTAACGGTCGATGGCCCACAATTCGATTTTGTAGTCGCTTCCGCTGAATATGACATCTTTCACAATACCGGCTTTGTCCAGCAGTTCCTTTGGAAGAGAGAAACGGCCAATTTTTGCATCCGGTTCAATCACTACGCGATTGCGCATGTAAGTACGCCAAAACAAGGAATCTTCTTTGCGATAGAAGTTGAGTTTGGCTTTGAGGGCTTCGGATTCTTTTTCCCACTCTGCGTAGGTGTAGATTTCCAGGCAGGGGGCGAACAATCCGGGTTTGACCACAAACTTCAGGGGCTCGTTTTCGGGCACACCGGCCTTCAGACCTGCCGGAAAAACCAACCGTCCTTTGTCGTCCAATTTGCCTTTGTATTCGCCGATAAACTTCGCCATAATAATGAGTTGTGTAAACTTCGGCAAAATTAAAAAACATTTTCCATTCTTTTCCACTTTTTTCCAAAATTATCCACAGAAGTTATGAACATTCCTTTTGCGGGCCTCTGTCGAGGGTTTTGTTGATAATTCGTCAAAATTTTATTTATCTTTGCAAAAAATATCGAATCAATTAAACATTTCGCATGAAAAGAATTTTTTCCTGCATAGCCTTGATGGCGATGCTTTTTGTAATCGGTTGTACGCCTGAGAAGAAGGAGGAGACCAAAGAACTTCTCTTGGAAGCCAGCCTTTCTGAATTCGTGGCTGATGGTGTACAAACTGTGAATTTCTCGGTAACCTTGGATGGTGAAGATGTGACTGCAGAGGCGGTTTTCTTCCAAAGAGGAGTGACGACGGCTTTGGACGGTCCTGCTTTCCGGACGACCAATGCCGGTGAGTATGTGTTCTACGCCACCCACGGAGATTTGCAATCCAACGATGTAACCGTGGTTGCCACCCAAGCACCCGAACAACAATTGGAAGTCAAACTGACTGTTGCTCCGGCGGAGATTGTAGCGGATGGAGAGGCAACGGCTACATTTACCGTTACTTGTGAAGGAACTGATGTGACCCGTCAAAGTAAGATTTATCGCGAAGGAAGTACTACCGCCCTGGAATCAAACACCTTTGCAACCACCGAAGCGGGTGCTTACACCTTCTATGCTCTCTATTCGGAAACTGCTTCCAACACGGTGAACGTGACGGCAACCGAATTGCCCGAAGAAGGGGCCTTGGAATTGGCGGTGGATGTACAGACCATCGTGGCCAACGGTCGTGAAGAAGCGACTTTGACCGTAACACAAGAAGGAGAAGATGTGACGGCAGAGGCGACATTCTACGTTGTAGAAGGAACCAAAGAAACCAAGATGACCGGTAATAAGTTCTCGACTTTGACCGCAGGAACCTATGAGTTTTATGCGACCAAGGGTCGTGTAACTTCCAACCGCGTACAAGTGGTAGCCGAAGAAAATCAGGCTACTGGAACAACCATTGTCTTTGCGGACGGTGTGACCATCGCATCCGGCTGGTACGATGTGAACAAACGGGGCAATGGACAAACCCACGGCGACATCAACATGTGCTGGGCTGCTTCGACTGCGAACATCATGCAATGGTGGCAAGATGGCTATGTCCGTGCGGGCAACACCTTACCGGAAGAGGCTTTGAACGGTCCGGGAGAGACCTACGAACTGGCCATCATGGAAGCCTTCTGGAACGATTGGAACAACCAACGCGGTGGACACGCATTCCACGGAATTCCGTGGTACATTGAAGGCATCAATGTTTGTGAAACCTTCCAAAACCAAGCTCAGCCCATCCGCGGAGGCGGTTATTTGAAATCTATCTGGTCGGAAGCAAAAAAGGTGATGGAAATGCCCTATACCTTGATTGCAGACACCGTTTACGATAATTTCTACACCGCAGACATCAACAACTACTACGTTTGGGGCAATGGTAGCGGTTTGTCGGATGATGGAAAATGGTTGGCATTCTCCGATGAGGTTGTGAAGGTCATCGGTTACGGTATGTCTTCTTTGGGTATCCAATTGAGTGGCGGTATGCACCACGCGGTTACCTTGTGGGGCTATGAAATTGACAATGCGACCGGCAAGGTCATCAAATTGTGGATTACCGACTCGGATGACCAAACCGAAGAACCCAAAACCCAAGAAATTCACGAATACGAAGTGAAGGTAAGCAATGGTAAGGTGGGTATCGTTGGCGATGTATACAACGGCTTCCTGACCTTGATCTCCCTCTATCCGATGGTAGGTTATCCCCAACCGTAATTGCAATCGCTGAATCCAAAAGAAACCGGCTAAAATTCACTTTTAGTCGGTTTTCTTTTGTTGCTAAGTAAGTGATAGCTATGAATGCCCCACAACAGTCGCGTATCCTGTCCACAAATAGTGGGGTTTTTATGGATACACGACGGGTTTTGAGAGTCCTGTCCACGGAAAGCAGACATTTTATGGACAGCTGTCGTATTTTGAGTATCCTGTCCACAAATAGTGGGGTTTTTATGGATACACGACGGTTTTTGAGAGTCCTGTCCAGGGAAAGCGGACATTTTATGGACGGCTGTCGTATTTTGAGTATCCTGTCCACAAAAGGTGGGGTTTTTATGGATACACGATGGTTTTTGAGAGTCCTGTCCACGGAAAGCGGACATTTTATGGACGGCTGTCGTATTTTGAGTATCCTGTCCACAAATAGTGGGGTTTTTGTGGATACACGACGGTTTTGATAGATCGCTTATATTACGTTCCTGATAATCCACCAGGAGACTGTAAGTACAGCCGCAATGACGATGCTTGTGCGACTGTACAAGGCTCTGCAGAGTTTGCTGTCCTGTGGGATAATACCAATTGCGCATAGCAGCAGTAGAACAATGTAGGGAGATAGGATGTAAATATAAGGATTATAAAGAAATGCTTCCTTAAACTCTCCCTGGAAAAGGGCGTACATAGAACGCTGAAAGCCGCAGAACGGGCAATCATACCCGGTCACGGCTTTCACGATACACCTTAAAGCGAGCGGTTCCAAAGATTATCTGTTATTCTTGATAAACTTACCTTCTTCATCTGTGAAGTTACCCATACAGATGACGATGAAGTCAATCAATGTCCAGATACCACAGCCACCACAAGTAAGGAGCTGAACAATCGCGGTACCCGTCTTTCCAACATAGAATCGGTGGATACCAAAAGCTCCGACAAAAAAGCAGAGAAGAAGAGTTACAAGCCAATCCTTTTTACTGGCATTGGGATCAGCCATTGGAGACTGATTGACGGCACATCCACATTTTACGCAGACAACGGCATTGTCGTTGATCTCTGCACCACAATTACTGCAAAACATATCGCTAAAGTTTAATGTTAAGATTTACTTAGGTTAATTCATTGTTACAAGAAGACCACCTTCAATTCCGGGTCCTCCATATCGGGATCCAAGGGATAAATCGGGCGTTCCAGACGTTGATACGGGAGTTGGGTCAGTTCTTGATCCACGCCACCGCGGGTATGGGCCATCATCCAGTCGGCACGCATATCGTACAATTCTTCGGTCAGGTAACCCAGTTTGACAACGATGATGTCGGCTTCACGGGGTTTGAGGTCCAAACGGTCGAAGTCTTTTTCGTAGTGGAAGGGTTGGCGGCTTTCGGTTACGATGATTTGCATTGAGCCCATGCGGATGACCACTTGGTCGTTGTCGCCATAGTCCAAAATCTTTTCTACCTTACCGTCGATGAGTACAGGGCCGGCATAACGGTTGTCCACCATTGCACCAGCATATTCGCGAACGCGTCCGCCTACACCTACTTTGCGGGCAGCTTCCACTACTTTCGGGCCCGGGATGGAGGCGTAAATCAAGCGTTTGCCGGATTTCTTCTGGAATTCCGGACGTTTGAGCAATTGGTCCAACGTCCAGGTTACGTCACCGGCACCGCCAGCGGTGGGGTTGTCTCCCATGTCGCTGATAAAATAGGGACGTACCTTGCTTTGAAGAGCTTGTTCAAGGACCTCTTCCAAGGTAGCCGTCGGAGCTACAAATTCAAAGTCGTGGCGGATGGACCAGAAGTGTTCTGCCAATTGTTTGGCTCCGGCTTCCACTTCTTTTTTGTTGTCCCCTACAACCATTACCACACCGTGGTTACGGGGTTCGTCAGCCCAAGGATAGGACATCCAGATGGCGGCATCCACAACACCCGCCTTCGCTTCGATGGGAACAATGGCATCGTACAAGGATTTTCCAGGTTCTACGCGGGTTGAGGTTTTTTCGCCGGGCAGCAAAATCGGAACCTTTACCCAAGCTTTGTATTTTGGTTTGCCCAAACCTTGTTCCAGGCGATCCAACAGGTTCACCAAGGCCCGTTCCCGAGAGATGTAGCGGTCCGTGTGCGGAGACATACGGAACGAAGTGATCAGGTCGGTGGCGGCTGCCAAGCGATGGGAAACACAGCCGTGCGGGTCCATGGAAGTTGAGATGATAACATCGTTGCCAACTACTTCGCGGATCTTGGTGATGTAATCACCTTCCGGATCGTCCAAACCCTCCACGCTCATAGCTCCGTGGATGTCCAGGAAAATGCCGTCGTAAGGCATGCCCGCTTTGAGCATGCGCAGGGATTGGTTGAGCAAGGTGTCGTAGCATTCGCGGGTAACCATACCGCCCGGGGTTGCCCAAGCGACAACGGTCGGAATCCATTCGGCCCGGTTCAACAAAGTGGAATCTTCGCGGAAGAAGGGATAGGATTGGAGGATGTCTTCGCCGTATTTGGCGCGGAACATCTCTAAGGTTGTGCGTGCCGGAGAGAAGGTACTGCACTCAACCCCTATACCAACAATGGCGATACGCGGTTTTTTTGTTTCGCTTTGGCAAGCGACCAGTGTTCCTAACAGAAAGAACAACAAAACGGTGCGTCGGAACGCAGAAGAAAAGTAGTTTTTCATAATCAGTCTTTTCAATACAGATTCAACAAAAGTAGAAAAAATATCAGATTCTTTGTAAAAAATGCGCTACCTTGCGAACAAATAAGACCCGTCATGAACTTGAACCGAACGATTACCCCCTTTCTTTGTTTGTGTATTTTTCTGGCAGTGAGTTGTCAGGGAGGAAAACGTGTGCATGAAAAGGCTGTGCCCGATCCCGTCCTGGAGGTTACCGAGCAGGTGAGTGAGTACGGACTGCCGCTTTCGGATTACGAGGTGCGCGAAGGAAAGGTCCGTTCCGGGGATTATTTTTCTACCGTCCTGCAAAAGCTGGGACTATCCCTGAAAGAGGCCTATGAAGTCAGTGAGGCGTGCAAGGGAATTTTTGATGTGACCAAGTTCAAGATTGGCAATGCTTACCATGCCTACTACCCCAAGGATTCCTTGAATCGTGCGGATTACCTGGTTTACGAACAGGACAGCCGTTCGTACGTGGTCTTCGGATTGCGGGATTCTCTCTTTGTACAAGTGCACGAAAAACAAATGGAGATCACCCAGGAATACGCAGAGGTGACCATTCGTCAGTCCTTGTGGAGCGACTGCGTCAATGCCGGAGTTACACCGTTGTTGGCCATTCGCTTGTCCGACATCTATGCGTGGACCATTGATTTCTTCGGAGTACAACCGGGCGACTCGTTCCGTGCGGTGTATGAATTGGTCAGCCACCAAGGTGAGGTTCTGGATGTGAACCGGATCTTGTATTCCGAATTCATCCACAACGGCCAGTCTCACCGCTGTTATTGGTTTGAAGAAGAGGAGGGTGGCAATACTTATTGGAATGAAAAAGGGGAGAGCTTGCGGAAGGCATTCCTGAAGGCTCCGCTGAACTATACCCGCATCAGTTCCGGTTTCTCTTACAACCGGAAACACCCGGTTACCCGCAAGGTGCAGCCCCATACGGGCATTGACTATGCTGCGCCGACCGGCACACCGGTGATGAGCATCGGAGATGGGGTTGTTGTCTATCGTGCCTATTCGGGTGCAGGCGGAAACATGGTGAAAATCAAACACAACTCCGTCTATACCTCGGCCTATCTGCACCTGTCCCGCTATGCCAAAGGCTTGAACGTCGGAGACCGTGTCCGTCAAGGAGAGGTCATTGGTTATGTCGGTAGTACCGGCCGTTCAACCGGTCCTCACTTGGATTTCCGAGTATGGAAAAACGGAACCCCCATCAATCCGTTAAAAATGGAATCGCCTCCCACCGAGCCCGTCAAACAAGAAAATATGGAGGCCTTCGAAGCGGCCAAAAAAGAAGCCGACCACGCAGTGGTTGCTCACTTGGCGGCCGGTTATCTCAAGCAGTCTATCGATCGACTGACAACTTCTCAAGCGACGGTTACTCCGTAACCTCGTCCTCTTTCCGTTCCCGAAGTACGGCTTTTCGGAGCTCGAAGTTTTGTCCCAAGTATTTGCGACGAACTTCCGGGTTGTTGGCCAGCATTTCAGCGGTACCACTTTCCAGGATGTTGCCCTCGTACAAAAGGTAGGCACGGTCGGTAATGGCCAGGGTCTCGTGTACGTTGTGGTCGGTGATGATGATGCCGATGTTTTTCTTCTTCAATTTGGCAATGATGTGCTGGATGTCTTCCACCGCAATCGGGTCCACTCCTGCGAAGGGTTCATCCAACAGAATGAATTTCGGGTCGATGGCCAAGGCACGGGCAATCTCGCAACGGCGACGTTCCCCACCGGACAACTGGATACCCAGGCTCTTGCGGACTTTGTGCAAACCGAATTCGTCAATGAGACCCTCCAGACGATCCTTGCGTTCTGCTTTGGGTACGCCGCACATTTCCATGATGGAAAGGATGTTGTTTTCCACACTCATTTTGCGGAAAACGGATGCTTCTTGGGCGAGGTAACCCAGACCGCGTTGGGCCCGTTTGTACATCGGAAGCTCGGTGATCTCTTCATCGTCCAAAAAGATTCTGCCGGAGTTGGGTTTGATCAATCCGGTGATCATGTAAAAGCTGGTGGTCTTGCCGGCACCGTTGGGTCCCAAAAGACCCACAATTTCTCCTTGATCCACGTGGATGGAGACGCCTTTTACAACGGTGCGCATGCCGTATTTCTTAACCAGGTCGGTACAATATAATCGCATAACTACTTGATGTCTAAGTCCAAATCAGTTTTTAATTGCCGGAGTTCTTCGTGGTCGGAGAGCATTTGTTTTGCTTTTTCCGACGGCATATAGGGTTTGGCAGCGGCTTTGGCTTCGTCCGGGGTTACTTCGACCAGAATCTGCACCAGGGTGTTTTTCAGCCGGCGGCGGATGAAGTCTTCCATTTCCGGCAGGTTTTTCTTGCGGATCCACTCTTGTTGGGAAGCATTGTCCACAAAGAACGTCACGCTCGGGGTGTCGCTCACCAAGTCAAAAATCAATTGGGTTTTCTGCAGGGCTGCAGCCAAAGAGTGCCGGTTCTTTTCTTGTTGGTCCTGGATGTAAGCATTCCAGGCTTTGGCAAAGTCTTCTTGGGTGAAGGAATTTTTTTCGGCTACTGTTTCCTGTTGTTCCGTTCGGGTGGCGGCTTCGGCTTGGGCCAGCATCGCTTTTAGGGAAATACCCGGTGTGGTGCGGGTTGCGGGTTTCGTAGCGGGAGCCGGTGCCGGTTGTTCTGCCGGCTGGGCTGTTGCTGCCGGTTGGGCCGGAGTCTGCGGGGTTTCTTGGGGAGCTGGTGTATTTGCCGTCGGTGCCGGAGTATTTGCCGTCGGTGCCGCGGAGGTTTGTGCTGCGGGCACTGCTTGCGGAGTCGGAGCCACGTGGGTTGCCGGAGCCGTTGTCGCCGTACGTGCCGGTGCTGCCGGTTGGGCAGGTTGTGCCAGGGCGGTCGGTTCGGCGGTAAGCATGGCCCACTTGATCAGGGCAAATTCAATCAGCAACCGTTGATTGCCGGCTTGCTTGAATCCGGCTTCACACGTGGTTGTGATGTTCAATGCTTGGTACAGCCACTTGATGGAACATTCGGCAGCTTGTGCTTCGTAACGGGAAACAACCGTCGGAGGCAGGGACAACAAAGACTTGGAAGCCTCGTGTTTGCAGACCAGTAGATCCCGCAGGTGGGAACTCAGGCCCGAAAGGAAGTGCAGGGCATTGAACCCTTTTTGGAGCACTTCATCGAAGAGCAACAGAGCTGTGGTATGGTCGCCTTGCAAGGCTGCCTGGGTCAGTTTGAAATAGTATTCGTAGTCCAGAACGTTGAGGTTTTGGACCACTTGGGCGTAACTGATGTCCTTGCCACAGAAGGCAACGGTCTGGTCGAACAGCGTCAGAGCATCGCGCATTGCGCCGTCGGCTTTCTGTGCCAGGATGTGTAACGCATCTTCTTCGATGCTCACCCCTTCCTGTTGGGCAATCTGTTGCAGGTTGCTGACGATGTCCGGAATGGAAATCCGGTTGAAATCGTAGGTCTGGCAGCGCGACAAAATCGTCGGGAGAATCTTGTGTTTCTCGGTGGTGGCCAGGATGAAAATCGCGTGTGCCGGCGGTTCTTCCAACGTTTTGAGGAAGGCATTGAATGCCGATGCCGACAGCATGTGAACCTCGTCGATGATGAACACCCCGTATTTTCCGATTTGGGGTGGGATGCGGACCATTTCTGTCAAGTTGCGGATGTCATCCACGGAGTTGTTGGACGCAGCGTCCAATTCGTGGATGCAGTAAGAACGGCCTTCGGCAAAGGACTGGCAGGATTCACAAACACCACAAGGCTCCATGTCTGCCGTCGGGTTGAGGCAGTTGATGGACTTGGCAAAGATGCGGGCGGTGGTGGTCTTACCTACCCCACGGGGACCGCAGAACAGGTAGGCATGTGCCAGTTGGTCGCGAAGAATGGAGTTCTTCAGCGTGCGGGCAATGTTGTCTTGCCCGATCAGGGATTCAAAGCTGTTGGGCCGGTACTTCCGGGCTGATACGACGAATTGTTCCATACCTTACAAAGGTACAATATTTTTTTTAACGCGGATCAAATAAAGACCGTCGCGAATGGGCAACAGGACGCTTTCGAAACGGGGATCGTTGGCCACGCGTTGGTTGAATTGTAAAATAGCTTGGGTTTGAGCATCTTGCGGCGGGTTTTCCAGGAGGACTTTTCCGTCCCAGAGCACATTGTCTGCCAGGATGTACCCACCGGGTCTGATGCGTGGCAGCACTAGATCGAGGTAACGCGGGTAGTCGCGTTTGTTGGCGTCGATGTACACCAGGTCATAGGTCTGATCGCCCAAGGTCGGGATGAGGGCGCAGGCATCTCCAATCAGCAGCCGGGCTTTCTCTTCTCCCGGTTCGCGCAGTCCCGCCCGGCGAAAACCTTCCAGAATCAGGTCCTCCAGTTCATCGTTGATTTCCAAGGCGTCCAATCGGCCCCCTGCTTGTAGCCCTCGAGACAGACAAACGGCCGAATACCCGGTGAAGGTGCCCAATTCCAGGATGTATTTGGGTTGGATCATCAGGGAGATGAGTTGCAACAACCGGCCTTGGTCTCCACTGGAGAGCATTCGTGCATGCTTGGTTTTCAAGTGCGTCTGGCGCTCAATCCAACGCAGGGCTTCGTGGATTTGGTCTTCTTGTAACATATTAAATGTAGGCGAGTTGGCTAAGTTGATTGGGGTTGAATAAGTCTTGAGCAACGGCCAGAATATCTTCCGCGGTAATGTTTTCGATCAGTGTCCGGATTTCCTCTCGGCTGCGGATTTTTCCGTGGGTGAGCAGGCTTTTGCCCATGGCCAGCACTTGGCTTTCACCGTTGTCGGAGGAAATGGCCCATTGGCCGAGGAACTGTTTTTTTGCTGCCCGCAATGCCGTTTCGGAAAGGGGATGGTCGCAGAGTTGGTTCAACTCTTTGTGGACCAGTTGTACGCACCGGTCGTAGTGGTCATGGTCGCAACCGAAGTAGATGCAGAAGCAGCCGGTGTCCCGGTAGGTGTTGTACGAGGCATCTACGCTGTAGACCAGGGCGTTCTTTTCGCGAAGCTGGGTGTTCAACCGGGAGTTGGCCGCCGGTCCTCCCAGCAGGTTGATCAGCAGGACCAGGGCATTCCTTCGGGGATCGAAGGCGGAGTAGGCGGGGCCACCGATGAGGCAATGGGTTTGGTACCCTTTGCGTTTGATCTCTTTGAGGAAGGGGGACGTTTGCAGTTGGAGCGGGGTAGGCACCGTCGGTTGGCTGTGGCTTTCTGCTCCCACGTTGTGCTTTTCGAACGAGCGGCGGATCCAAGAGGCGATGCGTGCTTCTGATTCATCGGCCATGACCGTCAGGCTCATCCGTTCGGGAACGAAGGAGTGGTGTACGTAGTCCACGATGTGTTCGCGACGGATCTTTTTCAGGACCTTGGCATAACCCAAAACGGGGGTTGCCAGGTTGGTGCCGGCAAACAGGGTTTCTTCAAAATCGTCGAAGATCTGTTCGGCCGGGGCATCTTTGTATGAGTTGATTTCGTCCAGGATGACGATGCGTTCTTTTTCTACCTCTTTTTCCGGGAAGGTCGAGGTGAAGGCCATTTCTACCAGCAAGTCGATGGCCTTGGCCAGGTCCTCTTTCAGGACGGTGGCGTGGATGACGGTGTCTTCTTTGGTTGTGTAGGCATTCAGTTCGCCACCCAGCCGTTCGAGACGGTTGTTGATGGCCGTGGCATTGCGACCGGCCGTTCCTTTGAACAGCAGGTGTTCGGTGAAATGCGCAAGACCGGAGAGCGGACCTTCGTCCCGGGTCCCGCTTTGGATGCTCAAGGCACAATAGGCGACCGGGCTGTTGCTTCGTTGGCAGGCGATCCGAAGACCGTGGAGATCAGCGATCGTCATCTTATAAGGTGTAGGGAACCGCCAGACGACGGATGTCCTCCATCAGGAAGCCGTTTCCGTTGCGGGCGTTGATTTTGTGTTTGCGGTAGAAGAGCAGTTCGTAGGTGTCTGCTCGGAGAATCATCTTGTAGCAGTAGCTGCCACGTTGGTTGATAGAGGGATACAATACCAGTGATACGCAGGTGTTCGGGGTGCCGGCGGCCAATGCGGCTTCGATTTCGTCCGCAGTCACCAACCGTGCATGTCCGGCAAACAATTCGTTGAGTTCTTCTTCGGTCACCGGAGAGGCGAAATCATCCTTGGAGAACAGCAAGGTGAGTCCGGAGGTGTTGTCCATGCCGTTGGCGTAGTCGTTCAAACCGGAGAAATGACCCCGATCTTCGCGGATGACCTTGGTGATGTGTTGTTGGATGATGCGTACGTAGGCCGGCAGGAACGGGAAGATGCGGCCGCTGTTGTCTTGCAAGGGTTGCAGGGGCAGGGAGAGGACTTCCGGCAAGCCAGAAATACCTTCGGTTGCGTCAGGACTGCCTTTGAGCAGGGTCCAGAATTCCATCGCCGCTTCGTTCTCGGAACTGTGTTGTCCCGTGGCACGAATGAGAAAATAGTAGGTGGAGTCGGTTTTGATGCGTTCGAAGTCTTCCCACGAGCAGAATTCGTAGGGAGACAGGAACCAATCTGCTTCGATGGCCTTGCGCAGCAGCAGATCGGTCATCGAGTCGGGTTGGGGCAAGACAATTTTGGTGGTCTTGGATTGAAAGTCACGGATGTTGTCCCGTTTCTCAAACCATTTTCCGAATTGGGCATTGGCTGTTACGCAATAGCAGCAGGCAACAACCAGCAGGATCCATTTTTTCATTCTTGTGTAGCCGTAGTTAGAAGAAATAGGCTGGCCTTTTGGACCAGCCCTTTCGGATATAGATAGTTTTTAGAAAGTTCAATTAGCGAACACGTTCACCGTAAGAACGGTCTTCGGTGTTTACTTTGATCTTTTCACCTTGGTTGATAAACAAGGGAACCATGATTTCAGCACCGGTTTCCAAGGTAGCTGCTTTCAATGCGTTGGTCGAAGCAGTATCTCCTTTTACAGCGGGTTCGGTGTAGGTTACTTCCAATTCTACGTAGGTCGGAAGTTCGCAAGTCAAGCAGCGTTCTTCGTCTGCCAAGAACATCATTTCAACGGTTTGGCCTTCTTTCATCAAGTCTGCGTTGTCCACCATTTCGGGAGCCAATGAGATTTGTTCGAAAGTTTCAGTGTGCATGAAGTTGAAACCCATATCGTCTTTGTAGAGGAATTGGTAGGGACGTCTTTCCACGCTGATTTGTTCTACTTTTTCACCAGCAGAGAAGGTGTTTTCCAAAATACGGCCGTTTTCCAAGTTGCGGAGTTTGGTTTTAACGAACGCAGCACCTTTACCCGGTTTTACGTGTTGGAACCAAACGATGGAGCAAGGCTTGCCATTGAAGTTGAGGTAGAAGCCGTTTTTAAAATCTGCAGTAGTTGCCATAAAATATTGATTTATTTAAATTTAACTAAATTTTCAAAATTTGAGGTGCAAATATACGAAAAAACTTGTTCCAACTGCCATTTTGGTGTGGAAGTCGCTCCGCAAATGCCCACAGAATCTTCGGGTTGGAACCATTCCGGTCGAATCTCCTCGGTTTTCTCGATCATGTAGGTGCGGGGATTGACTTGTTTGCACAGTTCACACAGGATGTGTCCGTTGGAACTTTCGCGGCCGCTGACGAACAAAATGACCTGGTGTTCGGCAGCAAAGCGTTGCAGGTTCGGGTGGCGGGAGGAGACTTGTCGGCAGATGGTGTTGTGGATGTGTACGTGGTCTGCCTGGCCGATGCTGGCTTCGACCGCCCGGATCAATGCTTCGCCCAGGGTTTTGTATTGTTGCGGGTCTTTGGTTGTTTGGGAGAAGACTTCGATGGGGAGGGCCAGCCGTTTGGGATCCTCGGCCAGCCAGGTGTGTAAGTCTTGCAGGCTTTCCAAGACCCGAGCATTGCCGTCGGTCTGTCCGACCAGGCCGTTGACTTCGGCGTGTCCGATTTTTCCAAAGATGAGCAGGGACCCATTTTGAGGCAGTAGCTCCAGGTAGGTTTTGCGAATTTTCTTTTGGAGTTGCAAGACCACCGGGCAGGTGCAGTCAATGAGGGTGAGCCCCCGTTCCTGGGCCAGTTGGTAGGTGCTTGGGGGTTCTCCGTGTGCCCGGATCAGGACCGTTTCGTTGTTCAGGGTCTGCATCCGGTCGTAGGAAATGACCTCCAGTCCTTTGGTGTGGAGTCGTTCCACTTCTGTTCCGTTGTGGACAATGGAGCCCAAGGAGAAAAGGGAGGGGTGTTCTTCCAAATATCGGTCGGCCTGTTCTACCGCGCGAACCACGCCGTAGCAGTAACCGGAATTCTCGTCAATGGTTGCTTTCATGGTTCAGGTATTTGGGAAGGATGGAACGGATCCATTCCATCTGGTCTTCCATCGTCATGTGGGTGTTGTCCAAAATCAAAGCGTCAGGAGCTTGGGTCAGCGGATGGGTTTCCCGGCTGGAATCGATGATGTCCCGTTGTTGGAGGTTTGCCAATACGGCTTCCAACGTAGCTTCGGGTTGTTTGGGCAGGAGCTCTTTCAATCGGCGTTCCGCCCGGACGAGGGGATCTGCTGTCATAAAGATCTTCAATTCTGCGTTGGGGAAGACCGCTGTCCCGATGTCCCGTCCATCCATCACCACGCCTTTCTGTTTACCCAATTCGACCAGTCTTTCATCCACATAGGCCCGGACTTCCGGCAGAACGGCAATGTGGCTGACTTGGTTGGAAATTTCCAGACGGCGAATTTCTTGTTCCACGTTTTCCCCGTTGAGGTAGGTCTCGTTACGTTGGGTGACTTCGTTGAATCGGAATGCGATGTAGGTGTTGTTCAATGCGCCGAGCAGGGCATTCAAATCGATCCGGTTGTCCGGAGTCAAGATGCCCAGACGGACTGCATGCAAGGTGACTGCGCGGTACAAGGCACCGGTGTCGATGTACACGTACCCCAATTCAGCCGCAATTCGTTGGGCGAAACTGCTCTTTCCAGTGGAAGAATAACCGTCGATGGCGATGATGATCTTTTTCATAAGTCTTCGAACGGGCAAAAATACGAAAAATAACTATATTTGTAAAGTCATAACTACAAGATGAATTACGCAGTCATTGATATGGGTACCAACGTCTTCGGCTTGCTGATGGCTGAAGACGGACCGGAGGGTTTCCGCTTTCGGGGAGAGTACAAGGTTGCCGCTCGTTTGGGCGATGGTGGGCTGGCCTCCGGCCAACTTTCCGAGCAGGCTTTTGCTTCGGCAGCTCGTGCCTTTGAACAAATTCTGGGACATCTGCAAGCCTGTGGAGGCACCTGGCAGATCGTGGGCGTGGCCACTTCCGCTTTTCGGGAGGCGGCCAACGGCGAGGCCTTGCAAGCCTTTTTGGTGGAGCGTTTTGGGGTGCCGGTTCATATCGTGTCCGGGGACCAGGAGGCACTGCTCATTGCAAAAGGAATTTTGTCGGCCCATCCGGATGTCTCCGAAACCGCTCTGTTGATGGACATTGGCGGCGGAAGCAATGAATTCATCCTGGTTCGAGATGAAAAAATTTTGTGGAAACGCAGTTTCCCGTTGGGTATGGCGCGAATGTTGGAGCGATTTGTTCCGGCTGATCCGATTGCCCCGGAGACAGTTGCTGCGTTTCAGACTTACTGCAAGGAGCAGCTGCGGCCCCTGCAGGAGGTGATTGTTCGGGAGCAACCCCGGTTGTTGATTGGATCCTCGGGTTCCTTTGAGACCTTCCGGGATTTGCTGACGGGAACCCGTGCGGCTGTCGGACAACCGGACTTTGTGCCGGCCATGACTTTTGAGACCGAAACCTTGCGGGCCTTGTTTGCCCGGCTTTTGGTTTCCCGACGGGAGGAACGGGTACAGTGGCCCTGCATGACCCACGTCCGGGCGGACTTTATTGTGTTGGCCGCCTTGTTTACCGACTGCGTATGGGGAATGATGCCGGCAGGTACGGTGATCAAACAATCCTCCTATTCGCTGAAAGAAGGGGCCATGATGTATTGGAAAGAAAAACAAGAAGCATAACGATTATGAACATCCTGATCATTGACGACGAGCGGAGTATCCGCAACACCCTCAAGGAAATTCTTGAATTTGAAGGACATACCATAACCTTGGCCGAAGATGGAGCCCAAGGCTTGGAGAAGGCCATTGCCGGAAATTTTGATGCCATTTTCTGTGACATCAAGATGCCCAACATGGACGGTATGGAAGCCCTGGACAAAATGATGGCAGCCGGCTGTGATTCTCCGGTCATCATGATTTCGGGCCACGGCAGCATCGATACGGCGGTGGAATGCATCAAGAAAGGAGCCTTCGATTTCATCCAGAAGCCTCTGGATTTGAACCGGATCCTGATTACCTTGAAAAATGCTACGGACAAGGGCCGTCTGGTCAAAGAAACAAAGATCCTTAAAAAGAAGGTGGCCCGCATTCCGGAAATCGTTGGGGAATCCACGGCCATTGTGCGCATCAAAGAGATGATTAACCGCGTAGCCCCGACAGAAGCACGCGTGCTGATCACCGGATCCAATGGTACAGGGAAAGAGTTGGTGGCAAGGTGGTTGCACGAAAACAGCAACCGTTCGTCCATGCCGTTTGTGGAAGTGAACTGTGCAGCAATTCCGAGTGAGTTGATCGAGAGCGAACTTTTCGGTCACGAAAAAGGCGCCTTCACTTCGGCAGTGAAACAACACAAAGGTAAGTTTGAGCAAGCCGATGGCGGTACCCTTTTCTTGGATGAGATCGGAGATATGAGTCTGGCAGCCCAAGCGAAGGTCTTGCGGGTGTTGCAGGAAAACAAACTCTCACGGGTAGGTAGTGACAAAGACATCAATGTCAGTGTGCGTGTGGTGGCGGCTACCAACAAAAACCTACGGGAAGAAATTGAAAAGGGACGGTTCCGGGAGGACTTGTACCACCGCTTGTCAGTCATCGTGATCCAAGTGCCGACTTTGGCCGATCGTCGTGACGATATCCCGTTGCTGGTGGACCATTTCATCCGTCAGATCTGTGAAGAATCGGGCAAACCCGTTCGTCCGATTGAACCGGCGGCCTTGGCAGAATTGCAGACCCATCCCTGGACGGGTAATATCCGGGAATTGCGCAACGTCGTGGAACGTCTGTTGATATTGTCGGGATCGGTCATTACCCTAGAAGATGTGCTGCTGTACGCAGCCCCGGTCGGACATTAATGAGCATTGTATTTGGGCAGGAGCAAATAGAAATTAGCTCCGCCCATTTTTTCTGACCGTTGGTAATGGATGCTGCCGTTGCTTTGTTCCACAATGTTTTTGCAGATGGCCAGCCCCAAACCAGTACCACCGGTTTTGGTGGTGAAGTTGGGCTTGAAAAGTTTGTTCAAGTTTTCTTCGCTGACGCCGGAACCGTTGTCTTCAACTTGGATGCGGTAGCTTTCTTCTTCGGCGATGAGTGAGACATGAACGTGGCCTTGGTCGCCTCCTTCTACCGCCTGGATGGCGTTGGAAATGAGGTTGACAAAGACACGGGTAATCTGGCTGCGACGGGCGTGTATGCAAGCGGCCTCTGCATTGGACTCAAAGCTGACCAGGACGTTGTCCCGGTTGTTGAACAGGAGAATCTGGTCCTTCAACAAGGCACACAAATCCACCAGTGTAATCTCTTCGTTGTAGAATTTGGCGAAGTTGGAGAACTCTGCGGCGGTATCCGAAAGAATATCAATCTGTTCAAGCAGGGAGGTGGATACGGCCGAGAATTTCTTGTCCCAATCCGGGATGTTTTGTTGTTGCATCCGGCGCAGGTGTTGGATACTCAGACGCATGGGCGTGAGTGGATTCTTGATCTCGTGGGCAATCTGGCGGGCCATTTCTCGCCAAGCCTGTTCCCGTTCGCTTTCGGCCAGTTGCCGCGAACTCCGTTCCAAGTCATCGACCATCTTGTTGTAGGTGTTCACCACAATTCCGATTTCGTCTTGTCCTTGGTAGTCAATGTGTTCTGCCTTTTGCGTAATGTCCGTCTGTTCCATTTTCTTACTCAATTCGGCCAAGGGACGGGTCAGGGAGTTGGACACGATCGTACCAGCGAAGAGGGCCGTCAGGATGAGCAAAAGGTAGATGTTGATGATGGCAGCAATGATGGTGGCAGCATCTCCTTCCAATCCGGTGTATGAGGCGAAGTACGGGATGTTGAGGATGGCGATGAGGCGACCACTGCTGTTGAAAATGGGTGCGTACAGGGATGTGAATTGTTGACTGGCCACGTTTTCGTCCAAGATGACCAGCTTCTGGTTGCGCAGCTGGATGGATTCAAAGGCCACAGGGTTCATCCGTGAACTGACCAGCATCCGTTCAAAGACTTCGTTTTTGGTGGACCGGATGAGGTGACCGTGGGGGTCGAACAAGTTGATGTCTACCTGGGTGTTGTTGGATATCCGGTCCATAGCGTTGTAGAACTCCTGGGTGTTCAGGTCTTTCAGGGTCTTGGCGTACCGGCACCGTTCGGTCAGACTGTTGACCGCAGTAGCCATCTTCTCTTCCATTTGAATGCGGTTGTTTTCCTGCATGATGTTCAAGGCAAAGATGACACTACCCGCTCCCATACAAATCAGGGCGAAGACGAGTACGGTCGTGAGCAGGAAGGTGATCTTTCTTCGCAACGAATTGCGGGTCATCATGCGGGTTATTCTGTTCTTGCGACGGATCGAGTAGGTTCCAGCGAAGAAGAGAACCCCGAAAAAGATGGTCAGGTACGAGTAAAAAAGGATGTAGGAGAACAAGCTGCGTTTGGCGCGGCTGATCATGATGATCCGGTCGTCGGATACCTTGTTGATGAAGTGTTGGTAGTCGTTGATGACAACGTTGCTGTATCCGTCCGCTACTTGAAAATCCAGGTGAACCGGGTAGTTGTACCGGCCTTTGTCCGAAATCAGGCGGTTCTGGTAGTACTTGGCAAAGGAGTAATAACTCGGCAGTGAATTGCCTTCCAATTTCTTTTGATCCAACAAGAGGGACGGGTAACCAATGACCTCGTTGTGCTTGCTGGTCGATAGTTTGGAGCGGATCCGGACATACAGGTTGTAGTGATTGCCGTGCAACAGCATCGGGAAGGAGCCGATGTAGGAGGCATTGCTCTTGTAGTCGTTGATGTAGAAGAACGACGACGTCGAAGAAAGAGGGATGCCGTATTGCTCGATGATTTCTCGGTTCAGGTACTGGTAGCAGTTGACCGGGTGGGCGTAGTTGTCGGTTTGGAGCACGTCCCGGGAGTTGCAGACATAGATGTGCACATCGTAGGTTTGCAGAATGTTCCACAGGTACTGTTCGGAGATCCGGTCCCGGATGATCTCGGTGCCCCGGTTCATCAGCATCAGGGCTTTGATGATGCGGTCGTTGGCAATTTCATCCTCCATTTCTTTCAGTTGCAGCTCCAAGGCCAGATCCCGGTCAACGGAGAGTTTGGAACTCCATATTTTACAACGTTCCGCCTCGCGGGTGAAACCATAAAATCCGATGGAAAAGACCAGGTACAAGGAAACGCAGAGGGTATAGATGCTCAGCGAACGGAACGTGAGCTTCCGGTATTTTTTGTCTTGTCCCCAAGCGGCTACAGACAGACGGAGCACCAACAGCAGACCCAGGAAGAGGAGGAAGTAGACCCCATAAATGAGAACGCTGTAGCCCGATATTTCTTCCAGTCGGAAGAGTTCCAAAACGATGTTTGAGTTGAGCAATACCGAGCGGAGGGTTTCGTGGATGTAAAGGATGAGGACGGCCGACCAGGCGGTCAATCCCACTTGGATGCTGCGTTTCCAGATTGGTTTCATCTGTGAGATCCGGTGCAACAGGGCCCGGCTGGCCATGACGATGGCCAGGGATTGCAGGAATACAAACAAGTGGTTGGCCAGGAGTTTTGCCAACGAGTTGAACAGGTGGGTGTCCGCGTACAAGGTTGGAGAAATCAGCGGGCTGTCGTTTCGGATGTCCCCGAGTAGGGTGAACATCAGTAGGCGTATGGCGACCAGTCCCAGGGCCGTAATCAGCCAGCTACGGAGGCTGTGCTGGTGTTCGTGCATGGAGAAGATCGCTCCCAAGGCAAACAGCAGGGCCAGCCATCGCAAAGCGGTAAAGGGATGGTTGGCGGTCAGCGGGGTGGTGCTGGTCAAGGAGAACAGCGGATCTCCATCCTTACCCCAAATCAAGTGTGTGGGATTCTCGGAAATCGGTACCGTAGTAAAAGAGCGGTTGAGGTTGAGGGCCGGGTTGGTCTCATTTTTCAACATCGCATTCTCCGGAGCGTATTCGGATCGAATCCACAAACCGGTAACCAATTTGATTTTTCCGCTGCGGTACACCCGGGTGATGTACCAGGCGGAGCCCAGGTTGGTGTATTGGTCGTGTTGGGGCAGGTAGGCCAGGGGGGTGTTGTAAAAACTGCTGATGCTGCGGTCGTGGATCCGGTGCATCAAGGGAAGTTTGCGAATCTCATCATTCCCGATGGGAAAGAGGTGTGCCCAGCTTTGCAGGGTGTCGTTGGCAAACCGGTAGATGACCATGTCCTCGGGCAGATCCGGTAGGTTCAGCCATTCGTGCTCCGGGGTGATCAAGGCTTGTCGCACATAGTCCTCCAGCAACAATTGCCGTTCCGTGACGCGACGCTGCAACCGTTCTGCTTCGCGCTCAATGCTGCTTTCTTTGGGATCTTGCAGGAAGGAGAACACAAAGGCCAGGGCCGTCAGGATGAGAAGGATGTGGGTGCGATTTTTCATAAGCCTGTTTTATTCGTTGTGGTACGGTTCTCCGCGGAGAATCGTAAACGCACGGTACAGTTGCTCGGTAAAGAACAACCGGATAATCTGGTGCGAAAAAGTCATTTTCGACAGGGAGAGTTTTCCGTTGGCCCGTTCGTACACGGCATCGGAGAACCCAAACGCCCCTCCCGTTACAAAAATCAGGTGGCGCGTTCCTGCATTCATCTTTCTCTCCAAAAATCGCGCCCAATCTACCGAACCGAACGAATCGCCCCGTTCATCCAGCAAAATGACCTCGTCTGTAGGTTTGATTTGTTTGAGAATCAGCTCTCCTTCTTTCTCTTTGACAAGCAGGGGATCCCATTGGTTGCCCTTTTTGCGGGGGATGGGTAGTTCTACCCGTTTGTAGTCAATGTAATGGGTCAGTCGTTTTTCATAAATGCCCATTCCTTCTTTGACGAAGGAAAATTCGGTCTCACCGACGAGGAGAAATGTGATCTTCATGAGACAAAAATAGGGAAACCAAATGAATATCTGTTTATTTTGGCGAGATTTTTGCAAAACAAGCCCATGAAATGAACCGATTGATTTTAGTTTTGATGCTGGCTTGTTTTTTCGGCCTCAATCTTCGCACCCAAGCTCGGGACCGCGATGTGTTTGTTCCGATTGCCAAGTACATCCAAGAAGGGGATTCGGATTGTCTCTCCGCTTGGATGGCTGAAAACCTGGAGTTGAACCTCATGGGTGCCGTCAGCGAGTGCAGTCGCAACCAGGCCAAGCAGATCCTGAAGAATTTCTTCGCGACCTACCGGCCCAAATCCTTTTCAGTTGTCCACAAGAGTTTGTCGCCACCCATGACCTACGCCATTGCAAAAATGAATGCCGGCGGGGAACGTTTTCAAGTCACAATCTTCGTGACCACCCGGGATGACGGCAATTACATACAGCATTTACGAATAGAGCGGGAATGATGCCATCCCCGCTCTATTTTTCTTTGGTAAAGTCTGTCTATTTCTGACGCATGAAGATTTGAATCGGACAACCGGTGAGGTTGAAGTGCATGCGCAATTTGTTTTCCAGGAAACGTTTGTAAGGGTCCTTGATGTATTGCGGCAGGTTGCAGAAAAAGGCAAACGAAGGACTCCGGGTCGGGAGTTGGGTGATGTATTTGATCTTGATGTACTTGCCCTTGGTGGACGGCGGCGGGTAGTTTTCGATTTCCGGCAACATAGCTTCGTTGAGGCGGGAGGTCGGAATTTTTTGTGCATAGTTGGCATACACTTCTGCAGCCGCATTGAGCACGTCCAGAATCCGTTGTTTGTTGATTACGGAGGTGAAGATGATGGGCAGGTCGGTGAAGGGAGCCAAGCGTTTTTTGATCTCTTCGATGTAGTCACGCATGGTGTTGGTTTCCTTCTCAATGGTGTCCCATTTGTTTACGACAACCACGCATCCTTTCCGATTGCGGTGGATGAGGTTGAAGATGGCCATGTCTTGGGCTTCCAAACCCGTTTGGGCGTCGATCATCAGGATGCAGACGTCTGCGTGTTCGATGGTTCGGATGGAGCGCATCACGGAGTAGAACTCCAGGTCTTCTTTGACCTTGGTTTTCTTGCGGAGTCCAGCCGTATCGACCAACATGAATTCGTGGCCGAACTTGTTGTAGTAGGACTCAATGGAGTCGCGGGTGGTACCGGCAATCGGGGTTACGATGTTGCGGTCTTGGCCCAACAAGGCGTTGGTGAGGGAGGATTTGCCGACGTTCGGTTTGCCGACGATGGCAATGCGGGGAATGTGGATTTCGTCTTCGTTGATGACGGTGTCTTCTTGCGGCAAGCGGCGGACGATTTCGTCCAGCAATTCGCCGGTACCGCCTCCGTTGGCTGAAGAAATGTTCCAGATTTCACCCAGCCCCAAGGAGTAGAATTGGTACGAGTCGTACATCTTGTCGCCACTGTCCACTTTGTTGACGGCCAACATCACCGGTTTTTTGGAGCGGCGCAGGATGTCTGCGATTTCCTCATCAAAGTCGGTAATGCCGGTGGCAACCTCAACCATAAACAGGATGAGGTCGGCCTCGTCAATGGCCAGCATGACTTGTTTTCTGATTTCGCCTTCGAAGATATCCTCGCTGTTTGAGGTGTATCCTCCAGTGTCCACTACAGAAAACTCGTGTCCACACCATTCGCATTTTCCATAGTGTCTGTCGCGGGTGACACCGGCTGTTTCGTCAACAATGGCTTGGCGCATACCCACCAAGCGGTTGAACAAAGTCGATTTGCCCACGTTCGGGCGTCCTACAATCGCTACTAAACTCATACGTTCTTTCTCTCTATTCAGGGTTACAAGTTCTCGGGACCGCAGCCGGTGGTACAGCTGCCGCATCCTTCGTCCGAACAGCTTTTGTCACGCAGTTTGCGGCTTTCGCGACGCAGCATCCGGATTTCTTCTTCTTTTGCGCAAATGAGGCCCCGTTTGCGCATTTCTTTGTTGTGTCCAACTTCGGTTTCTGGGAATTTTCCGTCTTTTCGGAAAATTACGTTGAAGCAGAGCAGGAAAATTGCTATGCCGACGATGACCAGGGTGAGCAGGAGGACGGCTTTGATCATAAGGTGACCCATTTGCTCGGATCCAACAACGGTTTCTCAGACACCTTCAACATCGGAGGAAGTTGGAGGGCTTTGAAACGGGAGGCACTCCGCAAGCGGACGATGCGTTCCACGATGGCAGGGTCAGCACCTTCTTGAATCAGGGTCTCGGGTGCCATTTCCTTTTCAATCAAAGCATACAACAGCGGGTCCATCACTTCGTAGGGAGGGAGGCTGTCGCTGTCTTTTTGATCGTCGCGCAATTCGGCCGAGGGCGCTTTGGTCAGCGTCGAAACGGGGATGATCTCCCGTTCCCGGTTCAAATAGCGCGACAATTCAAAGACTTCTACTTTATACAAATCGCCCAAGACCATCAAAGCTCCGCAGAGGTCTCCGTACAAGGTTCCGTAGCCCATGGCCATTTCACTTTTGTTGGAAGTGTTGAGGACCAAGGCACCGTGGCGGTTGGAGTAGGCCATCAGGATGGCACCCCGGATGCGGGCTTGCAGGTTTTCTTGGGTGTTGTCCCATGTGTTGTCCCATCCGAAAGCCGGAACCAGTTCCATCATGTAACGACTGTAGATCTTTTCAATCGGTACAATGTAGTATTGGATGCCCAGGTTACTGCTCAATTCAACGGCGTCGTTGACCGAGTGGAGGGTGGAAAATTGGGAGGGCATCAGGATGCCGGTCACGTTTTCCGGACCCAAGGCTTCGGTCACCAGGGCAGCGACCAACGCAGAATCAATACCGCCGGAAAGGCCCAATACTGCTTTTTTGCAGTGTGCACGTTCAAAGAAAACGCGGATCAGATCAATGAGTTCCCGGTGGACGGTTTCAACGGATTTGGGATTTAACATGGTCGTGAGTATTTCGGATTAGAAAATAAAGCTGGTGCTGATCGGTTTGTAGTTGTAAACTTTGTCGATGACATCGGCAAAGATTTCAGCTACAGACAAAATTTTGAATTTTGAAATGTCAGCACCTTCCGGTTGGCGGAGAGGAATGGTGTCGGTTACCACCACTTCGCACAAGCTGGATTTTGCAATGCGGTCGTAAGCAGGACCGGACAATACCGGGTGAGTTGCCAATGCGCGTACGCTCAACGCACCTTTTTCCATCAACATATCAGCCGCTTTGGTAATGGTTCCTGCGGTGTCGATCATGTCGTCTACGATGACGATGTTTTTGCCTTCTACTTCACCGATAGCGGTCATGGAGCCGACTACGTTGGCACGTTCGCGTGATTTGTGGCAAACGATCAGGGGACAACCCAAAATGCGGGCGTAAGCGTTGGCGCGTTTTGCACCACCCATGTCGGGAGCCGCGATGGACAAGTTGTCGATGTTCAAGCTGCGGAGGTAAGGCAAGAAGATGGAGCTTGCATAGATGTGATCCACAGGGAAATCAAAGAATCCTTGGATTTGGTCAGCGTGCAAGTCTGCGGTCATAACTCGGTCGCAACCTGCAGCGTGAAGCAAGTTCGCTACCAGTTTTGCACCGATGGAAACACGCGGACGGTCTTTGCGGTCTTGGCGTGCCCAACCGAAGTAGGGAATGACAGCATTTACTTTGTACGCAGAAGCACGGCGTGCAGCGTCAATCATCAACAACAGTTCGAACAAGTTGTCTACCGGCGGGTAGGTGGATTGAACGATGAAGACGGTGGCGCCACGTACGCTTTCGTCAAAAGCCGGTTGGAATTCGCCGTCGCTGAACACAGAAACTACGGATTGTCCTACGTCCAATCCCAAATGTTTTGCGATCTTTTCAGCCAAGTAGCGAGAACTTCTGCAAGAGAAGATTTTGATCTGGTGCATGTGATCCATAATGGTGCAAGATTAAAATTATACGGTTTGTAAAATGTTTTCAATGTAGTTCAATACCTCATCCCGGCCGATGCCTTTCTCGGAGGAGGTGATGAAGCGGGGCGGGAGTTCTTCCCAGTATTCCAACAAGGCGCTCTCGATTTTTTCGAGGTTGGTTTTGAGGGCGTTGGGGCCCAGTTTGTCGGCCTTGGTGTAAATAATGGAGAAGGGGATGCCGGCTTCGCCCAGCATTTGCATGAATTCCAAGTCAATGGCCTGGAGGGCGTGGCGGCTGTCGATCAGGACGAACAAGTTGACGAGTTTCGGGGAGAGGTTGACATAGTCCCGAATCATCTTGTCCAACTTGCTCAACACGTTTTTGGAGGCTTTGGCATAACCGTAACCCGGCAAGTCGACCAAATACCATTCGTCGTTGATGATGAAGTAGTTGATCAACTGGGTTTTACCCGGTTTTGCAGAGGTGTGTGCCAAGTTCTTTTGTCGGCAGAGCATGTTGATAAGGGAAGATTTGCCGACGTTGGAACGGCCGACGAACGCAAATTCCGGTTTCGGGACTTTCGGTCCATGGTTAACCGAGGGGCTGCTGACACTAAAGAAAGCTTTGGATACAATCATAGTAAACTACTTCAAAACGCAAAAATACAAAAGCGAAAACAAAGGTGCGAAAAAAAGATAAAAATGTTATTTTTGTAGGTGGAAAAAATATGAAAAACGGATCTGAAATCTCCTTGTTCTCCCTCTGTGAGCAGATCCGCCGTCACTTGGCGGCGAGCCTGCCGAACTATGTCTGGATTCGTGCAGAAATCAATGCAATCAAGGAGACGGCCAACGGTCATTGTTACCTGGATTTGATTGACAAGGAGGCGGAAGATGCACCGCTTCGGGCACAGGCTCGGGCGGTTGTCTGGAGTTCCACCTGGCGGATGTTGCGACCCTATTTTGAGTCAGTGACCGGACGGTCGCTGGCGGTGGGGATGCAGGTGCTTCTGCGGGTACAGGTCCAATACAGCGAGTTATACGGCCTGACTCTGGTCGTGCAGGACATCGACCCTTCGTGTACGGTTGGAGAAGAAGAACTGTTGCGTCAACGGATTTTGGCCCGCCTCAAGCAGGAAGGTATGTTCGAGATGAATCGGACCTTGCCGTTGCCGCGTCTGGTGCGCAGGGTGGCGGTGATCTCTTCCGAGACGGCGGCCGGGTACCTGGATTTTGTGCGCCATCTGGAAGGCAATGAATACGGTTATGCGTATGAATACACCCTGTTTCCGGCGATGATGCAAGGGGCGGAGGCTCCGGCCTCCATCGAAGCGGCGCTGGACCAGGTGATGGCGGCAGAGGAGGCGTTTGTTTCGGAGGATAGACCGGGTTTTGATGCCGTCCTGATCCTCCGGGGAGGTGGTTCCGCAACCGACTTGCGTTGTTTTGATGACTACGAACTGGCAGTGCACGTGGCCCAATTCCCTTTGCCGGTGTTGACCGCTATTGGACACGAGCAGGATCATCACATTGTGGACATGGTGGCAGCCCGCTACCTGAAAACTCCGACGGCTTTGGCCCATTTTCTGATCGAGCGGATTCAGCAGGAAGAGGCAATGGTGTTGTCGTTGGCAGCCCGCTTGGCGTTGGGCGTGCGTTCCAAATTGAACGAGGCGCACCGGGAGTTGGATCGGATGCTGCAACGCATGGAGGTGGCGATGCGCCTGCGACTTGCGCGGGAGACCCACCGGTTGGATCTGTTGAGCCAGCGCCTGGAGGGTGGCAATCCGTCGTATTTGCTGGAAAAGGGTTATGCATTGGTGCAGCAACAAGGCAAGAAGGTGGCTCGGGCAGCGGCTTTGCAGCCGGAACAGGAACTTGAAATCCAATTCCTGGACGGGGTGGTCCGTTGTCAGGTAATGGAAGTGACTCAAAAAGAAACCAAATAACTATGGAAGAAAAAAAGACTTACGAAGCATCCGTGAAGGAGCTGGAGACGTTGGTGGAACGGATTGAGGATCCGAACCGGACGTTTGCGGAAACGATGGAAGACATCCGTCGCGGCCGGGAATTGGTGGAGCAGTGTCGGGAAATGCTTCGGACCACAGAGTCTGTGATTGCAAAACAATAAAACCTTGGGTATGATGATATACGACAAAGATCCCTATTTGGAACCGTTTCAACGGGTGATCACAGCCCGTTATCAAGAGATTGTCCGCCGCAAACAAGAAATTGCAGGGTATGGACAACCGCTTTCGGGCAAGGCCAACAACCATTTGTTTTACGGAGTACACCGGGAAAAGAAAGAACGGGTGTTCCGGGAATGGTTGCCGAACGCTGTGTCGTTGTACCTGATTGGTGAATGCAACGGTTGGCGGGAGGATCCCGAATATGCGTTCCGCCCCTTGGGGGATGGAAACTGGGAGTTGCGTCTGCCGTTGTCGAAGGCGCCGCACGGGATGTTGTTCCGTTGGTCGGTGCACTGGCAGGGAGGCGGTGGCGAGCGGCTGCCGGCGTATGCGACCCGTTGTGTGCAGGACCAGCAGACCAAACAGTTCTCGGCTCAAATCTGGGATCCGCCGACGCCTTATCGTTGGAAATCGGCTCGTCCGCCCCGGGTAGAGCATCCGCTGATTTACGAAGTGCACATCGGCATGAGTTCGGAAGAGCACGGCGTGGCTTCGTTCTCGCATTTCCGGCAGGAGGTGCTGCCCAAGGTGATTGATTTGGGATACAATACTTTGCAAATCATGGCCCTGCAGGAACATCCCTATTACGGTTCCTTCGGCTACCAGGTTTCCAATTTTTTTGCTTTGAGTTCGCGCTTCGGTACTCCTGAAGATTTCAAACGCCTGGTGGATGAGGCGCACAAGGCCGGCATTGCCGTTGTGATGGACGTGGTACACTCCCATGCGGTGGGCAATGAGGCTGAAGGAATCGGTTGTTTGGACGGTACCGATACCTTGTACTTCCATGCAGGGGATCGCGGTCAGCATCCGGCCTGGGGTACCCGTTGCTTTGATTATGGAAAGGATGCTACGGTGCATTTCCTTTTGTCCAACCTGAAATTCTGGTTGGAAGAATACCGGCTGGATGGTTTTCGCTTTGACGGGGTGACCAGCATGATTTACTACGACCACGGTTTGGGCCGTTCCTTTGTGAATTACGAGGCCTATTTCGATGGTGGACAGGATTCCGACGCCTTGACCTACCTGGCGTTGGCCAACGAGCTGGTACACGAAGTGTATCCGGATGCCATTACCATTGCCGAGGAGGTGAGTGGAATGCCGGGTTTGGCGGCGCCGCTGTCCGAGGGAGGTTTTGGTTTTGATTTCCGGATGAGCATGGGCATTGCTGACAATTGGATCAAATGGATCAAGGAACGTTCCGATGAGGACTGGCGTGTGGGTGAGATTTTCTACGAATGTGTCAACAAGCGGGTCGAAGAACGGACCATCAGTTATGCCGAATGCCACGACCAGGCCATGGTGGGTGACCAGGCTTTGCTGTTCCGTCTGTTGGGCAAGGAAATGTACACCGGCATGGAACTGGACAAACCCAATCTGGTGGTGGAACGGGGCATTGCCTTGCACAAGATGATCCGGCTGGTGACGTTGGCGGCTGCCGGTGACGGTTACCTGACTTTTATGGGCAACGAATTCGGCCATCCCGAGTGGATTGATTTCCCCAGACAGGGGAACGACTGGTCGTACCAATATGCCCGTCGCCAATGGTCGTTGGCGGACAACGGCTACTTGCGATATGGAAGATTGCGAAATTTTGAGCGTACAATGATTCGGGAGGCGGTTTCAGGCCGTTGGCTTTACGATTCGGTGGAACATCTTTGGCAAGACGAAGAACGGAAAATTTTGATTTTTAAGCGCGGAAGGTATATCTTTGCGTTCAATTTCAATCCTTTAAAGTCTTTCTCGGATTTTCGTGTGGACGCACCTGCCGGAAAGTATAAATGGGTACTGGATACGGATCAAAAAAGTTACGATGGCTTTGATAGAATCGAGGCCGGGAATTTTTATTTTACCCAGTTTGAAGAGGGCCGCAACCGGCTTTCCCTGTATCTTCCGAGCCGTTCCGCTGTGGTTTTGAAATTGGAAGAATAACAAAATTGAAGTTAAATACCTTACATATATGGCTTATTTGAAGTTTAACAAGACCGAGCTGGTGAATTTGGAATATTCACTCAAGCGAGAAGTGTTGTCAAGCAACCGGGCTGGCGGGTATTGCAATACAACCTTGGTGGGTTGTAACACACGCAAATACCACGGTCTTTTTGTTTTGCCGATCGACCGTTTTGAAGGCCGCAAACACATCCTGCTGTCTGCGGTAGACGAGTCGCTGGTACAGCACGAACACGAGTTCAACTTGGGAATTCGTTCATACGGTGATGTTTATGAGCCGAGAGGACACAAATACATCGTGGATTTTGAATTGGATCGCAGTCACGACATCACTTACCGTGTTGGGGGGATGTTGTTCCGCAAATCGGTGCTGTTCCTGCACAACGAAGAACGTCTGCTGATCAAATACACGTTGTTGGAGGCTCATTCGCAAACCACCCTTCGAATCAAGCCTTTCTTGTCTTACCGCGACATCCACACCTTGACCCACGCCAACGATCAGGCGGACAAACGCTACGAGGTAGTGGCCAACGGATGCCGTTACAACATGTACGAAGGTTTCCCGAACCTCTACATCCAGTTCAACAAAGCAGTGGAATACATCCACAACCCGAACTGGTATTACGGTGTGGAGTACCAAGAAGAAAAACGTCGTGGATTCGAATATGCTGAGGACTTGTACGTGCCCGGTGTTTTTGAAATGCCGATCCAGTGCGGTGAGTCCATCATCCTTTCGGTTTCTACCACCGAGGTAGCTCCCCGTGGCCTGTCCCGTCAGTACGACAAAGAGTTCCAAATGCGTTTGGGCCGTTCCAGCTACCGGGACTGCTTGCGTTTGGCGGCCAAACAATGTGTGAGCCGTCGCAACGGTTTGACCAGTGTGGTGAGCGGTTATTCTTGGTTGGACAACGGTTTGCGCCAGTCTTTGTTGGCTTTGCCGGGTCTGACCTTGTTCAACGACGGTGATCAAAAGACTTTTGAAGAAATCATCAAAGGCATATATGCCCAGTACGACCAACAACTGTACAGTGGCTCAAAACAAGCCGATGCGGCATTGCACCTGTTCCGAGTGGCTCAGTTGTTCGGTGACTACCTGGGAGACCAATCTTTGGCTTGGAAGAAATTCTCCAAGGTCTTGAAGAAGATTCTGGAGACCTTCCTCAAGGGCGAACGCATTGGTGTGGAACTGCACGACAACGGTCTGTTGTGGACCCGTCTCCAAGGCGTGGCTTTGAGTTGGATGAATGCGTACGACAGCAACGGAAATCCGGTGACCGAACGCTCGGGTTATCAAGTGGAAATGAATGCTTTGTGGTACAATGCTTTGTGCTACGTCATCGAACATGCCACTTCGCCGGCAGACAAGAAGAGTCGTCTGATCAAACAAGCCATCGAAGTGCGCGATCGTCTGAAAGCGAATTACTACCCGATGTTCTGGGTGGAAGAGCGCCAACACTTGGCCGACTATTTGGGCGAAAACGGCTTCCGCGATATTTCGACCCGTCCCAACCAAATTTGGGCCTGCGCATTGCCGTACTCTCCGATTGATGAGACCGTACGTGCGTTGGTGATGAAGGCGATTGAACGGGAATTGCTGACCACCCGCGGTCTGCGGACCCTGTCTCCGAAGAACCCGTTGTACAAAGGGGTTTACGAAGGCAACCAGGATCAACGTGACCACGCATACCACCAAGGATCGACCCGTAGCTGGTTGACCGGCTTCTACATCGAGGCCATGTTCCGTCTCTATGGCAAGGCCTTTGCTCGCAAGGCAGCTGAATTGGTGGCGGCCTACGAAGAAGACATGACCGTTCACGGTTTGGGCTGTATCGCAGAATTGTACGATGGAGACCCGGCACACTTCCCGCACGGTGCCATTTCCTATTCGGTCAGCGCTGCAGAATTGTTGCGGGCATTTTATTTGATTGATAAATACAAGGAGGATAGTCTATGAAAGTGTTGATGTTTGGATGGGAGTTCCCGCCGCATATCGCCGGAGGTTTGGGTACTGCCTGCTACGGTATGGTCAAAGGCTTGGCCAAACACGATGTCGATGTCTTGTTCGTGATGCCTTCGGCTTCCGGAGACGAAGACCAAAGTTTTGTAAAGATTATCAACGCTAGTGATGTGGAGGCTTCCTCATCCGTATATGATTCCCGTTTGTTCTCCAACCGCGTCCAATTCTTGCGGGTGGGTTCAAACATCATCCCTTATATGACTCCCGAACAATTTGCGGAAGTGATCGAAGACCGCCAAACCCGAGTTGAGGAGTCTCGCGTTGATTTCAAACAAAAGTTCAAATTCTCCGGAAAATACGGAGCCAATTTGATGGAAGAGGTGGTTCGTTACGCCATGGTCGGTGGAACCATTGCCTCGCAAAATGATTTTGATGTCATCCACGCCCACGACTGGTTGACCTACTTGGCCGGTATTGCTGCCAAACGTATGACGGGCAAGCCGTTGGTAATCCACGTGCATGCAACCGAGTACGACCGCAGTGGCGAGAACGTCAACACCCAAGTACACGCTTTGGAAAAATTGGGTATGCAGGAAGCGGACCGTGTGATCACCGTAAGTAACCTGACCCGCAACATCGTCATCAACAAATACGGCATCGATCCGAGCAAGGTGGTGACGGTCCACAATGCGGTGGACTTCCAAGGTCACAACCGCATGGATGTAACCCGCGGAGTTCCGGAAAAAGTGGTGACCTTCTTGGGTCGGATTACCTTCCAAAAAGGTCCCGAGTACTTTATCGAAGCGGCCAACAAGGTGCTCAAACGTTGCCCGAACGTGCGTTTTGTGATGGCGGGTAGCGGTGACCTGTTGAACCGTTCCATCCGTCGTGTTGCCAAATTGGGCATTGCTGACCGGTTCCATTTTACCGGCTTCTTGCGTGGAGCCGATGTGCAACGGATGTTCTGCTATTCTGACGTGTACGTGATGCCTTCGGTGTCCGAACCGTTCGGAATCTCTCCGTTGGAAGCGATGCGTGCCGAAGTGCCGACCATCATTTCCAAACAATCTGGCGTGGCCGAAGTGTTGAAACACGCCATCAAAGTCGATTTTTGGGACATCGATGCCATGGCCGATGCCATGTACGCCTTGCTCAACTACCCGGCTTTGCCTGAAATGGCCGTGCGTTGCGGTTTGGACGAAGTGAATTCGCTCAAATGGGAAAACGCCGCCTTGAAAATGAAAGAAGTATATTCGTCAACCCTATAAATCTCACCCTCATGAAAGCATCTGCTACTCAAACGATATGCCTGTATTTTCAGGTACACCAACCCGATCGACTGAGACAATACCGTTTCTTCGATATCGGAGTGGATTCTCACTATTTTGATGATTTTGCGAACCGGACCATCCTCCAACGTGTGGCTCAACGCTGTTATTTGCCGATGAACGCTTTGTTGTTGGAATTGATCCAAAAATTCGGAAAATCCTTCAAGGTGGCTTTCTCGATTTCTGGGGTTGCACTCGAACAATTTGAACGCTATGCGCCGGAAGTGATTGACAGCTTCAAGGCCTTGGCGGCAACCGGATGTGTGGAATTCTTGGCAGAGACCTATTCCCACTCCTTGGCTTCGTTGACTTCGCCTGCCGAATTCAAGAAGCAAGTGGAACTCCACAGCAAAACCATTGAACAATACTTCGGCCAAAAACCGAAATGTTTCCGCAACACCGAGTTGGTTTATTCCGATCAAATCGGTGAAATGGTCGCAAAAATGGGCTTCCGCACCATGTTGACCGAAGGTGCAAAACACATCATGGGTTGGAAGAGTCCGAACTATGTGTACACCAACGCCATCAACCCGCGCTTGAAACTCCTGTTGCGCAACTTTACTTTGAGCGATGACATCGCATTCCGTTTCTCAGACCGCGGTTGGAGCAACTGGCCGGTGGACTGTGACAAGTTCTTGACTTGGTTGGTACAAGCCGGACAAAACGAAGAAGTGATCAACTTGTTCATGGACTACGAAACCTTCGGTGAGCACCAAGATGCGGCTACCGGTATCTTTGATTTCATGCGTAATTTGCCCGAAACCGTGCTGAAAAACAGCAACTTCGAATTCTGCACCCCGACGGAAGCGGCCCGCAAACACCAACCGGTGGCTCCTTTGCACGTGCCTTTCGCCATCTCATGGGCAGACGAAGAACGCGATACCTCCGCTTGGTTGGGTAACGAGTTGCAAAACGAAGCCTTTACCAAACTCTATGCAATGCGCGACAAAGTGTTGGCTACCGGCGATGCCCAAATCCAACGCGATTATGTGAAATTGCAAGAGAGTGACCACTTCTATTACATGTGCACAAAATTCTTTTCAGACGGTGCCGTACACAAATACTTCAACCCGTACGACACACCGTATGAAGCCTTTATCAATTATATGAATGTTCTGAGCGACTTCTCACTCCGTGTAGACCGGAGCTTGAAGGAGCGCTAGGATACAATAGATTCGAAACGACATAGATGAACACAGAGAAAATGATGATGCCCGACTATTTGTTTGAGGCAAGTTGGGAGGTATGCAACAAAGTCGGAGGCATACACACGGTGTTGGCTACCAAATCGGAATCCTTAGCCAAAGATTTGAAAGACAGACATATTTTGATAGGTCCTGACGTATGGATGGAAACTGAACAGAATCCGGAATTTACTCCGGATCCTGTTTTGTTCCGTTCTTGGCGTCTGGCGGCAGCGCAAGAAGGCTTGCGCGTTCGTATCGGCCGTTGGAATGTTCCCAGCCAACCGATTGCGATCCTGGTGGATTATACTCAATTCATTGCCCAAAAGGATGAGATCTTGACCGGTTTCTGGACTGCCTACGGTCTGGACTCCATCAGTGGTCAATGGGATTTTGTAGAACCGGCATTGTTCGGTTATGCAGCGGGTAAAGTGATTGAAAGCTTCGTGCGTTTCAACGTACAATCCCACCACAAAGTTGTGGCCAATTTCCACGAATGGATGGCCGGTGGCGGTCTCTTGTACTTGAAGGGATCCCCGGTATCCGTGGCAACGGTGTTCACCACCCACGCAACCGTGGTTGGACGTTGCTTGGCTTGCAACAATGTCCCCTTGTACGACAACATGAACCGCGTACAACCGGAAGAGAAGGCCCGCGAGTTCAACGTAGTGGCCAAACACTCTATGGAAAAATGCGCAGCTACCCAGGCTGATGTGTTTACGACAGTAAGTGAGATCACCGCCATTGAATGCGAACGTTTCTTGGGTCGCAAAGTGGACGTCGTGACTCCGAATGGCTTTGTAAACAGCTTGGTGCCTGAGTTGCCCGAATTGAACAAGCAACGCTCCGTTGCTCGTCAGACCTTGGTGAATGTTGCCGAGGCCATGAGCGGACAAAGCTATGAAAACCCGTTCTTGTTGGGAATCAGCGGCCGTTACGAATACAAAAACAAAGGTTTGGATGTGTTCTTGGATGCCATGGCACGTTTGAATGCCCAACCGCAAGCCCGGAAAGTATTGGCATTCATCATGGTTCCGGGTGGTCACCACGGTCCGGATCGGGAATTGTTGGCCCGTCTTTCCGGCCAAGCCAACGGTCATACCACTTGCACCACCCACACCTTGCAAGATCCCGAAACAGATCCGATCATCCGTCGGATGAATGCTTTGAGTTTGCACAACCGTCCGGAAGACCGTGTACACATTTTCTTTGTTCCGTCTTACCTCAACGGCAACGACGGTGTATTGAACCTGCCTTACTACCAATTGTTGAGCGGTTTGGACATGACGGCCTTCCCGTCTTACTACGAACCGTGGGGCTATACACCCCTGGAAAGTTTGGCCTTCCACGTGCCGACCGTAACCACTTCGGTTGCCGGTTTCGGTTTGTGGGTACGTGAATACTACCGCAACGAACACCCGTCCATCCGCGTCATCGACCGCAACGATGCCAACTACAACGACGTTGTTGTGGGCGTAGCGGAACGCATCGAACGCGTTTGTGGTTTGTCGGCAGAAGCTTTGGAAGAGTACCGTGCCAATGCAGCTGACGTGGCTTCCATCGCTCGTTGGAGAAACAACGTTACCTATTACAAAACTGCTTACTCCCAAGCCATCCGCCGCGTTGTGGAACGCCACGGTGCTTACCCGGAACACCGTGAAGACAGTGTTCAAGGTTACCAACGGGTAGAAGTGAGCCGTCCTTCTTGGGGACAAGTGTTGGTGAACCGTCAATTGCCGGAACGCCTGAAACATTTGGAAACCCTCTCTCGCAACCTGTGGTGGTGCTGGAACCAACAAGCCATCGAGCTCTTCAAGGGCATCGATCCGACAATGTGGGAATTTGTGAGCCACAACCCCATTGCCCTGTTGGATACCATCTCTTACAAGAAATACAAAGAATTGGAAAAAGACGAACAATTCATCGCAGAATTGGATCGTGTATATGCTGACTTCCTGGCTTATATGGAAGGTAAAAAACAACGCAAGGGTCCTGCTATTTCCTACTTCTGTATGGAATACGGTCTGGATACCTCGTTGAAAATCTACTCCGGTGGTTTGGGTATCCTGGCCGGTGACTACTTGAAAGAATCTTCAGACATGGCGGTGAACATGACTGCCTTCGGTTTCTTGTACCGTTATGGCTACTTTACCCAAAAACTCAGCGGTCAAGGAGATCAAGTGGCTACCTACGACGCTCAGGACTTCATGAAGATCCCGGCCGTTCCGGTGTACGACAAAGACAAAAACTGGTTGAAAGTATCGGTGGCCTTCCCGGGTCGTAACATCTATGCCCGTCTGTGGCGTGTGGACGTGGGTCGTACCGAACTCTACCTCTTGGATACCGACTACGAAGACAACTTGCCGGAAGACCGTCAAGTGACCCACCACTTGTATGGTGGAGACTGGGAAAACCGCCTCAAACAAGAATTGCTCTTGGGTGTTGGGGGTATCCGTGCAATGCGAGCCTTGGGCATCAAAGCCGATGTGTACCACTGCAACGAAGGACACGCTGCCTTCATTGGTCTGGAACGTCTTTCTGAATACATTGCCAACAACTATACCTTCGGGGAAGCGGTAGAATTGGTACGTTCATCGTCCCTCTTCACCACCCACACCCCGGTGCCGGCAGGTCACGACGCTTTCAGCGAAGACTTGTTGCGCAAATACATCGCCCACTATCCGGCCCGTTTGAAAATCGACTGGACCGGTTTGATGGCCTTGGGTAAATTGAATGCACACGATCCGGGTGAGA
Organism: Bacteroidales bacterium; assembly: GCA_017647795.1. Lineage (GTDB taxonomy): Bacteria > Bacteroidota > Bacteroidia > Bacteroidales > UBA932 > JAGCJX01. Next base: position 21,435 of record JAGCJX010000007.1, on the reverse strand, counting down.
AATTCTCCATGAGTAACCTCGCTTGCAACCTGTCACAAGAAGTCAATGGTGTGAGCTGGTTGCACGGTATTGTGAGCCAAGATATCTTGTCCGGTTTGTGGCCGGGTTATCTGTCGGAAGAACTCCACGTGGGTTATGTGACCAACGGTGTTCACTATCCGACCTGGACTGCTCCGGAATGGAAAGAAGTTCACGCCCGCGTGTTCGGCGAAAGTTTCCAAACCCACCAATACGACAAATCATGCTTCGGTGGTATTTACAACGTAGCCAACGAAGAAGTATGGCAAGTACGCAGCAAGTTGCGCAGCCGTTTGATCCAAGCTGTTCGTGATCGTTTGGGTGACCCGGCCGCAACCAACCACTATTCGCCGTACCACATCGTTAAGATCCGCGAAACCTTGCGAGAAGATGTGTTGACCATCGGTTTTGCCCGTCGTTTTGCAACCTACAAACGGGCACACCTCCTGTTCCGCGATTTGAACCGTCTCAACGAAGTGGTGAACAACCCTGAACGTCCGGTACAATTCCTCTTTGCTGGTAAGGCACACCCGGCCGACAAGGCAGGTCAGGATTTGATCCGTCGCATTGTGGAAATCTCCAAAATGCCGCAATTCCTCGGTAAGATTGTGTTCGTTCCGAACTACGACATCAACTTGGCGAAATTGATGGTACAAGGGGTGGACGTTTGGATGAACAACCCGACCCGTCCGTTGGAGGCTTCCGGTACTTCTGGAGAAAAAGCTGCAATGAACGGTGTTATGCACTTCTCTGTCCTCGACGGATGGTGGGTGGAAGGTTACAAAGAAGGTGCCGGTTGGGCTCTGCCGATGGAACGTACCTACGACGACCAAAACTACCAGGACGAATTGGATGCTGCAACCATTTACAACATCATTGAAAATGAAATCGCTCCGGCCTACTACGACCGTACCGATGCATCCGGCCTCCCGGTGACCTGGATTGGTTACATCAAGAATACCGTGGCTATGGTGGCTTGCAACTTTACCACCAACCGCATGATGAACGACTACTTGGACAAATACTACAACCCGCTGTACAAACGCAGCAAGGCGTTGTTGAAGTCTGACGCCAAAGTCGCTCGCGAAATTGCTTTCTGGAAGAAGAAACTGAGAAGAGAGTGGCCGCACATCGAAGTGTTGTCGTTCGACAAACCCGATATGTCAAAAGGCATGCAGATGTTGGGTAAGACCTACCGTTCAGAAATCCAATTGCTGATCGGAGACATCAATCCGGAAGACATCGGCATCGAACTCTTGTTCGCTTCGCAAGACCGCAAAGGCAAATTCCACGTGGAGGAACGCTTTACCTACCGTTTTGAGTCGATGGAAGCGGGTGTCGCTACTTATCGTTGCAACGTCCTGCCCAATGCCGCAGGTCTGTACTGGGTAGCTGCCCGTATGTTTGCGAAGAACAGCTTGCTCCCTCATCGTCAAGACTTTGAATTGGTGAAATGGTTGTAGCAGCTACCGGATTCTTTGATGGAATACACTTGGGTCACAGAGCCGTCCTTCGACAGCTCTGTGACCTTGCTAAAAGCCGGGGAGGTGAGAGTGCCGTCGTGACGTTCTGGCCCCACCCCCGCACGGTTTTGCAGCAGGATGCCGGCAGTCTCCGTCTGCTTACCACGTTGGAGGAGAAAAAGGAGATTCTGCGCGAGTTGGGTGTGGACCATTGCTACGTAGTTCCGTTTACCCCGGACTTCAGTCATTTGACTTCGTCGGAGTTCATGCAGCAATATCTGCAGGCGCAGTTCGGTGTGGAAGTCCTGTTGTTGGGGTATGACCACCGTTTGGGATCCGATTCGGACCAGACACCGGCCCTTTTGGCAGAAAAGGCTAAGGCGTTGGGCATTGAACCCATCGTGGTGGAACGGACGGATGCCGAAGGCGGGGGAATTAGCTCTACCCGCATCCGCAATTTGTTGGTAGCTGGGGAAATGACTGCTGCCAACCGCTTGTTGGGACGCCCCTATCGTTTGAAGGGCGTCGTGGTGGCAGGTAACCGCATTGGACGGACCTTGGGCTTTCCGACGGCCAACATGCAATTGTACGAACCTTTGAAACTGGTTCCGGCCAACGGGGTTTATTGTGTGGAAGCCATCTTCCGAGGGAAGTCTTATGCCGGCCTTTGCAACATCGGTTCCCGACCTACCGTCGGCAAGGGAAATGCCGTAACCATCGAGACCCACATCCTGGACTTTAATGAGGATATTTATGGCCTCGACCTGGAAGTGAAATTCTTGGAGAGAATACGTTCTGAGCAACGTTTTCCTTCCTTGGAGTGTTTGCGGGAGCAGATGGTCGAAGATTTGGAATTTGCAAGACAATATTTTACCTTTGTAGGAGGTAAGTAACCCGAAAAAGAAGATCATGGACTGGACAGAAATTCTCATAACCTTGGCATGCATCGTGCTGGGAGCAATCGGAAGCCGTCGCAAGAAGGCCGCCCGGGAAGTCCCTCAGAGGGATCCTGAGAACGATGCAGCATCCGAACCGCAACCCGGCGGCCCGGAACCTTCTGTCGAGCAATGGATACAGGAAATTTATGCGCAGTTTGAACCGAAGCCTTCGGCATTCGAACCGGCAAAAGAGGAGGTTGTAGAAGCGGCTCCTCAGGCCCCGAAGGAGAAGCAACCGCAGTCGGTTCGTCCCCAAACCACTACCGCTCCGGCCAACAAGCCGGCTTTTGACTTTGAAGTGCAGACCTCGGAGGAAAAGAGCCGCTGGACCGCGGAAGAGAAGCGCAAACTGATTCTTTATTCGGAAATTATGAAACCGAAGTACACAGAATCTTAATCTTGATTTAATTTACATTTATTTATGTCAGCAATACATTATGTTACCGCGGAAGGTTTGGAAAAACTGAAAGCGGAGTTGGAAGAATTGATTAAACAGAGACCGATTATCTCTAAACAGATTGCAGAAGCGAGAGACAAAGGTGACCTCTCAGAGAATGCAGAATATGATGCAGCAAAAGAAGCTCAAGGTTTGTTGGAAATGCGTATTTCCAAACAAGAAAGCCTCATTGCCAATGCCCGCGTAATCGATGAGTCCAAATTGAGTACGGACTATGTACAAATGTTGAACAAAGTTCGCCTCAAAAACTTGTTGAACAACCAGGAAGTCGTTTATACCCTGGTGGGCGAAAGCGAAGCCAATTTCCGCGAAGGAAAGTTGGCTGCGGCCACTCCGATTGGTAAGGCTTTGATGGGCAAAACCAAGGGCGAAGTTGTGGAAGTGAAAGTTCCTTCCGGCATTTTGAAATTTGAAATTCTTGAAATCTTCATTTAACATGGCATCCATTTTTACCCGCATTGTGCAAGGAGAAATTCCTTCGTACCGAGTGGCAGAAACCGATCGTTTCTATGCCTTCTTGGACATCAACCCGTTGGTTCCCGGACACACTTTGGTGATTCCGAAACAGGAAACGGACTACCTCTTTGACATCAACGATCAGGACTATCAGGATCTGATGCTGTTTGCCAAGCGGGTGTCGGAAGCTATTTACAAAGCGATTCCCTGCAAACGCGTTGGCGTTGCTGTTTTGGGAATGGAAGTTCCCCATGCACACATCCACCTGGTGCCGCTTCAAAGCGAAGGGGATCTGGATTTTAGAAAAGAAAAGGCAAAATTGACTCCCGAACAGTTTCAGGAGATTGCAGCCTCGATTGCTAAATCTTTGGAAGTATGATGAAACGATTGTTTTGCGGCTTGGTGATGGCCGCTACGCTGGCGGGATGTGCCCGTCAAACGGCAGAATTGAACATAGTGGCTCCCCAAATGGAAGCCGGTACCGAAGTGGTTCTTGCAAAATTGGCAGTGAATCAATTGCTTCCGGTGGATACGCTGACACTTCAGGGAGGTAGCCTCCAATACAAAATGGAAGCCTTGTCTGAAACACCGGACTTCTTTTATTTGTTGAAAGGTGAAGAACGATTGGCCTCTTTTGTGGCGGCCGCGTCGGATCGCATTGAAATTCGTTTGGAAGACGGAAAAGTAGCCGTTACCGGTTCTGAAGAAGCGACCTTGTTCCAACAACAGGAAGCTGATTTTGATGCAGCCCAAGCGAAGTTTGTGGAATTGTCCTTGTTGATGGACCGTGCCCGCGAAGCGGGGGATAAAGCAGCCCAAGAACGTTACCAAGTGGAATTGGGCCGTTACTATGTGAAGTTCAAACAACAATCCATCCGATTCCTGATGGAGCACCCCTATTCTTTGGTGCAGATTCCGGTCTTGTACCGCAGTTTGGGCGACGGATTGTCCATCTTCTCGGATCATCGCGATGGTTTGTATTTCGCACGCGTGTACGATTCATTGCGGGTGACCTACCCCAACAGCCCGTACCTGCATGCGATCAAGGAAGAGGCTGAGTTGCGCGAACAACTTCTCCGCCTGAACGAGAAATTGGGTCAGGCAACCGAAGCAGACTTCCCGGATCTGAGTATGCAAGACCGCAATGGCGAGGTGAAGAACCTCTCCGATTTGCGGGGCAAAGTCATCGTCCTCTCGTTCTGGACCGCAACGGAACCCTCCCACAAACTGTTCAACAACGAATTGAAGGCTTTGTATGAAAAATACAACAAACGGGGTCTGGAAATTTACCAAGTCGCTTTGGATACCGACAAGACAATGTGGGCACAGGCCGTGAAAGAGCAACAGTTGCCTTGGGTCAGCGTTTGTGACGGTATGGGCCGTTACTCCGTAGCTGCCGCTTATTACAACATCGGCTCCATTCCGGCGATGTACATCATTGACCGCGACGGTAACATCCGTCCCGAAAAGAACGAGTTCGATCCGGAAAAGCTGGAACGTGTGATCAAACGATTGCTCTAGAGCAAGGATTTGCGGCTGACGCCAGCCACAAAGTCTTTCAGATAGAAGGGTTCAAAGTACGCAACGTCTTTGAACTCTTTTTTTGTGAAGGCTGCTTCGGTCGGACGGATCATGGCTGCCGCATCAGGGCATTCTTCGTACCAACGGGCTTTCGCTTGCAGGTCTTGGGGAAGGATTTCCTTGAATTTGCGCACACCGTCACCGATGAAGACCAGGCAATCCACGTTGGCAAAGTCTTCGGCAAAACTTTCTTCGTTGAGGATGACCGGATGGGCTTCTTCGAGTGCCTGTCCTTGGCCGTCGAAGGCCGCTGTATAGACTTCCATCCGGCGGGCATCGATCATTGGCAGGATGCGGATGGAGGTTTGTGTCGGATCGATGTTCTCCGATGCCAGGTGTTGGAGAGCGGCTTCTGCCAAGATGTGCAAGGTGCCGATGCCAATCAGGGGCAATTGACTACCGTAGCAGAGACCTTTGGCGGTTGAGACTCCCACACGAAGGCCGGTGTAAGATCCCGGTCCCTCGCTAACCGCAATGGCGTCGCAGTCCGAAAGCGAGAGTTTCGCTTCTGCCAGAACTTCGGTTACGAAGGGTGCCAACAGACGGGCATGGGCCTTCGGTTCGTTGATGGAACGTTGTGCAAGAAGGGTGTCGCCTTCGCTCAGGGCTACCGAACAGGCTTCGGTGCTGGTCTCAATCAGGAGAAATCGGTGTTTATTCATGTTGCAAAGATACGAAATCTCCGTCGTTCAGCGCATCGTGAATGAGGGTATATGGGCCGGTAAGGACTTTTTCTGTTTCGGAAATGCCTTCAATGACCTCAATGTGTGACAGATCTTGGATGCCGGTCCGTACTTCGGTGAGGTGGACTTGTCCCTTATCTGAACAGACAAAGACGCAGGGACGTTTGATGTGGGGGCGTTGGACAAAGCATGACAGGGGCAGGATGAGGATGCTGTCCCGTCGGTTGGTCTCAATCTCGATGCTGGCAGACATGCCGGGGCGGAATGCTTCTTCCCAGGAGAGGTCGGCGTAGGATTCAGGCAGCAGCAGGACGCGGATGCGGAATGTAGGCAGGGTGGTGGCGGACAATTGTTCGTACCCGCGTGCGGAGTTGGCCAGGTGGGTGACCAAGCCGGAAAAGGTGCGGCCGGGGTAGGCATCCACCGAGACGCGGGCAGAGTCGCCCACCCGGATTTTCAGGATGTCGTTTTCGTTAACATCCACACGGACTTCCATCTGTCGGAAATCGGCAATGCGAAGCATTTCGGTGCCGGCCATTTGACTGGTGCCGACCACGCGTTCTCCCTGTTCTACGGAGAGTCGGGAGATGGTGCCTTCAATGGGGGCATAGACCAGGGTCTTTTTTAGGTTCTCCCGCGCTTCGTTGCGCATGGCGGTGGCACTGGCAACGTTGTGCTGGGCTGTTTCCAACCGGCATTCGGCCAGCCGGTAGGCGGCTTCGGCATCTTCGTATTCGACTTTGGAGATGGAACCTTGTTCGTAGAGCATTTGGCTGCGTTCGTACTGTCGTTGGTGCTGTTCGAACTGGAAACGTTCTTGCCGGAGTTGTGCCTGGACCGCTTGTAGGGATGCCTCGGCTTGGTCCACGGCAGATAGGTAAATGTCCTGGCGTATTTTTAGCAGCAGGTCCCCTTGTTGGACCCAATCTCCTTCGCGGACGTACAATGCGACAATCTCACCGGAAACGTCTGGCGAGAGGGCTATTTCCACGAGGGGACGCAGGTTGCCGTTGGCCGGGACGGTCTCCACCAGGGAACCCCGTTGGGGGTGCGTCCATTGCACGACGGGGATCTCTTCTCCGTCCATCACCAACCAGAGCAGCAGGAGGGTTGCACTGCCTATTCCCAGCCATTTCCGGTGTTTTGGTAGTATTCGAGGATTTTGCGTTGGTACAAGTAGGCGTATTGACTTTGCAACATTTCGCAGCGGGCTTGGATTCGCTCCTGATGCGCGAGAGCATAATCTCTTCCATCGAGCAAACCTAAGTTGAATTTGTTGACAACGTGTCGGAAGGCGTCCTCCTGGGCCTGATGATTGCGGGTTGCGGCTAAAAATTGTTGGTAGGCACATGTGGCTTCGTGGATAAGGGTTTGAAGGGTTTTGTAATGGTCCTGTTGGACTTGCATCAGTTGCAGTTGGGATTGTTTGTGTTGCAGTTCGGCGGTTCGGATGGTGCGCACGGTGTGGCCTTGATTGCTCAGGGTCCACTGCAGTCCCAATCGGATGGAGATTTCTCCGCGCAGGTAGGAATTGGAACCTGCCTGCAGGAAAAGGGTGGGGAACAGGGCCCCTTGCGCAGCAAGCCAGTGGTGTCGCGTGGACGCCACATGATGGCGAGCGACCTTCAATTGCGGGTGTTGCTGCGTTTGTGCATACAGTTGATCTGCATTGAGGGGTTCGAACGGGGGAATGAGCGAGGTCTGGTTGGTATCGAGGCAGAAGGGTTGGTCCGGCGGCAGGTTGAGGAGTTGCCGCAAGAGCAGCAGTTCTTGTTGATATTGGTGGAAGGCTTGGGTCTCCTGGTAAAGGACACGGGCTACTTGAGCTTCGAGTTCGGAGAGCGAGGCATAGGGTAAGGTGCCGGCGTCCACGAGATTTTGGGTATGATCGCGTTGGGTTACCACGTGCGAACGGCTTTGCTCTGCCAGCAGGAAAAGTTCTTGTGTCAGCAGGGTTTGCAGGAACTGTTGGGTGATGCGTTCCCGGAGCTGGCTTCGCAACCATTCGTTTTGGGCGATGCTTTCGTGCCAAAGTGCCTTGGTGGCTTGGAACTGGTTGATCCGGCGTCCGCCTTCAAAGAGGTTGAGGTTGCCTTGGATTTCCCACTCCCATTGCCAGTGGAAGGGGTTGGTGCTTTGGGCGTCGGTGCTGGCACCGCTGGTCAGAGTCGGTAGGAATGCGGCCCAACTGCCTTGGTGCTCAATCCGTTGTTGGGTCTCTTTGAGCATTCCGCTGTGGATCTGGGGGTTGTGCTCCCAGGCATAGTGGATGCAGTCTTCCAGACTCCAGACTTGCGCCTGGATGAATTGCGAAGTTGAGAACTGGAACAGAAGGATCAAGCAAGTTAAAAGGGTGCGTGGGGCAAGCCATCCACGCATCCCTTCGCCTCGAATCGGTAGGGTTTGCAAACAAATCATGGGTTTACGGGGTGTTGGTCTCAGGAGGGAACAAGCCCTCTTTGATGTTCTGGATGAGGTTCCAAAAGAACTTGATGACGATACCAAAGCCAGCAGCCAGTTGTTCGAAGAGTTTGCCAATCTGGTCGTTTCTTCCACCTACTACCGAGCAAGCTTCGGCCTCGGAAATTCGGATCCAAGAATGGGAACGATTCATGATGCCTCCATTTTTATGGTATCCCAACCCCGTTTGAAACCTTTGATAAAATCATCCAGGTATTCGTAGGCGGTTGCAATGGCCCCGATGAGGATGCCAATGATCTTGCGGATCACGTCCCCATCAAGTTTGCTGCCTCCGCAGACGGATACCATTTCGGAAGGACCCAAACGCACAAGTCCATTCTCCGATAAATTCAATCCTTCCATTGTGTTAGGTATTTAGGTTATGACCGCAAGTTCAGGTGCGCGGTCTTCCACCTTCGCTGATGCGCATCAGTTGTTCCAGGTTGAGGGTGTAATCGGCTTCTTGTAAGCAGGCCTCGTTGTGGCTGATCAGGATGATGCACTTGCCTGCTTGGGCCAATTGTTTGAGGAGCCTGTGCCAGGCTTGGCGTGAGGCTGGATCCAGGTGGGCTGTTGCCTCATCCAAAATCAGGACGGCCGGGTCTCGGTAGAGGGCTCGCGCCAGGGCTACCTTTTGTTGCTCACCACCGGAAAGCAGTTGGCCACCTTCGCCGATGGAGGTCCACAGGTGTTGGGGGAGTTTCTCCAACAGGGGTTGCAATCCGACTGTCCGGCAGATTTCGTGTATGCGATCCAGGTCGGGCTCCTGGGTGTGAGGTGCGATGTTCTCGACAATGCTTCCTTCGAACAGTCCGGCCTGTTGGGGAACCAGGCTGACCCAATCACGCCAGGCATCGGTCGGAAAGAGTTCGGCATCCAGGTCATTCACCAGTACCTTTCCCTGATCGGGACGGAGGGTGCGTAGCAGTAGGGATCCCAAGGTGGATTTCCCGCAGCCACTGCAACCGAAGAGGACGGTGATGCTGCCCCGGGGAAAGGAGCAGGAAAGGTGCTGGAACAAAGGAAGGCGGCCGGGATAGGTAAATCCAACATCCTGCAAGCGGATGGCCGTGAACGTCGAGGGCAATATGGCCGGTTGCTGACCTTCCGGATGGTGCCCTGTTTTGTCCTCGGGCAGTTCCAGGATTTCAAAGACCCGGTCTGATGAAATCTTGGCCTCGGAGAAGGATTGGCAACTTTCGATGAGGCTGAGAATCGGTGTGGTAAAGAAGCCGATGGCGGCATAAAAGGAGACCAGTTCTCCGATGGACAAGTAGCCTTGTTCTACATAATAACTGCCGACAAGCAAGGTGGTCCAGGTCTGTAGTTTGGACCAGCCTTCGGTACAGGTGTTGAAGAAGATGGTTTTTTGGCCGCTGCGGTACAAGTGGCCGGCAAACCGGCTGTAGACCCGTTCGATTTGTTGGACAAAACGGTTCTCAGCTCCGAACCATTTGGCCGTACGGAAGCCTCGGATCCGTTCCAGGCAGGTGGCTTCAAACTGGGCTCCGGAGGCCAGGGTTTCCCGGTGGAGGGTCTTATAGGACCGGTAGGCCCAGGCGTAAAGCAGGACGTATCCGGGTAGGAATGCAAAAGAAATCAGAGCCAGCCTCCAGCAAAAGTGAATGAGAAGGGTGAAAGAAAGAAGAAGATTTAAGAAGCTGATAGCCAATATCAGCATTTTGCCGGAGACAAAGGCTCTGATGCGGAAAACATCGCCAATCCGAGCATTCAGCTCACCGACACTCCTTTGTAGAAAGAAGGCGAGGGGAAGCTTGAACAGGTGGCGGACGTAAGAAAGCACAAGTCCTCCGTCCATCAGGATCCCGGAACGAACCACAAACAAGGACCTGAAATAGGCGGTAATCAAAGAAAGGATTACCATTACTAACATAAAAGAACCGATGATCAAATAAAGATAGGATGCCTGGTTCGGGAGGACTTGGTCAAGGATGATTTTTAGGAAGAGCGAGGTGGATAAACTCACAGCGGCATAGGCCAGGGAACCCCACAAGGCAGGGAGCCATTCCCGTTGGTGGAGCCGCAACAAGGCTTGGATACGTTGCCACCAGGAATGGCCGTGTGTCCCCGGTTGGAAGCCGGAGCCAGGAACGAGGGAAAGCAGGTAACCGGACCAGCGTTCTTGCAATTCGGTGTCCGAGTATGTACGGGTACTGCCATCGGCCGGGTCGAAGATGCGGACCCGTTGCTTTCCTTTGTGGAGCAGCAGGACGTAATGCAGCCATCCGTCAACCCGTTGGAAATGCAGGATTGCGGGGGTGGGGAGCAAATCGAGTTCGGAGCAACTGCGTTGGGGTGCACGAAAGGCTTCGGCTTCAAAACCCAGGCGTAGGGCGGCATCCCGAAGTCCTTTCAGCGTGGTTCCATCGGCACAGGTCCCACAGCATTCCCGGACAAAGGTCACCGACAGGCGCAGGCCGTAATGGGCTGCGACCGAGGCCAGGCAAGCGGCCCCGCAATCTTCTTGGTCGAGTTGTCGAATTCTTCCTTTGTGTAGCATGGTGCAATCCGTATTAAAAAAACAGGGAACCTTCCCTTCGTTGTCCAGCCGACGTCTGCCCCTTTCCGTGGCTGTGACCTCTCCAACACTGTTCCCTGTTTGGTTTTCGTTTTTAGTGCTTACCGGATGGCGAACCAGACGACACACAGGCTCATGAACAAGAGTAGAACCAGGGCGGTCCGGTAGCGTCGGCGTTCCCGTCGGGTTAGGGTCGGCAACATACCGACGACGCTGGTGCGGAGTTGATCCGGTAGGAGTTTGGTTTCCATACACTGTTGTTTTCGGATGCAAAGAAAAAGGGCGGATCCCGAAGGACCGCCCCATTTCGTAAATTTTGAATTCGGTTTTTACGTTTTTGGAATTTGTGTCAAAATTTGGAAAAAAGACTAGTTTTTAAATTTCAAAAACGGCAAAATATTGTTGTAGATATCTGTCAGAATACCAAAGAGTTTGGATTCTGCTAAGGTTTCTTGCGGGATGAGGGAGAACCAGTTTTCATTCGTGTAGACTACCAAGGAGGCCAGCATCGAAAGTACGATGACTGTGGTTCCCATTGCGAAGACAATACCCAAAAGCCGGTTGAGCCACCCCATCATGACCAGTTGGAAGATCTTTTCGACGAGTTTGCCCACAAGGTTCAGTGCGAACAAGACGGCAATCATGATGAGGGCAAATGCAAGGATGCGGACGATGGCCGGATCTGCGCTGATCCAGTTGTGCAGGTAGGTTGCTACCAGGTCTGCGAATTCCTTTGCAAAGTAGATTCCGAGGAGGATGCCGATGATGCCTGTTGCTTGTTTGATGAAGCCTGTGGTGACACCTTTGTAGATTGCAGGGACCAACAGGACCAGAATGATGATGTCAATTGTGTTCATAGGTAAAAATTTTCATTCAAAAGTACTTAATTATTGTATATTTGCAAACTTTATAGATTCATAATATGAAATTCGCTGAATACAAAAAATTGGATAGCGTTGAAATCAACCGCTCGATCCTTGAAAAATGGAAGAAAGAAGCTGCATTCCGCACTTCGTTGGAATTGAGAAAAGGTGCTCCGAAGTTTGTTTTCTTTGAAGGCCCCCCGTCTGCGAATGGCATGCCGGGTATCCACCACGTGATGGCTCGTTCCATTAAAGATGCTTTCTGTCGCTACAAGACTCAGCGAGGTTTTCTGGTGCAACGCAAAGCCGGTTGGGATACGCACGGTCTGCCTGTTGAGTTGGGAGTAGAGAAGATGTTGGGCATTACCAAAGAAGACATCGGAAAGAAAATTTCAGTAGATGATTACAACGACGCTTGCCGCAAGGAAGTGATGAAATACACCCGCGAGTGGGTGGCATTGACCGAACGCATCGGTTATTGGGTGGATATGGACAACCCGTACATCACCTACGACAACCGCTACATCGAAACTTTGTGGTATTTGTTGAAAGACATCCACAGCAAGGGTCTGTTGTACAAGGGATATTCTATCCAGCCGTTCTCTCCTGCTGCCGGTACGGGTTTGAGCTCCCACGAGTTGAACCAACCCGGTTGCTACCGCGATGTGAAGGATACCACTTGTGTGGCCCAATTCCGCGTGGTGCGTGACGAACGTTCTGAATTCCTGTTTGAAGGTGCAGAAGGTGCGGATGTTTACTTCCTGGCTTGGACGACCACTCCTTGGACTTTGCCGTCCAACACCGCGTTGTGTGTGGGTCCTCACATCCAATACATCCGTGTCCGTTCTTTCAATCCTTATACCGGTGTGCCGGCCGTTTATGTGTTGGCCAAAGACTTGTTGAATCATCACTTCAATCCCAAAGCTGCCGAATTGGCTTTGTCGGATTACAAGGCCGGTGACAAACTCGTTCCTTTTGAAGTGTTGGGTGAACCGATGCAAGGTCCTCAACTCTGCGGCATCGGTTACGAACAACTCATGCCTTGGATCAACCCGGGTGAAGGTGCTTTCCGCGTGATTCCGGGAGATTATGTGACCGTTGAAGACGGTACCGGTATCGTACACATTGCGCCGACCTTCGGGGGCGATGACGACAAGGTGGCCAAGGCTGCCGGTGTTCCTCCGTTGATGGTGGAAGATGTGAACGGTATGCGCCAGGCAATGGTGGACCGCACCGGTCGTTTCTACCGCCTGGAAGACATGCATCCGGACTTTGTGGCCAAAGCCGTGAACGAAGTCGCTTATCGTGAGTTCGCTGGCCGTTATGTGAAGAATGCCTACGATCCGCAAGCCGACGACCAAACTCCGACCCTTGACGTGGACCTCTGCGTTTGGTTGAAACAGGAAAACAAAGTATTCAAAATCGAAAAACATACCCACTCCTATCCTCACTGTTGGAGAACGGACAAACCCGTCTTGTACTACCCGTTGAACTCGTGGTTTGTGCGTACGACTGCCGTTCAAGAGCAAATGATTGCGTTGAACAAGACCATCCGCTGGAAACCGGAATCCACCGGTAGCGGCCGTTTCGGCAAGTGGTTGGAAAACTTGCAAGACTGGAACTTGTCCCGTAGCCGTTACTGGGGTACTCCGCTCCCGATCTGGCGTACGGAAGATGGTCAGGAAGAACGTTGCATCGGTTCGGTAGCCGAATTGATGGAGGCGTTGGACCGTTCGGTAGAAGCTGGCTTCATGACCGAAAACCCGTTCCGCAAGGCAGGTTTCGTGGTGGGCGACTTCTCACAAGAAAACTACGAAAAGATCGATTTGCACCGTCCTTACGTGGACCAATGGATCCTGGTTTCGGAAAGTGGCAAACCGATGCGTCGTGAGAGCGATCTGATTGACGTATGGTTTGACTCAGGAGCCATGCCGTTTGCCCAAGAAACTTTGGCCAAATTGGGAGCTCCGGAATTCGGTCAAACCGCAGACTTTATCGCAGAAGGTGTGGACCAAACCCGTGGTTGGTTCTTTACCTTGCACGCTATCTCGACGATGGTTTCGGGCAAAACTGCATTCAACACCGTCTTGTCCAACGGCTTGGTACTTGACAAGCAAGGCAACAAGATGAGTAAACGTTTGGGCAATGCGGTGGATCCGTTCGCACAATTGGACGAACACGGAGCCGACGCCCTCCGTTGGTACATGTTGACCAATGCCCAACCGTGGGATAACTTGAAGTTTGATGCGGCAGGTGTGGACGAGGTGAAACGCAAGTTCTTTGGAACCTTGTACAACACCTATTCCTTCTTTGCCTTGTATGCAAACTTGGATGGCTTTGACAACCAAGCTCCCCAAATCCCGGTACAAGACCGTCCGGAAATTGACCGTTGGATCATTTCGTTGATGAACTCGTTGATCCGCGACGTGATTGCTTGCTACGAAGATTACGACGTGACCAACGCGGGCCGTCTGATCCAAGATTTCGTTTGTGACCACGTAAGTAACTGGTACGTACGTTTGAACCGCAAACGTTTCTGGGGCGGTCAAGGCGATGACAAGTTGGCGGCTTACCAAACCTTGTACTCTGTATTGGAAACGGTTGCCATCCTCGCAGCTCCGATTGCACCGTTCTTTATGGAACGTCTCTTCCTGGATTTGAACGCTGTATCCGGTGCACACAAAGAGGCTTCTGTTCACTATGTGCTGATGCCCGAGCCGCAACTTGAACTCATCGACCCGGCTTTGGAAGAACGCATGGATTTGGCACAAAAAGCCACTTCTATGGTGTTGGCTTTGCGTAGAAAAGTGAACATCAAGGTTCGTCAACCTTTGGCGCGTTTGTTGATACCGGTATTGAACGAGCAAGTTCGTGAACAACTTGAAAAAGTGAAAGCCTTGGTTTTGAACGAAGTGAACGTGAAAGAAATTGAATTCATCACAGAAACTCAAGGTTTGATTACCAAGAAGATCAAACCCAACTTCAAGACATTGGGTAAAAAATACGGCAAGCAGATGAAAGAAATTGCTGCTGCCTTTGGTGCCATGGCACAAGAAGAAATTGCAGCCATCGAACGCAGTGCTGCTGCATATACCTTGGCGTTGCCTTCGGGAGACGTGGTGTTGGAAGCAGCGGATTACGAAATCACCTCGGAAGACATGCCGGGATGGTTGGTTGCTTCAGAAGGTAGTTTGACCGTTGCAATGGACGTGACCCTCACCGAAGAGCTCAAACGCGAAGGCGTGGCCCGCGAATTGGTGAACCGTGTTCAAAACTTGCGCAAAGACTGTGGCTTTGAGGTTGTGGACCGCATCCGCATTACCGTAGAAGCCCGTGAAGAAATTGAACAAGCCCTGGTGGATTTTGCTGAGTATGTTTGCCAACAAACCTTGGCTGTAGAAATCCACTGCGAGCAAAATATAGCAGGTGCCGCCGACGTTGAATGGGACGAAGGCACACTCAAAATTTTGGTAGAAAGAGTGTAACTTGTTATCTTTACAAAACAAAAGTGAAACATTTTGAAAAACTGAATGTTATGAACGAACAATTAGAAAAGGTGCGATACAGCGATGAGGAGTTGCAGGAGTTCAAAGAGATCATTCTCGAGAAATTGAACAATGCACGTGCGGAGTATGCACAAATGACTGCATCTGTGAACCACAGTGCCAGCAACGATATTGAAGATACCTCTCCGACCTTCAAAGTATTGGAAGAAGGCGCATCGGCGCTGTCCAAAGAAGAAACAGGCCAATTGGCACAACGTCAATTCAAATTCATCCGTTCTTTGGAAGCCGCTCTGATCCGTATTGAAAACAAGACCTACGGAATCTGCCGAGAAACCGGTAAGTTGATTCCGAAGGAAAGATTGAGAATCGTGCCTCACGCAACGTTGAGTATCGAGGCGAAAATGAACCAGAATCGCTAACGATCTATGAAGTTGACCACTTCTCAGAAACTTTTCCTGATGGGTGCTCTGCTGATCCTGATTGATCAGGTATCCAAAATTTTGGTAAAGACGCAGATGACCATCGGGGAAGGTTTTTCTGTTCTGGGCGATTGGTTCCAGATTTATTTTATTGAGAACAAGGGCATGGCATTTGGCATGGCCTTCGGGGGAGCTGTGGGTAAGTTCTTGCTCACTTTGTTCCGTATTGTGTTGGTAGGCTTCCTGTTCTGGTATGTGCGCCGTCTGTTGCAGCGCAAGGCCCCGATGGGAGTGCTGGTGGGTGTTGTGTTGATCCTGGTAGGAGCCCTGGGCAACATCATTGATTGTCTGTTTTACGGGGTACTCTTTGGCGAGTCCACTTACCAGCAAGTGGCACAGTTCCTTCCCGAGGGTGGGGGCTATGCTCCGATGTTTTTCGGCAAGGTTGTGGACATGTTGTACTTCCCGTTGATCGATACGACATGGCCCGAGTGGGTGCCGTTCGTGGGTGGAAAGGAACTGGTTTTCTTCCGTCCGGTTTTCAATTTTGCAGACTCCTGCATCACGGTGGGAGCTTTTTACCTCATTCTTTTTCAATGGCGCTTTTTTTCTGAAGAAGAGAAATCGATGAAAAAACAAGCGGCTGATAACAAGTAAATAGATTCAAGATAACGATATGAAACGCATTCTGATGAGTTTGATGGTAGCGGGTATGGGGCTGTCTGTTTCTGCCCAACCCGGTGTTTTTTCGGTAAAAGAAGCCGGCGCTTCGGATGGTAAAATATTGACCATGGAGGAGACCATTTTGGGTGCTCACCTGAATCCCCGGAACAAGGCCTACCAATGGAGACCGGAAACTTCTGTGCTGACTTATGTGGCAGACAAAGCTCTGGTAGCCAGCCAACCGGCCCTGGGTGTGGAATTGAACCTCATTACACTGGACGAAGTCAATGCTTTGCTCAAGACCGATTTGCAACGATTCCCGTATTACCGTTGGCTGGACGTGAATCACATTTCCCTCGTTCAGAATGAAACCTATTACAAAATCAACATCGCCGAGAAGACCTTGGTTTATTCGTTTACAATGCCCAAACACGTCGCGAACTTTACCCCGGCGGCCAAGGGCGATGTGTTTGCCTTCACCCGCAAGAACAACCTCTTCTACTGCGACAAGAATGGCAACGTCTTCTCTGTGACCAATGATGCGGATACCAACATCGTGAACGGTCAGAGCGTGAGCCGCAACGAGTTCGGAATAGCCGGGGGTATCTTCTGGTCTCCTGATGGAACCAAGTTGGCCTATTACCGCAAAGACGAATCTGCGGTTGCAACCTTCCCCTTGTTGGACATCAACACCCGTACCGGTTCCTTGAAAAACATCAAGTACCCGATGGCTGGTATGCCTTCTGAAAACGTACAACTCGTGGTCTTTGATCTTGCATTACAGACTTACAAGACATTGAAAGTGAATGATTTCGGTCGTGAACAATATTTGACCAACATTACTTGGAGTCCGGATGGAAAATCCATTTTTGTCCAAGTATTGAACCGCGACCAAAAGGAAATGCACCTCAACCAATATGCAGCCGAAAACGGCAAGTTCATCAAGACCCTCTTGACTGAAAGCAACGAAAAATACGTAGAACCGCAGGATCCCATCGTTTTCTTGAAAGGCGATGACCAGAAGTTCATTTACCGTACCGACAACCGCGACGGTTACCGCAACCTTTACCTCTGTGACCTGGAGGGTAAGGTAGAACGTTTGACCCAGGTGGATGCCGATGTACAGTACCTTGGCCAGGATGCCAAAGCGGTGTATTACACCTCCGCAGAGGTTTCTCCGGTGGAAAACCACCTCTTCCGTCAAGAGTTCCGTTCGGGTAAACGCACCCGCTTGACTCCGGCCGAAGGTTGGCACAACATCCAGCTGAGCGGTGACTGCAAGTATTTCTTGGATACCTACAGCAGCCTGAATGTGCCGCGCGTCATTGATTTGCGCTCGACCGATGCGAAGTTTGAGACCAATCTGTTCACAGCAAGCGATCCCTTGGCCGATTATGCGATGTGTGAGATTGATTTGGGAACGGTTCCCAGTGCCGATGGTGCTTACGAAAACTACTACCGTCTGATCAAACCGAAGGATTTCGATCCCGAAAAGAAATACCCGGTCATTGTGTACGTCTATGGTGGACCTCACTCCCAAATGGTGAAGAATACCTGGTGTGCCGAATTGCGTCGTTGGGAAATGTACATGGCACAACGCGGTTACTTGGTGTATGTACAAGACAACCGGGGTACCTCCAACCGCGGAGCGGCCTTTGAAAAAGCCATCCACGGTCAATGTGGTCAAGCCGAAATGGCCGACCAGATGGAGGGTATCAAACTCTTGACTTCGTTGCCGTATGTGGATGCAGAGCGGATCGGCGTTCACGGTTGGAGTTACGGTGGTTTTATGACCATCTCCTTGATTACCAATTATCCGGAGGTCTTCAAAGTGGCGGTAGCCGGTGGTCCGGTAATCGATTGGAAGTGGTACGAAGTGATGTACGGCGAACGCTACATGGACTCACCCCACCGCAATGCGGAAGGCTACGAAAAAGTCAGCTTGCTGAACAAGGCCAAAGACTTGAAAGGAAAATTGTTGATTTGCCAAGGAGCCATCGACAACGTGGTGCTTTGGGAGCACAGCTTGAGTTTCATCCGTCAATGCATCATCAACAACGTGCAAGTGGATTACTTCCCTTATCCTTGTGCCGAGCACAATGTTTTGGGCCGCGACCGCATCCACTTGATGGACAAAGTTTCCTTGTACTTCGACGATTATTTGTAGGCCTATGGATAGCCGAACGATTCGGATTTTGGTGGTGGACGACGAGGAGGATTTGTGCGAAATCCTCCAGTTGAACCTGGAGTTGGCCGGTTATGCTGTGGATGTTGCTCATAGTGCGGAAGAGGCCCTGACGATGGACCTTTTGTCCTATGACCTGATCCTGTTGGATGTGATGATGGGGGCGATGAGTGGGTTCCATTTTGCGGAACACCTCAAAGCCAACCCGCAAACGGCCGCCATTCCGATCATCTTCTGTTCTGCCCGTGACACCGAAGCCGATACGGTACGGGGTCTTGAAATCGGAGGAGACGATTACATTTCCAAGCCCTTTTCATTGAAGGAGGTCATTGCCCGTGTGCAGAGCGTCCTGCGTCGGAGTCGACCGGCAGAGCCGCGTGATTCGCAGGTGTTGAGTTACCAGACGTTGCAGGTCCATGTACAGACCAAACGTTGTTACGTGGCAGGTGAAGAAATCCTCCTGACTCGGAAGGAGTTCGACATCCTTTCGTTTCTGTTGGCTCACGTAGGAAAGATCTTCTCTCGCGAGGAATTGCTCTCCAGCATCTGGCCCGACGATGTGATTGTGGTCGACCGGACCATCGATGTAAACATCACCCGCTTGCGCAAGAAAATTGCGCCGTACGGAAAGAACATTGTCACACGCATCGGCTACGGCTATGGATTCGAAGCATAAAATGCCCATGCACCAGCGTCTTTTTCTGACGCTCTTCCTTTTCTTTTTCCTCTTTCTGTTGCTCTTCCTGATTTTTCAGGTGCGACGGGAGAAGGACATTCAAGTGGATTCCCTCAACCAGCAGCTGCAGATTTTTAATCGTTGTTTTGATGCCTTGCTGGTCGAAGGCTGTTGCTACGAGGATGCTGCCCAGCAACTCATCCCCAAGGAGGCGGGGGACCATTTTGAGGACCTGCGCATTACGGTAGTGGACACCACCGGCCGTGTTCTGTACGATACCCAGGCCGCGGTGGAGGGGATGTCCAACCACCTGGACCGGGACGAGATCCGTCAGGCTTTGCGTGAGGGAGAAGGATTTACCCAGTTCCGTTATTCCCAGGAGGTTCGCAAGCCGTATTTCTATGCGGCCCGTTCCTACGACACCTACGTAGTTCGGATGGCCTTGCCCTATCGTTTTACTTGGCCTTCGGTCTTGTGGAGCGACCGTCGATTTATTTTCTTTGTGCTTCTGGTGAGCATGGGGTTCTGCTTAGCGATCTTTTTTTACACCCGCCGATTGGGGCAGAACATTGAACGGTTGCAGGACTTTGCTTCGAGGGTACAGGCCGGCGAAGACCTTTCGCAAGTGCCCGAATTTTCGCAAGATGAATTGGGTTCCATTTCCAATCAGCTGATTCGAATGTACCGAGAACTGAAGGAGACCCGCGAGCAACAGACGGTCCTAAAGAAACAATTGACACAGAACATCAACCACGAGTTGAAGACCCCGGTCACCATCATCCAGGGTTATTTGGAAACCATTCAGCAGAATCCGAACCTGCCCGCAGAGAAGGTGGCGGATTTCCACGAGAAATGTTATGCTCAGGCCAACCGCCTGGCCCGCCTGATGCGCGACATCGCGACCATTACCCGGATGGACGAAGGCAAGGAACTCATCGACAAGGAACCCCTGTCCTTGAATGCCTTGATTGAAGAAGTCTTTTCGGACATGCAGCACCGGTTGCAGGAACAGCAGTTTGAGGTCTTTGTTGAGTTGCCCGATTCTATGACCTTGCAGGGCAATGCCTCCTTGTTGGATGCGGTTTTCCGCAACTTGATCGACAATGCCTTGGCCTATTCGGGAGGAAGCCGCATCGAGTTGCGAGGTTCCTTGTTGCAGGAAGGGGAGCACGTCACGGGTTATCGTTTTGTGTTCTCCGATAACGGAGTCGGCATTCCCGAGCAGCACCTGCCTCGGATTTTTGAACGCTTCTACCGGATTGACAAAGGACGGAGCCGCAAAATGGGAGGAACTGGTCTGGGACTTTCCATCGTTCGGAACGCTGTTGTAATGCACGGAGGAGAGATTTCTGTGGCTCGTTCTGCGGCTGGAGGAGCCGAATTTACCTTTACTTTCATGAATTTATAGAGTTTTTTTTGGAATATCTGAAATTATTCCTACTTTTGCATCCCCTTTCAAAGAAAGGATTGGAGAGATGGCAGAGTGGTCGAATGCGGCGGTCTTGAAAACCGTTGACGTGAGAGCGTCCGGGGGTTCGAATCCCTCTCTCTCCGCAGAAATGCAGCTCAGCGCAAAGCGCTGGGCTGTTTTTATTTTTCCCCCAGCCGAGTAAGCTCGAGCGTGGGAAAAAATATAAAACAGCCATTGTGTGCCACCGGCACACAAGCTGCAATAATTCTGCAAGGGCCCTACGGCGAGTACAGAGGGAATGCACAGCCCGCAGGGCGAGCCCAATCCCTCTCTCTCCGCAACAAAGTGGCTTACAGATATCTGTAGGCCACTTTTCGTGTGTAGTATCCCAAAAAATGGGCCAAATTCTGGTGAATTGGTCCCTCTTTTTATATATGGATATTATATAGAGTCTTAATGATCTTTCGTTATAATGAAGGGGATAGGATTACTATATTTAATAAGCTAGTGAATATCTTGGAGGGTAAGAATAAATACCTATCTTTGTTTTTGACCACTACTAATGTATATAGGATATGATGGACCCGATTGAGTATGATTCAAATCAGCAAACTATTGATGCTGTAAATTTGTTGAAGACTGCCATATTGCAGAGCCAAGCTAGAGCAGCGAAAGCCGTTAATCAGGAACAGTTGGCATTGTATTATGGAGTGGGGCGTTTCCTGTCTTTGAATACAAGAAAAAAGGGCTGGGGATCAGGTATGATAAAGTCTATAAGCCAGCGTTTACGTAGCGAAATGCCAGGTATTCGAGGCTTTGGTGAGACGAACCTGAAGAATATGCGCATATTCTATGAAGCCTGGAGTAGTATTGAAAGAAATTCGTCAGTTCCGACTGACGAATTTCACATACTTCCTGTCGTTGATGATGTGAAAATAACGCAACTTCCGGTTTCTGAGTTAGATACAATTCGTCAGTTGCAACTGACGAATTTGAATGACTTCCCAATCGTGCCATTTCTTAGCATCAGTTTTACCCATCACATAACCATTCTCACAAAAGCAAAAGAATGGGACGAACGTCTCTTTTATATACACTACGCGTGCGACAGGAAACT
>JAGCJX010000006.1 GCA_017647795.1 Bacteroidales bacterium | reverse complement strand
ACATCTGGAGAAACGGTCACAAACTCGTCCGTTCAACATATACCGGCGACGTTACCTACTAGTAGCGGACGCTACATAAATTGCGAAGGGGCTGACCATGAAGTCGGCCCCTTTTTTTGTTTGCTTTTTGGGTGCGCGTCCACGGGAGGGGCGGGTTTTGTGGATGGGTGGTGGTTTTTTGGGTGCGCGTCCACGGGAGGGGCGGGTTTTGTGGATGGGCGGTGGTTATTGGGTGCGCGTCCACGGGAGGGGCGGGTTTTGTGGATGGGCGGTGGTTTTGGGGCTTCTTGCGTCATTGCCGGCTTGACCGGCAATCTCGGAGAGGACCGGTCAATAGATCCCCGGTCAAGCCGGGGATGACGCAGTGGAGTTTTGGCCGGGGATGACACGGATGGGCATAAAAAAAGCTGACGGGGAGTCAGCTTTTTGGGGGGTATGGGAGGGGGATTAGTAGCGTTGGCATTGGTGGATGTATTTGAGGCCGGCTTCGAGGGCGGAACGCCAGTAGGTCCAGTTGTGGGCGCCGTCGCGTACGCGGTACTCGTGGGTGATGCCTTTTTCTCGCATCAGGATGTGCAGCTCAGAATTGCCGCGGTAGAGGAAGTCGTCATCGCCGCAGTCGATGTAGAATTTAACTTGTTTGCGTTGGTTCTCGGGCATGTTTTTAACCAATTCGAGGATGGAGTTGGCGTACCAGTGGTCTGAGAGACGTTTTTTGGTGCAGCCGTAGAGTTCCATGAGGCCGTAGCTGCTTCCATTTCCATTGAAGCGGTCGAGTAATTCCTGGTCGGTCATGACACCGGCGCTCATGGCGATGCAGACGCTGAAGAGGTCGGGGTATTTGATAGCGTAGAGCAGGGATCCGTAGCCGCCCATGGACAAGCCCCCGATGGAGCGGAAGCCTTTTTCTGCTCGTACTTTGTATTTCTTTTCTATGTGGGGGATGAATTCCTGAATGAACATGTCTTCGAAGTTGTCGGAACCGTCGGCACGGTTGATGTACCAGCCGTTATCGGCGTTGGGGCAGACAATGATGGTCGGGTGGATTTCACCAGTTTCGGTTAGATGGTCTGCTGTTTTGTCCATTTCTCCGTAATACAGCCAGTTGGTTTCGTCACCACCGTATCCGTGTAACAGGTACATGATGCGGTATTCTCGGTCGGATGTTTCGTAGTCGGCCGGTAGGTAGACGGTGTAGGCAATGTCTCGGTTCAGCATTTCGCTGTGCAATACTTCTTTTGCGAAGGTGCGGCTGGGTTGTGCTTGGCAGGGGAGGATTGTTGCCATCCAGCACAGGCTCAGGAAAAATAGGATTTTTCTCATCGTGTTGACGGTTTGATGTTTTTTGATGAGACAAAGGTAGTAAAAAGAAGGTTGGGTGTGACTAAAAAAAGAAAGGAGCGATATCGCATCGCTCCTTCTCCAGTGTTAATCCATTAATCGTCGTAGTCTGTCAAATTGAAAAACTTGTCGAATTCCAGACTGATTCCGTTCATCAGTTCAATTTCCCAGCCGCGTTTCTTTCGCTGTATCTCGCGGACGTCAGCTTTCGGGAATTTCTGATCGACGTAAGATCGGATCTCGCTCGGAATCAGGGATTCTGGAACTGCAGTCAATTTGTTTTCTACTTTTTTCCAAGCTCCATCCGATTCGAATTTCAGGGATATTCCGTTTTCAAGCATCACCTTGAATTCTTTATCGAGGAATTCCGTTTCCTCGGTAATTAGGAGGACCTGGTCTTTTGAAAAGTTGTCTGTGATGAAGTTTTGTGCTTTCATCGGTAACTTTCCAAAAGTAATGGCACGTTCCCGTTCTCCGGCTTGGAGGGTGAATCCGAGTCCGAAGAAACAAATAATGAGTGCTGTTAAAACCTTTTTCATAACAAAAAGACCATTAAAAACCTTTTATAAACCTTAACTTTACAGTGCAAATATAGTATAATTTTTTTACATGCAAATAAAATTCTTAAAAAATTGCATTATATTATAAATATAAACAATTGTAAATATTATTTCAAATGTTATGCCGAGTGTGGAATTTCTGCTGAAAATGAGGGAGATTCTTTGAATAATGCAGGGGATTGTCTATCTTTGAAAGATGAAAAAAATGAATGAAATTATGAATAAGAAACTCTTTATCCTTTGCTTGGGAATGGGTCTGGCGGGTGTGTCGGCCTCTGCTCAAGAAATCAGCAAATCGGATTTGCAACAAATCCAATCGTCCTTTGAATTGGATGCATCGACCAAGGCTTTGCAAAATATTCTGAAAGGCAATGCCAATTTGAAAACCCTCGCCCTCAATCATGAATTGGACGGTCAGATTGACCACTATTTCAAATACCGTGTTGACGTGAAGGGAATTACCGACCAACAGTCTTCGGGTCGTTGCTGGATGTTTACTTCGATGAATGTCTTGCGCCCGACGGTAATGAAGCAATTTGATTTGAATGCGTTTGACTTTTCTCACAACTACAATTATTTCTGGGATATTTTTGAAAAGAGCAACCTGTTCTTGGAAAATGTGATTGCAACAGCTGATCACGCGATGACCGATCGGGATGTGGAATTCTTTTTCAAAGCTCCCGTGAACGACGGAGGTGTTTGGAACCTTTTCTACAACATCGCTGAGAAATACGGTGTGGTTCCGCAAGAAGTGATGCCGGAAACTGCACACTCCAACAATACTTCCCAAATGAGTAATGTGATCAACGAACGTTTGCGTGCCGGTGGTTATGCTTTGCGCGAACTCATCCATTCAGGAGCCAAGAAGAAAGCGGTAAAAGAGGCGAAATTGGAGATTCTGGAAGACGTGTACCGCATTTTGGCTTTGTGTTTGGGCGAGCCGCCGACAGAATTCACTTGGCGTTACAAAACTCAATCCGGTGAGATCAAGAGTTTGACCTCTACCCCGATGGACTTTTACAAGAGCATTGTTCCGGACGATTACAACCCGGAAGCGTACATCATGATCATGAACGATCCCACCCGCGAATATTATAAGGTATATGATATTGCAAACTATCGCAACACCGTGGAAGGTGTGAACTGGGTGTACTTGAACTTGCCCAACGACGTGATCAAAGCAGCGGCTTTGGCTTCCATCAAGGCCAATGAAGCTATGTATGCTTCTTGCGATGTGGCGGCTTATTACAATTCCAAAGCAGGGATTTCTGATCCGGCAATGTACGATTACGAAGCTTTGTTTGGCATTGATTTGTCCATGGACAAGAAGGCGCGCATCTTAACCCGTGAGAGCGGTTCTTCGCACGCGATGACCTTGATTGCCGTGGATACCGACGAGCATGACCGTCCGGTAAAATGGGAATTCGAGAACAGTTGGGGTGCATCCGCTGGCCACAACGGATACTTGACTTTTACCGATGCTTGGTTTGATGAATACATGTTCCGTATTGTCATCAACAAACGTTATTTGGACGAAGTATCGCGCAAGGCTGCAGAACAAAAACCGGTACAACTTCCCGCTTGGGACTATATGTTCTAGTATGCGCTTCATCTCTTGGAATGTGAACGGCCTTCGGGCCTGTGTGGGCAAGGGATTTGCCGACATTTTTAAGGAATTGGATGCGGATTTCTTTGCCTTGCAGGAGACCAAAATGCAGGCAGGACAGCTTGATCTGGAGTTCGAGGGTTACCGTTCTTATTGGAATTATGCGGATCGCAAAGGATATTCCGGAACAGCGGTTTATACCCGTCACGAGCCCTTGGCTGTGACCTATGGCATCGGGGTAGATGAGCACGATCACGAAGGTCGTGTGATCACCCTGGAGATGGAAGATTTCTTTTTCGTGACGGTCTATGTGCCGAATGCGCAAGAGGAATTGGCTCGTTTGGATTACCGCATGCGTTGGGAAGATGATTTTCGGGCCTATTTGTTGAGCCTGCAAGAACGGAAGCCTGTCGTTGTTTGCGGAGACTTGAATGTGGCGCACAAGGAGATTGATTTGAAGAATCCGAAGACCAACCGTCGGAATCCCGGCTTCTCGGACGAGGAACGTGGAAAATTCTCCCGTTTGGTCGAAGAGGATGGATTCATTGATACCTTCCGTCATTATTATCCCGATGCGGAAGGGGAATATTCGTGGTGGTCTTACCGTTTCCAGTCACGTCAGAAAAATGTGGGCTGGCGGATTGATTACTTTTTGACCTCCGCTTCTTTGAAAGATCGTCTTCGTGGTGCCAAAATCCATCAGCAAATCTTTGGTTCGGACCATTGTCCGGTAGAATTGGAGATGCAGTAATGGATTGGATGAACTATCTGTGGACAGGATTTGTGATGGGCGTCATTGCTTCGGCGCCCATCGGTCCTGTTGCTTTGTTTGCCATCAACAAATCCTTGAATGAAGGACATAAGTCCGGTTTTTCTTGTGGTTTGGGTGGGGCCTTGACGGATACGACCTACGCGGCGGTGGTGGCTTTTGCGGTGACGGGGATTCATTTCTTTATTGAGAACAATACCTCCTGGATTGAGCTGGTGGGAGGTCTGATCATCACGTACCTGGGTTGGACGATGTTCCGGAACCGTCCGAAAGCGGAAGAAGGAGGTGTTGCGCCGAAGGAAACGTCGCAGGAAGGGGGGGCGTCGTCGGTGTCGGTGGCTGTGACGGCCCGTGACCGTTGGCAATATTTTATGAAGGCGACGGTGACCGGTTTGTCGAATGCCGGTGCGTTGTTTGTGATGATTGCTTTGTTTGCATCCTTTGGGTTGACCGAGGCCCGTCCGTTGTGGGCATCTGTGCTCTTGATTGTGGCCCTCTTCTGTGGTGCGGCTACGTACTGGTTTGTGATGAGTTTCCTCCTTTCCCGTTTTCACCGTTTTATCCGGCTGAAGCACGTGTTGTTCATCAACCGTCTTGCGGGGTTGGGAGTCATTGGTTTTGGCTTGTACCTCTTGGTACACGGGGGACTTCTCGCTTTTTGATAAGGAGTTAATTGACTGATAAATACAATCCGATACATGAGAAAAGGTTTGAAAACAGGAATGAAGGTCAGCAGCATCGTTTTGGGAGGTCTGCTGGCTTTGTTTTTGGTGGTAATGGGGGTGTTGGGCTATTTTGTCTTTACCCCGAAACGCATTACCCCGATTGTACAGCACGTTGTGAATGATGCCTTATCGGCAGAGATTCATCTGGAAAATGTGGATGTCACATTCTTTTCAACCTTCCCCCGCTTGGGCATTTGCCTGGAACAGGGTGAAATCGTGGTTCCGGACCCGCACAAACAAGAGCGGACGGATACTTTGTCGCGCCGTCGTTTGCGGGATTCGTTGCTGACATTTGCTGCTTGTCGGGTTGAATTTGAGCCTTTTGCCTTTTTGTTCAAGCAACGCTTGCTGATTCATGAAATTTCGTTAGACAGTGCTCAGGTATTTGCTTGGCGGGATACTTCTGGTTTTGCGAACTGGGAGACTTTGATGCCGGCCAAGGATACCGTACAAGTAGCTGATACGTCGAGTTTTGATTTGTCAAGTTTCGATGTAAACATTCCGGGGGTAACGGCTGTATTGCTTCGTCAGTTGAGCATCAACGATGCGCGGATTTCGTACCGGGATCGGGTTTCTCGCACTTCGGTTTTGGCGCGGGACGTGGATGTGAAAGTGCGGGTGGGTATGATGGATCGTGGCGCTCGTTTGTCATTGGACTTTGATTGTGCCGGCCTGTCTGTGCGCCAGGGACGACAATCTTGGGCCCGTCGTATGGCCCTGTCTTTCCACGGGAAGATGGGTTGGAATCGGGAAACAAAATGCCTGACTTTCAAGGAGTCAACTTTGGGGGTAAACGACATTCATCTTTTGGTGGACGGAACTGCTTTGCCTTTGCCGGGAGGTCTGTTTGATTTGGATCTGGACTTGGGGGCAGAAGCTCCTTCGGTCGAAAAGATGTTGGCCCTGATTCCGAAGCATTTGATGTCACAGGAGGGGTTGAAGGCCGACGGAAAGATTGCAGTTTCCGGCCATGTCAAAGGTTTGTTGGGCGAAGGCCATCTTCCGGTGTTGCAGCTGGGATTGACCGTTGATGAGGCTTCGGCAAGCTACAAAGGGTTGCCCTATGCGGTGGACTACTTGGCTGCTGAATTTGAGACCTATTTGGACAAGACCCGCAACGATACATCCTTTGTGGATTTGAAAATCTTCCAGTTGCGGGGAATGAATACGGACGTGTTACTCAAAGCCAAGATGACCGATCTCTTTGCGGATCCCTTGTTGTCGGTGCAAACCGAGGCAAAGGTGGATTTGGCAGCGATTGCGGGAACCTTCCCCTGGAAGTCAGGAGTGGAGTTGTCCGGAAATCTGGATGCGGATTTGCGTCTGCGCATGCGTTTGTCGACGCTGCAGAACCAGGACTGGGGACGGATCTTTGCGTTGGGAAAAGTAACGACCGATGGCGTCGTGGTACGTGATACAACTTCTGGTTTTGAATTGAATAGCCAGGCTGCTTTGCGGTTCTTTGGAGGTAAGTCTTTGGGTGCCGAAGCGGAAATTTCCCAGTTCTCCTTCCAGACGGAAGGGTTGCGTGCAGCTGCTGACAGTTTGCACATCAAGGTTCGTTCTGACCGTCCGAAAGATACCTTGAAATTGTTTAAAGTGAGTGGGGATGCCCAGTGGCGTCGTCTGATGGCCCGTCAGGACGAGGGGTTGCGTATCTTCAGCCGTCGAGGCAGTCTGGAGGCCTCGTTGTCGCCCCGTTCCGACCGTCCCGACCGTCAGCAGTTGAAATTTGGAGCTGCCATTGATACTTTTTCGCTCCGTCTGGGTGAAACGCGTGCGTTGTTGAATCACGCAGAACTGAGTTTGTTGGCCAAGCAGTTGAACGATACGTTGTGGATGCCGGAAGCCGATATGGAGGTCTCTCGTGTGAGTGTCCGTACCCCGCAATTCGAATTGCCTATACGGATGCGGAAGGCCAAATTGGGATTCCACGACCGTCAACTCAAATTGGAGGACACTTATTTCAAGATTGGACAGTCGGATGTGCGTTTGAAAGGAACCTTGGAACATCCTTACGAGGCTTTGGTTCAAGGTAAGAAATTGAAAGGAGCCCTGGAGGTGACTTCCAAAGAGATGAATGTCGGTCAATTGTTGTCGGCTTGGGTGCCCGTGGAGGATTCCTCTGCGGTTGATGGGGTGACTCCGGATGTAGCATCCCTTGCTTCTACAGAAAGCTGGCAGGAAATGGAACAGCAGGAGCAGCAACTGCAGGAGGCGATGGCCGACGCCGACCGCGTGGCGGAACAGGCTCTGGCGGACAGTACTAAACGAAGTTTGCGTTTGATTCAAGTTCCGGAAAACATTGAATTTACCTTCCAGACCAGCATCGACCGGTTGTTGTTTGATGCGTTGGAAATGCGCAACATTGCGGGAAAAATAGAGGTGAAAGACCGGTATGTTTATTTGGAGAATCTCAATCTGAATACCTTTGAACAAGCTCAAATTCATGCGACCCTGATCTATCAGGCTGCTACACCCCGTCGGGGTTATGCTGGATTTGAATTGCAGGTGAAGGACGTGGATGTGGACAATGTCCTTCGTGCTGTGCCGGCCTTGGACTCTTTGGTGCCGATGTTGCAATCGTTCCACGGTTTGATCAACGTGCAGGTGTCGGCGGAAAGTGTCATGGATTCTTTGATGAATTTGCAAATTCCTTCGTTGCGGGCTGCGATGAACATCCGGGGCAATGACTTGGTGCTTCTGGATGGTAAGACCTTTGCGGAAATTTCGAAATTGCTGATGTTCCGAAATAAGGATAAAAACCTGATCGATGAAATTTCCGTGAACATGACGGTAGAAGAGGGGCAGGTGACCATCTATCCTTTCTTGGTGGAAATGGACCGTTACAAGGCTGCGGCAGGCGGAATTCAAAATTTGGACATGAGTTTCGACTACCACATTTCCATCCTGGAATCACCGTTGCCGTTCAAAGCGGGTGTGAACATCCGCGGAACGATGGACGACATGCGTTTTGGCATTGGCAAAGCCAAGTATAAAAACGCGGTAACGCCCGTTGAAATCAAGAAAATTGATAGCCTCCGTCTGAACTTTGGCGAAGAAATTACGCGTCGTTTCAAGAAGGTGAGCGAGCGCAAACGTTGGGGAGAACGAGCCAAATCACGGTCGCGACGTGACTGGCAGAAAAGTGCGGATTCGTTGCGCAAGCACCAGTCGATGCGTTTCGAAGAGGTGCCGGGAGATACCATCCAATGGAAAACTCAAGAAGAAATTCAAAACATGATGAATACAGTCGAGGAAACTCCTGTTCAATAAGCTGATTATGAAGAAACGTTGTCCGATTTGTGGGGCTGAATTTGAGTGTCTGCACGACACCAACATTGCCGCTTGTCATTGTGCTTCCGTGCCGTTGACCGCCGAGGATCTGCAGTATCTGAAAAAGCAGTATACTGGCTGTCTTTGTCACGACTGTCTGTTGGTCGTGGCAAGCCGCAAGGCGTGTGAACAGATGCACGCACAGTAATCAGGGAGAGGCCTGGCTATTCTGTAGTGCTTAGCGGAGTGCAATGGGTAGAATTTCTGCAGCGTCATCCACGATCCAACGGGGATTGAATTTTTGCAGTTCCTGACGCGGACGGCAGCCCCAGGTGACGCCCACCGCTTCTACCTGCGCGTTGATGGCCGTTTGCATATCCACCCCTGAGTCACCGACGTAGAGGATCTCTTCCCGTTCTACTTTTGCAAGGGATCGGATTTCTTCCACGATGTACGGGTCCGGTTTGACGGCAATTCCTTCGCGTTGTCCCAATACGGCAACAAAATGGATGGTCGGAAAGTAGTGGGCAACGAGCGATTGTGTTGCCTGTTCGTATTTGTTGGAGGCGACAGCCAAAAGTTTGCCTTCTGTTTGCAATTGTTCCAGTAAGGTTGCCGTTCCCGGAAAGGGAGCGGTTTTCTCTGTGCCGTGCTCGTTGTAATAGGGGATGAAGGCGGCACGCATCCGCAGGACATTTTCCTCGGTCTTGTGGGGTTCGGGCAGGGCTCGCTCAAAGAGTTTGTTGATGCCATTGCCCACAAAGCTTTTGATTTCTTCTACCGTACGCGTCGGGTGTCCCAGTGTCTCCAGGGCATGGTTTGTAGCTGCAGCGATATCGCCCACCGTGTTCAGGAGGGTTCCGTCCAAATCAAAGATAACCAGTCGTTTCATCATCTTGTGCCTATGCGAAATTTCTGTGGCAGACTTTTTGTCCCACAAGCGGGTGCTAAAGTATAAAATATTTTGATATGAAAACGAAAACGTACAAAACTTTGTTGCTGGCCTTCATCCTGGGTGGATGGGCTGCAATACCTTCATTTGCCTGTACTGGCGTTACTTTTGTTGCCGAAGATGGAAGCCGGATTCTGGCTCGGACCACGGATTGGGCCGGAGCTGTGCTTTCAACACATTATGTGATTGTGCCGCGCGGTCACCAGCACGTTGGACTGACTCCGAAGGGGAACAACGGCTTGCGCTTTGTGAGTAAATATGGCTATGTGGCGATTGCGGTAGAAAACGAGGATTTTATGATTGAGGGCTTGAATGAAAAAGGGCTCTCGGCCGGTTTGTTCTTCTTCCCGGGATTTGGACACTACTTGCCTTATGAGGAACGGTACGCCGCACAATCCCTTTCGGATATGCAGCTGGTGGGTTGGATTCTGGCGAATTACAGTTCGGTTCAGGAAGTAATCGATAACTTTGATCAGATACGGGTGGTGGGCTTGTCTCCTGAGATTCAGACCGTACACTGGCGCATTGCAGACAAGAGCGGCCGTCAGGTTGTGCTGGAGATTGTTGATGGCAAGCCGCATTTCTTTGAGAACAAATTGGGGGTCATCACCAATGCGCCCGGCTTTGAATGGCACCAGACCAACTTGAGCAATTACGTCAACCTCAGTGGTGGAACCGTGCACAACAAGCACTTTGGACACGGGGTTTCCGTTGATGCGATAGGAGCCGGTAGCGGTTTGCTGGGCTTGCCTGGTGATCCGACTCCTGCATCCCGTTTCGTGCGGGCTGCTTTCTTCAGTACAACGGCTCCCAGAACCCAAACTGGACATGAAACAGTTCTGTTAAGCTTCCATATTCTCAATAGTTTCGACATTCCTTTGGGAGCTGAAAGGACGAGGATTGAAATGCCGAAAGGCTTGATCAGTGCGACACAATGCACCACCTCCGCTGACTTGACCAACGGAAAATTCTATTTCAGAACCTGTTGGAATCAGGAGATACGTTGCATTGATTTGCGAGAAATCCGTTTTGATAAGGTGAAGTTTCAAGCACACCCCTTGGACAAAGACCGGGTGCAACGCATTGAATACTTAAAATTCTAATTCACCCTTGCCTTCGCGCACAATCTCAAAGGGTGTTTCGAGGCAGTTGACCACTGTCGAGGGCGTCAAGTCGCCCGGACCTCCGTCGATGACCAGGTTGACGAGGTGTCCATAGGACTCGTGGATGAGTTCGGGGTCGGTCCGGTATTCTTCCGGGAGATCTTCGTCACTTCCATCGGTCCAGGACATCGACAAAATCGGGTTTCCCAATTCACGGACGAGGGTGCGGGCGATGTTGTTGTCCGGAACGCGGATACCGACTTCCTTTTTGTTTTTGTAAATCTTGGGTAGGCGACTGCTGGTCGGCAAGAGGAAGGTGAAGGGGCCTGGCAGGTTGGTTTTCATCAGTTTGAACGCGTCGTTGCTGACGCGCGCATACTCGCTCAGGTTGGACAGGTCCGAACAGATGACCGAGAGGTTGCTTTTCTGCGGATCCACACCCTTGAGTTTGCAAATCTGTTCAACGGCACGGCTGTTCAAGGCATCGCAACCGATGGCATATAGTGTGTCCGTCGGGTAGATGATGAGGCCTCCGTCGCGCAGGACATCGATGACTTTTGCGATTTCTCGGGGGTTCGGGTTGTCGGGGTGGATTCTTACTAGCATAATGGGTCTATTCTTGGTAATAAATTCGTTTGACGCGCGGGGATACCGAAGTCAGGATTTCATAGGGGATGGTGCCGAGACGGTTTGCCAATTCTTGCACCGGAAGTTCGTCTCCAAACAGGATGACTGTATCGCCTTCTCGGGCTTGTGTGTCGGTTACATCAATCATACAGGTGTCCATGCAGATGTTGCCGACAATGGGGCAGTCCTGGCCATTGATGCGAACCAGGCCTTGGCCGTTGCTCAGGTGTCGGTCCAGTCCGTCGGCGTAGCCAATGGGGATGATGGCGATGCGGGAGTCCCGGATCAATCGGGTGCGGCGGCTGTAGCCAATGGTTTCGCCTTTGAGGATGTGTTGTATCTGTAAGATGGTGGTTTTTAGCGTGCTTACGTTTTTTAATCCCGGTTGTCCGGAGGCGCTGACCCCGTAGAGTCCGATGCCGAGACGAACCGCGTCCAGTTGATGGTCACTCCATCGTTCAATCCCGCCGGAGTTCAGGATGTGTTTCATTATGGGATGGCCCAATCCATTTTCCAGGCGTTGGGCGATGTCGGTAAAGCAGGTGATCTGTTGGTGGGTGTAGTCATCAAATTCCGGACTATCGCTGCCGGCCAAATGAGAGAAGACGGAACTTACGCGCAGCGGAAAAGTCTTTCCATCTTTGTTACTTTGCTCTTTTAGGACGCTAAGTAACTCACTTACATCTTTCGGTTGGAAGCCCAAGCGGTGCATTCCTGTGTCGAATTTGATGTGGATGGGAAAGTTTTCGATTTCTTTTTCGCGTGCGGCGGCGGCAAAGGCCCGGAGCAGGCGAAAACTATAGATTTCGGGTTCTAGCTGGTATTCAAACAAAACTTGGAAACTGCTGAACTCGGGATTCATCACGATGATGGGCAGGGTGATGCCTTCTTTGCGAAGTTCCACCCCTTCGTCGGCAACGGCAACCGCCAAATAGTCGCAATGGTGTTCCTGCAAGGTTTTGGCTAGTTCGTAGGAGCCGGCTCCGTAGCCAAAGGCCTTGACCATGCCGATGAGTTTGGTTTCGGGCTTGAGTTTGGACCGGTAATGGTTGAAATTGTGGATGAGGGCATTCAAGTTTACTTCCAATATCGTCTCGTGCACTTTTTTCTCCAAGCGTTCGGTGATGGTTTCAAATTGGAAACGACGGGATCCTTTGATGAGGATGAGTTCGTCTTTGCATTGTTGGATTTCGTCGCTGTTCAGGAAGGCCTCCGTCGAGGGGTAGGTACGGACTTCGGTCTGGAAAACATGGGTAAATTGGCTTAGGTCCGGACCGATGCCGATGATCTTTTCAATGCCTTTGCGTAGCGTCAGGTCGGCCACTTGTCGGTAGAGTTCTGCTTTCGGAATTCCGGATTGTAAGATGTCGGAGAGAATGAGGGTTGGACGCAGGGCCTTGGCTTTCTTGCGGCTTTGCTGGAATTCCAGGGCGATGGCCAGGGATTGCAGGTCGGAATTGTAGGAGTCGTTGATTAACAGACAGTTGTTCCGTCCTTGTTTTACTTCCAGACGCATAGCTACCGGTTCCAACCGTTGGCAGACATCGGCCAGGGCTTGGAGGTAGGTTGCTGCGGATCCCGGTTGCTCGTGGTTCCGCCAGCAGGCAATCCAGGTCAGGGCATGCAGGCAGTCTTCGATGGACGCTGTATCGGTGAAGGGAATGGTCAGTTTGACCTCTTCTTTTTGTTCCAGGGTCAGTTGCAGGTGGGTCTTCTGTTCGCATACCTCCACGCGGACAAAGACCGGAGCTTGCGGGTCGGTTTGACTCCACGGATAAGCGATGGGAGTGAGGCCTGTTTCTGCGACGGTCTCACGGATCAAGGCGTTGTCTGCTTGGTAGACCAGGGCTCGGCAGCCGTGAAAGAGTAGGAGTTTCTCCATCAGTTTCTGACGGAGACTCTCGAAGTTTTCTTGGTGTGCCGGTCCGATGCCGGTCAGGATGCCGTAGGTCGGGTGGATGATGCGTTTGAGCCGTTGCATTTCAGCGGGTTGAGAGATGCCGGCTTCGATGAGCGCCAAATCGTGGTCTGCTTGCATTTGCCAGACCGAAAGAGGAACGCCAATTTGAGAGTTGTAGCTGCGCGGAGATCGGACGATGTGATGGTTGTCGTGCAACAATTGGAAGAGGAATTCCTTGGTGATGGTCTTTCCGTTGCTGCCTGTGATTCCGACCACCGGCAGGTGCAGGGTTTGGCGGTGGTGGCGGGCCAGTTCTTGCAGGGTGGCCAAGGGATCATCGACCCGGAAGAACTGGGCTTCCGGGAAACGGCTCTCAGCCTCCTGGGGTAGTTCACTCACCACAAAATGCCGAACGCGCAGGCTGTACAGGTCGGCAATGTAGCGATGCCCGTCGTTGCTCTGAGTCTTCAGGGCAAAGAAGAGGGTTTGTTCCGGAAAGGAAAGGCGACGGCTGTCTGTAAGCAGGTGCCAGGGGCCATTTTGTATCAAATTGAGTAACACGTCCATCATTTTCAATATCTCTCTGAGTCCAATCGAATCACAAATGTACTATTTTTTGCCTAAATTTGTCGCCTTGTTTGTTCGACCGACGTTATGAAAGTATGCATTGCTGAGAAGCCGAGTGTTGCAAGGGAAATTGCCTCTGTTTTGGGGGCCAATAAGAAATGCAACGGATATTTTGAGGGGAACGGGTACCAAGTGACCTGGACCTTCGGGCATCTCTGTACCCTGAAAGAGCCGCAGGATTATACGGCGGATTGGAAACGTTGGTCGCTGGATTGTTTGCCGATGTTGCCGCCGCGTTTCGGGATCAAACTCATACCTGGGAATGCTACCTACGAACAGCAGTTTCAGGTCATTCAGCAGCTGATGCAACAGGCCGAAGCCATTATCAACTGCGGGGATGCCGGGCAAGAAGGGGAACTGATCCAGCGATGGGTGATGCAGAAGGCCGGTGCCAAATGTCCAGTCTATCGGTTGTGGATTTCCTCTTTGACGGAGGATGCCATCCGGGAGGGTTTTGCCAACCTTCGTGAACAAAAAGAGTTCGACCGTTTGTACGAGGCGGGGCTTTCGCGGGCCATTGGTGATTGGCTTCTGGGAATGAATGCTACCCGTCTGTATACGTTGAAACACGGTCAGAACAAACAGGTTTTGTCCATTGGTCGTGTGCAGACGCCGACCTTGGCCTTGATCGTACGTCGTCAACAGGAAATTGATGGGTTCAGGCCCGAACCCTATTGGGAATTGAAGACCGTTTACCGGAAAGTGACTTTCTCCTCCGTAAAAGGGAAGTTTACCCAGAAAGAAGAAGGGGAGAACTTTTTGGAACGGGTAAAAGGAACCGACTTTGAGGTGACTGACGTGGTGAAAAAGAAAGGCAAGGAGGCTCCGCCCAAGTTGTTTGACCTGACGTCGTTGCAGGTGGAATGCAACAAGAAGTTTTCGTTTTCTGCTGAGGAGACCCTCAAATACATCCAGTCCTTGTATGAG
This sequence comes from Bacteroidales bacterium, assembly GCA_017647795.1. Classification (GTDB taxonomy): domain Bacteria; phylum Bacteroidota; class Bacteroidia; order Bacteroidales; family UBA932; genus JAGCJX01. The sequence continues at coordinate 23,595 of JAGCJX010000006.1, read as the reverse complement.
AAGAAGGTAACGACGTACCCCCGTGTGGATACTACTTACTTGAGTGATGATTTGTATGCCAAAGTGCCCAATATCCTGGCAGGTTTGGTGGGCTACGAATCCTTGACCCAACCTTTGAAAGGTAAAAAATTGCCGAAGTCCAAGAAGGTGTTCGACAATGCCAAAGTAACGGACCACCACGCCATCATTCCAACGGGTGTTCCGGCCCGCGGTTTGTCCGAGGCGGAGATGAAGGTATATGACTTGGTCACCCGTCATTTCATTGCAGTTTTTTATCCGGATTGCGAGGTGTCCAAAACGACGGTGAGTGGTCGTGTGGAAACCGTGGATTTCAAGGCCAACGGAAAGGAAATTCTGCATCCCGGTTGGCGGGTGGTGTTTGACAATGCAGCTGCCGTACCGACCGAGGTTTCAGGCGATGGAGAAGAGTCCGAAGGGGTGCTGCCGGCATTTGAGGTGGGTGAGTCCGGTCCGCATGAGCCCGTCTTGAAGGAAACCTGGACCTCGCCCCCGAAACCCTATACCGAGGCAACCTTGTTGCGGGCCATGGAGACGGCTGGCAAAGGGATTGAAGACGAACAATTGCGTGAAGCCCTGAAAGAGAACGGAATCGGCCGTCCTTCTACGCGTGCGGCCATCATCGAAACCTTGTTCAAACGGGATTACATTCGCAAGGAACGAAAAAGCTTGTATCCTACGCAGACCGGGACCGACCTGATTGGGACCATTCGCGAAGAGTTGCTCAAGAGTGCGGAACTGACCGGACAATGGGAGCGTAAACTTCGGATGATTGAAAAGGGACAATACGAGGCCAAGACCTTCTTGGAGGAATTGAAGGCGATGGTGCGTGAAGTTGTGCACGATACTTGCCGTCAAACAAATATCCTTTGTCCCCAATGTGCTCGTGGCTATCTTTTGCGGGGAAATACGGCCTACGGATGTTCGCAGTATCGGAACGGATGCAACTATCGGATCGACTATGCTGACTGTTCAAAAGGGCTTTCTGAAAAAGAAATTTTGAAAAAAATCTATCATTCAAGCAACAAAAGTTAAAGTTTTGCATCTTATTTGTAGTATGATTTATTAACATAAACTATTAATAAGATGAAAAAGTATTTCTTTTTGGCGATTGCCGGCTTGTTGTTAGCCGCTTCGCAACTTTCAGCACAAATCAGTGTGGAAGCCGGATACGAAAATTCACGTTACCGTCAAACCTACTCGAATGAGGTGGAATGGAGCGATCCCCTGCAAGGCTTTAATGTGGGAGCCTACTACAATATCAATCTCATGTCCAACGATATCCATGCCTTCTCAATTCAACCGGGATTGAAGTATTCGTATGTAATGACCACCGAACAGGAAGGCGAAGGTCCTTACTCCATGAACCTGTCGCTGAATCAACATTATCTCAACCTTCCGGTCCGCTTCCAATACGCGGCAAGGGTCATGCCGGGTCTGCGTGTAATGGCGTTTGCAGGACCGAATTTCTGCCTGGGTCTTTCCAATACCCTCAACCTGGATATCATTGGCAATGAAGTTGACTTCAATCTTTACACGGGAGAGATGACCGGCACCTTGCCTCTGGCTGGCGATGTGGGCGAATACCTTCAATCCAATATGCGTCGTTTCGATGTGTCAGCCCAAGTTGGCTTGGGTGTGGAAATCCTGGATCGTTATGAGATCCGGGGCGGTTATGACTTTGGTCTGATGAACATGATGGACCTGGGTGATGTCCGTATGACACGGAATACCTTCTTTGTTGGTTTGGGTATCCGTTTCTAATGATAATTCTTTTGGTCTGATGAATCGCATTCTGAGCGATTGTACTAAGAGGTTGACACAGGGGTTCTTCCCGAATGTCAACCTCTCTTCTTTTGTTTGGTTGCTTGCTACTTCGTTTGGAATGGAACGATGGTGCCGGGGCCCCAGCCGGCCAGGCCGTTGCCGTTCATTGGATAGGTAACCACCCGGTATTCGGTGCCCGCCTCCAGGGAACTCCATTCAAAGGTTTCCTCCCCGCGGATGGGGTTCGTGTAGAAATAGATGTAATCACGGATGTATAACTCTGGGTCCTCTTTACCCATGGCCAGGGCGCTGTCCCACAGCAGCTCGTAGTCGTACTGTGACAGAATGGCTAGGACATAGGCGCTGGTGTTTTCATCGGGGGTGAAGCTGACTTTTGCATAGGTCTCTTGTACGTCATCCAACGTAACAGTAGTCGCTTCGGGAAGGGGAAGGCTGTTGTCCAAGTCGGGTGAGGTGAAGTCGATAGTGAGGGCTTCAACGAAATTTCCTTGCGGGTCCATCAGCGCCACACCGAGGTAGAATTCGTAGTTTTGTTGGCCGTTCAGCGGGGCATAGTGGGCCACGTCTTTGCCGTCCAAGGCGATGCCGCCAATTTCAGCGTATGTTTGAATCAGTTCTTCGAGGGTCATGCCGAAATCACTGCCCATTTCTTTGGAGATAGCCAGGACACCAGCCGAACCGTATTTCTCTTCGTCGTAGATGCGGACCGTGTATTCGAGGATGATGGAATCGTAACCGGAGATTTCAATGCCGGCTTCTCCACAGATGGCGTTGATTTCCAATACTTCTCCTTTGTCTCCCTTGGCCGAAATCGGACGGTAGAAACAAACATAGGAACCTCGTGCCGGGCAGGCGACAGGCAGGACTTCGGTCGGTACCGCGATGGTTGTGCTGGCCAGGTTTTCAAAATCAGCACGGGCAGCCGCTGCTTCTTGGAAAGAAACTACGGCATATTCCACACTGTGGGTAGCCGCACCGGCGGTGAATTGCAGGTAGAAGTTTTTGTTATCGGCATTGACTACTTCTGCAGTCAAGGTCAATTGGGTCAGGTCGTCTTCGGGGGACGGTGGAGTATCGCTGTTGTTGCAGCTGAAAGCAACTAGGGTTGCGCAGAAGCACAGACAGAGGTTGCGCAGGAAACGGAATTTCATAGAATGGTTTGTTTTGGGGTTAGGCCACAGGGACTTTTTCGAACCGGTAACCCAGGTCGTACAGACGAAGGGAGGCACCGATGCGGAAGAGGGTGCGGACAGCTTCGGCAAAAATATAGAAGGCATCGACGCTTTGGGGTTCGATGCGTTCGCTGCGGATGTGGGTGATGGCAGTTTGGGCACACGAGAGCAGGGCTTCGTTGTACTTCTTGGCTTCTTTGGAATCAAGGGCATAGCCGAGCCAATTCTGAAGGATGTGTTCGTCCAAGTCGTCAAACCCGCGTTCTCCCTGCATTTGGGCGTAGGTGTAGTCTTGGATTTTTTCCCAGTTTTCGTCCCAGCCCTGAGCGTAGGCGAGCCCTAAGAAACCGGCCCAGGCAATGGCTGCTTCGGGGTATTCCTGGAGTTGCTCAATGGCGTCGCGCAGGTAGTCCCGGGCGATCTTGTCCCATTTGTCGGTCAAGTCTTCGGTTTCCAGCAAGACTCCTGCTTGAAGACCTGACTCCGTACAGCGACGGAGCAGGTCTTCGAGGAGTTTTTGCCCAAAATCTTGGTAGTATTTTTGGCGTTCCATTTGTGTCTAAACGGATATAAACGTTTGTAAACGGTTATTCGCAGAAGTATTTGTAGAACGAAGGAATGGTGCGGATGCCGTTGAAGAATTGTTCCAGCGGGTAGTTTTCGTTCGGGGAGTGGATGGCATCCGATCCGAGACCGAAGCCCATGAGGATGGATTTGATACCCAAAACTTCTTCGAAGGTTGCGATGATCGGAATACTTCCACCGGAGCGTACCGGTACGGGCATGCGGCCGTATACTTCGTTGTATGCTTTTTCAGCTGCTTTGTATGCATCCAAGGTGATGGGGCATACGTAGGAAGGACCACCGTGGAGGTATTCTACGTTTACTTTTACACATTCAGGAGCCTTGGCTTCGAAGTATTCTTTGAAGAGTTGGCCGATCTTTTCGTGTTTTTGGTTGGGAACCAGGCGGCAGCTGATTTTTGCGTAGGCTTTGGAAGGCAATACGGTTTTGGCACCTTCTCCGGTGTAACCACCCCAGATACCGCAGATGTCGAAAGTCGGACGGATACCGGTGCGTTCGTTGGTGCTGAAGCCGGCTTCTCCCCATTCTTTGGCAATGTCCAATGAGGCTTTGTAAGCTTCCAGGTCGAAGGGTGCTTCGGCCATTTTGGCACGTTCTTCTTCGCTGACTTCGAGAACATCGTCGTAGAAACCCGGGATGGTGATGTGGTTGTTTTCGTCCAAGACGTCAGCAATCATTTTGGAGAGGACGTTGATCGGGTTGGCCACTGCTCCACCGAAAAGACCGGAGTGGAGGTCGGCGTTCGGACCGGTTACTTCCACTTGCCAATACGACAAACCGCGCAGACCTGTGGTGATGGACGGAATGTTCGGAGCAATCATGCTGGTGTCGGATACCAGGATGATGTCGGCTTGCAACATTTCTTTGTGCTCTTGGCAGAATTTCGGGAGGTTCGGGGAACCGATCTCTTCTTCTCCTTCAATCATGAATTTGACGTTGCATTTGAGTTGGTTGGTCTTTACCAGGTATTCAAAGGCTTTGGCGTGCATGAAGGCTTGTCCTTTGTCGTCGTCTGCCCCGCGTGCCCAGATTTTTCCATCACGGATTTCCGGTTCAAAGGGGTTGGAGTGCCACAATTCGATGGGGTCCACGGGCATTACGTCCATATGGCCGTAAATGAGGACGGTCTTGAGGGCGGGATCGATGATTTTTTCACCGTAAGCCACCGGGTGTCCGTCGGTTTCGTATACTTGGGCTTTGTCTACTCCTGCTGCCAACATCAGTTCAACCCATTTTTCAGCACAACGGTACATATCTGCCTTGTGCTCGGATTGGGAAGAAATGGAGGGAATGCGGATGAGTTCAAAGAGTTCGTTCAGAAAACGATCTTTGTTTTGTTCAATGTATTCGTTAATTGTCATCATGATTTTTGTTTTTTGAATTTTCGTAACAAGCAAAGATAAGTCTTCTTTGGATGATTTCCAAGACCTCTGTTGTTGTCTGATTTATATTCGTATAATTGGGAAAAATGTGCTAAATTCGCGACGCCTAAACTTTATTATTTAGACCATTAGACCAAAACCTTTTATTATGAAACACCGTTTTGCAGGCAAGCACATGTTGTGCTGGTGCTGCCTTTTGTTCTGTGCTTTTACAACCACTTTGTCTGCACAGACTTATAAAGAAATTATCAGTTCTGACAAATACATCTGGGGCGAGGGTACTGGAAAATCTTCCAAGGCCGCGAACGACGAAGCATTGGCTCAGATTTCCGAGCAGATTTCGGTCTTCATCAATTCCCAAGAAGCGTTGGTGAGCAGTTACCAGTCCAATAACAGCAAATACAACTTGGACGTGGAGTTGGAGTCCATTGTGGAAACCTATTCCGCGACGACCTTGACCATGTGTCAGAAAATGGTATTGGAGAATGGTCCGAAGAAGTACAAGATTTTGCGTTACATCAAGAAAAGTGAGATTGATAAGGTCTTTGCGATGCGCGAAGAGAAGATTCGGGAGATGTTGCGTGTGGCGGAACGGGCTGAAGAGGAAATGAAACTGGACGTGGCTCTGAAACATTATTATTGGGCACAGTCGTTGACTCGTACTTTGTTGTATCCCAATAAGATGACTTATTTGGCAGCCGAAGGAGAAGTCCTTCCGGTGGTGTGGATTCCGAACCAGATTACCAATTTGTTGAAGGAGTTGACCTTTGCCTTTGATGGGTTTACCGACGAGACGAACACCTTGGGCCGTCTGCACATTTGGTACAAGAATCAGCCGGTGACCTCGTTGGACTATAGCTATTGGGACGGTTTTGACTGGAGTCAGACGATTGGGGCGAAAGACGGCCTGGGAACGATTGAATTGCGTGCTGACAGTGCTGTGAAATCGGTGAACATCAAAGTGGAATACGCGTACGACAACGAAGTGCATTTGGATCCCGATTTGGAAAACATCGCAGGGATGCTTTCAACCCAAGATTACCCTGCTGCAACGATTAACAACGTTCGTCTGGAAGTGCAAAAGCAACCGACTGTCCAACCGGAGAAAAAGCAAAACCATCGTTCGCAAAAAACAGAGCAAGAATCGGTGATGGCTCAAGTCATTGCCGCTGCCCAAGCAATGGAAGAACGGACGGCGACCATCAAACCCACCGAACGGACTTATGAGTTCACCGAAGTGACCGATGCAAGCCTCTACCAAAACAATTTGGAACAGGTGCTGAATGCCTTGGAAAAAGACCAGTCGGAAAGTATCCGGGACTATTTTACCGAAGAAGGTTTTGAAATCTACACCCAACTTTTGAAATATGGTAATGCCAAGGTGTTGGAACGCAAACAGGTGAATGCCCTGAACTTTGAAGGTCAGATTTTCTGCCGCAGCATTCCGATGCGTTTCTCCTTCCGTACGAACGACAAGAAGTTCGTGGAAGACGTGGTCTTTGTTTTTGAGCAGGACGGCAAGATTTCCAGCATCAACTTTGCGTTGGAGTCGGCGACAGTGCAAGAGATTGTTTCCAAGTCCAAATGGAGTGACGGGATGAAGATGTCTCTGATTACCTTCCTGGAAAACTACAAGACTGCGTTTGCGTTGAAACGTTTGGAGTACATCAGCTCCATTTTCTCGGATGATGCCCTCATCATCACGGGCCGGAAAGTACGCAAAGCCAACGTAGAAAACGGTTTGCGTCTGAACCAGGCGGATTTTGAATACAACCGTCAGACCAAGACCGAGTACATCGACAACCTACGCCGCAGCTTCAACAGCAAGGAGTACATCAACTTGAAATTTTCGAACATTGAAGTGATCAAGTTCTCCAAAGGCTTCAACGAAAACTTGTTCAGTATTCAGATCAAGCAAGATTATTATTCTTCCAACTACGGGGATACCGGCTATCTGTTCTTGCAGGTAGACATCAATGACTACCAAAAACCGGTGATCCACATCCGTACCTGGCAGCCCGAACCCGATCCGGATTTCGGTTTGTACGGTCCCGGTTCCTTCTAATTGATTCATAATAAATACGCAATACGATGAAACGAATTCTTACCTTCATCTTTTTACTGGTAGCTGGTTGGGCGGTTTCTCTCCCGGCTTCTGCCCAAAATTTGAACATGTCTTTGGACGGCGACGTTCGACACTGTCCGTCAGAAGATTTGGATGCTTCTAGCTATTACAAACTCTTGGACGACTCGGACAACGTCTGTGCCCTCATCAAGGTGACCGTGACCAACGACTTGCACAATCCGTTGGCCCTGGAAACCGGTGGGTTGAAAGTGGTGAAACGCCAGGAACAGGAAAACGGAGAAATCTGGTTCTGGATTCCCTACCAAGTGAAGAATCTGATCTTTTCTTGCAAAGGTTTTAAGACAATGGCTCCGGTCCCCGTGCGTTTGCAGGAAGGAAAGACCTATCGTTTGACCTTGCGTACCGATGCGCAGATGCATACGGTTTCCAACGCGACGGTTTCGTTTAACTTCTTGAAAATGAACATCAGTCCTGTGGAAGCGACGGTTTCTATCGGAACGACACCGGACTGCTCGATGGATACGCAGTATGTCACTGACGGGTTCTTCAGTTACCAATTGAATTATGGTACCTATTATTATCGTATTGAAAATCCCTACTACGAGACCTTGACCGGCAAGGTGACCGTATCGGAAAACATGTCGGAGTTGCCCCTTCGCCTGACACCTGCCTATAGTTACCTGGACTTGCGTAGCGAACCTTCCGGAGCGACTGCTTTTGTGGATGGCGAGTACGTGGGCAAGACACCGGTGAAAACCACCAAACGCTACAAACGTGGTGCTGTGACCGTGCGTATGCAAAAAGAGGAATACAGTACCATATCAGAAACCATTCAAGTGGTGGGCAACGGCGGTGACCAATTGGTGAACCTTTCTTTGAATGCACAGTTTGCGAACGTGACTTGCAAGAGCGAGGACCCGAAGGCTGAGATTTATGTGGACAACGTCTATCGGGGCGTAGGATCTTGGACCGGTCACTTGAGCAGCACCATGAACCACGTTTTGGAAGCCCGTCGCGCGAGCCACCAAAGCCAAAGCATTTCGTTTTCGGTGAACTCCGGAGAAAATGTGACCAAGCAGGTTGGTGCACCTGTTCCGCTTTACGGTATTCTGTCCTTGGAAACCAATCCGGGCAACTGTTCTGTGACAATTAATGGAGAAGACGTAGGACGTTCACCGATCGTCAAACAGCTCCTGATCGGAGAACACCAGATCACAATCCGCAAGGATGGTTATTTGGCCCAACAGTTCAGCATCAATTTGACCCACAACCAACGATTGAATGTGAACAGGACTTTGGAAAAAGGTCGTCTGATTGCGGACGTGACCATCCGGACCAAGGCAGGAGCAACGGTGTATGCTAACAACGAATATTTGGGTGTGGCGACCAATGGAACCTGGACCGGTAAGTTGCAAGAAGGTAAGTACGAAATTACAGCCGAATTGGCGGAACATATAACCTCCGCTACCCAGTATGAGATTGTCGGCAAAGGTCCGATTTCCATCGTCGTTCCGGATCCGGTACGCAAGACCGGTGGGGTGAACATTTCATCCAAGTCTGGAGCACAGATTTATGTAAAAGCGTCGAATGCTGATCAATACTCCTTTATGGGAGCTGCTCCGTACAAGAGCCAATCTTTCCCGACCGGTAGCTACAAAGCCTATGCAACCAAGAAAGGATACTACGATAGCGAGGTGGAATCCTTCCGTGTGACCGAAAATTCAATGACCAACCTGGATTTGTCGTTGCGCAAGAAACGCTGGATCAACAGTTCAACCTTGTTTGATGATGAACACTTCTTTGAATTGGTCTATGGTGCAGGGTTCCGTACAAAGGTGGACGATGCTGCGGAATGGTACAATCCTGTCTATTTCTCCGATAACTTCCTGGGTTTGAATTACGGTTACAATGCGAACCGTTGGGGATTCCAAGGAACGCTGATGTACGGTCTGGACGAAGGCGAATTTGCTTTGACTGCAGGTCCTTTGTTGCGTTTGAACGATTACGGCATTGACTGGCAATTTTATTTGGGAGCGGGTCTTATGACCAGTGAATCCTTGGGTACGATGTGGTTGGGAGATGCCGCTTTGCGGATGAACTTGAACGATACCAACGAAGATGAAAGTTTTGCGTGGGCATCCATGTCCTTGGGTTGTAAATTCAACGATAAGATCATTGTTCCGAACCTCGGCTTGAGTTTGTTCCCCGGTTTGTTGACTACAGAAGACCAGGAAATGGACGATTTCAGTAAGATGAACGTGGACTTTTTGACCGGTTACAATGCAGGATACGATGTGTTTGCTGTCGGTTTCTCGGTATCATATTGCTATACGCGTTTGGGTCTGTACGGTTCCATGATGTGGGATCAGGACGGCTACGGCTCTTATGTGGCCGGTCCCGTTTTCCGTTTGTCGGATGATATCATGAACGACTTTGATTGGCAGGCTTATGTCGGTGCTGGTTGGGTATCTGACGATTGGGGATTTGACCTGGGTCTCCGAGTAGACATTCCTTGTGAAACCTATGTCGGTCTTGCAGACTTTTCATTGGGATGTCAAATCGGTCTGGATGGCACTGTGATGCCCTACTTGGGTATGAGCTGGACCATTGCCCTGTGTGGTGGTGCTGCCTTGGCCGCCGTGATGGCTTACTAAGTCCGGCGGCCGGACACTCCGGCCAGAGCGTCCGGCTGATTTGTTAGGCCGGTTCTTTAACCGAGCAAAAGATCATTCAAGCAGACTTTGGGGACGTAATGCACACCGTTTTCACGGTAGTATTTGTGGTCCTCGTTTTCCCGAATTTCCGTGAGACGGATGTCTTCGATGCCCTTGCCAATGGCAAGTACGAGTAGCGGAGTCAGGGGGAGGTCAAAGGCTTGGATGATTTTTTCTTTTTGGAAGGCACCGATGCAGATGCCGTTGAGTCCCATTTCGGTAGCACGCAACAGCATGCTTTGTGCCGCGATGCCCAAGTCCATGTACGTGAGTTTGTTTTCGTTCGGGGCACAACAAATGATGAAGGCCTGGGGTTCGGTCCCCGGGAAAGGCAGGTTGAGTTCTGGCAGGGCTGCTCCAAACTTCAACAACGGTAAGATTTTGTGGGCTTCCGCAGGGGTGACCAAGCGGTAGCGTAGGCATTGTTGGTTGCAGGCTTGAGGAATCTTCGTCACGACGCTGACGATGTCGCGTAAGTGGTCTTCCCGAACTACAACCTTGGGATCATATCCCCGGTGGCTACGGTTTTTGAGCAAGAGTTTGTTGAGCGTCGTTTTGTTCTTTTTAGCCTGTGCGGCGCTGGACGGAAGCGAATGAAAGGCTTCCATCTTTTTTTCCAAGTAATTGTCTGCCATTTTGTGTGGGTTATTCCATTAATATGGGTTATTGCGGTCGTTCGGCTTCGTAGATTTTCTTGATGGTTTTGCTGTCTAGGTCATCCTCGCTGTAGATGCGCAGGTTGTCCACGATCATGTTGCCACGGAAGCGGAAGCCGATTCCGTAGTTGACATTTTGGTAGCCGACCATTTCCTCTTGGATGCTGCTGATGTATTGGCCGTTCAGATAGAGCTTGACGGTGCAATCTTCAATGCCGGATACATAATTGGAGGTGATAGCAATGTGTGTCCACGCGTCAGGGTCTAGACTGGGGTGATCGAAGTAAGCCGGTTTGTAGTTGTAGTCGTAGCCGTCGCTGCAGTAGAGCAGGCCACTGGGTTTGTATTCCAGAATGAACCCTTTCCCCCATTGGTTGTTGCTCTCCACGTTGTAGATGATGCTGTGGCTCAATTTTTTTACCCAGAAAGAGATGGTGTAGGTGCCTCCATCGATGATGGCCTCGTCAAAATTGAGCGTACTGGCGCGCAGGTCCAATCCCTGGGTGCCGTTCAGGCCTTCAACGAAGTAGTAGCCGTAGCCACCGGCTTCTGGTCCGGAGCTGATGCGGTTGTCCAGGTTACCGTCAAAGGTAAAGTGGCAGTACAGGCCGCGGGAGATTTCTGTGTCGTTGTTGGAGCCGTTGTTGCTGGAGCCGTTGTTGCTGGAGCCGTCGTTGCTGGAGCCGTCGGGTTTTTCGGTGTTATTTTCGTCGCCTCGGCCACGTCCGTCCGGGTCGCAGGCAGTAAGGGTCAGGAAGGCGAGGGCTGTCGCCAATATCAGTTGGAGGAGGGGTCGTTTCATGGATTTATCGAATGAAGTTGGTTTTGGTTTGTTTTTCGTGTTCAGGGTGGGGGAAACCGGCTTGTTTTCCTGCTTCGATGCAGCGGAGGATCCAGGCCATGTTGCGGCCCAAGCTGCGCATCGTTTGCATGCCTTCGATGTCGCGACGTACTTCTTCCGGGGTGTTGCCGTGGACCTGGTTCCAGTATTGGGAGGTGACAATGGGCATGTGCCGGATAGCGAAGTATTTGTTCAATTGGTCAAAGGTCGCGGTCGAGCCGGCGCGGCGGCAGCTGACAACGGCGGCCGCCGGTTTGAACTGGAGTACGTGCTTGCCGGCGCAGAAGACACGGTCCAGGAATGCAATCATCGCGCCGTTGGCACTGGCGAAGTGAACGGGGGCTCCGAATACAAAGGCATCGTACTCAGCCGCTTTGGCCAGGAACTCATTGACTGCGTCGTTCATGACGCATTTGCCTTTTTCTGAGCAGCGGCCACAACCCAAGCAACCGGAGAGCGGGCGGGTGCCCACTTGGAAAATGTCGGATTCAATGCCTTCGTTCTGAAGGGTTTGTGCAATCTCTTGCAGGGCGGTATAGGTGCATCCGTGTGCGTGCGGACTGCCGTTGACCAAAAGTACTTTCATGGTTTATGGAGTTTAAAATTTTGTTCTGCGATTTGGAGTAGGTGTTGGAGCAGGGCTGAATCCTGTTTGTTCTGGTGAACCAGGAAATACTGGCGTTTTCGCTGCGGGGCATCGGTGGGGATGCGGCGCAGGCGGCCCAACTGAATCTCATCTTGTGCCGCAAGCAGGGGCAGGAAGGCGTAGGCATCTGCATGTTTGAGGTAGTTGATGACGGCTTCTGTGCTGCCCAGTTCGGCTTCACTTACAAAGGGAACGAGGGGAAAATCGTGTTCAGCAAGGTGCTGTGCGGATCCGCTCGCAGTGACCAAGACATAGGGATCTTCCAGTAGGAGTTCGTAGGTGAGTCCGTCGTAAGGATCTTCTTCTTCACTGAAACCGAAATCCAAGGCGTGGGCTTGGAGTTGTTCTGAGAGGGTGTCGCTGTCGGTTGTCTGCAGTTTGAACTGCAGGTTGGGCAGTCGTTTGCGTAACAGGGCCAGCAAGGTCGGAAGCAGGTGTTGTGCCAATGAGGGAGTTGTGCCAATCCGCACAGGTGCTTGTTGAACTTCCTCCTGGGCTTGGATGCGTTGGTTGATTTCGTCGTAGCGTTTCAAGATTTCCATAACCAGGGGAAAGAGTTCTTGTCCAAAGGGTGAGAGTTCGATGAAACTGCCCCGGCGGACGAACAACGGTTGCTGACATTGTTTTTCCAACTCCGCAATGTGCTGCGAGACGGCCGGTTGGCTAATGCTCAGTTCTTTGGCAGCGCGGCTGAAGCTCAACCGTTGAGCCACCGTTGCAAACACCTTGAGTCGGAAATCCTGGATCATGCTACAAAGATTTGGCTACTTCCGGTTTAGGATGATGAGGGCGGCAATAACGCCCGGGACCCAACCGCAAAGGGTGAGTAAAAATGTAATCAAGAGGGATCCGCATCCTTGGTCCAATACGGCCAAGGGAGGACATAAGATGGCTAAAAGGGCTCTAAGAAAACTCATACCGCAAATATAAGAAAAATTTATAGTACCTAGCCGATTTTGACGGTCGGAAGGTCTTCCCAGCGGGTACTGTAGTGCGGTGATTGGTTTTCGCAGGTGTTTTTGATCTGACCATCACCTTGGGTGGCCATGCGGATGCTGCTGCGGCCGTAGGTGCGTTGCAGTTCGTCCAGAACAGCAGATAATTTGTGGTCCCGTTCGGTGTGTTGGGGATCTTCGAAGAGGGAGGGCAGTTGATCTTGTGCATCCATCAGTTTGGTGGCAATGACACCGGCTTTTTTGTATCCGTAGCCGGCCCGGTAAATCTCGTTCAAGGCTTGGACCGCCGTGGCAATGAGGGGACGATATTCGTGGGTCGGGTTGCTGAAGTGGACCAACGTGCTGTGGTAGGCTTGTGGAGCCTCTTCTTTGAAGCGGTTGGTGTAGGCAAAGACGACCAATTCCGCACAGAGGGAATTTTGTTTGCGCAATTTGTGGGTAAGATCGTTGGCGAAGTTGGCGATTTGCTGTGTCAGTTCGTTTCGGTCGTATATTTCTGAGGAAAAACTTCGGGAAACGCAGATGGATTGTTTGGCTTCAAGGGAGTCCTCAAATTGAATGCACGGGGTGCCTTTGAGTTCAAGCCAGGTGCGCAGTCCTGTAACACCGAACAGCATCCGAACGCGGCTTTCATCCATTTGTGTGAAGTCCCACGCTGTCCATACGCCACGGTTGTGCAACTTGCGCGAACTTTTTCGACCGATGCCCCAAACTTCTTCAATCGGGTATTTTCGAAGCACTTTTTCAATGTCTTGAGGACGGTGCATGTAACAACCTCCCCGCAACTTGGGATATTGTTTGCAAAGCTTGGAAGCGATTTTAGCCAGGGTTTTGGTCGGGGCGATGCCGACGGAAACCGGGATGCCGGTGTCTTTTTGGCATCGGCGGGAGATTTCTTTGGCGTAGGAGTCCAGGTCTTCGACAAGCAGGCCCCTCAGGTCCAGGAAGGCCTCATCGATGGAATAAACTTCAATTGAGGGCGCAAATTCTTCCAAGACCCATCGTACCCGACGCGACATGTCTCCGTAGAGGGCCATGTTACCCGAAAAAACCGCGATGTGGTGTTCTTCGACCAGGCGGCGGATTTTAAAGAACGGGTCTCCCATCTTGATTCCCAGGGCTTTGGCTTCGTTGCTGCGGGCAATGGCACAACCGTCGTTGTTGGATAGCACGATGACGGGCTTTCCGATCAGATCCGGACGGAAAACACGTTCGCAGGAGGCGAAAAAGTTGTTGCAATCGGCCAGGGCAAACATCGGCAGAGATAGGGCGTAGTTTACATTTTTTTGATGACGTAGGTGACGATGCCCCAGATCAGGAAGTCCTGTTCAGGTTCTACTACGATGGGCTGGTATTGGTGATTGTGTTCGTTGGCGGGGAGGAGACGGACTTGTTGTTCAAGAATCTCGACGTGTTTGACCGTGTATTCTCCGTCAATGAAACAGATGGCTTTGCATCCGTTGTACGGATCCAGGCTCCGGTCGACAATCAGGATGTCTCCTTCGTCCATGGCCGCATCCACCATGGAAACACCACTCACCCGGAAGAAGAAGGTGGAGGCTTTGTGTTTGACCAAGAGTTGGATGAGGTCCAATTTTTCACGGATGTCATCGGCTGGCGAAGGAAAGCCGGCTTTGACATCACCTACCAGCAGACCTTCCCAGGAACTGCTGTCGTCGATTGCATAAGGTTGTAGTTTTTCCATCATATTTGCCGGTAAAGATAGCTTAAATGTAAAAAGAAGGCAACACTTCGCCTTGCGGTCGCTTGTTGCCTTCTTTGTGATGGGACCTCTGGGAGTTAGAGTTCTGTTTTCCAGAGACCGTGAAGGTTGCAGTATTCGTAGACGGCAATGGGTTTGCTGTTGCAGGTACAAATGACCGCTTCCGGTTTGTCTTTCAGGTGGATGCGGATTCCTCCATTTTCTGTCTCTACATAGATGAAACAGATGTGGTGTTCTTCTGTCATTGGATGCGGTGTGCTGCCGATTTCCACTTTGATGGTGCACTCATCCAAGCGGGTGACGACAGGAACGTGTTTTTCGGTGCTGGCATCAACGGTGTTCGGGATGAGTTCTTCCATGGGTTCTCCACAACATACGACGGGGACTTTGCTATCAACGATTTTTTGAAAGATGTTGCCGCAGTGACGGCATTTATAAAATTTTGTAGCCATATTATAATCAAGTTTGGTAATTAATCTGTATTTTCTGTTGCAAAAGTCGTTCCAAAGTATAAAAAACGAGAGCGACTCGTAAATGCGGAGTTCGCTGCAATAGCTGTGGCTCTTACGCTACCGCCACTGTCATCGTATCCATATAACGAAAGGAGGTGGCTAATCACTTATTAGTCACCTCATTATTGGTTTGGTTTTGAGCGGAGCTGGTTGCGGTGGCGCTGCGAGATTGCCGGTCAGGCCGGCAATGACGGTTATGGCGTCAATCCTCGCCTTGTATCCACGGAATGGGGTCTTTTTGTGGATCGACGCGTCAATCCTCGTCATGTATCCACGGAATGGGGCCTTTTTGTGGACCGACGCGTCAATCCTCGTCTTGTATCCACGGAATGGGGCCTTTTTGTGGACCGACGCGTCAATCCTCGCCTTGTATCCACGGAATGGGGCCTTTTTGTGGACCGACGCGTCAATCCTCGCTTCGCAATGACGAATGGGTCAAGGCGGCGCGACGAGTAACTGCTACAAGGTTTCAGTGGTTTCGCCGGTGCAGCAGGCTTCCTCGGCGCTTTCCAAGGTTGTTTCTTCGAGGATGCATTCCTCGGCAACTTCTTCTTTAGCAAACCAAGGCAGGGGAGACGGGAGTTGTGCCCAAGCAAACAAGTTGCACAACCACATGACGGCCAAGACAACCAACAAGGTCAGACCGCTGAGGGACCATTTCTTCCAAGGAGCCATTCCTTTTTTCTTGTACGGATCTTTGAGTTTGAGTTTGGGGAAATGTGCTTGATCGGTCAAGGTTTCGCCAAAAGGAATACTGATCTTGGATGCGGCGTTGATAGCCCAGCCGTTGGCGTTCAACAGGGGAGCCAAATTGCGGCGACGGAGTTTGAGCCAAGCCATGACCATGGCCGGTCCAGAGATCGCCAGCAACAAGCCGACAAAGACGATAATCACTTGCCACCAGGTCAGGCTCACAAAACCTTTGACGAGGTTGGCCACGGCGGAGGCAATCATACCGAAAGCCATACCGATGGCAGCGAAAATACCGGCAAACTTAGCAATGTCGAACGGCGGGGCAGCGGCTGCAGCTCCATCTGCATCTTTGGATGCGGGTAAAGTGGCAGGGGCCGCGTTGATTTTGTCGTTCATCTCCTTCATGATCTTGGCATCCTTGTCGGAAGCATTCTTGTTGATCAGGTTTTCGATGAGGGTTGCCAATCTTCTGTAAGGAGACCAGAAAGCTTGACCGAGGCTGATGGGGTTGTCAATGATTTTGGTGATGACAGCGTCCCATTCTTGGCCGTCGTTGTCGTAGTAGATTGCATTTTTGCCTACGCTGATATCTCCGATGTTACCAACGGTCATTGCAGCGACAATCTGGAGCTTTCCTGCAAAGTTTTTCCGGGTGCAGTCGCAGTAAATCAGGTACATCCCACTGGCTGCTGCCATGCCGCTGTGTTTGCCGGTGTCGGCTACTTGCATACAGAAACGGCAGGCGCGTTGGTCCACGATCAAGGTTCCGGATTGGAAGATCGCTTGCACTTTCCTGTCTTTATCATAGAAGTCGTGAAAGGTGATGAAGTTGCGGAGTAAACGATAGAAGTCCTTGTGGATGTGTAAGAAACGGTCCACGAGTTCAATGTTTTCGGCTTCTTCCTTCAAGGCCAAGTCTTGTTCTACCAGACAGAGGAGGGCTGCTTTTTTGTTTTGTTGGAGGTGTTTTTCGATGGTCTCCAGACCCAATGCTTCTACGGCAGCGCCAGCTTTGCTGTTTTTCCAGCCCAGGTAGGCGGCGAATTGGGCTCCAATGGCAGACCAGTCAGCCTCGGTGAGAACCGTCGCATCTTTCGGGAAAGCAATTGCTTTCAAGAAGTTGAATTGGCTTGCCCAAGCCGGGTTGACGGGAGCATTCAGGTTAATTTCCGGTTGGCCGGTGATGCGTACCAAGGGATAGGTTGCGATTTCATCGGTTTTTGCGGTCAGGTTGTCGCCGCTGATTGCTTCGATCCGGGCATTCTGTACGTCCAGGGTAGCTGTGCTAGCCGGCGAGTAACCAGCGAGTTGCGAGCGAAGGAAGAAGTCTTTGACTTTGGCATCCAGGGCTTGGTAAGTAGCAATGGCTTTGTCCGTATCCGCGCCAAAGGGAGCCGGTACTTCGGCTTGTTTCCAGGCTACATAGGCCTCCAAGGCTTTGTAGAAGTTCTCAATCAGTTCGGTGTTGGCTCCGAGGACACCACTGCGGTCATTCACACCTCCCAAGGTTTTGACAATGTCCGCAACAACGGCTTTTTCGTCCGCATCTTCCGGGGTCGCTTCGGTAATGACGCCGTCTCCATTGAAACGGGTTTGGGCAAAGATGGCGACGATGTCTTGTGTATCGGTCAGAGAAATGGTTTCTGTATCTTTGCCAAGGTTTTCAAGAATCTGTTTGGCAGCTTTGTAAATCTTGTTGCCTACGCTGTTGTCTTGATTCAGTTCGCACAAGGCAATGTGGTCACTTTCCTGTAACAGATTGTCCGGATTTTTTAAGGCACCGGTTATCCATTTGGAAACGGCAACGATATCATTCACACGGATCTTCTCGTCTCCATCGATGTCCATGTAAGACAAGCTTTTCTCATTGATTTCCAATCCTTTGATAGGACAGGAAAGTACGGTCCACAGTTTGGGGTCCAATTCGGCCAAATGAGCAATGTCCTGGCCGGAAGTGATGCGTACACGGCTGGAACCGCCAATGTTTTCAAAATTCCAGTTGTACTTGTTGTTTTTCGGAAGGAGGGCCATAAGCGTATGGATTAAATAGGTTTTGCTGAAATTAATTTCTCAAAGTTACCGATTCCTTTTCAAATCCACAAGGCGGTGCAACATCGGGGTGAAATCTTCGCGGGCTTGCGCCAGGTAAACTTGGAAACCAAGCTGGCGGGCAGTCTCGATGTTTTTTTCACTGTCGTCGATGAACAGGGTCTTGTGCGGGTCCATCCCACTGTGCGCAATCATACGTTCAAAGAAGACCGGGTTCGGTTTGAGGGCTTTGACTTCGAAGCTGAGGTAGGCATATTCAAAATAGTCTTCCATGGTCAGACCATCTGCTGCGAAAAGGGTACTGTGCAAGTAGGGCATGACAAATTCGTTGATGTTGGAAAGACCGTAGGTGGTGAAACCTGCATCCCGCAAGGCTTTGATTGCCCGAAGTTTGTTTACCGGAAGTCCTTCCAGAAAGGCGGTGTAGGCTCCTTGGACTTGTTCGTAAGTAATGGAAGGATTTCCTGCGTCTCGGCGGATGAATTCTACCAATTCTGCACCGGTCATTTTGCCCTCTTCAACGGCCATGAATTCGGCAGAAGGACAGTAGATACCAATCATGTTTTCGGCTTTTGCATAACCGATTTTGTGGAAGGCTTCGATGCAGTGGTCGCGGTTCAGGTCAATGAGGACGCCACCAAAGTCGAAGACAATGTTTTCCAGGTTTTCAAAAATGGGGAAGTTGGGGGTGTTTTGGGACATAGTCGGGGGGTATTAGACAGTTTCTGTAAGTTCTTTCTTACGGTAGTATTTTTGAATGAGACGAATGGCCGAGTAGGCCATCGGTGTTCCGAGTACGCTCTCAATCAGGAGTTTGTTGATGTATTGGAAGACAATCATCATCATCAGGTCGTGGGTGGATACCACACCGGCAAAGGCGATGAGCACGAAGGGAATCGTATCCAGGATGTAGGCAATCATCGAACTGCTGATGGTGCGGAGCCATAGCCATCGTCCTTGGGTTTTGACTTTGATTTTCTCCATGATCCATGCGTTTGAAAGCTCGCCCAGCAGGAAGCCTGCCAGGGAGGCCAAGATGATGCGGGGAACGTGGGTGAACATGTGATTGTAGGCTTCCGTCGTGGTGGCCAGATAGTCCGGCGAGGGAAGGTATACCCCAATCCAGGTACAACCGACCAGGATGATGTTGCACAGCAGGGTAATCAAGATGATCTTTTTGGAGGTGCGATAGCCCCAAATTTCAGTAATGACATCCCCGAGCATATAGGCAAAGGGGAAGGTGATGGTTCCAGCATCAAAATAAAACAGACCGAAGCAACTGATGACTTTGACAGCCATGATGTTGGAGACCAAATACAGCGTCACAAAAACGGCAGTGACCAACATCAGCGGGGTGTCAAATGTGTTTCGGTTTTTGAAAGGGTTTTCCGATACCTTGTTCATAATGTCGTGTTTTTATGGGTACAAAGGTAGGGGAGTTTTTCAAATTTTTCATGGGAATTGCCTAAATTTGTCGGATGAATTGTCTGACCCCTTCTTTTTCGGTGAACGACCGGTCTGCCTTGATTTTGGAAGGTGGAGGGATGCGCGGTGTGTTTACCTGTGGCGTCCTGGACAACTTCATGGATCGGGGGATCCGTTTCCCTTATACCATCGGCGTCAGTGCGGGAGCTTGTAATGGGTTGTCCTACCTCTCCGGTCAGCGTGGACGGGCTAAGTTCAGCAACATTGATTTGTTGGAAAAGTACCGGTACATTCGTCCGTATTATTTGCTGACCAAGGGCAATCTCATGGATTTTGATCTCTTGTTCCATACCTTTCCTGAGGAAATCATACCATACGACTATCCCGCGTATGCCCGTTGTTCCGAACGGTATGAGATGGTGACGACGAGTTGCCGGACGGGTGAAGCCTGTTATTTCGAGGAGAAACTTGATCCGGAACGCGTCATTGATATAGTTCGAGCATCGAGTAGCTTGCCCTTTGTCTGTCCCATTGCTCTTGTGGATGGGGAACCCATGTTGGATGGCGGCATAGCCGATTCCATACCGTTTGAGCGTGCGCGCTCTTTGGGTTATGATCACCAGTTGGTGGTTCTGACGCGGAACAAAGGTTATCGCAAGGAAGACAAACCCTCGTGGGTGCCTCCATTTTTTTATCGGAAATATCCGCTGTTGCGGGAGGCGATTCGTCAACGGAGCCTGTTGTACAACCAACAATTGGAATCCATTGAGGCGCTGGAGGCGGCAGGAAAGGTGACGGTCATTCGTCCGGAAGAACCCATTGTTGTGGGTCGGATGGAACGGGATACCCGAAAATTGTCCGATTTGTACGAACAAGGCTATGCTTGTGCAGCAAAATTGAACATAACCTACTAATTACTATTGCTTTATAATGAAAAAGTTGATTTTAGGATCCTTTGTAGCGCTGCTGCTTGTCCTGACATCGTGTACAGCGCAAAGAAAACCCGTTCAGAATGTGATTTACCTCATTGGTGATGGCATGGGCTTCGGTGCAGTTTCTTCGCTGTTGTTGTCCGAAAGTGAGGTGACCGGTTTTGAAATGGCACCGGTCATTGGTTTGAATGAAACCTGTTCGGCCAACAATTATGTCACCGATTCGCCGGCAGGGGGAACAGCTTTGGCGACAGGAACCCGTACGTGCAACGGATACATGGGCGTGGATCCGCAGGGGCAGCAACTTGAAAGTATCTTAAAGAAAGCCCAACAATGGAACAAAAAAACGGGTATCGTAGTCAATACTGTTTTGACAGAAGCTACGCCGGGTGCTTTTTATGCTGGGGTGAAGAAACGTTCCGAAAGTTACCGCATTGCTGAGCAATTTGTAGAAAGTGGCGTTGATGTAGCCATTGGCTCAGGCCTGTCTGCGTTCATCAACCGTCCGGATTCGGTGGATTTGACCGCCTCCTTGATTGAGAAAGGGTACGATGTCTATTTGGATTGGAAATCCGTTTTGCAAACGACATCCCAACGCTTTGTCGGTATTTTGCCGATGAGCGATGTGCATCGCCGGAACAAGCCTTCTACACAAAGTGCGGGAGCTGCGGATGGTGCAGAAGTTTGTCTGGCGGCCCGTCTGGCTGCTTCACAAGACGATGCAGGTGCTGATACGACGGTTTTGTCAGAACCCAACGAATACTTGGCAAAGGCTGTGAAGAAAGCATTGAGTGTATTGGAAAAAGACAGTCCTGATGGCTTCTTCTTGATGGTAGAAAGTGCAATCATTGACGGTTATGGCCACAACAATGATTCCGAGGGGATGATCGAGGAGATGCAGGAATTCAACCAGACGTTGAAGGCATTGGTTGCTTATGTGCAGGAGCATCCCAACACCTTGTTGGTGGTGACGGCAGATCACGAAACCGGTGGAACTTCGGTAGCCTATAAGTCCCATGAGGTAGGGGAAACCGTACCTCTGCAATTGTCCTTTTCGACCAAAGGACATACGGGAACGGTGGTTCCGGTCTTTGCATACGGAGCGGGAGCTGAAGCATTTGCAGGTATTATGAAAAATACAGATATTCCTAAACGGATTGAAAATCTGATTAAATAACAAATATGTTAATTTTATAACAAACTTGTTTTGCTATGAAAAAGTTGATTTTTATGAGAACTTCTCTTCGGGTGCTGGTTGGTTTGACCGTTCTTTTGTGGGTGGCTATTTCGTGTGGAAGAGAAAGTTACTATGTGAAGGAAGTGACTTTCCCGGAGGGAGCAACTTTGGCCGAGAAAGTGGCCATTACGGCCCGTGTCGTTCCGACAGCCGAACAGTTGGCCTGGCAAAAAATGGAACTCACTGCCTTTTTGCACTTCGGTATGAATACTTTTACGGGAAGTGAGTGGGGCAGTGGAAAAGAAGATCCTACTTGGTTTCATCCAACCGATTTGGATTGTGATCAATGGGCAAAGACTTTGAGTGAAGCAGGTTTCAAGATGGCCATCCTGACGGCCAAGCACCACGACGGTTTTTGTCTGTGGCCGACCGCGACGACGGAACATTCGGTAAAAAATTCTTCTTGGAAAGGCGGGCAGGGCGATGTTGTGCGCGAGTTCCGGGATGCTTGTGAACGATATGGACTGAAATTCGGTGTTTATTTGTCTCCCTGGGACCGCAATGCGGCTTGTTACGGCGATTCTCCCGTTTACAACGAATTATTTGTAAACCAGTTGACCGAATTGTTGACGCAGTACGGACCTGTTCATGAGGTTTGGTTTGACGGTGCTTGTGGCGAAGGACCGAATGGTAAGAAACAGGTTTATGATTGGGATTTGTTTCGTAGTACCATCCATCGATTGCAACCTCAGGCTGTGACGGCCATTATGGGGGATGATGTCCGTTGGGTTGGTAATGAACGTGGTTGGGGTCGGGAGACCGAATGGAGTGTGACTGTGCCCGGTCTGGAACCGACTTCGGCCGATTTGGGAAGTCGGGATGTTTTGGCAGAGGCTACTTCGGTTCGTTGGTATCCTTCGGAGGTGGATGTTTCCATTCGTCCGGGTTGGTTTTACCATGCGTATGAGGACGAGCAAGTGCGTTCGTTGGACAATTTGATGGATATTTATTTTCAGTCAGTCGGTCGTAACTCCGTGTTGCTCTTGAATATTCCTCCCGATACACGGGGACATTTTGCCGATCCGGATGTGGCTCGTTTGTTGGAGTTTGGTGATGCGGTTCGGGCTTTGTACGAGTATGATGCTGTTGTGGACGGTGATGTGATTTGGACGGCACAGGCTGGTGAAAGTCGGGAGTTCGCCGTTGATCCTTCTCGCTCAGTCAATGTGGTGATGCTTCAAGAGGATATTGCGCGTGGACAACGCATTGAGGAATTTTCTGTAGAGGTGCTGGTGACTGGTGAGGCAGCGGGTGTAGGTCAGGTTGCGGGAGTTAGTGAGGGGGCTGCAGTAGCTGGAGTTGCTGAGGCGGGTGCCGGTACTTGGGTGGAAGTGGCACGCGGTACGACGGTGGGCTACAAGCGGATGCTTCGTTTCCCGACACAGTCTGTGGAACGTATTCGGGTGAATATCCTCGCGAGCCGCGATGAGGCTCATGTCGCAAAGGTCGCCTTGTTCTCCTTGCCAGAATAAGAAAATCTCTGATTCTGATGATATAACCCCTGAAAGTTCGGTACAAAACTTTCGGGGTTTTAAGATTTTCTGCGGCCATAGAGATTTTCAGAAAGAAGTTCGGTCGCAAGCTCCCTCGCAGATTCAGAAAATTTCCCGTCTGGCTAAAAATCATCCTACGGACGCAGAGATTTTCAGAAAGAAGTTCGGTCGCAGGCTCCCTCGCACATTCTGAAAATCTCTCGTCCTGCCGGCGATGTAGTGGCTCTGAGGATAGCATCGATCAATAGAGAATTGCAGAGAGCCCTTGCGCGCAAACCTTCATGAACGGTAATCGCTCATGCAACTTCCTTAGTAGCAGGGTTGTGTGCAGGAAGGTTTAGTGGCTGAGACCTTCGTGAACAAGCACCTTTGAAAGAACAGCCTATGGTCCAAGGTGACGTGCATGAAGGTTTGGAGAGGCATAAAAATCAAGGCTGCACCGGTAAAATGATGCAACCTTTTCGTTTGGCTAATACATACGGGAGGATTACAACGCCTCAATCTCTTTGAGTGTCAAGCCAGTCGCTTTAGCGATATCTGCAAAGGAGATTCCCAAGGACTTTAAGTTCTTCGCGACGGCGAGGCGTTCTTCAGCACGGCCTTCCTCGCGACCTTCTCGGCGGGCGGTGCTTTTGATATTTTCCCAATCGCGTTCTGTAATCATGTCTTTGTCGTATTGTTGTCGTT
>JAGCJX010000005.1 GCA_017647795.1 Bacteroidales bacterium | reverse complement strand
GTTTTGCCGGTAGCGCGCTTTCCCCTTGACCGACGGACGGAAAGAAAACACACCGTCCAACGAACGTTCTACATCGACAGATTCGAACAACGAATCCGTTACCACCACCTGCAAGACCGCATCCGGCCCCACCACCTCCGACGAGAAGGCAGCTATCCACGTTTGCATTTCTTGCATAGACATTGACTCTTGGGAGTCACACGCCACGACGCCAGCCAACAGCAGCACCGCAATCCACAATTTGATAAAAGGCTTTTCCATAGTACAAAGCTGAAAAAAAGAAATCGTACAATCGGGCAAAAATGCAACGACTGTACGAAATCAATTTTCGGCTGTATGAAATACCTTCGGTCAGCTCATTTGACGGACTCAGTTTTTCCGCCAGACGATGTAACTGGTGTTCTTCGGCATCTTGCGACGGCCGCGGCTGTAGTAGTTTTCATCCCCGAATTGGTAGCGGTTGCCGTCCTGATCGATGGCCCATCCGAAGGCCGAGGAACCAACGAGGTAGATGGCCTGGTCCACACCCAGGTCCACCAAGGCCTGCGCAAAGTCGTGGAAGGATTCTTCGGTGCCGGATTCTACCATAAAAATTTCTCCCCGACGTTCACAGATGGCGCGACGGACAGATTTTCCTTTCGGCTCGTTTTCAACCAATTGACCATTGCTGACCAGGGGGTATTGACGGAAGAAATATCCGCCCGTTTCCGTCGCTTTTTCAAAGAGCGGCGAATTCTCGGCAACACCCACCGTCACCTTGCCGTCAATTGAGGCACAGAAACCTTTCTTGGAGAGGCCCCAGGCTTTCGGTTCGCCTCTGAGCACGAAGGCTCCCACGATGCCCCCGTTGTCAGCGCGGACGTCGGCCGCTTGGGCGACATAGACGATGCTGGAGTCTGTTTTGCTCACCTTGCCGATGTGCAGGGACATCGAGGCATTGTGCGGAATGAATAGACGGAGCGGAATGTCGTTGATGGCCGTGTCCTTCATTTCAGTGAAGCCGGGAAGGCTTTCATCCACCCGTTGGCCGAACCATATCGGTGTGTCTGCAGCGACCTGTTTCTCTATAACAAGTCTGGACTGCTCTACGACCGGTTCAAAATAAGCCGGTTCCTCTGCCCGCAAGGCAGCCATTTTGATGGTTTCGCGACGGTCTCCAAAATAGCGGACCACAATGACCAGCAGGCCGAGGAGTACGAGCGCAAGGATGGCACTGACAGCCCACACTCCCCAGCGCGGAAACTTGCGTTCGGGAAGGCTCTCGCCGATGACCCGAATCTGGTCGTCACGGATATCATTCAGTTCGTGTTTCATGACTTGATTTCCTTTTCCAACAACTCCTTCAACTGTTTCAGGGCATCTTTGGAGGGGCTCACCGTGTGGTTGAACGTGGCCACATCCGAGAGGATCAACTTCTGCTTGGGAATGTTGATGTAATAGATGTAGGAGCGATTGATGATTAGACTTTTACCCATGCGAATGAAGAGATTGCCGTCGCTACCCAATTGGTTGGCAATCATTTTCTCAATTTGCCCCAACTGGAACGAAAGCATACGCACCTCATTGTCGGTTTGCACGAGCGTCGAGTAGTTTCCATCCGAAGCGATGTAGACAATCCGTTCCGGCGCAATCCGCACCAGGTCGATGGAGGTAGGTAATATGAGGTGTTTCTTCATTCCAAATTATTACAGAACAAATGTAAGGCAGTTCCGACAGATACCCAAGTGTTTTTCGCAGGAATGTATAAAATCCCCGTCCGAGTGTACGAAATGACAAAAAATTTGCGTAGCTTTGTCGGGAATCAACAAAAAACAGGACAGATGGTTACCATTCTCATCGTTATTACGCTTGTTACAGCGGTCCGGAGGGCTTTCAAAAAGAAATAGCCTTTTCTTTTTTTGTATCCAAAACCTGCTAAAACACCACAAACAACGTCACGACTGAAATCAGGATCCACAAGAGGACGCCCAAAACCAATGGTTTAGCGCCCACTTTTTTTATGGCCTCCAGCGAGAGGCCGCATCCAATGAGGAATAGTGTGAGGCTCAAGGCTTTCTTGGCAACGAACACGATACCTTGGGTCATCGCTTCCGGCAACGGAAGGTAGGTATTAGCGACCATGGCCAGGATAAAAAAGAGGATGAACCAAGGAATGGCTACTTTCTTGCCTTTTGACTTGAAGACCAATACAGACGCCAATGCCAGCGGGAAAATCCAAAGGGCGCGGGTGAGTTTTATGGTCGTCGCTACTTGCAGGGCCTCTTCTCCATAGGCTGCGCCTGCCCCGACCACGGAACTCGTGTCGTGGATGGCAATGGCCGCCCAAGTTCCAAACTGTTGCTGAGTCAGGCCCAAGGCCTCCCCGATGGGCGGGAAGACGAAAAGAGCTACGGCATTGAGGATAAAAATCGTTGCCAATGCCAAAGAGGTGTCGTTGTCGTCCGCATCGATGATGGGCGCCACGGCTGCAATCGCACTTCCCCCACAAATCGCCGTACCGGAAGAAATGAGGTAGGCATTCTTAGGATTCACTTTCAGGAGTTTACCCAGGGAGACTCCCAAGATCATCACCCCAATGACGGAGACGATGGTAAAGAGCATCCCTTCCTTACCCGCAGCCAGTGCGCTGTGCAGGTTCATTCCAAAGCCCAAGCCCACTACAGAGGCTTGGAGAAGGTATTTGGATACTTTTTTATTCGTTTTTGCATAGGGAGCACCGAAGGTCACCGCCAAGGCAATTCCCAGAAACAGTGCCACCGCAGGGGCCACCCACAGGGCTGCCACTGCGCATCCCCAATAAAGGATCTTTTGTAAGGTTGGTTTCATGAGGTTGATTTTCACGATTAAAAATACCGGTGTACTTGAACGAGTTGCGGATCTTGGGAGAGGTCGTTGGGGTTGGTACCGGGAACACCTTCAGGGACCGTTTCGCCCAACTTGGCGAAGAGGTCCACCCAGAACTGGGGCAGGTTGCCGTCGGCATCCCGAAAGCGCATCGGCTGGGCGCTAAAGACGGGTTGTCCGTCCGTACGGCGGTAGCATTCATAAATGAGTTCCGAGCAATAGAGTTTGCCGTTGTCCGGCAGGTACGACCAGTCGTAGGGCTGGCCCAGGAAGGTCCGGGCCCGGTTCACGATGGTTGCAGCGTCCACGGCGACAGCCTCAGAGATGTCCGGTCGGGGCCGGTCAGGCCCATCGGGCGAAAGCAGACGCATTACCACGATGCCGGGGCGACCGTTCACCGGCGTGGCATCGGCCAGGAATTCAGCCCAGGGAGTGACCACGACCCCGTGTTTCGGTGCAGCTTCGATGACAGCAGGCGCCCCATCCACGTACGCGAACAAGGCCACGTGGTCGTATTGCGTAGCCCCTTGGGTTGCATCCACGATGGCTTCGCTCATCGCTGAGGTACCGCCGACGCAGAAAACGATGTCCCCGTCCTGGGGAACAAATTGCGCCCGGCCA
Source organism: Bacteroidales bacterium (assembly GCA_017647795.1). Classification (GTDB taxonomy): domain Bacteria; phylum Bacteroidota; class Bacteroidia; order Bacteroidales; family UBA932; genus JAGCJX01. The sequence goes on along the minus strand of JAGCJX010000005.1, from coordinate 5,088 downwards.
CAAGCCTGCAGCACGAGCGCCAAAACACCAATGGCCAGGCCGCGCGCCCAACCATAGCCGTTGATTTTCATAGGATTATTTCTTCAAGAAACAGGTTTTCAACACGATGCTGCTGCCTTCAATCTTGCAGTCCACTTCTTCCGGATTCTCGGTAAGGCGGATGCTTTTCACTTTGGTTCCGCGTTTGATTACCATGGAGGAACCTTTGACTTTCAAGTCCTTGATCACGGTCACTGCGTCACCGTCGAAAAGCTCAGCCCCGTTGCTGTCGCGTGCCACATCATCTTGCACTTCTGCTTCTTCCGAAGCATTGAATTCGTGCGAGCAATCCGGACATACGTATACAGAGCCATCAAAATAGGTAAATTCACTGCCACATTTCGGGCATTGAGGGATATTGTTCATAATCAATAGGTTATAAATAGTTAATCAATTTATCTACATCTTCATCGGTCGTATGCCAACCCGTCACGAAACGCACAACACTTTCTTCTGCACCTCTCGGTCCCCAAAGTTCAAAGCCCACGTGCGCCGACAAACGGTCGATGACCTCGTTCGGCAAACGGAAAAATTGTTGGTTGGTCGGCGAGTCAATGACCACGGCATAACCCCGATCGCGGAAAGCTTGTTGGATGCGCAAAGCCAGGCGAACAGCTTGTGCTCCAATTCGTTCAAACAAACCCTGCTCAAACAAGGCTTCAAACTGAACCCCCAACAGGCGACCTTTGGCCAGCAGGCCTCCGTGCTGCTTCATCAAGGGAACAAAATGCTTCAACAACGCGGGATTGGTCACCACAACGGCCTCTCCGAACAAGGTCCCCATCTTCGTTCCACCGATGTAAAAGACATCGCAGAGACGGGCCAGGTCGGGTAAAGTAATGGTTCCTTGGGATGCAGCCAAGCCATAACCGAGTCGTGCTCCATCAACGTACAACGGAATGTTGTGACGATGACAAACGGACGACAGAGCTTCCAGTTCCGATAAACTATACATTGTGCCGTACTCGGTCGGGAACGAGATATAAAGCATTCCCGGTGCAACCATGTGCTCGTACGTATCGTCTGCATAGAACGACTCAACGTACTCCGATACTGCGGCAGCCGATACCTTTCCTTCGTAGGTCGGCAGCACCAGCACCTTGTGACCAGACGCCTCTATGGCACCGGTTTCGTGGACGTTGATGTGTCCGTTCTCAGCGGCCATCACCCCTTCGTGATGAGCCAGGAGTCCGTCGATGACAGTAGCATTGGTCTGCGTTCCTCCCACCAGGAAATACACCCGTGCATCCGGGGCGTCGCAGGCCTCACGAATCAAAGCGGCTGCACGTTGGGTATGTGCATCGCTTCCATAACCTGCAGTCAGTTCGGTGTTGGTTTCCACCAAGCGTTGCAGGACCTCCGGATGGGCCCCACACAGATAATCGGTATCGAATCGTATCATTTTTTCCATTTCGGTCACAAAGATAGGGCTTTCCGCTTGGAAATCCTTATCACAAGGCATACCTTTGTTCTATGAAGCAGCTAAAATTGGGACAATCGGTCGTGATGATGGACAGCAACCTGCGTGGAAAGGTTGTTGCCATTGGGCGTCGTGTGTCCATTGAACTCGAAGACGGCATGGTCATCGAAGCTACTTATGGAGAATTCATCGTCACAGAAGCGGAGGAAATCAACGCCTTGCTGAACAGCAGTACTTCGGGCAAGGCCGGGGCCGCAGGACGAGATGCCAAGCTGGGAGGCAGTCCATTGGGAAGCGGGAAAGCAGAAATCAAAGTGGATCTGCACATCGAGAACTTGCCGGGTGGACGAAAGATTCCCCACAACCAACGGCTCCCCTACCAACTGGAAGTGTTTCACCGAATCCTGCGTGAAAACCTGCCCCACCGCGGCCGACAAATCTGTTTTGTACACGGCCACGGAGACGGCATTCTCAAAGCCGCCATCCGCAAAGAACTGGACGAAGTTTATGCACAACGCTGCTCCTACTCGGTCGGCGATCCGGCAGTTACCCTGGTGAAAATCCGATAAATTTACCGGCTGGAAACCAAAGAGACAGACAAAGCATCCCCCACTACACGAACCTCATAAGTTGTACCAACGGCTGCCGGAAAATCCAATGTTTGATCCCCGTACCGAACCGTACAAGTGCGCAGAACAGGCTCCATACGGGTTTGTGCTGCAAGAGACGAACGCGGTGAGATTCGCGCCACGACCAAAACCCCACCGGCCCACTCAACATCAACCTCAAAACCGCCCTGAGCCAGCAAGCCCCGCACAGTTCCCGTAGGCCAAGCCTTCGGCAAGGCGGGCAACAAGTGAATAAAACCAAGATGACTTTGTAATAACATTTCTGTTATACCTGCTGTACCACCGAAATTTCCATCAATTTGAAACGGTGGATGCGTATCCCAGAGATTATCCAGGGTTCCATACTTCAACAAATTGCCAAAGAGCGAATAAGCACGGTCTCCATCGTGCAGGCGTGCCCATTGGTTGAGCTTCCACCCCATGCTCCACCCCGTTGCGCCATCGCCACGGTGATTCAGAACCACTTTGCAGGCTTCGGCCAACTGAGGCGTCGTAATGGGCGACAAAGTCCGTCCGGGATGCAAGCCAAACAAATGATTGACGTGGCGATGATCATCCTGGGGATCATCAATGTCTGTCGACCACTCCTGCAACTGCCCGTAACGACCCACTTGGTAGGGTGCCAAGTGCTCCAACACGTGTTTCCATTGAGCACAATCGGCTGCATAGAGGCTGATATCCGAAGCATCAGCGGTGGGCAGGGATCCAGAAACAGCCAACACGTCGTAGGCGGCAATGGCATTCTGCAAAACTTCGCGGATTACCCCATGCACAAAAGTGGCTCCCGCATCAATCGGTCCGTGCTCGGGAGAGGTCGAAGGAGCCGCGGTATAATATCCGTCCGGATGCTCCCAAAGGTAATCCACGCAGAAATTGGCACTCGCTGCTAAAATTTCATACGCGGTATCCCGCAAGAAGGCCTCATCTTGAGAATAAGCATAGTAATCCCAAAGATGGGTTGCCAACCAAGGACCGGCCATCGGCGAAAAGTTCCACGACATATCTTCACTGCTCAACGGAGCCGTAAAGCCAAAGACATTCGACGAAATGGAGGCAGTCCAACCCCGAGCTCCGTAATAGGCTTGTGCAGTGACCGTTCCCGATTTGACCAACGAGCGGATGTAGTCAACCAAGGGTTGGTAACACTCCAACAGGTTGGTCGAGGTAGCCGGCCAATAATTCATTTGGACGTTGATGTTGTTGTGATAATCCACTCGCCAAGGGCCGTCCACACCCTTGGCCCAAAGTCCCTGCAAATTTGCCGGCATCGTACCAGCCCGGGAAGAGGCAATCATCAGGTACCGACCGTACTGGAAATAGGTTTCTTCCAAATTCGGATCCACCCCCCCTTGCCGATACCGTTCCAAGCGCTGGTTTGTTGGCAACGCCCAGGGTATCTTCGCCTCAAGCGTAGCCAAGCTGGCACCGGTCGCAACGGCAGTCCCATCACGCTGCGCCACATAACCAGCCTTCTCAGGATTGAGTTCCAAAGAAACCCGGTCAAACAGCTCCCGGTAATCTGCCAAATGCCGTTCCCACAACGCGGCATATCCCAGGGATTTAGCCCGTTTTATACGCGCAGCGGTTGTCTGTACCGGATCTACACCGACATAGGCCTTCGCATCGGCAAAATCCGGATCAAAGTTCATGCGATAATCCGTATCCGCCGCAAGGATTACCACCACATCCGCCAACGAGGTATCCGGTACAACCTCAATCCATCCACCCGGCAAAAGATGACATTCCTGCACACCGTCCAGGTAGAGTCGTAGGGCAAAAGCCATGGCATTGTTGTGCAACCGGCCTCGATACAGAAATTCGTTGGATGCAACCTGTTCCAACTCCACATCCGCCTCGGGATTGTAATGGTAACGCAAACGCAACGGGGAAGACGGAGCCACACCTTCATCCGAAGCAGATTCCACAAAACGCCACACCATCACACTGTCCGGATAGGAAGCAAAATACTCCCGTCGGTAGTGTTTTTGTTTCGAGGCGAAAGATACGGTGACTTTGGCAGAATCCAACGATAATAAACGCTTATAAACGTTTATATCCGTTTCATCTATGCCTGTATCCACATATACCTCCCCCATCGTGGTATAGGAACCAAAACGGAAAGGTTGCTCACTCCAAGGCTCATAACCGGCCAACCCATTGAAATTCTGCCTAGTAATGCGCGCAGCTGTTACCGCATCGCCATCCAAGAATGCCTGACGAATGTCCGGCAACCAGTGCGCCGACTGCTTGTTCACATTCCAATAATAGTCAGCTCCCCGGGCTGTATTCGGACCACCGGTCCACAAGGTTTTCTCGTTCAAGGTAATGCGCTCAATGGCCACTGAGCCCAGAATATTTGCTCCAAATGCACCATTGCCGATCGGCAGAGAACGGTGCTCCCAGTAACGGTCTGCCCCATAATCGTACAACGAAAGCGTGGTATCACTCGGCGCCGGCCGATCAAACCAGATTTGCAAGGGCCGCTCCCCCACCACTGACTGCCCAGAAGCGCTCCCAACACCCGTCCAAGCTCCTCCTACAGACAAGAGCAGCATCAGCGCCATCCGAAGAAATTTATTTCCTATCATTCAATGACTTCTTTTCATTACTTTTCTTAAAGACATCATCAATGGGAAGTACAACTAGTATCTCCCACGGCTGATAAAACTCCCAAAGATAACGCTTTTATTTACACATCCGTTGCAATAAAATCCTGTCATTGCCAACCCGCAGGACGAGAGATTTTCAGAATGTGCGAGGGAGCCTGCGACCGAACTTCTTTCTGAAAATCTCTACGGCCGCAGAAAATCCTGTGCTAAGGCAAGATCCCTGCTCGAAGCAGCCCAAGATGCGCCATATAAGCTCGCCTAAAAATGACAATCCACATCCTGCAGGACGAGAGGTTTTCAGAATGTGCGAGGGAGCCTGCGACCGAACTTCTTTCTGAAAATCTCTACGGCCGCAGAAAATCCTGTGCTAAGGCAAGATCCCTGCTCGAAG
>JAGCJX010000004.1 GCA_017647795.1 Bacteroidales bacterium | reverse complement strand
ACGAGGATCCACCTCTTCCCATTCCGAACAGAGAAGTTAAGCTCGTTCACGCCGATGGTACTGCCTCACAAGGGTGGGAGAGTAGGTAGCCGCCATTTTTCCAGAGGGTTAGACATTTGTCTGACCCTCTTTTTTTTGTTTATACGGTTCTTTGTAATATCTTGCACTAAAATTGCAAGTACTTTACAAAATTCAGTGCTTATAAAACATAGAATCTCCCTCTGCGCTTTTCTCCATGTTCTTTGCTTCCTACTATATTCTTCCATAGAAAAGGGGGGCTTTGTAGGGCGCAGACGGTGGCAGTTGATTTTGATATGATTAATTTGTAATTGTTATGAAGAAGAACATCATTTGGATCATTTCGTTGTTGGCGTTGTTGGCTGCGTTGATTGTACAGGAGGAGTTGATCATCATTTGTCTCCTTTTGTTCTGTGGAATTTTATGGCTGGTTTCTGGCGTTTATAATAAGGACAAGCGTATGTGGATACCAGGTATTATTCTAACCGTTGTTTCGGTGTTTATGTACTTTGTTTCCCGTGTACTGGCGATGTTGTCCTAGATACCATTGGAGAGATAGATGCCGATCGAGTTGTCGGGGGGGCTATTTATGCTCCTGCGGACCGATGGATAGCAACAAAAAAGAGTTGGCGCATTGCGTCAACTCTTTTTGCTTTGTATCGAGCGTAGCTTTCGCTGGGATTATTTTGCGTAGGCTACGGAGCGGGTTTCGCGAATAACGGTAATCTTAACTTGACCCGGATAGACCATTTCGTCTTGGATCTTCTTCGCAATGCTGTTGGACAAGGTTTCGGCCTCTGCATCGCTGACTTGATCGGCACCTACAATCACGCGGAGTTCGCGACCGGCCTGAATCGCGTAGGTCTTGGTCACACCTTGATGTGAGAGTGCGATTTCTTCCATGTCTTTGAGACGTTTGATGTAGGATTCGATGACCTCACGGCGTGCACCCGGTCTTGCACCAGAGATGGCGTCGCTGACCAATACAAGGGGAGCATACAAAGAACTCATTTCTACTTCTTCGTGGTGAGAACCGATTGCATTGCAAACTTCGGGTTTTTCTTTGTATTTCTCAGCCAACTTCATACCCAAGATTGCGTGCGGCAATTCCGGATCTTCGTCGGAAACTTTACCGATATCGTGGAGCAAACCGGCACGTTTGGCTACTTTCGGGTTCAAACCCAATTCTGATGCCATGGTAGCACAGATGTTTGCGACTTCGCGGGAGTGTTGCAAGAGGTTTTGTCCGTAAGAAGAACGGTACTTCATGCGACCGATCAATTTGATGAGTTCGCTGTTCAAACCGTGGATACCCAAGTCGATGCAGGTGCGTTTACCGGTTTCCATGATCTCGTCTTCCAGTTGTTTTTGAACTTTGGCAACAACTTCTTCGATGCGGGCAGGGTGGATACGGCCGTCGGTTACCAATTGGTGGAGAGCCAGACGGGCCACTTCGCGGCGAACCGGGTCGAAGGCAGAGAGCAGGATGGCTTCCGGGGTATCGTCAACAACGATTTCTACGCCGGTTGCAGCTTCCAGCGCGCGGATGTTACGACCTTCACGTCCAATGATACGTCCTTTGATTTCATCACTGTCGATATGGAATACGGTGACGGCATTTTCAATGGCGGTTTCCGGAGCAACGCGTTGGATCGTGTTGATTACGATACGTTTGGCTTCTTTTGAAGCAGTCATACGGGCTTCATCCATGACGTCGTTGATGTACGACATCGCTTGGCTCTTGGCTTCTTCGCGCATGCTTTCGATCAATTGGTTCTTGGCTTCAGCGGCGGTCATACCGGCGATGCTTTCGATTTGATCAAGGGCTTGTTTTTTGAGTTTTTCGTATTCTTCGCTCTTGCGGTTTACCAAGTCCAATTGGTTTTTCAAGTTCTCTTTGATGGACTCAGCTTCTTTGTTTTTGCGTTGAACGTCAGAGGCTTGTTGGTTGATTTGGATCTCCCGTTGTTTGAGTTTGTTTTCTTGTTGTTGAATCTGAGCGTTCTTTTCGTTGATGTACTGTTCGTGTTCGCTCTTCAGCTGCAAGAATTTCTCTTTGGCTTGGAAGATTTTTTCTTTTTTGATGTTTTCGCCTTCTTGCTCTGCGGCTTTGCGTGCTTGTTCCCGTTTCTTTTTGAGTAGGGTATTTTGCACGAGAATGTATGCGCTGATGGCTACAATTGCAGAGATGGCTGCTGTTATAATGATGGTTGCCATGATTGTTATGTATAATAAATTAAGTTGCTTGCTTCCTGAATTAGGGCAAGGGGCGAAGATTATAGAAAAAAGCCGTCGTGAGCTGTTTAGACAAAAAATCTTAAAGGATAAGATTTGAGTGCTGGTTAGACGCAGACTTCCAACGTCTGTGGGCGTGAGCCCTACAAATCCCCCGAAGGGTCACCTAGGCCTGTCTTTGTCTATAAAGTTTACTCGGTAAAATAATTTCGTTGATTTTAGCAAAGAGCGTCACGGCGGCTCGGCTTATATGCTTTCTAAATAAGCTTCCATCAATTTGTCCAGCTCCTTGACGTCCTCCAAGAAGCGTCCGGAACGATCGTTCTGTTTTTCAAGCAGCGTCTGGGTCATCAAATGCAACAGAATGATGCTCAAGGCATCTTGATCGTCTTTGAAATTGTAACGTTGTTTGTATTCCATCAACCGGTCGTTGATGGTTTTTACTGCCAAACGAACCACCTCTTCGTCCGACGCCTTGATGTTCAGCGGGTACGGATTGTTCGCAATTCTGATTTGAATGGATATTGTTTTCTCTTCCATCGTTCTATTCGTTCAGCAGGGCTATGCATTTGTCAATTTCTCGGACCAATTTTGAGATTTGCCGTCTGGCTTCGTCCACTTCGGTGGTGTTTGCCACAAAGGCTTCCGTCAATTGGAGTTGGTTGATTCTTGCTTCTAATTCGTTTATCGTTTCTTTGTTATGCTGTATATCTGTTTTTTGTTTTTCAATAATTCGTTTGAGTTGGGTGTTTTCTGCTGACACAGACTCATATTTAGCGATGAGGGCTTCGATCCTCAAACGCAAACTTTCAATTACGGGTTGGTATGAATTGTCCATGTCTCAGAAAACAACTATTGACAAAATTAATAAATGTTTCGGTAACTAAAAAATAAATCTCCAGTGGCCGATTTTCTCTGTAGGAAGGGTCTCCGGGCCAATTTTTCCTTGTTCGTTGACATACTGGTCAATGAGCTCCCGAATTTCCGGAAGGCGTTGCGAAACGCGGCTTTCCAGGTCTCCGGTTCCGCTGGCACGGTAGGAGTTGATTGCCACGCGGTATTGGGCTTTGGGGTTGAATTTGTCCCCGTTTGCGAGGCTCTTGATGCGGATGCGTTTGCCGGTGGCTGCTTTGCAGTCCACTTCGTAAATCAAGCCCGCAACAGAATCAAAGTTGTACGAAGGACCGCGTTCTGCAACCCAAGCGTCGTAAGAATGTTCCAGGAAGTCTTTGACTTCTTCTCCCGTCATCCAAACTTCGTAGAGTTGGTTTTCGAAGGGGTAGATTTGGAAGAGGTGGTTGTAATTGAGGGTGCCAGCTTCCAAACGGATGCGGGTGTTCAGCGGGGCTGCGATGGAGAGTTGCGCTCCGGTGGATTCCAGTTGGACGGTGTGGATGAAGTCTAGGTAGAACGATTGGCCGGTGAGGGATTCCGAGAAATCCATGGCTTGGGACATTGTTCCCACGGGCCGAAGGGTGAAATCCTGGACTTTGCGGTAGTCCGCGGCAAAACGTTCGTTGTAGTTCGGATCCGAGGGGCAGGTGTCCATTTTGATCAGGGATGCCTTTTTGGTCAGGTCTGAAATCTTGCCCAAGCTGGAGTTGTATTGGATTTCGAGTTGGGCAACGTGACTGGCGCGGGAACCACCTTCCAGGACCCAAATAGAGTCCGGACCAGCTTTGGAACAGAAGCGTCTGTGGTCGTGTGCGGCAAAGATGGCGTCGATGCCGTGGAAGGATTCAGCCAATTGGAGGGCCGGGTTCTCAAGGTCGTTAGAACTGTTACCGATACCTGCGTGGATGGCCAAGAAGAGCAGGTCCACCTTTTCGTTTGAACGGATGGCATCAATTTGTTCCTGCAACTTCTCCTGGATGGGGCGGAAGGTCATTCCGGACCAGAGTGACGGGGTTAACCAGTTGGGGATATTGGGGTTGGTCATACCGATGACCGCAATCTTCAAACCGCCTTTTTTGAGGAGGGTGTAGGGAAGAAAATAGGGCTCGTCGGCTTCGTTGCGGACGTTGCCGGCAAGGTAGGGCATATCCAATTCGGTGCGGATCTTGTCGTAAACGGGATGGCCGGTTTCGATGTCGTGGTTGCCCACCACTACGGCGTCGTATTGCATGTAATTGAAGATACGGCTCATCAAATGAGCCTGTCCGCTGGTGTCTTTGTAGTTGTAGTAATATACGGCATTGTCTCCTTGGAGAACGTCTCCGATGTCCAGCAGGATGACGTGGTTTTTGCCCAGGTCGTTGCGGAGGTTGTTGACGTATTGTGAAATTTTCGAGAGGGAACTGGGGTTGGTTTTGTCCGCTACATAGGCGGAGTCAAAGAAGCGTCCGTGCAGGTCGTTGGTTGCAACAACAGTGATGTTGTGCTGTTTGGGAACTACGCAGTAGGCGACAACAGCAATGACAAGTGTCAGGAGACCGCGGATGGTTTTTTTCATGGTATTGGTTCTAGTGTATTTGTAAGGTGTATGAGTACTGGGTTTAGCGGAGCAAGAAATCGTCCTGGTCCTTCCAGACCGGGAATTTTTCACGGAAGGCGTGGAGTTTGTCCAGTTCCAGGGATGTGGCCAGGAGCATCTGTGCGCCGAAATTGGGCCTTAGGATGGATTCTCCTTTGAAATCAATCACGCTGCTGCCTCCGTTGTAGGCCAGGGTGGGCTCGTTTCCGGTGCGGTTGCAGAAAATGGCGTAGCATTGATTTTCAATGGCACGGGCACGGATGAGCACATCGGTGACTCCGATGCGCGTGCTGGGCCAGGCTGCCACGTTCAGCAATAGGTCGTATTCGAGTGCTTTGTTGCGGAGCCAGACGGGGAAGCGCAGGTCGTAGCAGGTGCTCAGGCGGATGCGCCAACCGCGCCATGTGACGATTTTAATTTCACTGCCGGGTGCGTAAGTTTTGCTTTCCTCCCCGATGGTGAAGATGTGTTTTTTGTCGTAATGTTCCCACGAGCCATCCGGTTTGCAGAAATAGAAACGGTTGTAGTGATGGCCATTTTCAATTACAGGCAGGGAACCGGCAACGGCTCCTCCGATGGCAGCCGATGTTTTCATCATCCATTGAAATGTGGGTCCTTCGGCCGATTCTGAACAGGCTGGATTCATGGAAAAGCCGGTAGAGAAGAACTCGGGAAGGATTAACAAATCTGTTTCAATGCCTGATATTAAGTTTTCTATGTAGTCAAGACTGCTGGAGGGGTTTTCCCAGCAGGGTGCTGTCTGACAGACGTGGATTCGGAGGGTATTGCTCATTGTGGGAGTGGGTTACTCGTTGCGTTTGCCTCGTTTTTGGTTGATGCGGTTGACCACGAGGGCAATTGCTCCGTCGCCAGTGACGTTGCACGCTGTACCGAAACTGTCCATGGCAATGTACAAAGCAATCATCAGCCCTTGGGTGTTTTCGTCAAAGCCCAAGAACGTTGCCAGGACGCCCAACGCGGCCATGATTGCACCACCGGGCACACCGGGTGCAGCCACCATGGTGATGCCGAGCATCAGGATGAAACCGCCGTAGGTGGAAATGTCGATGGGCAAGCCGTTGATCAGGGAAATGGCGTAGGCACAGGCTGTGATTTTAAGGGTACTTCCGGCCAAGTGGATGGTGGCACAGAGGGGAATGACAAAACCGGCCAAGTCTTCGTTTACGCCGTTCTTGATCGCTTGTTTTAGGGTGACAGGAATGGTCGCGGCAGAGGATTGGGTACCCAATGCAGTTGCGTAGGCCGGGAGCATGGTCATCAAGGCTTTGATAGGGTTCTTGCCGGCTACAGCACCCGCAATGCAGAATTGGATGAGCAACAGCAGGATGTGGAGGGCAAAAATCACGACAATGACTTTGATGAACGTACCCATTACCGAAGCAATTTGGCCTTCTGCGCCGATTTTCAAGAAGATGCCAAAGATGTACAGGGGCAGCAACGGGATGATGACTTTTTCAATCACCAGTACCGTGAGGTCGCGGAATTCGCACATGCCGTTGCGGAGGGTATTGCCTTGGATCGCCGCCAATCCCAAGCCCAGAACAAAGGCAAGGATCAAGGCAGACATGACGCCCATTACCGGGGGCATTTCGATGGTGAAATACGGCAGGATCTGGGTACTGGTTTCTTGCAGGGCTGTTGCATCCATCGAACCGGCAGACAGCAGCGACGGATAGGTCCAGCGGCAGGTGAAATAGGACAGGAAACCGGCAAAGACGGTGGATCCGTAAGCAATCAAGGCTGTGATTCCCAATAAGTTTCCGGCACTTTTTCCCAAGTCGGCGACGCCGGGGACAATGAGAGCCACAATGATGAGGGGAATGATGAACGACAGGAAGTTGCCGAAAATACCGTTGATGGTCACGAAGATGCGGGTCACTCCCATCGGGAAAACGAAGGAGCAGCCGATGCCCAACACAATGGCAATGGCAATCTTGAGCAACAAAGGAAGACGCGGAATCTTAAAGGATTTCATGAGTTCTGTATGGGTTGATTTTTATTTTCGGGTAGGAGAAGAGAGTTGAATGGTCAGGGAAACGAGCTGTTGCCAGCCACTTTCCTTGCCGGTAAAATGATGGACGCTACGCAGGGCCAATTGCATCTTTTCGGTGTGCACCGGTTCCCATCGGATTTCAAGCTGGTCGTAAAAGCCGGTTGTCGTCCGGTAGAAGGGGTTGCCCAGGTACAGGTCGGAAGCATAGGGTTGTCCGCTGGCGTCCGAGGTGGCGTAATAGGGCAGGAGGTTCTTGCCCAAATACAAGGTATTCAGTAATTTCAAACTCTTGTACGATACTGCGACTTCGGCTTGGAATCCACCGGGGTTCGTGTAACCACGGCCTTGACGACGGTCGTTTTGGAAGGTTTTTAGCCAGCCGAGTTTGGTGTCCCATTCCCAATCTTCGTAGGCATTGTTCCAGCCAAGGTGAGGGAACAGCCACAAGTTGTCCACCACACCGCGTACGTAGTCGCTGTTGGCGTAATGGTGCAACAGGAAGGGAACCGCTACATAAAAGGCTCCAAAGGATTGTTTGCCGTAGATCTGGATGCGGAACCGTTCGCGGCTGTGTTCGTATTTGCAGCCGTTCCAGTCGGTGATGAATTCAAGCAAACCTCCGGGTCCGTAGGCATAATGCAGGCGAAGACCTTCCAAGGTGGTGTCAAAGAATTGGGCTTCGTCGAAGAAAGCGTGCGGATAGTCGCCCGTCATTTTGTTGCGGGGAAAGATCCCGGCTTGTGCTTCAAGGCGTTCGTTTTTGTACTGGTAGTACAGCAATACGCCGGCTTCCAAGGCTGGTACGGGCATGCCGAACTGTTGTTGCAAATCAACGCCGGCAAAGAGGGTGCTTCCTTCGTCCCAGGAATAACCGATGCGCGGAGCCGCGATGACGCCAAAGTGGGTCAGGGACGGGGCCAGGGTGGAATTGGCGTACTCCCGGTTGTCAAAACGGAAGCCAAAGTCCATCTCCCAAAGAAATCCTTGGCTCCAGGCGGTGGAACTGAGCAGCAGAAGTAGCAGGCAGAAGAACTTTTTCATGGGCTAGCGGGTACGGTTTCGGTGTTGTTGTTTGAGGTGTTCAAACTCCAGGTCAAACTTGATCTTGTCGATGATGGTGGTGACCACTTTGTGGATTTCACTGCCTTCCGAGTAGTCGGCCGGGCAGGCAAAGTTGACCCGGTTTTCTTTGATGAGGCGTTCCGCTGTGGCCTTGGATTGGACTTTGTTCTTGCCATTGGGTTTGTACACTGCAATGGAGTTGCCGCCGAACTGTTTGACCAGACGCATGCAGGGGATGTCGGTCGAACCGTCTCCGAAGTAAATCATTTGGGAGAAAGGAACCGGACGGTCTTCTTCCGGCAGGTATTCGTTGACGAGTTTGTTATCCCGGATGCTGCTGACGCCTTTGTTGATCTTGAAGAGGAACTGGGTCTTGGCGGTGTAGTCGATGGCAACGGCCGGCCAAACGGCAACACCGTTGACGTCGTAAAGGAACGAGCAGGCGTAGATGTTTTTGAATTCTTTTGCAATGGGAGTGCCTTCGATCATCTCAATCAATCCGGAGGAGTTGATGTAGTGTTCGATGTTGATACCTCGCGCTTTGCCGTACTGGTTGATGAGGTCAAACCATTCGAGGACGCCTTTGTAGAGTTCGATTTGGGATCCGAAAGCACGGAACGAGTCGCGTTTGAGTTTGACGTCGGCTGCGCGGGCTTCGTCGATCATCAGTTTCATGTAGCAAAGGATCTCACTGGCATCTTGTCCTCGAGAGATAGCGGCACTTTTTTGCCAGAATTCATCGGGGGTTTTGCCAATGGCTTGGATGAAACCGAACTCCTGCATGTTGCCCGGAGAAAGGGTGCCGTCAAAGTCGTAAATCAGTGCTACGGTCGGGTTCTTGCGATTGTTTGCCATGTTTTCGTTGCTTTACACATTAATATGCAAAGATAACGAAAAATGGTGGAAATGCGGTGGTTGGTTGAGGGGTTGCAACGGATTTATTGCTTGGAATGACGGGTCGGGACTACAAAGGCTACCACGACAAAACCAATGCCTCCGGCAATGCCGACTACCCATTTAACCACAGGATTGGAAATGAACAGGGTGATGGAGAGAATGACCATGGTCGTCATCATGAGGATTGCAACTATTTTGCTCCGGAGTCGAAGGCTTCGGTGGGTCTCATAGTCCTGGATGTATTTCCCCAAGAAGGACTGGTGCAGGGCATCGTGTAACTTTCGGGAGCTGCGGTAGAAAAGCCACGAACTCAAAAGCAGCAGGGGAGTCGTCGGAAGTCCGGGTACGACAATGCCTACAATCCCCAGGGTTGTGGTCAGACACCCGAGAACAATGAAAATGGGCTTCCAAGGGGTAGGCTTGTATGGTTTCATCCGGTTTCGTTGTTTTTGCAAAGATAAATGAAAATTTTGGAAGAAAAATCAAAATTCAGGAGGGCTATACAGGCAGAGTGGCTGTTGTGTTGCGGGATGCAGCAGCGCGATGCGGCAGGCATGCAGGTACAACCGACTATTCGGCTCCTGGTGGCTTCCATACAAAGAATCGCTCAAGATGGGGCGGTTTAGCCCGAGGTGATGGGCAGCGTGAACCCGAAGCTGGTGCGTACGACCGGTGATCGGAAAAAAGCGGATGCGTGCGTGGTCTACAAACTCATAATGTGTTAGCGATGGTTTTCCATTCTGAAAATCAACACGTTGTCTAGGTCTGTTGACCCAGTCCGGGGCCAGAGGCAGGGAGAGGGAACCACATTGTTGTTGTGCAGTACGGTTGAGCAGGGCGGTGCTTTCTTCTTTTGCTGGCTCCAATATCGCGATGTACTCTTTGGCTACTTGTTGTTCTTCGAATTGGCGTTGCAAGTGGCGTTGTGCTTCGGGCGTTTTGGCAAAAACAAGCAGACCGGAGGTATCGCGATCCAGCCGGTGTACTGGATACAACGGAGTCGGACGGCTATCGTTGAGGTGTTCCAGCAAGGACCGGCTTCCGTCTTTCCCTGGAAGGGATAGCATGCCGGACGGTTTGTTGACGACCAGCAGGCATTCATCCTCCCAGAGCACTGTCTTGGGTTGTAGAACAGTGGTTTGCTGCTGCGGGAGGATCGCATTGGGCGCTAGAGCGGATCCCGGATCTTGAGGGAGCAATCCACGGGTCATGAACGGAAGAATAAAACCACATTTGCCACGACAAGCTCCGTAATAGTGTTTGTGGTAGCGAAGTTCGTTGTTGGAGGTCCTTCCCCACCAGAATTCGGCGAGGGCAATGGGCTGATATCCATGGATCCAGGCGTATTGGAGCAACTTGGGGGCCGCACATTCTCCCGTGCCACCGGGAGCCTGTTGGGAAAGGTCCCAGACACTTTGCCATTCGTTCAGACCGTTGGTGAGCTGGAACGTTTTGAAAATTTTTTGTTCCAAGGTTTGGGAGCGCAATGCCCGTTCCTGGCGGATCTCCTCGCATTGCTGGCGGTGTGATTCCAGGCCTTGTTTCAGGTTGGAGAGGGCTTCCTGCTGGGCTTTTTCCCAACGTCGGAATTCGGCTTTTGCAAACTGACTGGCTCGGATGAGGTGTGCTTTTTCTGTCTCGGAAAGCGGTTGACTGCATCGCTGATGGTCCCGTTCCGCTTTGTCTGCTTTGAGTTGTTCCTTCCGCCAGGTTCGTTCGTGTTGGAAGCGGAGTTCGGCCTCTTCCCAGGTTGTAGCGGCTGCCCGATGGACTGGATCGTTGAGCAACCCCTCCAGCGTTTGGTTCAGTTCCGAAATTTTGGCTTCTTCCTGTTTGAAGAAGCCATCGGGATCCAACAGGTCAATGATGGGCGGGACAAAGCCGGGTAACCGGTTGGTCAAACGGGCATCGGGCAAGGTCAGGTTGCCGGAGAAGGCAGCCAGGTAACCCAGTTCCTGGGAAGCGGGGTGTCGTACCACCAGAACCCCCATCATCTTGCCTTCGAATCCGGGCTGACCGAAGAGCGGGTCCTTTTCCAAAGAAAGCATCAGATCTTCAGCTGCCGCGCAGGCAACGGGGTGGGGGATATCCAGGAACGGGTCCGGAAATCCTTCAGGCAAATGAAAATCCCCCTTTTTCAGAGGGTGAAAAAGGGGAGACTTCATGATTTATTGACGACGGATGTTTCGGTTATCAAGGTTCAGGGTGGCTACCGGAATCAGGATCAATTCTTCCACCGGTTCCATCATTTGGGAGGTAGCTTCTGTTTTGCGTGTCAAGGTAATGGTGCCGTCACCGCCTTGTGCATAGAAGGGGGAGTCTCCGCCGTAAGCCCAGTCTTCGCCACGGTAAACACCGGGATAGTAGGTGTATTCCTTTTCTGACCAGGGGTTGTATTTCTTGCAGGGCTTGATGATCAGGGTGTTGCCGTTGTCCACTACTTCGATGGGGTGTGCGAACGGGCTCCGGTAGATGTAATCATCGCCCGGATCGGTGTACAGCCCTTCAAACCAGAGGGTGGTTCCGTTGAAGCTGGCCATCGGTTCGTCCAGGTAACTGTCGCCATTGTCGTAGGTAGGAGGGACACCGGTGGTGATGCTTCCATCCTGATTGAATTCGATGTAGAACTTCGGTCCGTAGTTTTGGTTGGCTTCATCGATGTTGCTTGCCCAGCCTTTTTCGAGCAGGTCTTCCGGGGAGTTGTATTCAACGCCGGTAGGAGCAAAACCTAAGCATACCAAACGGTTGAGGGCTTGATAGCGTTGGGTGGTCGCCTCATTGACGCCCTTGGCGATGGTAATGTCGAAGCTGACTTCTTCGCCAAATTGGTTCACTGCTGTCGCGGTGTATTCACCCGGGAGGAGGTCTTTGTATTCGCTGTCTACACTCGGTGCTTTGTCCGTTGTAAAGAAGAAAACTTCGTAGCCGCTCATACTTTCTTCGTTGGTCGCCATGACGCCGAACACATATTCTGTCATCGGGCTAAGGTTTGTGTACGTGAGGTCAATACCGTTTTTGGTGGCATTGTACATCTGGCTTTCGGTGAAGGGAACACCGTTGGCATAGATGATGCTTTCCATCGTCACTCCCTCACGTCCCAATGCCTCTTCGTACGCAGAACGGGTCGCGACAAAGCATTTGGCGCTGACGGCAGAGTTGATGATCTTTACGCCTAGAACGACTTTATTCCAGGGAGTTGCATTGTCTTTGACTTCGATTTCGAATTCCGGGAGCGGAAGAACCGGATCCGATGTTTCAAACACATAGTCCATTACTTTTTCGTTCATGGCTTCATCGAATGCAATCAGGCCCACGTGGTAACGGGTATTCGGGACAAGACCGTTGACGTCGAAACTCATGGATTCGTGGTATTCATTGGAGGTGTCGGACCAATTGCCGAGGATGTAACGTCGCACCATTTCTTCACCTTCCAACAAGGCGCTTTGGTAGTCTTTTTCGCTGATGACGTAAACACGGTAACGATCGACACCGGTTTCCGGCAAGTTGATGATGACTTCGGCGGTAGTAGACTGGATGTTCTGTGCGTCAATTTGAATGTCAACGTCCAATTGGCCGGCTTCCGGAGTCCGGAAGACGAGGTGTTCCGTGTTCGCTTCTGTCATCTTTTCTTCGTTTCCCCAACCGGCAATGATGACATAGCCCATATCGGAGAAGATGTTGGTCACATATCCGTACAAGTCCACGAAGTATTCGTCAACGAGGATGTCTTTGCTGGCTTTCTCGGTAATACCGAAGGAATCCAGGTAAGAAGTGTGGGTTGCTCCAACAACATTCTCGAAGAAGATGAAGTCCAGTTCGTCCACGATCAAGTGGCGGTAGAGAGTGGCATCTTCCGGTTTTTCGATGTGGTATTGTACTGAATTGACGGTGTTGCCGTCCAGGGTGATGAAATCGGTATAAGGGATGGCGGTAGAGAACAGAATCTCTTTGACAGGGCTGTAGAGCAGGGTGTCGCGGGTACGACGGGAAGCTACATACAAGCGGTAGTCGGTGTCTTTTTCCAAACCTTCCAAGGTGATGGTTTGGCTGCGGCTTTGGTCAAAGTCGCCGGTGATACTCTCCGGAGAAAAGAACAAATCTTCAGCGCTACCGGTGTAGCGGTATTCGCGGAGGCGGTAAACATAGCCGTCTGCACTGTCGGATGAGAGTTGGAAGGTGGCCGAGTAACGGTTGACTTCAACGGTATCCACTTCAATGCTCGGGGCTTGAATGGTCTCCGGTTCCGGATCCGGGGTGATGGTCGGTTGTTCCGGATCTTCACAACTGGTTAACAAACAAGATAACACAACGCTCATCAGGGCTGTTGTGACGGAAATAAAACGAAATTTTCTCTTCATAATGTATTTGGTATGGGGCCCAAAAGTAGATAATTTTTAAGAATCTTGCAGATTATTCTCTTTAATTGTGTAAATTTGTTGCCATTGACTGAAATTTTGAGACAACATGAAGAATAAACAACTACTCTTAGGGGATGAGGCCATTGCGTTGGCTGCCATCCATGCAGGTATTGCGGGTGTTTATGCATATCCCGGAACACCTTCAACCGAGATTACAGAATTCATTCAAGGCAATCGCATTGCCCAAGAACGTGGCGTCCACAGCCGTTGGTGCACCAACGAAAAAACTGCCATGGAAGCTGCTTTGGGGGTTTCTTATGTAGGCCGTCGTGCCATCGTATGTATGAAACACGTGGGTATGAACGTGGCTGCAGATGCCTTCGTGAACTCTGGTATCACCGGGGCCAATGGCGGTTTGCTGGTCATTGCTGCTGATGACCCGTCCATGCACTCTTCCCAAAACGAACAAGACTCCCGTTTCTACGGAAAATTCTCGTTCATTCCGGTGTTGGAACCCTCCAACCAACAAGAAGCTTATGACATGACCCGTTTCGGTCTGGAATTGTCTGAAAAGATGAGAACTCCCGTGATGATGCGCGTGACCACTCGTATGGCTCACTCCCGTGCTGTTGTGGAAGTAGACGACCAAATCGAAGAACATACCGAAATCCGTTTCCCGGAAAATGCACGCAGTTGGATCTTGTTGCCGGCAATTTCCCGCAGACGCTATGTGGAAGTGTTGGCCAACTACCAACAATTGGAAGAAATGGCAAATGAAAGCCAATACAATGCTTACATCGACGGTCCTGACCATTCTATGGGTGTGATCGCTTGTGGTATCGCATACAACTACCTGATGGAAAACATGCCGGAAGGCAATCGTTTCCCGGTATTGAAAATCTCCCAATATCCTTTCCCGAAAGGCTTGATCCGCAAAATGAGCGAAACTTGCGAATCCATTTTGGTATTGGAAGAAGGCCAACCGCTCTTGGAAGAATACTTGCGTGGTATTTTGGATAATGGCAAACGTGTGTTGGGTCGTCTTTCCGGTGAACTTCCGAGAACCGGTGAATTGACCGCCGACAACATCAAACCCGCGTTGGGCTTGGGTGAAGTTCCGTCCGAAGAAATTCCCAGCGTGGTTACAGCTCGTCCCCCGGCATTGTGCCAAGGTTGCGGACACCGTGATGTGTACACCGCTTTGAACCAAGTGTTGGCCGAATATCCGAACCACCGTGTATTCAGTGACATCGGATGCTATACCTTGGGTGCTTTGCCTCCGTTCCAAGCCATTCACTCGACCGTGGACATGGGCGCTTCCATCACCATGGCGAAAGGTGCGGCAGATGCAGGTCTCTTCCCGGCTGTATCGGTGATTGGAGACTCTACCTTTACCCACTCCGGTATGACCGGTTTGTTGGATGCTGTGAACTCCAAAGCTCCGATCACCGTTGTGATTTCCGACAACTTGACGACCGGTATGACCGGAGGACAGGATTCTGCCGGTACCGGTAAATTGGAACGTATCTGCGAAGCCATCGGTGTTGAGCCGGAACACATCCGCGTGGTTGTTCCGTTGGCGAAGAACATGCCTGAAATCACCGAAATCATTCGTGAAGAATTGAATTACCAAGGTGTTTCTGTGATCATTCCTCGTCGTGAATGTATCCAAACCTTTGCCCGCAAAGCAAAACAACGTAAAGCAGAAGCTAAGAACTAATTAACGAAGGACACAATATGAAAAAAGATATTATTTTGGCCGGTGTCGGTGGACAAGGTATCCTTTCAATTGCAACCATTATTGGCGATGCAGCCTTGAACCAAGACCTCTTTTTGAAACAGGCAGAAGTTCACGGGATGAGTCAACGCGGCGGTGATGTGCAATCCAACTTGCGTTTGTCTTCCAACCCGATTGCTTCGGATTTGATTCCGTTGCGTGGCGCAGATTTGATCATTTCCTTGGAACCGATGGAAGCATTGCGTTACTTGCCCTTCCTGGCAGAAGACGGATGGATTGTGACCAACTCAGAACCGTTTGTCAACATTCCGAACTACCCGGAAATCGATGCCGTTATGGCGGAATTGAAGAAGGTGAAAAACCTCGTGTTGCTGAACGTGGATGAAATTGCCAAAGAATGTGGCAACCCGCGTGCAGCAAACATGGTGTTGTTGGGTGCTGCTTCTCCGTACTTGGGTATGGAAGCTGAAAAGATCGAAGCAGGTATTGCACGTATCTTCGGTCGCAAAGGCCAAGAAGTGGTGGATTCCAACATCGAAGCTCTCCGTGCCGGTCGCGCGGTGGCTCTGGGTGCTGAGAACTAAGATCCCAGTTGATTTGAAAACAATAAAAAATCCGGTTAGCGTTGCTAGCCGGATTTTTTTGATGATCGAAGGGTCGTGTTATTTCTTTTCAATACCTGCCTTCTTGGCTTCCATTTTTTGTTTTACGTTTGTAGGAACCTCTTTCTTAGCTTCCAATTTTTTTTGTTGTTTGGCGCTGGTCGGGAGGGGTTTCGCTACTTCTGTGCTTTGGAAGGCACTCTTGGTTTTGGGGTCCATTTGGGGTTTGTTCGCCTTGCGGGTGCGGGGGCCGTAGTTGAAGTTTTTGATGAACTCGGCAGGTTGGCGACCCAAGAAACGACGGAGTTCGTGAGCCGGGAATTCAAATTGTTCGATGTAAGCAACAGCTTCATCTCTTTGGCCGAGGTAACCCATGGTGTTGGCTTTCATGAATACGTCGCGGTAGTTGATGGTGTCGATGACGCGGAGGCGTTTTTCAATCATCTTCAATGCGCTTTCGAAAGCTTTTCTTGAACGGATGGAGTCACCTACTTCCATAGCAGACATACCCACTGCGTTTTGCAAACCGATGTAGTAAACGGTGGTGTCTTTGTCGATCAAAGCCAGGCAAGAGTCTGCCATGTGCAATGCACGTTCGTAGTTACGACGAGCCAAGTTCATCACGACTTGGTTGTAGCTTTTCTTGAATGTTTCAGGATCGATCTCCTTTTTCGGAGAGCAGGCCGGTGCCATCATCACGAGGGCAACCAAACCCAAGATTACTTTGCTGAATTTAATTTTCATGGTTATTGATTTTTTTCTTGCTGAGTTTTAATAATAAGGCTTGGATTAGATTGAGGATCAGATAAGTAGCCAGGACGAAGGGCAACCAGCCGGCCAACGGTTCTTGGCTCACGATCCAGACCAAGAGGGCAAGCCCGATGAGCACGAGGAAGGTATAGCGGATCTGGTTGTCTTTCCAACGCAGGGATTTGACCTTCAACGAGAACATCGGCAGTTCGCACAACAGCAGGTAGCAAAGGACCAAGGTGAGGACGGGAATGAAGAGGGGATGCCCCAGTAGGGTTGCCATCCATCCGTTCACCGAGGCGATGCATTCGCTGTAGTACAGACCGGTAGCCACAAACAGGGCTGCAGCAGGGGTCGGCAGGCCGATGAAATTTTCTGTTTGACGTTCGTCCAGGTTGAATTTTGCCAGGCGGACAGCGGAGAAGGCTGCCAACAACAGCGGAAACCATCCCAACACCGGGGGAAGCTGGTGGGCGGCAACGACACCGGTATAGCGTTGTTGCAGCAACAGGGCCGGAACCAGACCAAAGGAAATGAGGTCGGCCAGCGAATCCAACTCCTTGCCCACGGGCGAATAGGCCTTGAGCAAGCGGGCCGCAAAACCATCCAGGAAATCGAAGGCCGCTCCAATACCCATCAGTAGCAAGGGCAGGTCGTACCGGCCTTGGGAGATGAACAGGATGGAGATGGCTCCCGAAAGGAGGTTGCAGCAGGTCAGTGCGTTGGGAATGTGTTTGACGAGGCGCATGGCAGGCATTACAATCCTAATTTTTTACGAATGTCTTTCGGCAGGGCTTTTTTGTGCACCAGGATGCTGATGGTCTTGCCACGGAAATAACTTTCGGAAATGTTGTGGAAACCGCCCGTTTCGTTGCAATCGGTGTTCCAAGAGTTCTTGGTGATGTAATAACGGGTGCCGTATTGGTCGGTGGCGATGCCCACGATGTGTTCCAAATGGTCGTCGGTGGTAGTGAAGACCTCAAACGTTGCTTGACGGCTTTCTTGGGTCACTTCTTCCTCTTCGATGCGTCCTTCCATCTGACTCAGTGTTTTTGCATCGAGGGATTTGTCCTTGGGGTTCAAGGTGTAACCTTTGCGGTAGAAAGCACTGTAACCGGCTTCGCTCACGTCGCCGTCCCAGCCAACGGTGTAGCCGTTTTCCAGGGCGTGGTTGGTGATGGCCACCAATTCATCGAGGGGCACGTTGTACATGCGTTCGTGGTCCCAGTTGTCCGGAATTTCTACCGGAATTTCTTGGTAGAAGGGGTGGTGGGAGAAGCTGGTGACTTCGATGTAGTCGTTCAGGTCCAGGCCCAATGCGTCCCAGAAGGATTCCGGGGTGTAGGTTTTGCCTTGGTATTCGAATTCTTTCGGAAGTTCTCCTAAATAAATGTCGAACAAGGCTTGTTGAAGGTCGTGGCCGGCTTGGCTGCGGTCCTTCAATTCGATGGCTGTCTCGGCCACCGCACGCAGGTAGGCGGTCATCTGGCCGTGGTTGTGCGATTGTCTGTCGTAGGTCAGTCCGGTGTAGGCCGCCTCGGGTACGATGCCCTTTTGTCCAATGGCTTTGAGGGCCATGTGGAAAATACTGCCTTCGGAAATGTTGCCTTTGCCACGACGCAGGTAGTTGTCTTCAATGCGATTGTTGTAGTTTTGACGAACGACAAACATTTCGGACAAATCGTGCACACCCTTGCCGGTGCGGATCAATTCGGATTCCAAGAAGGAAACCGTGGAGAAACACCAGCAGGTACCGGTGCGGTCCTGGTCCTTGACCGGAGTGGCTTCGTTTTGACAAACTGTCGTAAAAGAATAGGTCTGCCCTTGGAGGGTGAACCCTGCCAAGAGTAGACCTGATACGACAGCCAGAATGCAATGTTTTTTCATCTTATTGCTGGCTTGTTATGGGTTACAAGTTCATCTTGCCGCGAATTTCTGCGGGGATGGCGTTTTTGTTGATCATAATGTCCATGGTTTTGTAACGTACAAACGCTTCTGAAACATACCAGATACCTTCGTAGTCGCCAGTGAGGCCCCAAGAGTTTTTCACCATGTAGTATTTGGTGCCGTTTTGGTCTTTCGCCATACCGAAGATGTGCATACCGTGGTCGTCAGTAGTTTGGTAATTGTCATAACCTTCTTGACGCATTTCTTGGGTGATTTCGCGTTCTACGATGGGAGCTTCGAAGAATTTGTCTTTGCGTTGTTGAGGAGTCAGACCAACCCAACGAGCTTGGTCGCTACCGCTGTTTACGGTTGCATCTTCATCGGGAACGATACCCAAACCTTTGCGGTTGAAACCGATTTCGCTTACGTCAGAAGCCCATGCCAAGGTGTAACCGTTTGCCAAAGCGTTATCGATGATAGCGATGAGGTCGTCGATCGGCACGTTGTAAGCTTCTTCCCAACGCCAGTTGTCCGGAACTTCGATGACCATTTTTTCATAGAAGGGATGGTGGGTGAAGGAAGTCAAGTCAACATAGTTGTTCAAGTCGATGCCCAAAGATTCCATGTAAGTTTTCGGGGTGTATTCAATGCCGTTTACTTGGAAAGTTTCAGGAACTTGTCCGAGGTAAGCATCCAAAACGCCTTGGTAACCTTTTTTCCAAACGGGTGACAATTTGCCGTTACCGTTTTTGATCACTGCATTCACGTAAGCGCTCAAAATGTTGTCCATTTCACCGTGAACGTGTTTGTCAAAACCGTAGTTCAAACCACGCAATTCAGATTCCGGAACGATACCGTAAGCTTTCAATACAGCCAAAACGTCACCGAAAGAAGAACCGGGACCGAAGTTGAGGTTGCCGTGGAGACGAACGAATTTTTCACCTTTGTCGCCGTAAGCTTTGTTTACGATGAACATTTCAGCCAAGTCCAATTCACCTTGGTAACCCGCTTTCAAAATTTCTGATTCAAAGAAAGAAATACCAGAGAACGCCCAGCAAGTACCAGAACGGTTTTGGTCTTTCACCGGAGTGATGGGGTTTTGGTAGATGATTTCAAACTTGTAACCCTCGGGGGTTTCTTGTTTTTTGTCTTTTTTTCTAGCGAATGCGTTGGGGGCAATCACCATCAAGGCCATTGCGGCTACTGCTACTGATTTAAAATTCATAAAAACTTAATTAATTATTACGATTAATAATATTCCTAATTAACGAACAAATATAGGCATATTCTACGGAATATCAAAATTATGTCGGAAGGGGACGGGCAATCTTGGAAATTTGTCATTTCTCCATTAACTTTACGAGTAGAAACCTTTACAATTTATAATACCTTAACATTTATTTTATTATGAAGAACATTCGCTTGATAGTTTCTGCCGTTCTTCTGTTTTGTTTGTGTGGAACCATGGCTTTTGCGCAATCCCACAAATACGAACGCTCCGGCATGACCGTTATTCTCACGGATTATGCAGACCAGTATTCACGGGACATGAATCGTCATTTTGCTACCTACCGACCGGCCTCCCGTTATGATCACAATGTTGTGGATATGAAGACGATTCGCATCAACCACGGTCGGGATCATTATGTAGAAGGAAGTCGTGATTATACAACGGTGGATTACTCGTTTTCCATCCAAGATTACCTGAATCAAGAAAATCTGGGTCTGGACATCATTGCAACCCTCTTCAACCGCCAACCGGACGGAACCATGGACATTCGTCTGATGGAAGAACGGGGTTTGTACAATGCCAACGACGAAGATTTCTTCCAAAGTGCGGCAACCAAACGTGGTGTAGACCGTCTGAAAGATTTCGGAGAGACCTTGATCGCTTACAGTTATGTGACGGTATTGGACTACCAAAACATCCGCTATGAACACAGTACCAAAGATGGTGACGAAAAAGGGGAATACTACTGGAAGGGTAGTGCTCAGGGTTACCTCTATCAAATCGACTGGACTCCGGAGTTGTTGGAGCAAGTCTATAATTGCTGGATTGATGAAGAAGACAGTGAAGCTGTTCGTGCTGAGAAAAACCGTCAGTTCCAAAACATCCGGGTTCGCTTGAAAAACCTGATGGCCAGTACGGTTAACCTTTGCATTGATACGGACATTTCTTCCGATCAACGTGCAAACAAAAAAGTCGATGCTACGCTCTACAAGAAACGGGCTTTTGAGGAATTGGTAGCTAAAGGTGCTTCAAGAGCATTCGATAAATTTGAAGAGAGATACAGTCGTTTTCAACTGAAAGTCGGTGTGTATGAGACTCATCCGGTTCGTGCAAAACTGGGAACCAAGGAAGGCGTGGAAAGAGACGTGACTTTCTATGTTTATGAAAACATCCAAAACGAGGACGGTACGATTCAACAAAAACGTATCGGTGTGATTGCTGCATCCGATGAAATTGCGAACAACGACGGCAAATATGCTGGTAACACCGAATTGACCCGATTCTATCGCATTGCTGGTGGTCGCATCGAACCCGGTCAGTCAATGACAGAAAAGAAACTCTACCACTTGGCGTTTGAAGTGGCTCCAGCCATGTATTGCGACAAATATGGGGTTCGGATTGGTTTGGAATCAGATGGCTACAGCGCCCGTTATGCCCAACGCTTCTTTGCCTTGGACTTCGTGCTCTTGACGGGTAGTATCAATGCGGACGTTCGTGTGGGTTACGGTTTGCGTATGAACAACTTCCAGTTGTATCCGTACATTGGAGGTATGCTGGATATGTTGTTGGACAAATCTGTATTGTCTGAAAGCGAAGACGCCAACAATCGTGCTTGGTACGGTACTGCCGGTTTGAAGATGAACTTGAACCTCTACTTCCCGGTATGGCTTACCGTCAATGCCGGTTACAACTTGAAGTTGTCTGAAGGTGTCAAGTATGCCGCTTCCGGTTATAGTTTGAACGGTATGTACATCACCGCAGGTGTGCGTTATTATTTCTAACACTCAAGAAACAAAATAATTTTTTCAGAGGATTGGGGCTGGCAGTGATGTCCGCCCCTTTTCTTGTCAAAAAGTCAGTGGCAAACCTTTTGTACAAGAGAAAATCGCTAAAAAAACCTTAAAAAAATGATAACGATGAGTTCAGAAACCAAGCAAATGTTAGACAGGTTCGCGATTAACCTGAACGAGCGGGCGAAAGCGGGCAAACTCGACCCCGTCATTGGACGGGACGATGAGATCCGACGCGTGTTGCAAATTCTCAGCCGTCGGACCAAGAACAACCCCATCCTGGTCGGAGAACCGGGCGTGGGAAAAACAGCTATTTCGGAAGGCATTGCGCAGCGGATTGTGCACGCCGATGTTCCGGAAAACCTCAAGACAAAACAAATCTACTCCTTGGATATGGGAGCCTTGGTGGCGGGAGCCAAATACCAGGGCGAATTTGAAGAACGGTTGAAAGGTGTAATCAAAGCCGTTGTGGAAAGTGACGGGGAAATCATCCTGTTCATCGACGAGATCCACACGCTGGTGGGAGCGGGACGCAGCTCCGGTGCGATGGATGCTGCCAACATCCTCAAACCGGCCCTGGCCAGGGGCGAGCTGCGGGCCATCGGTTCAACCACCCTGGATGAATACCGCAAGTATTTTGAAGAGGACAAGGCCCTGGAACGCCGTTTCCAAATGGTCCTGGTGGATGAGCCCACCCCGGCGGCCTCCATTTCCATCCTCCGTGGCCTACAGGAACGCTATGAAAACCACCACCAGGTCCGCATCCAGGACGATGCCATCATTGCGGCGGTCGAATTGTCGCACCGCTATATCACCAACCGATTTTTGCCGGACAAGGCCATTGACCTGATTGACGAAGCGGCCTCCAAGCTGCGGCTGGAGATGAATTCCGTGCCGGAAAGCATCGATGAGCTGGATCGTAAAATCCGCCAGCTGGAGATTGAGAAGGCGGCCATCAAACGCGAGGGCAAATCGCCCAAGCTGGACGAACTGATGGAGAGCCTCAAAGCCCTGAACGCAGAGCGCAAGGCGATGGGAGCCCAATGGGACGCAGAAAAAGACCTCTTGCACCGTATACAACAAAAGCGGGAAGCCCTGGAAAAATACCGTTTTCAAGCCGAAGAGGCGGAGCGTAACGGCGACTATGGTCGGGTGGCAGAACTTCGCTATGGCAAAATGGCAGAAGCGCAGGGACAGATGGAGGCCTTGTTGCACGAACAGGCACAAAATCCCGATCCTCTGATCAATGAATCCGTCGAGCCCGAAGACATCGCGGAAGTGGTGGCACGCTGGACCGGCATTCCCGTGCGGCGGATGTTGGAAAGTGAAAAAAACAAGCTCCTGCACCTGGAAGAGACCCTGCACCATCGGGTGGTGGGACAAGACGAAGCCATCCGTGCTGTGGCCGATGCTGTGCGTCGCAACCGGGCCGGCCTGCAAAACGAGAAACGTCCCATCGGTTCTTTCCTGTTCATGGGAACAACCGGGGTCGGAAAAACCGAACTGGCGAAGGCCCTGGCCGAAGTGCTGTTCAACGACGAGAACATGATGACCCGCATCGACATGAGTGAGTACCAGGAACGTCACTCCGTGAGCCGCCTGGTTGGAGCGCCTCCGGGCTATGTGGGGTACGACGAAGGCGGACAGTTGACCGAGGCCGTGCGTCGCAAACCGTATTCGGTCGTGTTGCTGGATGAGATTGAAAAGGCGCATCCGGATGTCTTCAACGTGCTGCTGCAGGTCTTGGACGACGGTCGTCTGACCGACAACAAGGGACGGACGGTGGATTTCAAAAACACCTTGCTGATCATGACGTCCAACGTCGGAGCCGAAGTCATTCAAGGCTACATGAACCAGTTGGAAGGCGGCAATCGGGAGGAGCTACTGGAACGTTGCCGACGGGAAGTGCTGCAAATCCTCAAACAGACGGTCCGTCCGGAGTTTATCAACCGCATTGACGAACTCATTTTGTTCGAACCGCTGAGCCGGGAGCATATCCGGGGCATTTTGGAAATCCAATTGGCCGATGTGTGCCGAAAAATGCAGGATCAGGGCATTTCCTTGGAATTTACTGCTAACTTTGTAGACTACTTGTGCGACAAAGGTTACGATCCTGCGTACGGAGCCCGTCCAATCAAACGCATCCTGCAACGCGAACTGGTCAATGAGTTGGCCAAGGCCCTGCTGGAGAATCGGATTCGTCGGGAAGACCGGATTGTTGTCGACGTGAAGGATGGAAAAATAATGTTGTAAAGATTCCTAATACTATGAAAAATCTATTGTCAATTTTTGCCCTGATGCTGATGCTGCCCACGACGTTGTTGTCGAGCTGCAAGCAAGAAGAAGAAAAGCCTCTTCCTCCGGCCGAGGATCCGGTCTTGAGCCTGCAATTGGATGACCTGGTGGCGGCCAACAAAGGAGGATCCTATGCGATTGAATATACCGTAGAGAATCCGGTGCAAGGGGTTGTTCCGGCCGTTGAGGTAGCGGAAGCTTGGGTGGAGAACGTCCAAGTGGATGCGACCCACATCCGTTTTGAGGTCCTTGCCAACGGGGAGAACCGGGACCGCAGTGCGACCCTGACCGTTCGTTACGAAGGAGCGGCGGCTACCCGTCAGGCGCGGGTTTCACAAGTGCGTGTGCCCTTCCGCAGCGATGTGTTTGTGATGCAGTCCTCTGCGGCCATTCCGTACCGGATTCCGGCCATTGCGGTGACCCGTAGCGGGCGTCTGATCAGTGTGGCCGATTACCGACACAGCCGTCAGGACATTGGTGTGGCACACAACGGCCGCATTGACCTGCATTATCGCATCAGCGACGACCACGGCGTGACTTGGGGCGAGGTGCAGACCTTGATCGAAGGACAGGGAGCTGATTCCCCGGATTTTATGAACGTGGGTTATGGCGACCCTTGCATTGTTGCCGACCGGGAGAGTGACCGGGTGTTGATCCTCAGCTGTGCTGGTAACGTGTCCTATCCGAACGGTAGCCGCAACAACCACCAATGTATTGCCCGTTTTTACAGCGAGGATGCTGGACAGACATGGAGTGCTCCGGAAGATATTGCAGAAAGTATTTATTCACAATTTGATAACGGAAGCAACGGTCCTGTTCGTTCGATGTTTGTGGCTTCCGGCCGTATTTTTCAAAGCCGTTTTGTGAAGGTGAACGATTACTACCGTTTGTACTGTGCCGTTTTGATGCGCAATGTGAACGGGGTGTCGATGAACTTTGTGTTGTATTCCGATGATTTCGGGGGCAACTGGTCGGTATTGGGTGGCGTGGATCGTGCACCGGTGTCTCAAACGGCTGATGAGGCGAAGGTCGAAGAACTGCCCGATGGTTCGTTGTTGATCAGTTCTCGTTGGGACGGTGGCCGTTATTTCAACATCTTTACCTTTGACAATGCCGAACAGGCGACCGGTAGCTGGGGCACGAAATCGTTCTCCGGTGCATCAAACAAAGGGGTTGTGGCCGAAGGCAATGCAACCAATGGCGAGTTGCTGGTATTGCCGGTGGTCCGCAACCGTGATGGCGAAGCAATGTACTTGTTGTTGCAATCTTTGCCCTTGGGCCCCGGACGGGCTAATGTGGGCATTTATTACCAGGAACTGGCAACGGCTGAGGATTATGAAAGTCCTGTGGCTGTGGCTCGGAAATGGGAAGGAGTGTATCAAGTAACTCGGTTGGGTTCTGCCTATTCAACAATGGACTTCCAAAAAGACCACACCATCGGTTTCCTGTGGGAAGAAAGTACCTATTGCACCGAAGGCGGTGGATACACCATTGCGTACGACAAGTTTACCGTTGAGGCGTTGACCAACGGCGCGTATTCGTATCGGGAAGAATAGAGAATCAGTCTTTCCAGATAAAACGGGAATTGATGGACTCCCCACCATCCACAACGATGCTTTGACCGGTACAAAACGTATTTACAACGGTTAAGAAATAAGCCCATTGGGCGATCTCTTCGGGGGTCGCCCATTTTTTTAGGGGCGTTTCCTCCATGATGGCGGCCCAGCAGGCGGGGTCCTGGATGACACAGTCGTTCAGCGGGGTGAGGACACCGCCCGGATCCAAGCTGTTGCAAGTGGCGCCAAAGGGGGCTACGCGCAGGGCTACGTTTTTGGTGTAGGCCACCACGCCGCCTTTGCTGGCGCAGTACTCCGGAAATTCCGAGCCGGTGTGGGCGCTGGCAGATCCGATGTTGAGGATGGCGCGAATGGCCGGCTGGATACCGTAGCGCTCGGTGATGCGGATGAGGGCTTTGAGGTTGACATCGATGTCGTTCTGGTTTTGGACACCGGCGTTGTTGATGAGGATTTGCACATCGTTGATCTGCGGCAGACGGTCGTAATCCGTGATGTCGCAGGTGTGGTGGGTGTAACGCTCGTGGACGATCGAAGGACCTTGTTTGTCCAGGCCGGAGACGTAGTGGCCGTGTTGCAAGAAGAGTTCGGCGACGGCTTTGCCAATGCCTTGTGACGTGCCGGTGATGAGGATGTGCATTCCTTTCAAAGCGCTCATGGTCGAAAATTTTCCGCAAAGATAGGGGAAAAGTTTTACAAGCGGGAGAGGTGGCAGAGAATGAGGTTGCCTTCGTCGTCCCGCAGGTGCATGCCGTTGCCCTGGCAGTAGCGGAAGTACTTGCAGTCGGCACACGCGCCTTGGCGCATCCAGCTGCGGTCGCGGTAGGGCTGGAAGCGGTTCTCCCAAACGTCAATGAAATCGTCGGTGTAGATGTTGCCCTGGTTGTAGTCGGCGCGGATGCTGCCGCAAGCGGAGATGGCGCCGTCGATGCGCACGGAGGCGATGAGTTTATCATTAAGGTTGGAAATATCATCAATGAGGCTAAGGCTCTGGCTGTGATTAAGCACATAGAGTATCACAAACTTAATGAGACGTTTGATAGTGATATATTTACGGAGAACACTATTCGCGGTAAGTTGGGCGTAAATGCCATTGAATCGACAAGGTCGCTGTATGATCTTGTGGTTGTGGATAGTGCTGGTATTGAAAAGAGTTTCGCAGAGTCTCTAGAGAAAGAGGCAGATGTGGAGGTTTATACTAAACTGCCTCGCGGTTTCTATATAAATACACCGTTAGGGCATTATAATCCGGACTGGGCCATAGTGTTCCGTGAGGGCAGTGTTAATCACGTATATTTTGTGGCAGAGACAAAGGGTAGTCTTAGTTCAGCAAATCTCAGAGAAGTGGAGAAGTCTAAAATCGAGTGTGCGAGGAAACACTTTGAATCACTGTCTGATAAGACTGTCGTCTATGATGTTGTGACTAATTTCGGGGATTTGAGGAATATAGTCACAAAGTAGTATAAGTATATGTAAAAATGTTGAGGAGGATCAGATGATCCTCCGCTTTATTAAGATCCCCGGTCAATGCCGGGGATGACTATTTGAATTGTTTCGGGGCGACTTAATCTTTAAGACATCCTATAGGGATGACATAGACTCCGTCTTCTCTTCTGTAGGCGTATTTGCCTACTCCTATGATTACTGCCATGAAGGCCGGGGCAGGCATTTTGTCTGTGTCGATGCTTGCTGCAAGTTTGAGCATGTTGGCGGCACCTTCGTTGATGTAGTCTTCACCTCCAAGTTTAACTTCTAAGAGGGCATAACTTCCGTTGCGTCTGTGCAGAACGCTGTCGCATTCCAGACCGTTGCTGTCTCTGTAATGGTAGAGTTGTCCGTTCAATGCTTCGGCATATACGCGGAGGTCTCTTACTGCCATGTCTTCAAAGAAGAATCCGAATGACCTTAAGTCATTTATCAGGTCTTTAGGCCCAAGACCTAATGCAGCGGTTCCGATGCTTGGGTCAACGAAGTGGCGTGTGTCGCTGGTTCTGATGGCAGCTTTGCTCCGGATGTTGGGATTCCAGGCAGGAAGATCTTCTATTACATAAAGTTTTTTCAGAGCCTTGATATAGTCTGCAACTGTGTCGTCGTCCAAGGTGCTAGAGTCATTTGCCAGCATGTCTTTCTTTATGGTTGAGTGTGGGATCTGCTGGGAGATGTTTCTTGCATAGGAGCGGAGCAGTAATTTGGCACGTTCTGAGCTTCGTTTGACTCCATCTACGCGCTGGATGTCCTTATTGACTACAGAGTCAACATAATCGAATGCCTGGTCGAGAGCGACTTCCTTAGGAATCAGTGTTGCCCACGGCCATCCGCCTCGACATGTCAGGTATGCGATGTCGTCGATGGTAAGTTCGTTGGTCTGTGGCTCGAATTGTTTTCCTTCAAAGAGGTCTGTCAAGCTGACTTTGCCGTTTGATTCGCCTGATTCGTAAAGGCTCATTGGGCGCATCTTGATGTAGGCGTATCTGCCAGTACCGCTATGAATGGTTTCATCTGCTTCTGGAAGTACTGATGAGCCAGTCAAGATGAATTGCGATGGCTCGCCACGTTCGTCTACTTCGCTGCGGATGGAGTCCCAGATAGGGGGGAGTGCCTGCCATTCGTCAATCAGTCTTGGGGTTTCGCCTTCGAGAAGAGTCTTGGGACTGAGTTCGATTAATTGCGCGCTTTGTTTCAAGACTGCTGAATCTCCCAAGTCCAGTATGCTTTTGGCTAGTTGTTTTGCAGTGGTTGTCTTGCCGCACCATTTAGGGCCTTCTATGAGTACTGCACCTTTTCCAAGTACTTTACGTTTGAGAATGCTGTCAGATATTCGCTGCTTGTAATTTTTCATGACATGTCGTTTATGAGGCAAATTTAACATTTATGAGTTAAATATCAAAGAAATAGAAGGAATATTCGGTTAATTGTGGAGGTTTTGTTCGGTTAATTGTGGGAGGTGTATTCGGTGGATTGTTGTGGATTTATTCGGTTGATTGGCTTTGTCTGCAAGGTTTGCACATCTGTGAGAACAGTACTTTGTGCTCCTTTTTTGCGAGACGAATTCTTTTCCGCAGTGCTGACAGATTCTGTCATGAGTCAATAACGAATACATAATAAGTTACCTGCGCATCATTTGTGGAGTTTTCGCCAAAATCGTTGTTCATCTTTGTTCAAGGTTGTTCAACGTTGTCAATATACCTTGTCATCCTAATCTGCTTATAATGTAGTTGTACCGGCACGGTACAAATAAGGTACAAATCTCAACGAATATCTATCAAAATGCGTTAACATTAAACAATAAGTCCATTACCGCAGGAGACGATAACGGACTTATGTTGTGATAGATAGCGTTATTTATTGTTATTTATTGATTATCAATTGCTTACCTTATCAGAAAGTGGAAGGGAGCGTTGCATAACTATAGGACAAATTAACTTGGATGTGAGGACATACCCTTTTCTATGGAAAGGGCTTTGGCTAATCGAGAGGGATTTATGGGTTCGTTGTAGCCCTACGGGACAGCGATGTCTGTGGGTAGGGCTATTGACGATGTCGTATTAGTTGTTCTCTGATGGGATGACAAGTAAACTAAAAAATAAACTCTATTGATTCAATTATTTCCCTCATTTCGTACCTCGGATCATCCCATAATTTAGGTGCTAATAGTGAAAATTTAGGCTGTTCCAGATTGATATCTGTCACATAGAATACTTGATAATTATCAGCATGTTTGCACGCGAATTTGAGTTCTTCTGGCGTAAAGTATATCCTGTTGTTCTCACCCGTTTTGACCTCCACATAGATGGTTTTATCGCCATCTCGATAACTCAAGTCACAGCCAGGTTTTGTCTGGCCCGGGAGGATGATACCCAATTGGACAAAAGCCTCTGACCTTGGCTCAACATTCTCTTCGCCATATTCTGCTCGAAGGTAATTGTATATCAACATTTCTCCGGAATTGCCAATCTCTTTTTTGCGTTCTTCTCGCTGTTGGCTCTTCTTCATAGAATAAACTCCGTGATGCTTGTGTCCGGCACTTACTGCTGTATTTACCGCTGACTTCTCGGCATACGAAACATCCACTTTTTGTGGAACAATGTCTTTATACTTTTCGAATACCTTGCGTCTATGATCTATCGGCGTAGCATTAGCCTTCTTTTCTTGCAAGTTTAGCCATGCTGCGAATTTCTCGTCTTCACCAAAGTAAATCATGGTCTGAGCGAACTTATCGTTGGATATCTCCTCAAGGTGAAGGTTGTTTGGATTCATTCTAGCAAAGTTGGTGTTATAGATATCATCCACAGAGCATGTCGAATCGCATTGGGTCCAATCACCAAACCTTTGTATCAGCGTTTCTCTTGGATTATAAAATACTGAATTTGGTATTGAAAGATCATACAAGGACTCAAAGCTTTTTATATCATCCACGAAGCTGGATCGCAATGAATTGTCCTCCAAAGCACAGTTGTACAGATAGCTCTTTGCGGATTGAATGTTTAAACGTACGATATCCTCCGTCTGAGACCTCCAATAGTCTCTGACATCGATAGGGTATACAAAGCCCGCGGCTGAAAAAGCCTCCAGATCTACATTGATAGACCTGAAGAAGTGCACCAGATTAGCTGTATTTTCAAGAGAATCAAACTCTTCAAAATCGATTTTGAAGTTGTTATTCTTCGGTTTTCCGAGAACTTCCAATGTCTTGTAAAAATTCTCCTCAATGTGATTTATGCCAAAATCTTCGTTGATTACATCCAAGGAGCCAAATTCTTTGGTGATCAGGAATTTTCGGGTTTCTGTATTGTCTGTCCTGAAAAGCTCGCCGATTTTAGAAACGTCGAATCCAGGGGTATTTGCTATGTTGGCAAAGATATTCTCAATGCACTCGGACATCTTGTTCCTATCGTAACTGGCTGTATTGACAACAATGTACCAGTCACTGATAATTCTCCGGAGAAGCGTATAGTTGCTTTCTATCAGAAGTTCCTCGTCATTTTCTTTGATAGATATACTGTTGACCAATGTGACCTTGAGATTATTTATTGTTGTGCCGATTGTGTCATTCTTTTCGGAGAAAGCTTTGGCATATTTTATGAAATCAAGGAAGTATGCCTGAAAACTCCTGTTCAGATTAGAGACTTTTGCTGTACTGGGTATAATCTCGTATTGGCTGGTGTACTCTTTGCAGCCGAAGACTCGGAAAAAATTCTTGTTGTTTGTCCGTATACCTTTCTCCACAATTGGAAATGCCTCCTTGTTAATGATTCTAGTTGAAGGAAGAACCGTCTCCTGGGCAAGCCAGTACTGCAGCAGACCCTTATACTTGACAAGTAGCTTGCCCTCCTCGAAGAATCTTCTTTTATTGACGGAATCCTCAAAATCTCGGGTAAAGTCTGGCTGTTCTATCATTCTATAGAGTGCTCGTGACAGCGAGAGATCTTCTTCATTAAGGACATTCGTCTCCTGCAACGCAAGCATCAAACCATAGAAAGAGTCTGATGACAAATCCGTAACTTGTTTCGGGAATGAGAAGAACGCAAGAATTGATCTAACATCCTCAATTCTAACTTTCAATGTTGCTGCTATTGTCTCTATGTCATGAATGGTCAATACTGGCAAGAAATGCTTGTATCGTTCATTCGTTCTTGATGTAAATGCATCCAAAACTTCTATCGGCGATTTCTTTTCGCCGGCAACTAATATCCAGGGGGTGTTTTGGAAGGTATATAGAATATAATTATCAATAGACTGGTTATAATGCCAGAGGGTTTCATGACGCTGATTATTACCATGATACCTTACGAGAGCCTTGTCATTAGAAGGGTATACATCGTAACCGAGGTATTCCTTCAGTTTGTGGTCCTTCATAATCCATTCTATCACCTGCGACATAGACAGCTTCTGCAATACGTCAGATAAATCTTTTATGTAAGGTAACCTGTATTGGCAGTAATCAATATAACTGGAGCCTACATAGTCGTATACACCTGAAGCTTCAATCTTATGTTTCATCTGCTTCTCATAGGCAGTTGAAAGATTTTCCATCTCGGAAAGCTCAATCTTAGGATAAACAACAATACCGAATTCCGAGAAAAGTTTTTGGAATTCTTCTGATTCACTGTTCGAGATACCGAATAAATCAAATGATGGAAATTCCTTATAGTCAGCAGGAAACAGATGGTTGCTCAAAGGGTTTCCATAACCTGATCCGAAATAGAGTTTATCCTGAGTTGCGATATTGCCATCAGCAGACGGGAACTTATAAGTGATCTTCTGAATCGATTCTGAGGTTTCTTTGACGGGTTTAATCTTGTATTTCCATATCCACTTAACAAACTCCACCGCTTTCGTGTAGTCTGTAATAGAGGAATTAACAAGGGGTAAAGCATGACTCTTGTCGCGATATTTAAAATTCAGGTAAGGGAATTTTCCTGATTGGCAGATTTGTCGGATAACGCTAGGACTTCTGCCAACATCTTCACCAGCAACTTGCGGAAACTTCAACTCTGCCTGCTTAACAAGCTCCCGCTGATAGTCATCGGATAAGACAGTGATCCTTACCCATCCCGGCAATTCAACGGCGTCAAAATTGCCTTCGAGAAAATAACATTCTTCTCCTACATTTAACCATCTATCAGTATGCCCTTCGCTTCGAGCCTTTAGTAACTGTGGTAACTTTGATCTTTTACCATTCTCATTCCACCAGATAAAAACCTCCACCTGTTCCGAAATCGTCCAATCGTTAGTTCGGTTGTTGATGGCCTCACATAAATCATCTGCACGGAACTGTATATCAATATTTAACCGGCTTGTAATGAGATTGATCAGGGGAGCGACATTCACGTCATGACTTAACAACTTACTAAACGGAGCTTCATTGAAGCATTTAGGGAAATTGACTTCTATACTCTTTGGACCATCATTGATTGAAACGAGGTCTCCTGTGACTGTTTTAAATATCTTAAGATTTACAAGACCCTTTACATAATAATCTTCTAGAGAAAGTCTTGAGAATGCTGCGGGAAGTATCTTGCCTAGATTATAATTATAATGCTTTGGGGTAAGAATGGACTGTGCACAATGAGGATCTTTCTGACTTAAAAAATTAGCAATCTGAAACAGGAAGTCTAACTGATACTCACCTATCTTCTTGTTGGTGTCATTGGCGATAACTGTATTTCTATGATCACCCAGTGAATATGTTGCATGCATGACACAGTCAAAAGGAGCATCTGTATCAAGCAAGGGAAAGAAGGAGTACAGGTGATTAATCGGACGCTTTATACCCACTGGAACTGCGATCGCAAGGTGGACATCTTTAGGCTGCTCATCTTCAATAAACGCCTTTTTAACCGTCTTGTTGAACAGTTTGAACTCCTCGCTATACGCGATCTCGTCATCTACTATTTTTGACAGGATTACATTCTTATGCTTTAAGTTAGAGTTCTCATAAGATTCCTTCATACATCGTTGGTATACAACCTTCTTGCTTTCTATGGTAATGCTTATCTTGGAAATATTCGGTAGGAAAAGAAGAATTCTCAGATCAATCGAATCCAGCTGCTTTTCCACAGAATATTCATCGGTTGTTTTCCTCTTATCTACATTCACCTCAATCGTTGTCCTGTCTGCCGGTCTGTCATGGCGAATGTTCTTCGGAACAGCCAACATAGGGATGTACAGTTTTTCATTCTTTTTTAACTGTTTTGCAATTTGGGGTTCATTCTTGATACTAGTAAACAGTTCCTTCGCATATTCCTTTGAGAATTCAACTGCAAATTCTCCTGAAAAGATTCTGATAGCTTTGGCCCAATTGAGAACTGAACGAAATCCAGTACCCTTATTTCCAATATATGTTCCTTTCTTTGGACTGTTATTTCCCTGTACAATGGCTTTGATGCCATCCTCATCGAAGAAGGTGCCCGTATTTGATATCGTCAAGCAGTCCTCAAGATAGGAAATCTCAACATTCAATGCTGTATTGGGCTTGTTCCCTTGATCAATACTCTTCTGATAAGCATCATCTGCATTTTGAAGAAGCTCTAGAATCTCCCGGCCATGATATCCTTTGACATCACGCTGCTCGACATTATTCTCCTCTATGAGGTCTTCTCTGATTTGTTGTCTTATATGGTTCTGAATGTATTCTTCACGAAGCGTATCTATGTACAAAGTATTCATCACTGCGACAATTGGAATTAAAGGATGGACTCCCTAATTTTAGTATGTCTGCAAATATAATGAATTTTATGCCTACAGTCGAATACCGATGCCGGCCATGACGAATGTGTTGGCGGGGGAGAGGGTGACTTCTGCGAGGCCGAAGACCTTGCCTTTGCCGAACTTGATGCCGATCGGGGCGATATAGGGGAAGGGGATGGGTAAGCCGATTGAAAATCCTGCGCCCAGTGCGGAGTACAGGCTGAAACTGTCGCGAACAATCCATTTGTACCGGAACGCGGCGGACAAGCCTCCGTAGAGTTTGACCTGGGTGGTTGTGGTCGGATCTGCTTGCCAGTCATATCTGCCCTGTGTGTCAGGACCATACTTTCCGTTGTCTTCAACGCCTGGCCGCAAGGGTTGCTGATGGATGTCCATGAAGGTGAGGTGGAGGTTGAGCATCGTGTTGATCTCCCATCTCTTGGTCCATTGGTATGTGTATCCGATGTTGATTCCCGGCTGCGGACCTTCCGTATAGGTTTGACCCTTCCAATTCATTTCAATTTCGGCTTGCGTCCAAGGGAACTCGGCTGCATGCAAAAAGCCCGGATGACCGGTGGTGATTTCCAAGGAACGTTGCTTGTTTTGTGCAAAGGTATTTCCAACAAACAGGATCATCAGGGCAAGGATGGGTAGTATTCTTTTCATGGACTTACGTGTTTTGTTGGTGTAAATTTAGGCGGTTTTGAACAAAATTGCAATAATTTAGTAATAAAACGAAAGTGTTTAGTCGGAGATTGCCGGTCAAGCCGGCAATGACGGATGATGTGAGGCTGTGATGACGGACTCTGCAGGGTGGCAATGACGGGAGAAAGAGTGCATGGGGATAGGTATGATTACGAAATCTTTCCGAATCTGTGAAGTTGAATAACTTTCAGGAGTAGTCCTAACCCCTGTCACAAATCCCTTTCGCGGGCGATTTGTGAGCTATGAAAAAATCATTCTTCTATCAGTTAACGGCCCTTGGTGGGCTTTTGTGGATGGCGGTGGCGTGCTCGGTGTTGCACAAGACGCAGATCGAGACCGTGGGCCAGTTGTGTGAACGCGTGGATACGCTCAGTCAGTTTCCGGCGCAGGTCCTGGAGACCCTGTCGGACAGCCGGCGCGAACGCAGTCTTTATTTTACCGCGACGTTGATCTCTCCGGACTTGCGGGTCAGCCAGTTGAACGACGTGGTGGATTTTCAGATTCAGGAAGAGAAGGCCTTCCGCAAATTCTTGGCTTACTCCGATGTTCTGGAGAGCTACTTTCGCAACCTCAAGAGCCTTTGCGCCCCGACGCGCTACGAGCAGTACGGCGTCCAATTGCGGGGCATCGGCCGTCAACTCGACTCCCTGATTCATCATTACAACAGCTTGGGCGTGGGTCTGGTCGTGCCCGAAGGCTATGCGAAATGGAGTGGAAAGCTGCTGGGACAGGGCGCTGAGGCCTTGGTCCGTCGCAAACAGGCCGTCCTTGTCCGGGATTATGTACAAATGGCCGATACTCTCGTCGGGATGTATTGCGATACCTTGGCGAAGCTGCTGACCGGTGAACCGATGAAGGCCTGGGTCGAACACGAGAAGCAGGAACTCGCCGCCGAATATACGATGTACCTACAGCTCTGTGATTCGCTCTCCGGCCGCGAAGAAGACCGGTTCTACCTGGAAATGCGTCGCCGCCTCAAAGATTGCGAGACCGTCCTCCGCAAAGGCAAATCTGCCCTCCAGTCCCTCAAGAAGGCTCACCACAAACTCGCCCTCTCCCTAAACAAACGCTCCGAAATCGACCAGGTCTATCCCGAAATCCTCGAATTCAACAAATTGGTCCACGAGATCGTCGAGAAGTAGGGTTGGTGAGAAATCTTTATGCTAGCACCTTTTGGCCTTAAACCAAAGGGTCATCTATGAGATTGCCGGTCAAGCCGGCAATGACGGAGTGTAGCGCGACACGCAAGCCGATAATGACGGAAATTAAGAGATTTTGTGGCATTTGCTTTGCGAAATGTAATAAATATATTACATTTGCAATATGAGAACTTTGATCAGAAGTACAGAATTTGATGAGTTTTACACCTCGCTACCGGTAAATGTTCAGAATAAGGTAAAATATGCCATGAACGTCATTGCGGATATAAAGGTTGTAAATACTAAATTGGTTAAGAAACTAGTAGATACTGACTTTTACGAGTTGCGAATTTCGGTCGGAAATGAGTATAGAGTTGTTCTCTTTACTATTGATCATGAGAATTTTATTGAGGCCGAACAGATACTTCTTTTGAATGGGTTTATGAAAAAGTCTACAAAGGACTATAAGAAGGAGATACAGAAAGCAGAACAAATTTTAGAGAGTTTACAGCTATGAGATCGAAAATTGACATGAACAAGCTTAAAAATCTTCCAACAGCAGAGGATATGTTTGTTGAAGAGTATGGAGCGAAGGGTACTGTTTCGCGGGATGAGTTTGATGCGAAGTCTCGTGCTTGGTACTATGCTGAGGTGCTAAAAAATGCCCGTAAATCAGCTGGAATTACACAGCAGCAACTTGCAGATAAGATCGGCAAGAAACGTGAGTATGTGGCTATGCTGGAAAAAGGTGAAACCGATATGCAGTTATCTACATTCATTATGATTTCGGAGGCAGTCGGTTTGAAATTCGCCTTGACTTATTGATTCGGATACGACACAATCTTTATGCTAGCACCTTTTGGCCATTAAGCCAAAGGGTGCTGTTTTTTTAGGAGGAGCGCGCCTCTGTGCGTCATGACCGGCCACGACCGGTTGTCTATGAGATTGCCGGTCAAGCCGGCAATGGCGGGGTACAGGCTGTGCGGTGATAGCAGATTTTTTGTAACTTTACAAGTCATCTGATTATTGAACTCGTAAACTTACCAACTATGACCAAAACATACAAAGTCATCATGATCGACGATGAGGTGGATACGTTTTGCAGTGAGGAGCGGATTGCCAGTTGTCTTGAGGAGGGTGTGGAGCTGATGCGGGCACACAACCTTGGCGAATTGACCCGTCTGCTGGAGCTTAACGATGGGCAGGTTGATGCGCTGATTACGGGGGTGAATTTTGGTGCGGGGGAAGATGGCGTGGCGGCGGATGATCAGGATTCGTCGGGCTTTAACAAGGTGCAGCAGATCGTGGAGAAGAATCGGGGTATGGGACGGATGTTTCCGTATTACATTTGTACCGATCGGCCGGAACTGGTGGAGGAACGCTACCTGCGTTACAACCAGCTTCGGGAGTTGGTTCATAATGGGAGGATTTTCCACAAGGACGATTTCTGGACTTTGATTGCCAAGTTGAAACAGGATGTGGACGAGATCAATTCGCCGGCGTTCCGGATCCGGAATCTGTATGCGTTGGAGCTGCAGGCGGCGAAAGATTGTGTGCAGGCCGATAAACTGTTGCTGGACATCCTGGTTTACTGCGAGAGCGGTGCACACGATCCGCAGGATACGATCAACTATTTCAATCCGTTGCGGAAGCTGGTGGAGAACATCCAGGATCAGTGTGCACACCTGCGGATTATTCCCGAGGAAATCCGTACCTTGAACGAGTTCAAACGGTTTGTACAGGGTCGCTCAGAGAATGGTTGTCAGATTGTTGACGGACAGAAAATTATGCCGCAGACCTTGGCTCGGTCGTTGGCTTACTACTTGGATGTGGTGCAGGACGCCAGTCACAGTTGGGAGGATTTGAAGCTGGGCGTTGATGACTATGTGCGTCAACAGCAAAATACTCTTTTGTTGCAAACGATGGTGACCATCGCCCTGGAACTCTGTTTGTGGTTCAATACCTATTCCCTCGAGAATCAGGACTTGAAGGCCAACGAGGCGAAGTGGAGGCGGGGCGAGACGTTCTAAACAATGGTCGATGAAACTAATCATATAGGAA
Organism: Bacteroidales bacterium; assembly: GCA_017647795.1. Lineage (GTDB taxonomy): Bacteria > Bacteroidota > Bacteroidia > Bacteroidales > UBA932 > JAGCJX01. The sequence goes on along the minus strand of JAGCJX010000004.1, from coordinate 9,361 downwards.
TATGGAATTTTTACTTTTTATAATTGCCCTAGTAGTGGGTGGTATTCTTGGTTATTTTATTGGAAAACAAAAGGTTGTGAAGGTTTCGGCTCAAACATCTTCCCTCATGAAGGAAATTGAGATCTTGCGAGAACAACAGAAAGTGGATCTTGCTCGTTTTGAATCGGAACTGCAGCGCAGACAAGAGGAATTTCAGAATCAATTATCCCAACAGGAGCAACGATTTAAGGATGCCGATGCTGACCGTCGAGAGGATTTTAAACAACAACTGGGACAGCAGCTGGAGCTTGTTCGCTCACAGATCCGTCAGCAAACCGAGCAAAGCAATCGTCAGAGTATCACTGAAATTATGCGTCCCTATCAGGATCAGCTTGAACAAATCAAGAAACAGAATATCGAGGATCGGGCCACTTTGCAAAGCGAAATCAAGCAATTTGTGGAAACAGGAGGTCGTTTGACTCGGGAGGCAGATCGTCTGGTTACGGCATTGAGTGGTAGTGTGACGATACAGGGAAACCTGGGTGAGAAAATGCTGAAGGATATTTTGGCTGGTTCTGGATTGTTGGAGGGAAAACAATACATACTGCAATACACCCTTTGCCACGAGGATGGTTCGGCCTTGAAGAATAGTGAGGGGAAGAAGATGCGTCCCGATGCAGCGCTGCTCTATCCTCAGACTGAGAGTATCCTTTATATTGATTCAAAGTTTCAACTTCCTGAGGATTTGGATTTTGCCAATCTTCAGGTAGAAAATCAGGCGGCAGTACTGAAAGCTTTTGCGGATAAAATTACGGCTCAAGCACGCATCCTCTCGGGGCGCAATTACGACCGAAGTGCGAGTGGTGGATATACACCGTTGCCTTATGTGGTTATGTTTGTGCCGAGTGAAGCAGCCCTCGCAGCTGTGACCAGTTATGATGCAACCCTTTGGCAAAGGATATTCAATGAACATCGCGTATGTCTGGCCAGTGAGCGTAACCTGCTGGTTCTGATAGAAATGGTTCGGTATATGTGGGTGCGTCAGAAGTCGATAGACAACCACGAAGAGATTGTAGCAAAAGCCGAAATGGTTCTGAGTAGAGTTGTTGATTTTATGCAGGAATTTATGGATGCCGAGAAGTCGCTTAAGAAAGCAGTTGAGGCAGTTGATAGAATGAATATGCTTTCGAGTGATAAGGGCCATTCCATTGCGGTAGCGGTTAGAGAACTTGTCAAACTGGGCCCCAAACCAGCAAAGACGCAGGGAAAAGACCGTCAAGCTCAACTGGGATCGATGTTGAGAGCTGCAAACCTGGTGGAAGAGGAAAATCCTGTACTGGAGCCCTAATTACAAGGATTGGGCCGATGGCATTCCCGCTGGGATTGAGCCGATGGCATTCCCAGACCTCCGCGGGTCATCTTACAAGTCTGAGTGAAAAATCCGAGAACCGCTTTTGAGTTGCTCTCAAAAGCAGTTCCCGGATTTTTTTGTTCCGCTCCAGTCCCCATTGGAAAGCACGCTTTCCCGGAGACTGGAGGGAACAAAAAAGACGTGTCAGAGCTCTCCGACACGTCTTTTTCATTCTTGTGATTCGGTTGTGATTCGGCGAAATCACGCACTTTTCGGTGGAATAGGGTATTTTACTGGGTGTAATAATGTCGTATAAATTATTGATAATAAAGTGTATATGTTATTTTAATTTGAATGTGTAGTCCGTAAACTTACGGAATCTTGTGAAATAAAGCCTCGTAGTGAGAACTATATGAGTGGTGTATTCAAAGAGGTTCCTCAGCGCTCTTTCGTGGGCGAGAACAGCGTTACGCCTTCCTTGAGGGTGACGCCTTTGAGGTCGCATTCAAAGCGGTCTTCCAGCTCAATGTCTTCGCCCGTCACTTCATTTTTCGAAGAGGCGCAGGTCTTGAGGACAAATTTGTAATTGTCAAAGCTCATGTTTATGGAATTTTAATAATAACTTTGTAGGGATAAAAGTACGAAACAGAAATCTTTTCAGAAATCCAGTGTTATGAGACTGAAATTATCTTTCGCATTCTTGGCTTTGTTCTTGGGATTTACATCCTTTGCTCAAGTGGTCCGTTATGCTTCTATGTCCGAATTTTCCGGCTGGCCGCGTGTGGTTTTGTTTGATGATGATTCGGAGCGGAGTCGGGAAATCTATCAGAGTATGGATGAATTGGCGTCTAAGGCGCGTGGGGTGTCTTTTATGGTCATTCAGTATGACACAATGAGTGACCAGGACAAGCAACGTGCTGAAACAATGTGGGTGGAAGGCCCGGCATCGATTTATGTTGCTTGGGATTATCTTGATGAGGGGTTTGTGTTGCGGCATGATTTTGATTTGACGTATCTCAAACCACTGGTCAAGGATTTGGAAAAAATGGATGAGGCAGTACGCTTGTACCGGGATCAGGAATACCGCAGTGCGAGAAAGAAATTTGTCAAGATCTTTGAATCGGAAAATGTGTTTATCCCGGAAGCAGGATTGTATGCCGGTTGGTGTTATGCTAATGAAAGACAATATGATGCAGCGGCAAACTTTTTCATTGAGGCAGGCCGGTACGGGGTGGCAGAGGCGCTCTATCAGGCCGGATATTTCTATGAATGCGGTTTGACATCAGCGGGCATTCAGATGGAAATGGCCCTGATATACTATCACAAAGCAGCCCGTTTAGGCCACGAAAACGCCATCAAGCGCCTGTCGGCGTTGGAGTAGGGGGGTGGTATCTTCGATTCCCAGAATCATGTCGAATGATGTGAGGTTTCGTACAGGTCTTCCTTCTTCTTTTGCGGAGTCTGTTCTCGTCTTTACCTGGCTGAGTATACTGTACTCCAGGGTAGTTTCGGATATCGTCACTTAGTATTATGCCAGCATAGCTGTTGAGCCACTCTGGAGAGTATTTGAAGGAATAACTCTGAGAACCCCTGATACTTTCGTGTCCGAGTACCCCAACGAGCATTGGCTTTTCCAGCCTTCTCGGAAGGTGTGTTGCCATAGTACTTTTGCCCGAAAATAGACAATAATTGATGGATTTCGTCTGAAATCTATTTCATCAATTCCATAATATCCTCAGGAGTAATGATAAGGCTTGAGTCAGAGAGCTCTGACACGTCTTTTTCATTCTTGTGATTCGGTTGTGATTCGGCAGAATCACGGGAAATCCGGCGAAATCTTATAGTTTACTGGCTGTCTCTGTTGCTTGTAAGGCATTGAAATATAATGATATAAATTATATTTGATGTTTTGTTTAAGTAGTCAACATTAGTACTTTTTTGAAGAAGGATTTGGAGATGTTGTCCAAGTTTTAGAAAAAATGCATGCCTTTGCAGAAGTTAAAACGAAGGAGTATGACTATAAGATTTGAACTCAGGACAACAAAGAGGACTAAAGGTGCCGAGATGGTTCCTTTGCATATTAGTGTCTCCGACGGAAGGGCATTCCGCCAGAGACAGGTAACCAATATCATGGTCAATCCGGAACATTGGGATGTTAAGGCCGGCGATCTGAAGAAAAGGGTTCTTATCAATGAAGAGGTGCCACAGAAACTCATCGAGGACCTTGCAGCTCTTAAGGCTTATATCAATAAGAAATATACTGATGATAAGGAGGCCGGAAAGGTCAAGGATAATTGGCTGGAAAAGGCTCTGAAGTCATATGATCCTAATGCAAAGCTGTCTTCTTCTAAAAAGAAACTTCCAAGCTTTGATGAACTCTACGACCAGTTCCTTTCCGGAAGAGATATGGGAGATGGACGCAGGCGTCATGATGAGGTGCTGCGCCGTATGATTCATCGCTATGAGTCGTACATGAGATGCAGTACCGGCAGAAAGCGATATGTCTTTGTGATGTCCTGAAGGTGGATAAGGATGTACTCGACAGTCTCTATGACTACATAGAAAATGAATTTGAATATGTAGAGAAGTATCCGAAGATACTCACTGACAATCCTGAGGCTCGTGAAATCAGGCCTCGCGGAGAAAACTACATGAGTGGAATCTTCAAGGAAGTGCGCGCGTTCTTTAACTGGGCGTATAAGACTAAGATCATTGATTCATTTCCATTTGAAGGCTTTGAGATGCCGTCTGAGAGGTATGGCTCACCGATATATATTACTTTGGATGATGTTCAGAAAATATATACAGTTGATCTTTCTGATTTTCATCTTCTTGCTATTCAGAGAGATATCTTCGTGTTCCAATGTAATGTCGGCTGCAGAATAGGTGACCTTCTTCGCCGAAAGAAAAGGGATGTCATCAACGGCGCAGTAGAGTATATTCCTAAGAAGACTATCAAGGAAAATGTCCGTACTGTGGTGGTACCGTTGAATGCCATAGCGCAGGAGATTGTCGACAGATATGCAGACCTTTCAGGAGATCAGCTCCTTCCGTTCGAGAGTTCAGAGCGATACAACGATAACATCAAAATCATCTTTGAGAAAGCTGGTGTGACCTACCTCGTAATTAAGCTCGACACCGTGACTAGAACCGAAGTCAAAGTTCCGATCAACGAAATCGCCAGCAGCCACATGGTCCGTCGTACCTTCATCGGCAACATCTATAAGCTGGTCAAGGACCCGAACCTCGTCTCTGCCCTCACTGGCCACGTCGAAGGCAGCCGCGCCTTCACACGCTACCGCACGATCGACATCGATATGAAGAAGGATCTTGTGAAGATTCTGGAGGGGAAACAATAGGATTTTGTTTCTGAGAAAGAAATGGGTTGATTTTTGCATTTTCAAATCTTAACTGTTAAATTTGTGAAAAATTCACATAAAACGAAGTTAAGTTATGCTTTTAGAGTTCTCATTCGCAAATTTCCTCTCTTTTAAGGATAAGGTGACATTCTCGATGGTCGCAACATCTTTGAAGGATAAGAAGGCCGATATCAGTGATGTCACTTTCTCAGCGGGAGGTGAAATGCCTGTTGTGCTTTCTAGAACTTGTGCATTGTTTGGAGCTAACGCATCCGGAAAGTCTAACCTGATTAAGGCTATGTCTTTCTTTAAGTGGTTCACGATGAATTCTTCAAAGGAGGTACAGGCCGGGGAGAAGATTCCGGTCAGCAGCTTTGCTCTTTCAACTACAAGTGTGGAGGAGCCGAGTCTCTTTGAAATCGTGATTCTGATTGGCGAAGAAACGTATAGATACGGATTCGAAGCCAGTGCGGAAAAGGTGCATAGAGAGTGGTTGTATGTGAAGGCAGGCAAGAAACGCTCAAAGGAAGTAGAACTGTTCTATCGTGAGGAAAATGAGTACGAACTCCATCCTCGTTTCTCTATCGGAAAGGAGTTGACCGACAAGAATATGGTCAGGGACAATGCTCTGCTCCTTTCATTGGCAGGACAGTTTAATGAGCCGCATTCTGGTGCCGTGATGAAGTGGCTGGCTGATACTACCATAATTACTGGAGACTCAGAGAATGAAGTGTGGTCTATGGCTCTGAAAGCGATGGAGAACCCTACGACCAGAAAGAAGATGGTTGATTTCTCAAGATATGCAGATCTTGGAATCGATGACATTACTTTGAGTGACAGTGGAGTTCTAACATCACATACACAGTATGACGATGAAGGTAAAGAGGCTGCAACTGTGACTTTCTCTATGACGGACAGCGAATCTGAAGGAACAGTGAAGTATTTCTCATTGGCCTATCCTATACTTGACGCCCTGGAGAATGGTAAGCGTCTTATTGTGGATGAGTTTGGAGCAAAACTTCATACACTTCTTCTTGAGAGAATCGTATCGCTTTTCAACACTAAGTCTGGTAACAGTCGCAACGCTCAGTTGCTTGTAACTCTTCATGATACAAATCTGCTTAGCAGCAACCTTCTCAGACGCGATCAGATATGGTTCACTCAGAAGAATGGTCGAGGCGAAAGCAGTCTCTATCCTCTGTCTGATTACAGGGTGCGAAGCGATGCGTCCTACGAGAAGGATTACCTTCTCGGAAAGTACGGAGCCACCCCGATAATTGATGACCTGTCAAAAGCTTTAAAGTAGTATGAGCGCGAGATATAACCCAAGAAAGGAACACTCTTTAAAGAGAAGTTATAGCTTCAGGATCCCGAAGAAGTCCTTTCTGATTGTTTGTGAGGGAGAAAATACTGAACCGGAGTACTTCAATGCATTCCGTCTGACATCTGCCACAGTCAAGGCTGTCGGCAAAGGATTAGGTACCATGTCATTGGTTAAGGAGGCTCTTGCTATCAGGAAGGCAGAAAAGGCAAAAGGAAAGACTTTTGACTATTGCTGGGTGGTCTTCGATAAGGATGACTACAATGACTTTGATGAAGCGATAACATATGCTAAGGACAACGGCTTCAATGTCGCATACAGCAATCAGGCATTCGAACTCTGGTTCCTGCTTCATTTCAATTTGTGTCGCGGTCCTCTGCATAGGAGCAAATATGCAGACAGACTGAGCAAGTACCTTGGCGAGCTATATTCAAAGAAGACAGGTTATGCAAAGAAGCTCTACCAGAGAATAAAGCCATTGGAGCAGGCAGCAATTCAAAATGCAGAAACCCTGCTTGCAGAGAAAACGGGAGTTGCACCCTCATCAGCGGAATCTTCTACGACAGTGCATGAACTAGTAAAGAGACTGAATGAGTTTATTGACTAATATGGTACTTAAAGAAATTTTAAATACCGCATAGAACATATTTAACGCGATATTATGCTTCTGGAACATTATGTTCTGGGAGCATAATTTGTCTTTGGCCATTCAAATACTGTCATCCCCAATGTATGTGAATTAGTGCTATGTATAATTTAAACTATATATAAGATTTTTTATATATAACTTCTTGTGGGAGTAATGCGTTAAGTTTGTGATTTTTGAATCTTAACTGTTAGATATGTGAAAATTTCACATAAAAGTGAGTTAAAATCGCGATTTTGAGACTTTAACTCGAAAATATGCATTTTATGAAAAGGTATCGTTTAACGATACTTTTCCTTCTCGGGAAAGTTCTTGGTGAAAAGTTCATATCTTTGGAATAGTGGAAGTTATTTAAAAATACTACAGATGAATGTGAGAACAATGGATCAGGTAATTGCTGATATTATTGCAGTTACCAAGAAGGATGGCTTTATATATGCTTTGTTGATGATAATTCGAAGAGATGTGTTTTTAATGCTTGAAGAATGTCATTTGGTGAATCATAGGGATGTGCTGATAACTGAGGAAATCAAGTTGTTGCTGGGATTTTGGGTGAAGAATGAGTGCTGTTTAAGGAACTATCCTAATGATTTGCAGGAATTATCTGAATTAAAACGTGAGATTCGCTTATTGATGGATGAACTTCATCACTCATTTATCAAGACAGAAGTGGATAACTTAAATTGGTCAGAAATAACTACCAAGGAGCAAATAGATGAAGTGTTTCCTTTAAATCTTAGGATTAGAGAGGCTATATTTTATGGTGGTGATAATCTGTATGATTATGAGTACAAGAATTTTCTATATAAGAAGTACAAGTATGATGTTGTTTGGTTGAAGGAAAATAAAGGTTTTGTATGCGAAGAGGTTGCTGCAATCGCAGAGTCAATAAAAGCGCTAGTTAGTGTTAAGAATTCTAAAGTACCTCATATTCCTATTGAAATAAAGCAAATGCTCCATGAGAGTGAAGATTCGGGGAATGAATGGTTTTCTGATTTTATAGAATATAGTGAGATACTTGCAGAATACTTTATATCTGAAGATGAATCAGTTCGTAAGTTGGGGGTAAAGGCTTTTTGTGAATCGCTATTGGATATGTTCTGTGTAAGTAAGTCAGAAATAGATCATCTTGCGGGAGCCGATCAGTTTATGACTAATTTTACATATAATTTTGGTAGCGAGAGTAATGAGCAGTATATAGAGCCAGGATCTTTTAATAAGATAGAGGAGACGCCTATAATTAAAATAGATAATGATAAGTATTTTATCCCTATAACGTATGCAGTCTTTAATGCCATATATGATGCTCCATTCTATTGGATGAACTCAAATGACCAGTACCGAAAAAAGGCTGGTACTAATAGAGGAAATGCCGGTGAGGATATAGCTTATGAGCTACTTGCACCAATATTTGGGACAGAAAACACTTACAAAAACATTGTAATAAAAGATAAACACCATAAAGATATTACTGATATTGATGTTTTATGTGTTTATGGCAATAAGGCTTTGTGCGTTCAAATAAAGTCTAAGCGTCTAACCTTATTGTCGAAAATAGGAGACTGGGATTCTCAGCAGAAGGATTTTAAACTTGCCGTGCAAAATGCATATAATCAAGGGCTAATATGTAAACAAGCTTTAATGGATAAAGACGGTAAGTTGTTTGTAAATAAAGAAACTAATGAAGAACTACGAGATTTTGAGTCCATTAATGATGTTTTTATATTATGCTTGACAACTGAAAACTATCCAGCATTAACGTCTCAGGTAGCTTATTTACTATCAAAAAAAGATGATGATCAACCAGCCATAGCATTCAGTGTGTTTGATTTAGCATTGATCTCTCACTATTTGACGACACCGTATGATTTCCTTTACTATATTAGACAACGTATGGCTACTTATAAGCTGTTCTTTGCCACAAATGAAATAGTATATCTAGGTTATCATTTATTGCATAAACTATGGGATGATGGAACGAAGCACTTTGTGCTGTTAGATGAGGACTATGCTCAATGTATTGATAGGAATTATTATCCTGAACTAATTGGCGCGGAGGTGTCGGATGAAGGTGATCGAATTGCAAATAGATGGATAAATGAAGAATTTAAACGTCTGTGTGATGAAATTTCAAAAAGTTCAAGCCCTCAAAAGACAGATGTACTCTTTGCTTTATATGATCTTAGCTCAGATTGTATTGACGAATTGTTTAAGATGATGAGGATGGCACGCGAACGAAGTAGAAAGAATCATACTGTTGTTACGCTGACAATGGTTCTGGATGGCGTGTCTTCACTTCGAGGTATATCATACACGGCTAATTCTCTAGAACCATTTGGCTTATTCAAAGAAATGGAATGTCAATGTGAAACTAAAAAGTATCAGGCAAAAGCAGATGAGTGGTTGTCTTTAGGTAGTAATATTGGAAGTAAATCTTTAGTTGATGCTTTGCTCTATATAAAAGCACCATGGAAGTTTGACTCGACATTAGAATGGGCTTGCGAGAAATGCGCGACATCTCATAGTACAACTACTTTATTGCCTAATAAACCTTTAGGACGCAACGATTTGTGTTTCTGTGGGAGTGGCCTTAAGTATAAAAAATGTCATGGTGCAAAATGATATTTTTGTAGTAATGCTGGATTATTGCCTAGGTATGTAGGGTATTATAGGCGTTAGTAAATAATACGATAAGATTGCTATTT